>JAEYOK010000014.1 GCA_023411795.1 Bacillota bacterium
GGTCTGGACTCGCCCTGGCGCTGGCCTTGATATCCACCATCGCGAGGTCTGAACTCGCCCTGGCGCTGGCCTTGATATCCACCATCGCGAGGTCTGAACTCGCCCTGGCGCTGGCCTTGATATCCACCATCGCGAGGTCTGAATTCTCCCTGGTTCTGTCCTTGATATCCGCCACCCTTTGGTTTAAATTCGCCTTGGCGCTGACCCTGATTGCCCGACTTTGCTTCCCCCTGGCTATGACCCGGGAAGTCGTAGTTTCGGGATGGTCCGTCCTGGGGTTTGGCTTCACTGCGGAGCTGAGTTTGTCCACTTGTTTTTTCCTGTGGTTTAGGGGTTTCCTGTTGTGGTTTCGCGATTTGCTCCAGCTCTGGAACTTCCTTCTCAACAGAAACAGGCTTCTCTTCATCAATCTTTTTGTCTCTAGCCTTTTCTGTTTTTGTAGCAGCTGCCTCGGTAACGATCTCGTCGTCCTTTGCTTCTTTCTTTTCCTGGGCTTCTACCTTTACAGGTGTTTTTACAGCAGCCTTCTCAACCTTTTTTACCGACTGAATTTCGGTCTCATCAAATACTATTTCTTTCTGCATATTCTCCTGCTCTTTAGCATTAATGCTTTCCATGTTGTTGTCTGTATTTTCGGGTTTAACCTTTACTTTTTTAACACTTAATATATCGTCAACAGGTTGTTTTGGTACATCAGAAAAAATGTCCGGCTGGACTTTTGCAACAATTTTAGGTTCCTCTTTAGGATTAACAGGTTCCTGCTTTTGTCGCTTCTTAACATTCGTTACCAGATTTTCGCGCCCTCTTGTAAATCCGGCCATAAGCCCATCATTACTTTCCGAGGAACGTATAAAGTTTTTCTTCTCTTTATTCTCCTTATTTTCCATACGAGGAATATCGTCATGGAAAATAACCTCAGTCTTTCTAATAATACGGGGCGCATTCTTTTTTGCCTTATCCGCATAATCAGCTTTAGACTCAGAGTCACTACGAGTTGTATCAGCATCTTCTTTTTGACGCTTAACAACGCCAATATGCTTATACAATTTATCCAGCTCATCGTCCTCCAATGTAGTCATATGACTCTTTGGATAAATGCCTATTTCATTAAGTTTTTCCATAAGCCTTTTGCTCTGAACATTCAGTTCCTTTGCCAGCTCATGAATTTTTGGTTTGTTCAAAAAAGCCACCCCCGTGTGCGGTATTGTCATTATTGTGTTCTTGTTCAATCAGTTCTATTATTCTTTTAGCAAAGCTCCTGTCGGTAACGGCAATCACTGAAAAGAAGGTCTTCCCCAGCATATGCCCCAGCTTTTCCTTATGTCCGAATTCAAGCAGTGGTATATTTTTGTCGTACAAAGCTGCCTCAATCTTCTTTCTTGTGTTTATGGACGCATCATGAGTAACAAGCACTAAAAGTGCTTTTTCTCTTTTTACGGCCTGTTCGGTAAGCCCTTCGCCCGTTACTATTGCACCGGCCTTTCTGGCAAGCCCGATAAAAGAATAAATTTTATTTTCCCACATAGCCCTCCAATTGCTTCGTTATTGAGTCATAAACCTCATCGGGAATCTCACAGGAAAACTCATGGCTTAGGCTCTTAGCTTTTCGAGCTTTATTAAAACACTCTAGGTCCTTGCAAATATATGCCCCTCTACCATTCTTCTTTCCGGTAGGATCTGCAAATATTTCTCCTTCGTTGTTCTTTACAACTCTTAGCAACTGCCTTTTATCCTTCATCTCACGGCATCCCACGCAACGTCTCATGGGCACTTTTTTAGTTTTCATGCTCTCGTCCTCTTAATGGTGTATTATTCCTCGTCCTGTGCTTCCTCTATCTCGGCATCTGTTTCATCAACCGGTTCGGAATATTCCTCTTGTCCTTCTATAATATCATATTGCTCATCCCCATTATCTTCATCACCATATAATGTGTCTGAAGTGAACAGTTGAGCTTCAATATGGTCTCTTAGCTGTGATTCACTCTTTATATCAATTTTCCAGCCTGTAAGCTTTGCAGCAAGTCTTGCATTCTGGCCTTCCTTACCTATTGCTAATGAAAGCTGAAAATCAGGAACTATAACTCTCGCCACCTTGCTTTCCTCATCTAGAGTTACCTGAAGCACCTTGGCCGGGCTTAAGCTTGCAGCTATATATTCTTCCGCATTATTGCTCCATTTAATTACATCTATCATTTCACCCTTAAGCTCATCAACAATAGCTCTGATACGGCTACCCCTCTGGCCTACGCAGGCACCTACAGGATCAACATTCTCATTGCGGGAAAAAATAGCAATTTTTGTTCTAGATCCTGCTTCACGAGCAATAGTCTTTATTTCTACCGTTCCATCGGCAATTTCCGGAACCTCTAGCTCCAACAGCCTTTTAACAAGGCCTGGATGGGTTCTGGACACATAAATCTGAGGACTTTTATTGGTCTTCTTAACATTTATAACATAGATTTTTATACGGTCATGAACATTATATTTCTCGCCGGGAGTTTGTTCGGATGGCGGTAATACCGCTTCCACCCTACCTAAATCAATGACTATATTTTTCCTGTCAAAACGGCTTACAACGCCGTTTACAATATCTTCCTCACGATTTGAGAACTCGTCAAATATAAGGCCGCGCTCTGCTTCGCGAATACGTTGCATAACAACCTGTTTAGCTGTCTGAGCTGCAATACGCCCAAATTTTCTGGGTGTAACCTCAACCTCAACCATATCACCGATTTCAAAATCCGCTCCAAAACGCTTTGCCTGTTCAAGAGACATTTCTGTCGCGGTATCCGTAACATCTTCAACAATAGTTTTTAAAGCATAAACTCTAATCTCACCTGTAGTTCTTTCAATATTTACTTCTACATTCTGAGCAGATCCAAAGTTTCTTTTATACGCTGAAATTAACGCTTGTTCTATTGCGTCAATCAAAATATCCTTATCTATGCCCTTCTCTTTCTCTAATTGATTAAGGGCGAAAAGCAACTCAGCGCTCATCTTTTAAATACCTCCAAATTAAAATTTAACTACTCTTTTTGCTTTTGAAATCTGTTCCATCATAAACTGATGATTTTCATTTTTCTCTGTCTTTATGGTAATGCTTTGTCCATCATAGGCAAGAAGCTCACCTTCAAATCTTTTGGTACCGTCAACAGCTTTAAATAATTTTATTTCAATAAGGCTTCCGATGGCCTTAGTATAATCACGAGGCTTTTTAAAGGGTCTTTCCAATCCGGGTGAAGATACTTCCAAATAAAAATTATGGGAAATTGGATCTATTTCATCTAGCTTTTTACTCAATGGCCTGCTTACACTTTCGCAATCGTCCAAGGATATCCCATCAGGTTTATCAATATAAACTCTAAGAAACCAGTCACTACCCTCTTTGACAAACTCTACATCAACAAGCTCACAACCCGCCTCCTGAACAATCGGAAGGGCAATTTCTGTCACTATTTCAGATATGCTTTTTTTAGCCATCCATACCTCCCTATACAAAGGCAAAGAGTGGGAAACACCCACTCTCTCCAGTAAAACGCATCGAATAGATACATTTTAACACAGAATACCAACACTGGCAACATCTTTTTATATTATCCGGATACTCATGTAGTACATGAAATAGAACGAAAAATTTTTCAGCTATTGTTTAGTATATGCTCCCTTAGTTAATAAAAAACGTGTATAATCAAGTAGCACCATAATTATTCTACCCTTTCTATTTTATTATAATAGGAATTATGGAATAAAGCTAAAAAACCGGAGAAAATCATGTCGGTAGTCGGTATTATTGCAGAATACAATCCTCTTCACAACGGACACACCCATCATTTGGAGTATGCCCGAAAAATGACGTCTTCACAAAGCTGTGTTTGTGTTTTAAGCAGCAACTTTGTCCAACGCGGGGAACCGGCTCTGATATCCAAATGGGCCCGGACAAAAATGGCACTCTCATCAGGGGCTGATTTAGTGCTGGAACTTCCATCAGCATTTTCCTGCGCCTCGGCAGAGTATTTTGCCTCCGGTGCTGTCAGTATTCTAAACAGCCTTGGAATTATAGATTATCTTTCCTTTGGCAGTGAAGTGGGAAATATTGAAGACCTTCAAATCGCAGCCGAGATTTTAGCATATGAAGAAGATGATTTTAAGGAAAACTTAAGGCAGGAGCTTGATAAGGGCTTATCTTTTGCAGTTGCCCGCCAGGAGGCTCTTAAATCAGTCCTTGCTCAGAGAGCCGGATATAATGTTGAAAACACTATAGATGCAATAAATAAGCCCAACAACATATTGGGTATTGAGTATTTAAAAGCAATCAAGCGCTTTAACAGCAGTATGAAACCTGTAACCATATTGAGAAAAGGACAGGGTTATAATAGTCTGGACCGCACATCTTCCTTTTCAAGTGCCACTGCGATACGACATCATTTAGAAGAGTCCCCGGATAAAGCATTAATTAATAACGACCCTTTCATGCAAAGTAATATGTCAGAGGCTTGCCTTGACATACTCTTTCAGGAGATAGAAAGCGGAAGAGCTCCGGTATTTCCGGACAATTTTACCGATATACTTCTACATTCACTCAGAAGCATGCCCCTTAATAGTATCGCCAACCTTCCTTATATGGGTGAAGGCCTGGAAAATCGTCTGAAGAAGGCAGCAATCGAATCGGTATCCTTTGATGATATTGTCAATAAAGTAGTAACAAGCCGCTATCCGGCCTCAAGAATTAAAAGAATCCTCTTTTCCTTGCTTACGGGTATGACTGAGGAATTTTTAACTGAGCTTAAGGTAAACGGTTATGCTCAATATATAAGAGTTCTTGGCTTTAATGAAACAGGGCGCGACTTACTTTCAAGCATTAAGAAGAGCGCAAGTCTGCCTCTCCTCGTCAAACCTGCAAACTTCTTAAAGCTTGAGAATCTGGCCAAGAAGCTGTTCGAACATGAAATTCGGGCTACTGACGCCTATGTTCTGGGTTACTCCGATCCAAGCCAAAGAATTGGTGGTCAAGAGTACACTTGCTCCCCTATATATGTTAAATAGTTATTTTTTAAATAATCTATAACAAAAATTTAGGACGCCTCTATTGATAAAGGCGTCCACCTTTGAATAAATTATCCGATTTGATTATGCGGCTTCTTCTTCACTCAGTCTAGCTATTTCAGCTTTAATCAAATTTAAAATCAATGTCAACTCTAAAATAATTTGGGTAACAACAAAAGAGTCTTGTACCAATTCATCAATTTCTTCCTGATTATTACCTTCCTCACTTAACCTTACTATTTCAGACTGAATAAGGGATAGAGCAAAGTTTGCTTGTAATATAGCCTGTTTTACCTCAAAATAATCTACAATTAAGGCATCTAATTCCTGGTTGTTCATCATTCCACCTCCAAGGTTGTCTTTCTTGTACATAATATGACAAGGAAGGTGGTCTAGTTCATACAATATTTTTAGCGGGTTGTATACCGCTTACCTTGGTACTAATACTTTTATTTGCTTCATCCCTTAACTTAACTGTGCATCCTAATAAACTTCATGTAGGATAAGGCACTTTATGGTATCACTATCTCACTTGACTCAAAGTCCTTTCCGCGATATTTACCGGTAACCTTGTAAGTCCCGGAAGCTGTAAACGGTTCTTTAAGTTTTAAATTATAACTTGTGTCAGCAGAACCCTTACTGTCACTTTCGTAGTACCTGAATACTTTACTATTTAATTCTAACGGTATTTCCTCACCATTCAAGTAAGCCTTAAGCTCTGTTAAATCTGATTTATAAAAAGTGTTTTGACGCCCTCCAAATTGGAATACCAGCTCTGATACCTCTTTGACATTATTATTAGCATCGTAGGAAAAACACCAACCAACGGACCAAAATGCGTCAACATCAGCAGGAGTGTCGGTTATTGGACCCTCAATAATTTTCTCATATACCTTAAAAGGCTCTCCTTTATATTTTCCTGTCAAGCCGTATATTCCGTGCTCTATATTGGTATATGCAAACGTAAAATAAAAGTCCGTAACATCCTCATATCCCCATTTAAAAGAATTATATTGCCCTATATAAGTTACACTATTATCTATAGGCACTCCATCTCTGGTCAATACCACATCAGTCAAATCGGCCGGATTTATAGTTTTCACAGTACCATGAAGGCGAATAATCAGACTAGGAATTGATAATTTTTCACTGCCATTGCTTATTACATCAAAATGTGCGAAATAAAATGGTGCAGTAGAGCTTTCTATAGCAAAATTAACAGCTGGTACTTTTTCATCATTTACCTTGGGCTCATTTTCGACATTGCCTGGTTCCTCTTTCGGCGGCAAGTCTTCCGATGTACTTCCGTCCTCTTCTGCCACATCACCGATTTCACCGTTTGAATTACTATCTTGACTATTGTCCTCACCTGTTTCTCCGGTATTTCCTGCATCAGCATTTCCTGACTCGGGCTCATCACCTGTTCCCCCGGTATCTCCTGCATCTACATCTCTGGATTCAGGTTCATCATTGTCTTCAAACCGTTCATCTATTTCATCATCTTCCGCAGTCGAATTATCACTGGGTGAAACATCACCCTCAGGGAGAATTACATCCTCCTGGTTCTCTACTAAATCGGCAGAACCTTCTGATCTTACCGAAGCTCTCCAATCATTAAAATGGACCATAGCTGCCTTTGCTCCATACAATATAGCGACTACTAGTGCAAAGACACCTACTGATAGCACTATTGACACCAAAATTTTAAATAAGCTAACCTTGTTCCTGGAATTAATCTTTTGGTCATTTCTTTTATTAAGTTTCATAGAAAATTTCCTCCATTTCCACTTTATACGATCTCGTTTTAGTCTCTCTATGGTATCTCTATATCCATTGACACAAAATCCTTTCCGCGGTACTTCCCTGTAACTTTGTAAAGGCCGGAAGATTCTAATTTTTTATTAAGTATTATATTAAACATTGTGTACTCAGAACCGGTTCCTTGACTTTCGCAATATCGAAATATCCTATTGCTTAAATCTATAGGTATTTCCTCACCATTTAAGCAAACCTTAAGCTCTGATATGTCAGTTATATAAAATTTGTTCTGACGACCCCAAAATCCAAACACCAACTCTGATAAACTCTTAGCATTATCATTGGCATCTGTGGAATAGCTCCAGGAAACATACCAGAGGTCGTCGGGATTGGCAGGCTCGTCGGTTATTTCTGCTTCAATTATTTTCTCATATACATCAAAAGACTTCCCTTGATATTTTCCTGTTAAATCGTATACTCCAGGTTCAACATTATTATGTTCAAACTCAAAATAAAAGTCTGTTACTGCTTTATTTTGCCATTTACCCGATTTAAATCTTCCTGTATAGATTACTTTATTGTCCACAGGAACTCCGTCTCTGGTCAGCACCACATCTGTCAAATCAGCCGGATTTATGGATTCCACAACTCCATAAAAGCGAATAATCAGGGATGGAATAGATACTTTTTTACTACCATCTGCAATTGTATCAAAAAAGACAGAATCCAATGTTGCTGTGGAGCTTTTTGGGGTAGTATTTTCAACAGGAAGAGTTCCTTGGTTATTTTGGGTTCCAGGCTCTTCGCCCGGTTTCTTTTCATCATTTACTATCGAATCATTGTTCTCACTACCGGATTCCATTTCAGATGAGTCCTCTGTTGCATTTCCATCACCTTTATCCTCATCACCGGTTCCACTGGTATCTCCAGAATCAGCGCTTTCTGGCTCATCATCTTTTTTATCAGGCTGATCATCAATTTTATCGTCTTCCGATTCCGGCTTCTCGCTCGCCGGAATTCCATCATCAGTGGAACTCTCATCACCTTGGTCTTCGGTTAAATCTCCCGGACCTTCTGAGCTTACCGAATTTCTCCATGAATCATTAAAATGAACTATAACTGACTTTAATCCATACAGCATAGCAACTACAAGTACCAAGGCACTTACTGACAGTACTACTGACGCTAGAACTCTGATTAAGCTGACTCGGTGTCCTTTATGCCTATACTGTGTTTCTCTTATATCTCCTTCATAATATCTATCTTCCTTATGAAGTAGATGATTCTTGATTCTTTGGTCCATTGCATCATCTATATTAATTCTAGAAAATAGGTCCTTTAATTTATTAGGAGTCATAACATCCCTCCATCTCCAGCTTCAACCTTTCACGACCTCTTTTAAGTCTCATCTTTACGGTTGATTCACTAATATTAAGAATATTAGCTATTCCGGATATCTTATATCCTTCGACATAGTAAAGATAAATCACCGTCCTGTAGATCGCAGGCAGTCTGAAAACTTCTTTCATAAGCTCCCTGTCTTCCGGTTCGTGTACATACTCAATAAGCTCGTTCATATTAATTTTCTTGCGGTTCCAAAAGCTTTTTATGTGATTCTTACATAAGTTGACTGTAACCCGTATTATCCATCTCTTTTCGTCCTCTGTGCTTGGAAAAGCAGGTGCTTTATAGCATAATCTGATGAAGGCTTCTTGTAGGATATCCTCACAATCGTGTCGATTGCCAAGATAGGAAATCGCAATGCGAAACAGCATCGTTTTGTATAAGTCATATCTGTTAAGTACCCATTCAGTCGCAGGCCAGGATTCGGTATGCTGTACATTCACCATATTTTTCCTCCCCTCACTTGTAGAACAACTGAATAATCAAAAAAGTCACATTACTTAAAAAAATTTTCATAGGAGAAATATTGATTTTTGGTATTATTGTACACAAAAAGAACTATCTTGTATATCAATCTATTGAAATACAAGATAGTTCTTATGGTTAAAATTAATTTATTATTATCTAAGCTGAGCTTCAAAATTTCTGGCAAGATTCTTTAGAATTCTTTCCATAGCTATATTAACATCATCATCCTTAAGGGTTCTGTCAGATGCTCTGAATGAAAGTGCAAAAGCCACACTCTTCATGCCTTCCGGTACCTGAGCTCCCTTGTAAACATCGAAGAGATTTACTTCCTCCAGGAACTCACCGCCTTTTTGTTTGATTGCATCTGTAAGTTGTGCAACAAAGATATCATCCCTGACCACAACAGCCATATCACGGGTAATAGCCGGAAACTTCGGTAGCTGCTTATATTGCCTGTCTGTACCGGAAGCTTCCATTAATACTGAGACATCGGCCATTGCAATGTATGTTCTTTTTGGGCACTCCATTTTTTCAACAACTTCCGGGTGTACTTCCCCAAGAATAGCGGCATACTCAAGCTTATTGTTTTTCCCTTTTACATACAGCTTTGCGGTACGTCCCGGATGGAAGCTGGGATCATTGTTTTCAGGTCTGAACTCAAAGTCTTTAATCCCCATAGCCGACAGCAGTTCTTCCATAGCTCCCTTGATAACATAAAAATCGTTTGAACCGCCGTACATACCTATTGTAAGTGTTTCCCTCTCGTCTGCCAAAGCCTCACCCGCTACGGGCATGTATACATGTGAAAGCTCAAAGAGTTCGGCTTCCGGAATATTCCTGCTGCTGTTGGTCGCTAAAACTCTCAGCATATCGGGAAGGGTTGTAGTTCTCATTATACTGTAGTCCTCACCCAACGGATTGGATATAACAACGGCATTGCGCAGGGGATGCTCTTTAGGAATATTAATTTGGTCAAAGACCTTGGGGCTTGTAAATGAAATAGTGTATGCCTCATTTAAGCCACACGCCATCATGGTATTGCGAATGAGGTCCTCCATGCGTTGCTTGTAAGTCTTTCTGCCCTGTGTAGACTCTTTCCCTGAAAGAAGACTCGGCTTAATATTGTTATATCCGTAGAAGCGGGCGACCTCTTCACATAAGTCTGCCAGTTCAACAATATCGCCCCTGAAGGACGGAGGAATCAAGGTCATTTCTTTTTCATCAACCTCAAAGGCTAAATCTTTAAAGATTTTTACCATTACATCAGTTTCAATCCGGGTTCCGAGAAAGCTATTAATTCTATCCGGTTCAAATTTCAAAATTTTCTTCTCATAAGGCTTACAATTACAGTCAACTATACCCCTGACAACCTTACCGGCTCCCAAAAGCTCAATTAATTCTGCACAACGGTTAATAGCGGGAATTGTGTTCTGAATATCGAGCCCTTTTTCAAAACGGATGGCAGCCTCACTTCTAAGACCCATCTTCTTTCCTGTCAATCTGATTGATGTGCCTTTAAATGTAGCCGATTCGAGTAAGAGGGTACGTGTGGTTTCTGTAACTTCCGAATTCTCACCACCCATAACGCCGGCTACGGCCACAGGTCTATTTTCATCGCATATTACAAGCATCTCGGTGTCAAGATTTCTATCCTGACCGTCAAGGGTTCTAATGGTTTCGCCTTCTTGCGCCGTACGAACTATTATTTTACTTCCTTGAATTTTGTCATAATCAAAGGCATGCAAGGGTTGGCCATATTCCAGCATAACATAGTTAGTTATGTCTACTATATTATTAATAGGTCTCATTCCTGCGGCTGCAAGTCTTCTTTGCATCCAGACCGGTGACGGTTCGATTTTTATATCTTTTACGATTCTTGCGGTATATCGTGGACACAGCTCGGGATTCTTTATTTCTATAGACACAAGTTTGTTAACGTCCCCGTCCGCTTCTTCCTTTACCTTAATCTGCCTCTCTTTAAATTCCGCTCCCAGAGTAACGGCGGTTTCTCTTGCTAATCCTATAATAGACAGACAGTCAGGTCTGTTGGATGTAATTTCAAAGTCCACAACTTTATCAAGGCCAAGTGCTTCTTTAACATCTGTTCCCAGGACTTGATTATCACTAAAAATATACACCCCGTGTTCAGGTGCATCAGGTAGGTACTCCTTGGTCAATTTAAGCTCGTCAATTGAGCACATCATACCATAGCTTTCAACACCCCGGAGCTTGGAAAGCTTTATTTCTCCGCCGGGAAGCTTGGCTCCGACCAATGCAAGAGGAATTAAATCACCTTCCTTAACATTCGGTGCTCCTGTAACGATCTGTAAAGTCTCGCTTCCGATATCCACCTTACATATTCGCAGCTTGTCAGCATCGGGGTGTGCTTCAATTGAGGTAATTTTACCGACAACTACCTTCTCGATGTCCTTCCCCATGTCCTCAACGCCTTCAACCTTGGAGCCTGACATGGTCATTGCATCAACATACTCTTTAATCGATACGCTTATATCAACATAATCATTTAACCATTTTATCGGTGCCTTCATATTATCCCTCTCCTTACCTTAAAATTGTTTCAGAAAACGAATATCATTTTCAAAAAGCAATCTCATATCGTCAATACCAAATTTGCCCATTGCTATACGCTCAACGCCCATGCCAAAAGCAAAACCTGAGTAAACATCCGGGTCAATTCCGCACTCTCTTAAAACATTCGGATGTACCATTCCGGCTCCCAGAATCTCGACCCAGCCTTCACCTTTACATATTCTGCAACCTGAGCCTCCGCATCCCCAGCAGGATACATCAACCTCTGCCGAGGGCTCGGTAAACGGGAAGTGATGTGGTCTCAGCCTGATTCTTGTGTTTTCACCAAAAATAGCTTTTGCTGCTGCTTGCAGTGTACCTACCAAGTCACCCATGGTTACATTCTTATCTACAACCAGCCCTTCCACCTGATGAAATACAGGCGAATGGGTTGCATCAACGGCATCTGACCTGTATACCCTTCCAGGACAAATGATTCTGATTGGAGGGGTATGGGATTGCATATGCCTTATTTGCACAGGTGAGGTATGAGTTCTCAATACCACGTTTTCACTTATATAAAATGTATCCTGAGTATCTCTTGCCGGGTGGTTCTTAGGAATATTTAATGCCTCAAAGTTATTGTAATCCAGTTCAATTTCAGGGCCTTCTGCAATTTCATATCCCATCCCGAGAAAAATATCCTTCAATTCATCAAGAACAGTCGTTAATGGATGCTTTTTTCCCACTGCCTTAATCTTGCCGGGCATGGTGACATCAATAACCTCGCTTTTCAGCTTGATATTGCGTTCTTCCTTAACTAGACGATCTTTAGTTTGAGATATGGCTTCCTCAAGCGCAAATCTGACTTCATTTGCCAACTGTCCTATTACCGGACGCTCTTCTGCCGATAGGGTACCCATGCCTTTAAGAATTCCGGTTAACTCACCCTTCTTTCCTAAATAAGCTACCTTTAGATCCTCAAGTTCACGAATATCAGAAATCCGGGCCAGTTTTTCCATAGCTTGATTCTTAATTAACTCCAATTGTTGTTTCATCTTCTTATGACACCTCAACTTCTTATTGATTGGTTTTATTTCGCATATTACTCTAAAAAAGGTACAAAAAAAGCCTTGTCATAGGACAAAGCTTTATGCTTGCGGTACCACCTATGTTCATGACTACGACATTAATAAATGCCACAATCATGCACTTAATCGCTGTAACGGGCTTTCCCGGCCGCTCCTACTTGTATTCAGACGGCTACTCCGGAGTGAAATTCAGCTAATCACATTCAAATTGACGCTTTCAACCTATGGCATCAAATCTCTTTTTGAAGAGGTTATAAGCTTACTATGCTCTTTCATCGCTTTTAACTATTATATTATTATAACCACTTTCTTGAAACTGTTCAAGCCAAAGGAATAAAACTCTTTAAAAAACTTCAAAAATCTATTTATTAAATATCCATTTTAGAACACGCTGAATATTTGTATCCCAATATCCCCATTCGTGTTCTCCGGGACCTTCTTCATAAGTCAATTCTATGCCGTATTCATCTGCAGCCGCTTTAAAGCTCTTGTTAAGGGGATAAATAAAGTCTTCCGTGCCGCAACATTGGAACAATCTTGGTAGACCAGTACCTTTTTTACTCACTTCAGATAATAGCCTTATCAGGTTATAATCAGAATTTAAAAATGCCTCGGAAGTTCCGAATATCATTTCAGTCATCGGTATTACTTCTTCATCTGGATTATCTATAAATAATGCCATGTCCAGTGCACCCGATAGGCTTGCAGCAGCGGAAAACATCTCAGGATTTCGAAGAGCTATCATAAAGGCACCGTAGCCTCCCATGGAAAGCCCTGCTATAAAATTATCCTCCCGTTTCTCAGATATAGGAAAATATGATTGAACAATATGTGGTATTTCCTTGGTCATATAAGTGTAATATTTCAATCCGTACCTCATATCAGCATAAAAGCTTCTGTTTACATTTGGCATTACAACAGCAATGCCGTATTCATTTACATAGCGCTCAATGCTTGTTTTCCGTGTCCACGCGTTATGATCATCCGAAAGACCGTGCAAAAGATATAAGACAGGAAACTTTTTATTCCTTTTATCGGTATCCGACATACTGATCTGTGGAAGTATAACATTAAAGGGTTGCTCCATTTCAAGAACTTCCGATTTATAATGACATTCTAACAGTGCCATTAGATTACCTCCTTAATAATTGATATATAATTATTACCATTTTATTATGAAATTTATAAAGAGAATTGTAAAGCTTTATCAGATAAATTTAGTTTTGAAATGAAAATAATAAATGGAATAAAGATAAAATGAGTAGACCTGTAAGCCGGGTTCTGTCTTGAATGATCATCTATCTATGCCCTGTATTACTACAGGGCTTTAGCCACCTCTAAGGAACAGGCGGGCAGCCCTGGCGTTCCTTCTCACGGTGTTGCTCCGAGTGGGGTTTACATAGCGCCCTCCGTCGCCGTGGGGCCGGTGAGCTCTTACCTCACCTTTCCATCCTTACCATACTAGAGGTTTCTCCAGTATGGCGGTTTATTTCTGTTGCACTTTCCTTAAAGTCACCTTCACCGGGTATTACCCGGCACCCTTGCCCTATGGAGCCCGGACTTTCCTCGTACGAGACCTTTCGGTACATCGTCCGCGACCATCCGGTCTACTCGTATTATCTGTATCAAAACATTCTACACCATAAGAATAGAGTGAGTCAATTAATATATATTACCAGATGAAACATGCCAGATATAATCACTTTTTGGTAAGTGTTATACAGTAACCAGCGGGCGGAGTTTTTCCAATGTTTTTGCACCTATCCCTTTTATGTTATCAAGCTCATCAATTGATTTAAAGGGACCATTTTTATTTCGATAATCAATAATCGCCTTTGCTTTAACTTCACCTATATATGGAAGAGACATGAGCTCTTCCATACTTGCCTTATTTATATTAATCTTTGATGATGCATCAGTTGTTGGAAGAGCCTCAACTTGCTCTATCCCGGACTCAGTCGGAATTGGAGAATTTGAAGAAATAGTATCTTCCGTGATATCACTTTCTATTGGCGCAACAATCACAGGATTAACCTTGTTTAGTTCTTCCGGTTGGGATGCCGTTTTTTCTTCCGAATATGAGACCCAGAACCGCCTAACAGAAGAAAAGTTCGTTAAAATAAGTACTATAATAAGCAATAAAATCAAACAGGGGGCAACAAGATATTCCCACGCTATTTTATATGACTTTCCTTTAACATTTATCTCCACTGCAATGCTCCATTTTGTTATCTAATAATATATATTATGTCATATTTTTACTAAATATCAATAACTTCCATATGCAAAAACAGAAATTATTGGTTTTCGTATCGGACTTGAGTTTAATAATATAGTACCGTATAATAATATTAATATATTTGTTTAACTTAAGAGAAAATTTAGGAGTTGGTGTTTTGAAAGCAAAGCTTTTTTCTATATATACCCTGATAGTAATCATTTTTACTCTTTCCATCCCCCTACCGGTTTTAGCTGAAACTCCGCCTGAATTATCTTCAAAAGCCTATATTCTAATTGATATGGAAACAGGTCAGGTTTTAGCTGAGAAGAATGCCGATGATCGTCGTTCTCCTGCCAGTACGACTAAAATTATGACCGCACTGGTAGCCCTGGAAAATGCAAATCCCGAAGATGAAATGACCGCCTCTTCAAATGCTATTAACAGTGTTCCTTATGATTACGTAAAAGCCGGAATTAAGGTCGGGGAAACGCTTAAATTTAAGGACTTACTTGACCTTATGTTAATAACCTCTGCAAATGAGGCAAGTAACATTATTGCAGAGAATATTTCAGAGGATGGAACTGTTGATGGCTTCACAAAGCTAATGAACCAAAAGGCCGCCGAGTTGGGCTTAACCGGGACCAATTTTACAAATTCCAATGGTCTAGAGGAAGAAAACCATTACACTACAGCGAGAGATTTGGCCACAATCGCTCAAGCTGCAATGAAACTAGATGCTTTCAGAGAAGTCGTAGGCAGAAGAGATTTTTCACTTCCCGATACCAACTTAAGAAAAAGCTCTGAATGGAAGGCAGGACATCTGACATATACCAATGAGCTTCTTGTATCCCGTTCAAAATACTATTCGAAGGTTACAGGAATTAAAACCGGATATACGGATTTGGCCGGTTTGTGCCTTGTTTCATCAGCAATTAATCCCGATGGTCTTGAGTTGATCTCGGTTATTTTAGGTGCGGAAACTAAGACTCTACAATTTGAAGAGTCGCAAAAGCTTTTAGAATATGGATATAAAAATTACAGCAAACAGGAATTAGTTCAAAAAGGCAAATTTATTGACCGTTTTGAGGTGGCTGACTCAGTTGATGGAAAGAAACTGGATGCTATAACAAAAGACAGTCTTAGCTACGTGGTACCTATTGATAAAGAAGAGCTTAAAAATGTATTAACAACCCAACAAACCTTTTATGAGCCTTTTGCCGCTCCCATAACTCAGGGTCAGACAGTGGGAAAAATAGAATATTTTTATAATCAGCAGTCAATAGGAACAGTCGAGCTAATTGCCAAGGAAAACATTGAAAAGACTACCATAGCTATATTACGTGATAAGTACAAAGCGATTATAAGTGATGAAAGATTCATCTTCGGTGTTAAAACAGCCGTTATCGTTATTGTTGTTATTATTATACTAGGTTTCATACTCCGCATAATAAACCGGAAAAGAAATAGAAAAAAACGCTATAATTACTACTCATCACGTAAGAACAATTATAGGTTTAAGGATTACAGATAATATCAGAAATTATTAAGAAGGGGACACGTTCGATGAACGTATCCCCTTTATTTTCGCCGATCTATGCGAAAACTCTTTTATTCTGCAATTAATGATTACTTAAAAAATTGTATTTAAGCGGTGTACCTGCTGCGATTTAAATGCGAACAGACGAAATCTTATTTCGTCAAGGATGCGAAGCGAGCGCGACTAGAAACAGGATGTTGGCCCGGAGCGCTAAATCGCTGCAGGCTACATCCGCTAAAAAATGCATAATTAATAAGTGATTGGTTTTTGCACAAAATGACGCTCTGTACTATGATAATAGCGCACGGTCATAAGTAAATTCCTGACCGGATGCATTTCCAAAACGCTCTAAGAGATTTTCAACTGTCAGCTTCTTCTTTTCCTCGCCTCTAATATCCAGAATTACTCGCCCATCATGCATCATAATCAGCCTGTTACCATGTTTAATGGCATCACGCATGTTGTGTGTCACCATCATAGTGGTCAAGTTGTTTTCCGAAATCAATTGATCTGTTAGGGAAAGCACTCTTTCTGCTGTTTTTGGATCAAGAGCCGCTGTGTGCTCATCCAATAAAAGAAGCCTCGGTTTTTTTATAGTCGCCATAAGAAGGGTAATAGCCTGTCGCTGCCCTCCTGAAAGCAATCCCACTTTAGTATTAAGTCTGTTTTCAAGGCCTAAATCCAAATGTGAAAGCATTTGCCTGTAGGTTTCTCTTTCTTTACTTGTTATTCCCCACTTAAAGCCTCTTTTTTGCCCACGTCGTATAGCCAGGGCTAAATTTTCTTCCAGAATCATATCCGATGCGGTACCCAACATCGGATCCTGAAAAACACGCCCCAGTAATGTTGCTCTCTTATGTTCGGCTAATTTTGTGGCATCTATTCCCGCAATATTTATAGTTCCCTTATCCACTCCGTATACACCGGCAACACAGTTAAGAAGAGTGGATTTTCCTGCTCCATTGCCTCCTATAAGTGTTACAAAGTCCCCTTCTTCCAGGTGTATACTGACATTTCTCAAAGCTATCTTCTGGTTTACCGTCCCGGGATTAAAAACCTTATACACTCCATTAATCTTAAGCATCTTACTCACCCTCCTCAATAGATATTTTGGGCGGATTCAGATATGCTTTAATAATTGGAAGAGATAACGCCAATGCCACTGTAATGGCGGTAAACAACTTTAAATCATTACTGTGCATACCAAGCTTTAATACGAAAGCAATTATTATTCGATATGTAATAGCCCCAAGGGCAAGAGAAATAAGTCTCATCATAAAGTTTCTTTTTCCGAAAAGCACTTCACCGATAATAACAGATGCCAGACCTATAACTATAGAACCGGTACCCATCTGAACATCGGCAAAGGTCTGATTCTGTGCTATAAGAGCTCCACTTAAGGCTACGAGACCATTACTGATTATTAGCCCCAAAATTATCATTGTGTTAGTATTTATACCCTGAGCTCTAACCATTTTTGGATTATTGCCTGTTGCTCTTATAGCACAACCAATCTCGGTACCGAAAAACCAGTACAGAAAACAAATTACTATGGTAACGCTTATCAAACCCAATAAAATGATGGACCATGAGGATTCCAGACCAAGTCTTTCAAAAAAAGTATATACAGTTTCCATACGCAACAATGAAAGACTCGCTTTTCCAAGCACTCGCAAATTTATAGAGTATAATGCAATCATGGTAAGTATTCCTGACAGCAGGGCAGGTATTTTTAGTTTAGTGTGCAAAAGGCCCGTAACCAATCCTGCAGCCATTCCACCCAAAAGAGAGAGAGCTGTTGCAATATAAGGGTTAATACCATTTGTAATAGCCTGCGATGCAATTGCCGCACCCATAGCTATGCTTCCTTCAACTGTAAGGTCTGCTATATCTAAAATTCGATAGGTTATATATACTCCTATTGTCATGATTGCCCATAACAGACCCAGCGAAATCGCACCTTTAATTATCTCAAGCATATTAAGTCCATCCTTTTTCTGGTCCATTCAACTTAGTTGTATACTGTGAAGTCCATTATTTTATAACGTATTGATTAAGATCTTCGGGAATTTCCACACCTATTTCTTCGGCTACTGTTCCGTTTATTGCGAAATCAAATTTTTTAGCCTTTTCAATGGGCATTGTAGCCGGCTCTGCTTCACCCTTCAGAATCTTGACTGCCATAAGACCTGTTTGATAACCTAAATCATAGTAGTTTATACCCAGAGTCGCCAAGCCGCCTGTTTCCACCATTCCTGATTCACCACAGATAACAGGAGTCTTGGATTTCGATGTCACTCCATAGACAGTTGGCATAGCCGTTGCAAAAGTATTATCGGTCGGTATGTAAATGGCGTCACATTTTTCTACAATGGACTGGGTAGCTTGCTGTACATCATTGGAATTGCTGACTGTAACCTCTACATACTTAAGACCCATGGCCTCAATATTCTCTTTTGCAATCTTTGCCTGAAGAATTGAATTGTCCTCACTTGAAGTATAGAGCACACCCACTGTTTTCGCATTGGGAGCAAGTTTAACAAGAAGTTCAATTTGCTCTCTAATCGGGTTCATGTCGGTTGTTCCGCTTACGTTCAAGCCCGGTGCTTCATTTGATAGGGCCAATCTCGCGTCTACGTAATCGGTTATAGCCGTGCCGAGAATAGGAATTTTTGTGGTTTTACCGGCGATTGACTGACCTGCCGGCGTAGCAATAGCCAACACCAAATCCACATTATTGCTGACAAAACGATCGCTTATGGTAGATAGATTTGTTGGATCTCCCTGAGCATTTTGAACATCAAAGGTAATGTTTTTACCTTCGACATATCCGTTGTCTTTTAAAGAATTGATGAAACCTTCACGGGCTGAATCCAGTGCAACATGCTCCATATACTGGATGATACCCACCTCAATGGTCTTATTCTCCTTTGAACATCCTGCAAGTACCAAAAATTCTGCCATGGCAAGCAAAATCGCCATCGCTCTCGCTATTTTTTTCATATCCGTTCCTCCATACTACAATTTTTTTATTATACCCTATGGATATAACTTATTATATTTTTATAATATTATATTCACAGAAGCCCACTATGTCAATTAATAATGGGCTTTCTCAGAATTTACCACCAACCCCGGTATTAGGGTTGGACCTCTACAATAACCGGAATAATCATTGGTCTTCTCATAGTTTTCCTATATAAGAAATTGCTTAACTCGTCCTTTATTCCGTTCTTAATTGCAGAATAATTATTGCCTTTCTTGTTGATGTTTTTCAATAGAGATTCTGTGGCAATGTTTTTGATTTCTTCCATAAGCTCTTCCGATTCCTTTACATAAACAAAGCCTCTGGACATAACTTCAAGGCCGGCCAAAAGATTGCCTTTGCAATCTATAGTTGAAACTACCACGATAAGACCGTCCTCTGAAAGAATCTTACGGTCTCTTAGCACAACATCGCCTACGTCTCCTACACCCAGGCCATCAACCAAAATACTTCCCGATTGCACGCTGCCGTTAATACTCGCGGTTTTACTGCTTATCTCCAAGACCTTACCGTTTTGCATTATAAAGATGTTCTTTTCATCCATTCCGAGTGACATGGCGAGCTTTGCGTGTTTCTTGAGCATCCTGTACTCCCCGTGCCCCGGCATAAAGAATTTGGGGTTTATAAGCCGATGCATGAGTTTGAGCTCTTCCTGTTTGGCATGCCCCGAAACATGGGTTTCAGCCAAAGAGTCATAAATTACATCAGCACCTTGCTTAAATAAATCATTTATAACCCTGTAAACAAATTTCTCGTTACCTGGTATGGGGCTTGCCGAAATAATAACCAAATCCCCATCCATTATTTCAACCTTCTTATGGGTTGATGAGGCTATACGGGCTAATGCTGACATGGGCTCACCCTGGCTGCCCGTGGTAATAATAACAACCTGTTCAGGCCTGAGCTTATTGATTCTGTCAATATCTATAATAGTATCTTCCGGAAATGATAAATAGCCCAACTTTGTAGCCGTACGAACTACGTTTAGCATACTCCTGCCGACTAATGCCACCTTTCTTCCGTATTTAGTGGCGGAGTTCACAATCTGCTGTACGCGGTGAATATTGGAAGCAAAGCTTGCTACAATAATACGTCCGCTGGCTCCTCTGAAAACATTGTCAAAGGTTTCGCCCACTGTTTTCTCAGACATAGTGTAACCGGGTCTCTCAACGTTGGTACTGTCAGAAATTAAGAGAAGAACCCCTTTCTTTCCCAGTTCAGCCATACGCGCCAAGTTGATCGGGTCACCCTCGATTGGAGTCTGATCAATCTTAAAGTCGCCGGTGTGGAAAACCATTCCAACCGGGGTATCAATGGCTAATGCAACTGCATCGGCGATACTGTGCGTGGTGTGTATAAACTCAATTTTAAACGGCCCTAATTGTATGGTTTGGCCCGCTTTTACCTTGCGAAGATCAACGGGTTCTGTTAGCTCATGCTCAGCTAATTTGTTCTCAATTAGACCCAGTGTGAGTTCTGTTCCGTAAACCGGTACCGGTATACGTCTCAACACATACGGCAGAGCCCCTATATGATCTTCATGACCATGGGTAACCAAAATTCCATGTACCTTTTCAACATTCTTCTCAAGATATGTGACATCCGGAATTACCAAATCGATTCCGAGCATTTCATCTTCAGGGAAAGCAAGACCGCAATCTACAACAATTATGTTTTCTCCATACTCAAATGCTGTCATGTTCTTTCCGATTTCTTCCATACCGCCTAAGGGTATGATCTTTAGTTTATTCTTTTTCTTTGTAGCCACAAAAAACCTCCGAAACTATATGATTTTTTAGCTCACACGCCCAAAAAAGCTCATCATCAGTAAAGTCTATTTATAAAAGCACAAAAAAACACAATGTAATGTGCCTAATAAGAATAATAAAACAACACTGACCCATGGGCATAATCTGACCATATTTACTTTTATATATAACCTGAAGAGCCTCCAAAAGACTCTTTAAATTCAATAGTCCAATACATTTAATAAATTACCCGAATAAAAAATATATCATATACAGACTTCTGTTAATATTTTAATAATTCAAGTATAATGATTTATACACATTTATTTATATCATATATTACATTACTTAGCCAACAACTCTTTTTGGAGAGTGGATTATGAAATTTAGTTTACCCATAAATATTCTATATATTATATCCATTATCAATGATTCCGGTTATCAGGCACATGTTGTGGGTGGTTGTGTCAGGGATATCCTCATTAATAGAGTGCCTTCTGATTGGGACATAACCACCAACGCCAGCCCGGAAATTATCAAGTCTCTATTTCCAAGAACCTATGATACCGGCATTAAGCATGGAACCGTCACTGTCATACTTGAAGATATGCCTTACGAAATCACAACCTGGCGAAAAGAATCAAGCTACACTGATCATCGGCATCCTGATCATATTTCTACAGCGTATTCACTTACAGAGGATCTTGCACGCAGAGATTTTACTATGAATGCAATGGCTTATCATCCCCGGGAAGGCCTTGTTGACCCGTTTGGCGGTTTTGATGATATTAATTGCCGGAGCATCAGATGCGTGGGAATCCCCTCTGAGAGGTTCTCGGAAGATGCTTTGCGAATGCTCCGTGCAGTACGTTTTTCAGCCCAACTGGATTTTACCATAGAGACTGATACTCTTGCGGAAATTAGCAAACTGTCAGCAGATCTTTCTCACATCAGTAAAGAAAGAATCCAGACTGAACTGAATAAAATACTTGAGTCCCCTGCCCCGTGGAGATTAAGTCTCCTTTGGGAGACAGGACTTAGCAGTGTAATATTCCCATCAATTGAACAATTAGCTCCCTTGTGGTCCACTCTGGCAAAGTATTTTGTAGGATTCACTGACCAAAGATCAATACTTCTTGCATTACTTTTTTTTATTACATTTGATGACTATAGACAGGAAGAAGCAAGAAAGCTGCTAAATAATCTTAAATATGATAATGTAACTAAAATAAGCGTTTCAGACTATCTGAACTGTCTGGAAAGCTTAGGGCCTTCAAGCCCAAGAAATATCAGGAAGGCAGTCACAGAATTCGGTGTATCGATCTCAGCCGATTCATTAAGAGCTTTGAGGATTATCAGGTCAGATGAAAACAAGAATAAGGGACTTGAAATAATCAGCAAAATTTCACCTGTTGAATTGGCCCTGTCTGGAGAAGACCTTAAAAATGCCGGATATCAAGGAAAAGCTATTAAGGATATGCTCTCGATACTGTCATTATGTGTTTTCGAAAAACCGGAACTGAACGATAGCCAAACATTATTGGAAATCGCTGGTATAATCGCACCGCAAATAATCAAGTAGGCATATTTAGAAATGGTATACCCGTTCTATACAAAGCTTTTTATTTTCCTCCTAATACTCTAAATGTTTTTTACCTCTGATAAAACTGATTTAACTGCCTGAGCGGATTGTCTCAGCAAAATCTCCTCCTCAGGTGTGATATTAAATTCCACAATCCGCTTGGCGCCATTTGAATTAATTATTGTGGGAAGACTTATAGCAACATCTTCAATGCCAAATTGCCCTTCAATAACAGTCGAAACTGTCCTTATAGTATTCTGGTGCTTTAATAGTGTTTCAACAATTGTGCTGACTGTAATTCCTATGGCATAATAGGTCGCACCTTTATTTTTAATAATAGTCGCACCGGCTTTTTTTACAGTTTCTTTTATAGCTTCTTTATCCTCATCTGTAAACATGTTACCTTGAAGATTACCGTAATCAACAACATTCATACCGGCAATATGCGTCGCACTCCATAAAGGAAACTGAGTATCACCATGCTCTCCTGCAATATATCCGTGTACATTTCTTACATCCACTTTAAACCTCTTAGCTAATTCAAACCTGAAGCGAGCACTGTCTAAGGCGGTCCCTGTGCCTAATACTCTTCCATTAGGGAGCCCGGACCATTTCTGTATCATGTAAGTAAGGATATCCACCGGGTTTGCTACAACAAGAATGACCCCTTTAGTATAATATTTCATTATGTTTTCTGTAATTTCTTTAGCGATAGCCACATTTTTGTGTGCCAGTTCAAGACGTGTTTCTCCTGGGCTCCTGTTTCTTCCAGCAGTTATAACAATTACATCACAATCTGCAATATCTGAATAAGTACCGGCATAAACAGCAATCTGTCCCACAAAGCAAAGTCCATGGCTTATATCTAACGCTTCGCCGATAGCTTTTTCATGAATTACATCAATCAATACTATTTCCCGTGCGTTGTTTTGAAGTGCCAATGCGTAAGCTGTTGAAGCTCCTACAAACCCTGCTCCGATTATGGCTACTTTATTTCTTCCACTACTCGACATAATAAAATACACTCCTACTAAAGTTATTGTTAAATAAATAACATGTACAATGATAACACTTTAACATTTTAAATAGTTATAGGAAAAATAGACAAATCGATGTAAAAAATGTACTAAAATATGTACACTACATAAGAAATTTCAATATAATTTATAAACCGAATACTCCATACCATGGCTTAATATTATCTAATATATGAAACTAGCAGACAATCTAAACGACCATCTGCCAGAAACATATAGCTATTTCATTTTAATCATTTTTACTAAACATTTTTCGACTAATTGTTCCAGTATTTTTTAATCTTTCTTTAGCTTACAGGTATTTCTTATAATCATCTTCGAAGGAATAACTATCTTTTTAGGCACTTTTTTATCTTCTTCATTTTCATTTAATAAATTTACTGCAGTTGCACCCATATATTCGCTATAAAGTTTTACTGTTGATAGAGGAGGAATGGTGTACCGTGCTGTAGGTATGTCATTTATACCTATAATAGATATATCGTCAGGGATTCTCAAGTCAGCTTCAAAGGCGCCCCGCATAATACCCAATGCTACGGAGTCGTTTCCGGCAATTATTATCTCAGGAAGGTTGCCTTCTTCAGCAGCCTTTTTAAACATATTATAACCACTTTTTGATGTGAATGAATCCAGGTATACAAGGGAAGGGTCATACAATCCCTTTTCAGTTAAATACTCAACAAAAGCAGTCATTCTCATTTCACCTAGGTAGGTTTTATAATCATCATATTTCTCTAAAGCCCCAAAGTATCCGATTCTTTTAAAGCCCTGTTCTATAACGAAATCAAGTATCTTGATCATGACCGCTTCTATATCTACAATTACACTATCAACCTCTTCAGGTACAGGAGAGCCATCCACCACGACAATATTGGGACAATACTGTTTAATACTAATAATATCCTCAGCAGCGAATTTTCCCACTGCTACCAACCCGTCAAAATTTTTAAGCTGTCCCATAGGATATCCTTCTTCATCTCTATAAACCTTTACAAGTTCTATATTTTGCTCACTGCACTTTTTTTCTATGCCTACGCGGATTGATATATAATAAGGATCTTCCAACTCCTCGTTTGGTGAAAGAAAATGCAGTAAGCCAAAGCACAACTTTCTTTGCTTCATTTTATTTAATCTTTTAGCATTCTCTCTTTTATATCTTTTTTGTCTTGGAGATTCATACTCCAATTCTTCAGCCACTTCAAGAATTAGCTTCCGTTTTTCTGGTGTAATAGAGAGGGTCTCATCTGCATTTAGTACCCTTGAAACCGTAGCAAGAGAAACTTCTGCCTTTTCTGCAATTTCTTTTAATGTTGCCATTTACATCTTCCTTTTTCCTTCTGAATTCTATCTTTATTAATTTCACTGTATAAATATAATTATGAGTCCTGATTTAACACATGTAACTATTTTACTAAAATTTTATTATATAAACAAGGTATAAAAACTTTGTTTATTTATTTAATTGCAGAAGTAAATTCGCTCACAAAGCAGATCGTATTGATGATAAATGAGAAAATCATTTAATAAATAGTTTTAACTGCATTGGTGAGTATGCCCACCGAGCCTTAATCCATCCCTGAACAAGAAAAATCGGCATAACAGGTAATCAACCAACTATGCCGATATCTTTCAAAATGTAAAAATCACCAGACGCCCCTAAGAATAGGGCGGTTTTTATAATTGTCTTTTATGCTTTTCCAGCACAACCAAGTACATTAACAAGCTTATTGATAACAAGCTTTTTAATCTCTGAACGAGCTGGGCCTAAATACTTTCTTGGGTCAAATTCACTGGGATTCTCTGCAAATACCTTACGAATAGCAGCGGTCATAGCAAGACGAAGGTCTGAGTCTATGTTAATCTTACAAACTGCCATGGAAGCAGCCTTTCTTAACATTTCCTCAGGAACACCTTTTGCACCTGGCATTTTCCCGCCAAATTGATTTATCATGTCAACATACTCCGGAATAACCGAAGATGCGCCATGAAGAACAATAGGGAATCCGGGTAATCTCTTACTGACTTCTTCGAGGATATCATAACGAAGCTTAGGTTCACCGGTAAATTTAAAAGCACCGTGGCTGGTTCCTATTGCGATAGCAAGAGAATCAACACCGGTACGACTAACAAACTCTTCAACCTCTTCTGGCCTTGTATATGATGAATCTTCAGCTGAAACATTAACATCATCTTCAACACCGGCCAAACGTCCAAGCTCGCCTTCAACGGTTACACCGTGAGCATGAGCATATTCAACAACCTTTTTAGTAAGAGCGATATTGTCTTCAAATGAATGATGTGAGCCATCTATCATTACAGATGTGAATCCGCCGTCAATACATGATTTACAGAGTTCAAAGGTATCACCGTGGTCTAAGTGAACGGCAATAGGAAGATCAGTCTCTACAAGAGCTGCCTCAATCAATTTCATTAGATAAGTATGGTTAGCATACTTTCTCGCACCAGAAGAAACCTGCAAAATCAAAGGAGCACTGACTTCCTTAGCTGCTTCGGTAATTCCCTGAACGATTTCCATGTTGTTTACATTGAAGGCTCCAATTGCGTATCCGCCCTCATATGCTTTCTTGAACATATCAATGGTATTTACAAGTGGCATAAAACTCAACTCCTTTTGTTAGTTTTGTAAAAAAAATCACAGTCCATTAATTTTATTGTATCAGAAATACCTCATAAATCAAAGATTATTATGTCTTCATTTAAATGAGGATATCTGCATCCAAAACTTCCTCAGTTGTATATTTATCCTTATCGGTAAAAAATACTCTACAACATGATGCATTGTTATCATAAGGAACAAAATAAATAATTCCTCTTGAACGTATATCGATTCTGATTCTGTCAAATACGTCAGTTTGTAGTATAGTAAGAATCTCGGTAATATAATCAACCGGATTGTGTTCTGTCTTAGCTTTGACAATAACGGGAAGGCCTCCTGTATTTTCAGGCGAATATACTGTTACATGAACACTTCCGGGTTCCAGTGAGTTCTGTGTAGGATATAAAATATCCCTTTCAAACATGGCTTTTTTCATAGTATCCTCCATTAGTAAAGCTATACTTAACATAACTTCCCATTTAGTTTACAATAACAGCGTAAAGGTTACAAGTAGTATTCTGGCACATTTCGCTATATGCTTTCATACAAGCCTTTCACTTTTCTCTTAAGTTCCCCCAAACTACCGTTGTTTTCTATAACTTCATGGGCGAGTTCTTTATACTCTTCCTGTGTAAGCTGGGAGTTTATACGATTTTCGGCATCTTCACGGCTTATACCGCTTCGTTCCATTACTCTTTTGATTCGTAATTCATCATGGCTGGTAACCACCCATACTCTGTCCACTATATCCAAAAAGCCTCGTTTAACAGGAATAGGCACATCAAGCACCACTATTCCGTCATAGGCTGAGGCTTTTAATGATTTAACATTCTCTTCTATTTCATTAACTACCTCTTTATGAATTATTCTCTCGAGCTCCAACTTTTTTTCTTCCGAAGAAAATACGATTTTCGCAAGCTTGCTTCTATCAAGGGTGTCGTCAATGTTAAAAACGCTGTCACCAAAAGATTTTTTTATTTCCATCCATGCAGGCTTATGTGGTTGAACAACACTTCTTGAAATTTGGTCCGCATCAATGACTATAGCCCCAAAATCTTGCAGAATCTTTGATACAGATGATTTTCCCGCTCCAATTCCACCGGTTACACCAATAATCATCATACAAATACACTCCAGCCCTTATGCTCTTTATTGATTATTTTGCATCAAACCAGGTAGCACCGGTTGAGACATCTGCAATTAACGGTACCACCATATTAACGGCTGATTCCATATTGGTTCGTACAATCTCCTTAACCTGTTCCAGTTCGTCGAAAGCCGTTTCCACGATTAATTCGTCATGTACCTGTAAAATTAATCGCGACTTAAGGCCTTCTTTCTTTAACTGCTTCCATACCTTAACCATAGCTATCTTTATAATGTCTGCGGCGCTGCCTTGAATAGGTGTATTCATGGCTATCCTTTTACCGAAGGCACGAACTTGGAAATTGGGAGATTTTAATTCCGGAATATAGCGAACCCTGTGTAGCATTGTTTCTACAAAACCTTTTTCCTGAGCAGTAGTTACGGTATCGCTCATATATTGTTTAACTTTTGGGTAGGTGGAAAGATATTGCTCGATATAACGTGCTGCTTCCTTCTTAGTAACTCCAATATCCTTTGCTAATGAAAAATCTCCGATTCCGTAGATAATACCAAAGTTGACAGCCTTGGCACTTCTTCGCATGTCAGAGGTGACCTGGTCAATAGGTACATTGAAAACCTGGGATGCCGTTAATGTATGAATATCCATTTCTTGTGCAAATGCCTTTTTAAGCATCTCATCCCCTGTAATATGGGCTAAAACTCTTAGTTCTATCTGAGAGTAGTCGGCATCTACAAAAACAAAACCATCTTCGGGTATGAATGCCTGCCTTATTTCCCTGCCCAGCTCGGTTCGTATGGGTATGTTCTGAAGATTAGGCTCAGTGCTTGATATCCTTCCGGTAGAGGTCACGGTCTGATTGAAGCTGGAATGGATACGGCCCGTGTCATGGTTAATTACCTTAACCAAACCTTCGGCATATGTGGATTTTAACTTGGTTAGCTGTCGATATTCCAATATGCATGGGATAATTTCATGGGTATCGGATATCTCATTCAAGGTTTCAGCATCGGTTGAATATCCGGTTTTAGTCTTTTTAGATGCTTTAAGCCCCATCTTTTCAAATAGAATCACTCCAAGTTGTTTGGGAGAATTTATATTGAATTCCTCACAAGCCAGTAAATAAATAGTTTGCTCCAAAGAACGAATCCTGTGTTCAAGACGTTTGCCATAATCTTCTAAAATCTTCTGGTCCACCTTAAAACCATAGTACTCCATACTTCCTAAAACAAGAGCTAATGGCTGCTCAACATCAAAGTAAAGATCGTTTTGTTTACTATTTTCTAAGATTTCCTTCTGCTTTTCATAAACAGGTTTGAGGGTTGATAATGAGCAACTTAAAAATTCCAAATATTTATCAGATTCAGACTCCATAGTAATCTGCTTATCCTTGCGCTTCATTCCCACCGTAGTTTCTATTTCAATGGCTAAATACTTCTTTGCCAGAGCCGGAACAGAATAATCGGCTGCTAACGCATCGATAAGGTATTCGGCAAGCATAATGTCATAAAATTTAAAAGTAATATCAATATTTTGGTATAGAGCCCAGGTGTAAAGCTCTTTGATATTATGGGTAATAACAGTTATGAAACTGCTCTCAAAAATCGGCTTCAAGGCTTTTGCCAAATAGCTCTCCTCTATACTGTCAACATAGAAACCTTTGTCACCTACGCTAAAGCTTAATGCCTGAAGATGCCCTCCTACTTTATCTGTCTTTAAAAACAAAGGCAACAGTGAGATAATTGTTTTGTTATTCTCCAATGTATCCCGGAATAATTCGGATATGGCCTCATTGAGCCTATCTAAATTCTCAATATGCTCACAGCAAATTACTGCATTATCAGATGGCGCTTTATTTTCAGACTCACCGTTTTCCAGATTCATCTTTTTAATTAAGGAGTTGAATTCCAAATCGTTAAATAACTTAAAAAGCTCTTCTTTGTTAATATCAGTACGTTTAAACTCTGTAATCCCGGAGAGTCCGTCACTGTGCCTTAAAATCGTTCCTAATTCCCGGCTTAGATAGGCCAAATCCTTACATTCCACAAGGTTTTCCTTTAGCTTCACCTTTG
Source organism: Bacillota bacterium (assembly GCA_023411795.1). Lineage (GTDB taxonomy): Bacteria > Bacillota > Clostridia > DSM-8532 > DSM-8532 > DTU059. The sequence continues at coordinate 29,259 of JAEYOK010000014.1, forward strand.
TGATGGATGAAATATTCTCATAAAGATTATCAATACTTCCATATTCTTTAATCAGTTCAAGGGCTGTCTTTTCGCCAACCCCCTTTACTCCGGGAATATTGTCTGAGGCATCTCCCATAAGGGCTTTTAATTCAATCATACTCTTAGGTTCGATTCCGTATTTTTGAAATACCTCTTCGGGAGTATACCTGGTTGTAGTTGTCGTGCCCTTGGAGGTAGTGGGTATTATAACCGTCACCTTATCATCAACAAGCTGAAGAGCATCCCGGTCTCCGGTTAATACGGAAACATTCATACCGTTTGTTTCAGCCTGCTTTGAATAGATTCCTATGAGGTCATCGGCTTCAAGGCCTTCTTTTTCAATTATTGCAATATTCATCGCCTTTAGAATCTGCTTAGCAATGGGAAGCTGAATAGCCAGCTCATCGGGCATTCCCTTTCGCGTCCCCTTATAGTCTTCATACATATAATGTCGAAATGTTTTTGCCTTAAGATCAAAGGCGACAGCTAAATAATCCGGTTGTTCCTCTTCTATATATTTATTCAAAATATTGATAAAACCAAAGACTGCGTTGGTAGGTGTTCCATCGGCCCTGGTCAGCATTCTCGGCCCTTTAATCGCATAAAAAGCTCTGTTTAAAATGCTGTTCCCATCAATTATCAATAATTTATCGATCATTTATTATTCCTCCTGAGACTTGGTGCAACTTGTACATTAATATTGTATAATAATCATGTATTTTAATCCATTAAAGATTTACCTTGTTTTTATTACGGAAAAAAAGGGATATAATAAGCTACATTGAATGTTAACATTAGTTTCCAGGAGTTGTATATGAAGAAATTCTTTAAAAAATGTCGTATTGGCATTTCTATAATAGTAACAAAATTGACGGTATTTGGGCTTCGGCTTTTAGGAAGAGGCGGGACCAGTCTGCCGGGAAAAATCGCTCTTAAGATTTGCCCGGAGCTTTTTTCCGAGGTATCGGACCGTTTCAGAATAATAATGATTACCGGTACTAACGGCAAAACAACAACCTCGCGAATTGTAGCAGGTATGCTTGATCAGGCCGGTATCAAATTCGTTACCAATAAGTCAGGCGCAAATTTATCCAGCGGACTGGCAACAACAATAATCAGTGCCCTTACACTATTTGGTAAGCCATTAGTCAGAACTGCACTTCTGGAAACCGACGAAGCAGCTTTTAGAACCATAGCCCCCAAGCTTAAGCCCGAATTAGTCATTGTTACTAATTTTTTCAGGGATCAGCTTGACCGTTTCGGGGAGCTATATACTACACTAAACAACGTCAGGGAAGGTATCAAAGGCACTCCTGATACTAAGCTTATTTTGAATGCCGATGACTCCCTATGTGCGTCATTAGGTCAAGATATCCCTAATCAGGTGATTTATTTCGGATTGGGTGATGAGGTCTATCCGGATGATTATTTAAAAGCTAATACAGATGCTGCTTTCTGTATTAACTGCAAATCCCGATATAATTATCTTTCTAAATCCTTTGGCCACCTGGGACATTTCCAATGTCCCTCCTGCGGCTATGAAAGGCCGATGGCACAGGTTGAATGCACCCAGGTTCTAGAATATGACAATTTAAGCTCTACCATTGAAATACAGATGCCATCCGGTAAAGTAGCCGTCAAGCTCGCCTTACCCGGTCTATATAATATTTATAACGCTCTTGCGGGTACTGCTGTCGGCCATATTTTTGAGCTCCATGAAAATGATATAGTCCATGTTTTAGAAGGCTTTGAATGCGGTTTTGGAAGAATGGAATCCCTTGAAGTGGAAGAGCGTAACCTTAGAATGATTCTGGTTAAGAACCCCACAGGGTTCAATCAAGTGCTTAAATACCTGCTGACTCAAAACGATAATTGTGTGGTTTCACTTGTAATAAATGATAAGCTGGCTGACGGCACCGATATATCATGGCTCTGGGATGTGGATTTTGAGATTTTGTCATTTATGATGAACAAGGTCCGTAGGTTTTTTGTTTCGGGTATCCGTGCCGAGGATATGGCAGTAAGGTTGAAATATGCCGGTATTCCACCCGAAAACATCATTATTGAGCATGAAAATGATAAGTTGATAAGTAAAATGGTCGAGTCTTCAGAGAAAAATGAGACCCTCTATCTGCTTCCCACATATACCGCTATGCTTGATATTCGTAAATTCCTTAAAGAGAAATATAATCTGAAAGAATTCTGGGAATAGTATATTGTTTATACATTAGAAGGGAATATATTCATTATGTACGAGTTAAACATATGTCATCTTTATCCTGATTTATTGAATCTATATGGTGACAGGGGAAATATAATAAGCCTCTCTAAACGTTGTCAATGGCGTGATATTGAAGTCAAAGTACATGACATATCTATTAATGATACCTTCCGCTCCGATGATTATGACATTATATTCATGGGCGGCGGCCAAGACTATGAGCAGGTCATACTTCAGGATGATTTAATGAATGGTAAGCGCCAGAGCATTATTGAAGCCGTTGAGGCAGGAAAGGTTTTTCTTGGTATTTGTGGAGGCTTTCAGCTCCTTGGCAAATACTATAGAACCCATACAGGAAACGATATAGAATGTATCGGTGCTCTTAATTTGTGGACCCACGGAGGGGAGACCCGCCTAATAGGTAACCTTGTTTATGAGGTTGATTTTCTTAAAGCTAATAATAATACCGGCTATGTTGTAGGATTTGAGAATCACTCTGGAAAAACCTATTTAGGTGAAGGTGTGAAGCCATTAGGCAAAGTTATTAAAGGCTTCGGTAATAATGGTGAGGATGGCTTTGAGGGGGCTGTTTATAAAAACACATTCTGTTCCTATTCCCATGGCAGCCTGTTGCCAAAAAACCCCGCCCTTGCCGATCATTTGATAATGTTGGCTCTTTTAAATAAATATCCTGATTTTCAAGGGCTTGCACCTATTGACGATACTTTAGAAAACCTTGCACATGATTCGCTTATTAAGAGATTTACAGAATAGGAATTATATAGTTTTAACAGTAAGGTAGTAATTAGTGCCGCGTCTCCTGATTACTTTAAGATCTCTATAATTTGTTTGCATGAGAAAATCTTCCCTTTTGAAAGTACCTGAATACACGGTTTCTTGCTAAAATCCCCGTCAGTATCATACAAATCGGGCAAGCCAAACCATGGTTCTATACAAACAAATTTGACTTCCCCAGGAATGGACCATAACACAGTAACCGGGAATCCATCAATACCTATGCGAACCTCTTTTCCCGAATCATTTTCGATAATGGACACATGGTTTGATTTTATATTTTCCAATGCTAAGCTACCATTAATAAACAACTTATTATTTAAAGGAATGGTTCTTTGCCTCTCAAAATAAACTTTCTTTTCACCGCTTAATAATCCGGATTCATTGCATTTAACCTCAACGGGTGTTTCCTCTGTTTCGAAAACGATACTATAATCCTCAGGCCTATGTTTTACATCGAAAGGAATCATATATCCCGTATGGTAACCTATACTAAAATACATTTCTTCATCGCTTACATTTTCGACCTCAAAAGCCTGGATGAGCTTTTCATTTTCAAGTTTAAAAATTGTATATAGGCGAAAATAATATGGATATTTTTCTCTGGTTTCATTATTGTCCGAGAATAAGAAGGTGATGGAAGTATCATTACTCTCTAATACGCTATGGTTATAATCCCGGGCAAACCCGTGTAATTCTGACTTATATTTTTGACCCTTGAGAGTATATTGGTTCTCTTTTAGTCTTCCGCAATGGGGAAACAGTACAGGTGCTCTTCTTGGCCAACATTCTTTGTCGCCTTGCCATAAATGTTCAGCACCGTCTCTTTTGTCTTCGATAGACCAAAGCTCAGCACCAACGCTGTTTATTTGAACCCTTAATACATCATTTTCTATGGTGTAAATCATAATTTACCCTTCCATTCTCAATGCCTTAATCTATCCGGTCCTATTTCATTTTTTTATATCTGTCAGCCATTTCTTCAAGACTTATCTGTTCGATTTTTGGTGCACGTCCATAGGATCCAAACTCAACAATTAAAGTGCCCACAACTTCCTTCACGCCTCTTTTAATACAATCAACAATATCTTGAATATCCTTATCGACAATATTATTTTCAAGAATAAGAAAGCTCATAATCGGCGTAAGATAAACTCGCGGATCAAATTGCTCGGGCTTCTTCTCCATTAATTCCCACACGGCACCAATAGAAGGACTATTTTGCTTAACTTTGTTCTTTGTAAAATACTCACGTATATTTCTAGTTATGGCTAACCTGATGTCAGTATCAACATTTATCTTACCAACACCAAACGGAATAACTGATTTTAATTGATCAATAGGTATTCCATTAGCATTTGAAATATTTCCGCCCATTGCGTTTATCTCATCAACAATATATCCGGGAACAGTCGATGAGCCATGGGAGACTAATACACCGAAAATCCCCTCATGCTTTAAGTTTTCCATTGAAGCAATTGCAATTTCTTTGCGAATCTTAACCGCATCTCCTTTTACAGCACCGTGTTTTGTACCATAAGATATAGCAAGGCAATCAACTCCTGTTGACCGAAAGAACTCGCATACCTTCATAGGATTTGTATATGTTGACTTCTCAGAAAAAACTTCATCTTCTACCCCTGCTAAAACACCGAGCTCACCTTCTACAGTAACACCTCTTTCGTGGGCATATTTGACAACTTCTCTGGTAAGCTCAACATTATCATTATACGGAAGATGTGAGCCGTCAATCATAACTGAAGTATACCCCCCGTCAATAGCTGCTTTTACCGATTCAAAATCTTTACCATGATCCAGGTGCATTACAACCGGTATTGATGAATCAGTTCCAAATTTCTTCACTGCATTGGCTATTCTTCTGGCACCAATTATTTTATCCTCAATGGTACCATTCATAAAATCTGCTCGTCCACCCATGAATGCGTTAGCAAGATCGGCACCTTGCAATATAGCAGCTGAACGAAACATTTCGTGAACTTCTATGACCGCCTCGGCCTGAGTAATTGTATTTACATTAAATGCCCCGTGTGCAAACCCGTATTTATAAGTTGCCTCTAATAGAGGTCTTAATGGTACTATTGACATATTCTTTATCTTCCTTTACACATATTTTTTTATTACATAGAATTCTTCGCCGATATAAGTATTTGCCGGCCCAGCTTTATAGCATCAAGCCATAAAGCAAGGCCGGCTCACACCCCCCTAAATATATCTCGATAATTTCTATTTAGAATGGCAGCAATCAACGCCGTAATTACCCTTTTTCTCATCCTTCATGCAAAGATGCACAGCACTCATCTTAAATGTTTTTGGCAGCGCCAAAATGTTAGGGTTGGGACCAACATATTTTTTCTTTGCGTCCTCAAGGGCTTCTTCAAAAGTTGCTCTTGTTTTTAATCCCATGGTGCGCGCAAATCCGGGTTCCTGAGCACCTACTATATAAATAGCTGAAGTATTCATTTCTGCAATATGTCCGCAGCTTATCATGGAGAAGGAATGGAATGGATGGAATCCATTGCCGAAACGGTAGTTTCTGATATATTCTTCATTGGTTGCAAACATTTCACCATACCTGTCCATATCAACAAGAGTGTTCATGTAATCATGCTGGAACATATTAAATACTTCACGATATCCGGTGAATTTCTCATCATGAAAGTAGCCGTTACAAATAGATGAACATATGATTACGCAGTTTTCTTTCATAATTCTTTTATGGCGAATTACCTGTGCTGAAATAGCCTGCATCATCATAATAGGATTAGTCCCCATTCCGTCCGCATAGTGGAAAGATTGAGGCATTCCAAATACCATAACATCATATTTCTTTTCAGCCCAATGAACATAGGTACGTTTATCGGCAACCTCCCAGGCCAATGGCTGCATTTCTTTCGCATATCCGCTGAATATGGCAATCTGCCTTGATTTTGTATCTAAAACTGCATCACAACAGAAGAATTTCTTCCCCATCTTTTCTTCCATATGCATACTTATTTCATCGAATTTCGTTCTCATCAATGAATTGGTGCTTACAGGAGTAAAGTCTCCGCGATGCATTACCTCCGGCACATGGTGAGATGCTATTGATCTCCAGTGAGTAATCCCGGTAGCGCTATGCTTATAGCCTCCCGAATAACCTCCGTAAGGATTTCCCTGAGTATGACCAATTAGAATTGCCACATCTGAATCATAAACATATTTGTTCATGAGAACAGGGTCTCCCCGCTTTGTTGTACCCAAATCGATAAGGTGCTCGTAATCTTCGCTGTCGTGGTTAAGAATCTGCTTGGTATACCAGAACTGGTTGAATATATCCTCGCCAAGTAAATTAAAAATTTCCTGTTTGGTATTCTTGCTGTGTAATCCGTTCGAACAGATTAAAAGAATATCTTTTTTCTCCACACCGGCTTTATATAGCTCATCAAGAATTATGGGAATTGCTGTTTTACGATGAGAAGTCGGCTGCTCCCCACCCTTAACTCTGTCAGGAAATATAATGGTTACTTTCGAGCCTTTTTTGGCGAGCTTTGACAACGGTTCCATACCAATGGGATTTAAAATGGACTCTTTAGTAGCCGTATAAACGTCCTCAATGTAAGGAGGATCCGGCACTGTTTCTCCGGGAATAAATATATCGGTATTATCCGGTAAATTAGCATCCATGGTGCCATGACCATATTCAAAAGACAATTTCATATCAAATGCTTCCTTTCTGTTTTACTTGTTCATGTACTTTTGTATTATTTCTAAATACTCCTCGGGATAATACCCTATATCACCGCTGAATCTGGTTAAAGCTATAAGTCCTCCGTCAATTTCAGGAATAGATGCAAGCATTTGAGCGTTATCAGATTTTAAACCGCCACCATAAACAACAGGAGCCCCATTTGTAACTTCTTTTACAAAACGTCCCACCATCTGAATATAATCTTTGTCAGGGGGTGTTTTGCCCGGACCAATTGCCCATACGGGTTCGTAGGCAATTACCACACTGTCTTTATCTACTCCCTCAAGACCTATTTCCAGTTGTCTTCTCAGTGTGTTCTGCCAATCCTTCTGTTCGTCAGAGGTTTCACCTATGCAGTAAAGAACCTTTAATCCAGCCTTCACAGCACATTTAATTTCTTTATTGAGCAAACGATTGACTGCGTCGGTATCACTTACACCTGCCTCGGCCATAATTCCCAGCTTGTCCCGGCGCTCCTCACAATGCCCTATTATTGTGCCTCCGCATCCTATTGCCTTTGCGGCATTAGCAGTTCTGTTTGTTGTAAATGCTCCAAAATTACCGCCAATAGCCGTATCATCACGATAAACACTCTGGCAGCCGATTCTTATCGAACTATCTTCACTTAATGCATTTGCAGCCCCGACTAAATGGGCTTCAGGGAAAAACATAACAAATTCAACTTCATTCCGATCGTACTTTTTCAGTTGTTCTTGTGTGTTTTTAACAATATAACTTCCCCATTCTCTGATTGGTGCAATGCTATTAACTCCACCTAATTCCTTTGGGATATCGAAACGTTTTAGATTAAGAAAAATAAATTTCATATTATTATCCTCCATTTATAAAAAACTTACAAATTCTCTTACGCCTTGACCTATTAGAGGTCTACACCATTCTATATACTCCTTGGTCACATCATTTCCCCGTTCATTAATATAATTTTCGGGCATGACCCTTTCATGTAGCATAACTTCGCTTATCGGAATCAGTATGGTCTTTATCTGATATTCTTTTCCTGGAATGCGTTCAAAGCCTACCATTACACCTGTGTTCCCTTCATATGCAGCTTTCATGGCTGTACTTCCAGCTAAAACAGCTTCATCCCTATCCACGGTCGATTGAAAGGCAGCAGAGGCTCTCCCACAGATACCGGGTTTCTCACTTCTGGCCTTGATGCCCATACGTTTTATTACCAGATTGGATAGATGAGAACTCACATCTCCATAATAAACTGATCTTCCCACCTCAAAAATTGGCTCTACAATAGGTTTCCCATCTTTATTCTTTAGTCCTTCACTTACAACTACCACAACACCGCCAAGCTTGTCATATAACTTTTTTACATCATCAAGAAATTCTTCCTCATCAAAGGGTCTTTCAGGTAAGTAAATAAGATGAGGTGCATCACCTTCTTTTTTTCTGGCGAGGGCTGAAGCAGCAGTTATCCACCCTGCATTCCTACCTAGGGCCTCAATAACACATACATGTATAGGAAGTGCCTTAACATCCTGAGCAATTTCATTTACAGTCTCAGCAATATAGCGCGCAGCACTACCAAAGCCGGGCGAGTGATCAGTTATTGAAATATCATTATCAATAGTCTTCGGAATCCCAACAACATTTATGCCGCTGTCACCCAAGGCACCATATATCTTGCCGCAGGTATCCATCGTACCGTTGCCTCCGTTAAATAACACATACTTTATGTTATTACGTTTAATTATTTGGGCCATTTTCTCATAGTCTGACGCCTTTAACTCATACCTGGAAGTGCCTATAGCAGATGCCGGCGTTTGGAGTAGCATCTCCATATTTTTTTCATCTATACTTTTTAAATCTAAAAAATTCTCATCAAGAATTCCTTTTGAGCCTCCCATAGCAGCGTAAACCTTATCTATATCACCATATTTTTTGGCCTCTGTAACAGCACCAAATAATGATGAATTAATAACTGCCGTAGGAGCTCCTCCATGTACTATAAGAACGTTTGATTTCATATTGTTTACGACTCCTTTTCTCTCAAACAAATGGAACAGGATGTGTATCCTCGGTTTTAATACTCCATTCCAGCAGCATGAGCCTCATTTCCGCAACAATTTCACGGTTTTCTTTATTATCTATTACATTTTTCAACTCCCAAGGGTCACTTTCCAGATTATATAACTCATCCTTATCGCCCATAGGATCATACACATATTTCCACTTATGAGTTCGCACCATTTTCCTTCTACCTTCTGCTTCACGCCATTTCAAGGTTTCCAGCAATGTGTGCCTTCCATAAGGTTTAGGCAATCTTTCCAAATCAGATAATTTAAAGGGCGGACCCCCGGAACCATATTCAGAAAATGCAGCTGCAGCAGGTTTCGTGTCGGTTATTGTGGGTAATGGAACCCCTTGCATCCCCCAAGGTATTTGGATTTCTTGAAGCCTAAACAATGTCGGTACAACATCTATCAGGCTAACCATGCTGTCATCAACCTGGCCCCCTTTAATATGCCCCGGCCAGGAAACTAATAAAGGAATTCGTGTCAGGCAATCATAGAATAAACCGCCCTTGTTTATCATCATGTGCTCACCAATAAAATCACCATGGTCTGAGCAGAATACCACTATAGTTCTTTCTTTCAGGCCTAAATCTTCAATGGAATTCAAAATTCTACCTATTTCATCGTCTATAAAACGAACCATGGCATAGTAGGTCCCTATTACCTCATAAATATCCTCAGCTTTTTCTTTTTCTATACCAAGTATTTCATGAAGAACCCTATTCCTCTCAGGGGCTTTTTCAAATTCCGCTTCATCCCATCGAGGAAGCTTAATTTTCTCGGGCGGAAACATATCAATGTATTTTTTTGGTACCTCATATGGCGGATGAGGATCTGGGAAAGACACCCAGAGTGCAAAAGGGTTCTTTTTATTCTCCTCCAAAAATTCTATTGTCTGGCTTGCAATTAGGCGTGTTGAATAATCATCCAATGGATATTCGGTAGTGGCACAATGAAGTCGTGAGCTCAGCTGAGGCATATTACGTCTTGTATGATGTGCTTTTTCAATAGAATCAATTGGTCTAACCCAATCCATTCCCTTGGTTTGGTAACCCTTTGGTAATCCTGAATGGTTTATTTCACACCAAACATCAAATAAACTTAAGTCTGTCTCATGTTCAAAACAATGATTTTTACCGATTAACCCGGTTCTAAAACCCTCTTGTTTCCACAATTTAAAAGCGTGTATCGCATCTCTAGGCATAAGTGTTTCGTTATTTCTTGCTCCATGGGTATGTGAATATTGGGATGTCCACAGAGATATTCTTGCCGGAACACAAAGAGGGTGTGGAGTATAAGCATTTCTAAAAACAACCCCATTTTGAGCAAAACTTTCTAATGAAGGAGTATCACAAAATTCATTCCCATATGCTTTAAGGGCTGTAGCTTTGAGTTGATCAGCCATTATAACAATAACATTAGGCTTATCCATTTATTTCTCCCATTCTGTGTATTTCGATTTTGTTTTTGGTGGTGAACATAAAATAACTTCAAATGCAGTATTCCCTGTGTTTTGCCATGTAAGATCTTTTAATGATGCAGGTAAAAACAGCTCATCAGCCTGTCTAATCTCCATTTCACCGTCTTGCCAAGCAATTTTTCCCGTACCGGATATAACTACTCCCGCTATAAAGGATTCACTTTTTTTTGTGATAAAGCGTTCTGAAACCTCAAGTTTATCCATTGCAAAAAAATCTGTTTGGGAAGATGAAATAATTGATGTCTTGATGCCACCATCTTGCTTATCAACAATTGACGGCTTTAGATACATTTTATTTATAATCTCTTCCCGGCTATAAGCATCATAGTGGAAAGAATCAAACATTTTTTCAAATCCTAAACCTTGATGATTAAAGAATTCAGGTAATTCTCTTCGGTCGTGGGAAAATCTTTCAACACGAAATGTATAATCCGTAGGCTCCTGAACCTCTAGAAGAAAGCAACCTGAGCCAATTGCATGTGGTACGCCACTTTCAATAAAAAAAACATCTCCGGGCTTTACGGGAAAGCGATGTAGAGAATTTACCATTCCTTCAACATCCTGTTTTTCAAATAGCTCGATCCATTTTTCTTTTGTTACCCCTTCTTTGAAGCCTAATAGCACATATGGCTCCTTGCCATCTATAATGCGGCCGCCTAATATATACCAGGCTTCGGTCTTTCCAAACCCCGATCCAAAAGCCTTTCTGGCAAACTCTCTGTCTGGATGAACCTGTATATATAATCTGGAGCATGAATCAATCATTTTTACCAGAACGGCCGGGTTTGTATTGTAATTTTTCACATGCTCTTTTCCTAAAAGCTGTTCGGGGTACATATTTATAATATCTCGCAGAAAAATATCATTGCCCTTACATTCGATCGCACTTAAGCCTTCATTGGCAATATAATCATCGGTTCTCGCATCAATAGTAGAAGCAACCCATTCTTCGGGTTTATTACCATCTGAAGGCATAGCATTATTTTGCCATCTTTCCAAAAGCAATCCCCCGGTATAGTTCCGATGAACTCTGGTATATTTTAGCTTTAGAGGACGTTCACACATATCTTTATAATCCATTGGCATACCTCATTAACAACGTATCTTACTATATTTATGGTACCATATATCGGAGTTTTTACTCACAAAATTCGAGCAAACGTTTGCTTGATTTTTGTCTTGTTGCTATAATAGTATATGTTAAAATACATAAACAGGGGTGGTAGCTTGACATTAAAAGAACTTGCAAAGTTAGCAAACGTTTCCGTATCCACAGTATCACGCGTGATAAATAAAAATGACACACACTCGGCAAGCTTAGAAACCAGAAATAAAATCTGGCGCCTTGTTCGTGAGACTAATTATATTCCGAATGTTACAGCTCAGAATCTCAAAAAAGGAGAAAATAATGCCGTAACCCCCAAAACTTATTCAATATCCTGTATATTTGCCAGAACCTCCGAAGGTATTTCAGATCCTTTTTTTTCTCAAGTCTTCCAAGGCATTGAGCACGAAGCAATAAAACGAGGATGTAATGTTACAGGAGTGTTCTCTGCTTTAGAATTCGGTAAAAACAACACTTATGATGATATTGTCCGATCTAACCCAGACGGAATAATACTTCTGGGGAGGTACCCCAAAGCTTTATTGGCCAAGCTTCGCAGCAAATTTAAGAATATTGTATATACTGGGCTAAATAGGGTGAATGATAGTTGCGACCAAATAATATGTGATGGCTACGCCGCTGCGCAGATGGCAGTAGAACAACTTCATACTCTTGGACACACCAACATCGGATATATTGGTGAAATGTCCAATGAAGCTCGTTATAAAGGTTACTATGATATGCTGCTGAAATTAAAACTTCCCATAGTAAAAAACTACATTATTGATGCTACTCAATCTATAAAAGGCGGCTATGATAGCGGTTTAAAAATAGCAAACTTAGTTTTCGAACGGCCAAGTGCTATATTCTGCGCCAATGATATTACTGCAATTGGAGTTATGAAAGCATTACATGAATCAAATATTAAAACTCCTGAGGAGATTTCCATTATCAGTATTGATAATGTGGAAATGTGCCAATTTGTTTCACCTATGTTGACCAGTATTGATATACCAAAGGAGGACTTAGGAAGATTTGCTTTAAAGATTTTGCTAGATAGAATAGAAGGCGGGCATCATATACCTGTAAAAGTCGAAATACCCTTTAAATTAGTTCAGAGGGAAAGTTGTTCCAAATATATTAAACGAGGAGACTAAAACATGAAAAACCACTCATACTTTCAGATTTCTGCTGAAGAACTTGGTAACAACTCTAAAATTAACATTTTAAAGTTGGGGGATTCGGGAGAAGTATTCTACGAAATGGCAATGGAAATGATTTACCAGATTCTAAGCGACAAGAAGGAAGAAAAACGAACTGTTTTTATATGTCCTGTGGGCCCTGTAGGGCAATATCCTATTTTTGTACGATTGGTCAACAAGAATAAAATTTCTCTTAAAAATGTTTTTTTCATTAATATGGATGAGTATTTGGATGATAATTTGAAATGGATTTCTATAGATCATCCTCTAAGTTTCCGGGGCTTCATGAATAGAAATGTATACAATAAAATAGATCCCGATTTATTAATGCCACAGGAACAAAGGATTTTTCCTGACCCGGACAGGCTTGACTACATTCCCAAACTGGTAGAAGAATTAGGTGGCGTTGATATTACGTTTGGCGGTATCGGGATCAATGGACATGTCGCCTTTAACGAGCCGCAACCTGAGCTTAAGCCCGAAGAATTCGCTAGGTTGACTACTCGTGTTTTAGATATTTCCCGAGAAACAATTACTATAAATTCAGTGGGGGATTTAAACGGTGCTATTGTGGCTATGCCTCGGAAATGCGTAACCATCGGCATGAAGGAGATATTAAGCGCACGAAAAATTCGCCTCTATTGCTTCAGAGAATGGCACCGGGCAGTTGTCCGTCAAGCCGCTTATGGTGAGATATCTTCTAATTTCCCTGTTACCTTGGTTCAGAATCATCCTGATGCACTGTTAACAATAAACAATATTGCGGCTCAACGGGCGTATTAAATACGCCCTAAAGCCTTAAACATACTTCTTTTATATTCTTCCACACCCTCCTGGTTAAATGGGTCTACTTTCTGCAACTTTCCTGATATGGCACACGACATCATAAATAAGTAGAAAAGCTGACCAAATGACTCTTCATTAATGCTGGGAATATCGATTCCTACACAGGGTACTCCACCCTTTGTATGTGCATCCATGGTAGCCTTTTGGGCTACTTTATTTATTTCTTGGAAATCCATCCCGTCGAGATAGTCAAACCCATCCTTATAATCTTTGTCGGGTTCTATGATTACTGAATTGGCTGTATTCGCTACTCTTACAAAGGTTTCTATTAAGTTTCTTTTTCCTTCTTGCAAATATTGCCCCATAGAATGCAAATCTTCCGAATAGACCACCCCGGCAGGGAATATTCCTTTTTCATTCTTACCTTCACTCTCTCCGAAAAGCTGTATCCACCATTTAATGAAATATTCTAGCTGTGGTTCAAATGATGCAAGAAGCTCTATTTCAAAGCCTTTTTCATAGGCAAGGCTACGATATGCAGCGTAAGAAACCGCAGGATTATCTTGAGGATGCTCCCAAATCCTATTTTTCATTAAATTAGCGCCCTTAAGAAGAAGATTAGTATCCAATCCTGCAACCATCATAGGAAAAAGTCCAACAGCAGAAAGAGCAGAATATCTGCCTCCAATATCGTAGGGAAAAGGTAGGAATAAATAATCATTTTCACGGGCAATTTCATCTAAACGCGAACCTATAGTTCCGGTTAAGATTATTCTTCGAGCTAATTCTTCTTTGGAATAACGCTTTTTCAACTCATTTCTAAGTATCCTAAAATGGCTGCCGGGTTCCAAGGTGGCAAAATTTTTGGCTATTACATTTATATATACACTTTTATCCTTTATCTCTTCGATAATATTGGAGATATAGTTTGAGGATAAGGTATTGCCCGCATATATAATGCGTGGACTATCGTCTTTTTGAAGAGCATTTATTACAGCTCGTGCTGCCTGATTTGAGCCACCAACTCCAACAAGAACAAAGACATCAGCATTTCGTCTTATTTCTTCTGCTTTAGCTTGCATTTTTTCCATTACCGCTTGGGTACATCCGGGAATAAGCCACCCCTTCATTTCTTTGTCTTCATTATGATTTTCTATAATATTGCGACATAAGGCGGCCGCTTTGTTATTCATTGATTTCAGTTCTGTTTCGGGTAAAAAGCCTTTTGCATTACTTATATCTACTTCCAAATGATTCATTTCGATTCTCCATTAATTATATTTTTTTATATATTTTTATCTCATGTCTAGAAACAATTTGTCCAATTTCATATCACGCAGCATTTTAACAATTTCCTTAGTTCTGTGACAACCAAATTTAGTGAGTAGACTTTTTATCTGCGTCTTAATTGTAACCACTTCTACGGTGCGTATTTTTGCGATTTCTTCCACTTTCTTATCTTCTAATAGTAAGCGTACTAATTCTTTTTCCGCATTGGTTAATGAAGTTAAATGAGTAATAAAAAAAAGCAGGCTTTTTTCAGAGCGCCTTAAACGGGCAAATTCTGCACGCATGAAATTTTGAATTTTTGACTCTAATTGCGGGGTCCCATTGAAAACATTCCTGATATGTTCGGTAATAACTTCAGGTGGGCTTGTTTTTATCAAGTAGTCCGCTGCACCTGTGGAAAGCGCTGAAAATACTATTTCTTCATTTTCATGTATTGTGAGAAATATAATCTGACAATTGATGTTTTCATTTATAATTCTCTCAGCAGCTTTAATACCTGAATAGGTATTTTCCATCTCAATATCCATCAGGATAATATCAGTCGGTATACGCCTCGCTAAGTCAACAATTTCTTCTCCGCTACTTGCCTCACCGACTATTCTCATATCTTCATTACCGTTAATAATGCCGACAAACTCCTTACGGATTATTTCAAAATCCTCTGCAATTAAAACTCGTATTTTTGAAGTCACACCAAGTCCTCCCAGTCACTAATGAACACTTTTTCAGCATAAGTAAGACTGTCAGGGAAATTCACTAATGCCCCTTCAGGGGGGATTATCTTTCCCTTACATAATGGATCATTAGTTTCCTCCATCCAATTATACAACTTATTTGATAAATCCTTTAGAATATTTTGATAATCGGATTCCTCAGCCACATTGATTCTTTCAAGAGGATCTAAATATAAATCAAACAGCATTACTTGTGTTCTGGTACGATTGAAGAAGCCCTCATTAATCATCATATTCTTATATGGGCTATTATCAGTATTAGATGGCATGAATCTTTCATAACCTCCAAAGTATTGTATCAATTTGTACCTCTCTGTACGAATACAGCGCATAGGTTCATATGCCACATGATAGGAAACCTCGGCAAATATTTGATTTCTTACCTTGTTGTTCTTCCCCTCCATCAATGGAATTAGTGATACCCCTTGAAAATAATCTTCTTGCTTGATTCCGCACAATTCAAATATTGTGGGAATAATATCCACATGGGAAACCAGAGCATCCGACACCTTCCCCTTTAGCTTATTGCCAGGATATTTTATCATCAGAGCAACACCTATTCCCGTATCATAAAGGCTACACTTCATTCTTGGAAAAGCAATGCCATGATCGGTAGTAAAAATGACTATCGTATCATCCTCAAGGCCGCTTTCTTTCAGGGCTTTCATCACTATGCCAACACAGGTATCTGCGGTATTAGCCATTGTCAAAAACCCTGCCATATCCAAACGATTATCAGGGTTATCAAACACAGTTGCCGGTGGCATTACATAATCCGGATTAACCAATTCAGAAGGCTCAGGAAAATCTCTGTGGGTACTGAACATACCAAATGAAAGGAAAAAGGGACTACTGTGGTCCTCGCATATAAAATTCGCTACTTTTTCAGCATTGTTAATATCAAAAGTTCTCCAATCATTCTTGAACTTTCCCATTGAATAATTCTGGTCATCCAGAATCCTCCGATATCCCAATACCGATACATCCTGGGCTTCATGTTGTATTCCACAGAGCACAGTTTCAAAACCGTTATTTGAAAGCATATGTGCCAGGTGCTGTTTATAATCATGGAAGTAAAAACCTCTGTGCGCCAGCCCCAACATTCCGCAACTATGAGGGGCAGTTCCTGTTAATAGAGCTGCACGGCTTGGCGAACAGGTTGGTGCCGCACAATAGGCATTGCGAAACAATGTGCTCTCCTTTGCCAGCTCCATAAGCTTAGGGGTTTCAACAGGATAGCCGTAGGGTTGTATATATCGTCCGGTATCATGGGTATTAATATATATAACATTCATAGTAATGATTTCTACCTTTCATCAAGGATTTATAATTAGAAAGATTCTACCATACATAAGAGTTGAATGAGGAAAAGGCCGGAGTCTTAGCTTTAAAACTCCAGCCCTAATATCAGTTAGTAAAATTAGTAAGGATTTGTATAATTTTCAAGAGCTTTTTTCATGAGGTCTATTCTGACATAATCATTTACATTCCCCGAAGTAAGCTTGCCCTCTCTTAAGAAGTAATCGAGTTGTACCTTATAAATATTGAGGAGGCTTCCGTCATTAATCATAGTCTTTATCATATCTGAATTAAACGGTGTAAAGTCATCTCTTGTCTTATTGAATGTTTCATAATCTGTATCTCTAAATTCAGCAGCAAATTTGATAGATTCATCTAAATTTGCAGCTCTGTAGTCATAGGTCCTGTAAAGTCCGCGAATAAAGCGAATTACAACGTCTTCGTTCTTCTCGGCATATTCGGGTGTCACAATCCAGCTTCCAGGGAAAGCTGCTTCGTCAGCAAAGTCACTTGTTTTTGCAATAAGATTTAAATTATCTAATCCTACGTTGTCAACAACATTTGTTGCGTGAATATCCCAGCAAGCTATGGCATCTACTTTATCAGCAATAAATGCTGTTACAGCTCCTGACATATCCATATTCATAACTTTTACATCATCCTTTGTTAAGCCGACAGAGGCCAGGGCCATATTAAGTATTACTTCACCCGATGTTCCAAGCTGGGTAGCAACAACTTTACCCTTTAAGTCTTCAATTTTATTAATTCCAGAATCTTTGCGAACAAATATTTTTTCTGAGTTTCCTAAATGAGAAAGTGAAATTACATCAATTTTGCCCTCTGCTGCGAGTGTGTGCGCTCCGTGTCCAAGGTATCCAAACTGAATATCACCTGAAACCATTGCTGCTACTTCGGGAGGACCTGCTGTAAACAGAACCCATTCCACATCAAGGCCTTCTTCTGCAAAAATCTTCTTTGCTACATCAATACCTGCTGTTATACTTCCCGAAAGTCCTGCATGGTGAGCAACTCGAATCTTAACAGGTTCGGGTGTAGGAGTTGGTTCAGGTGTCCCTGTTGGTTCACTTGTGTTGACAGGGGCCGAAGTGCTTGGCGTCGGTGTAGGTGCAGTTTTTCCGCAACCTGCTAATAAAGCCAATACAAGAACTAGTGCCAGAACTGTACTAATAATTTTACGCATTTTTTCATCCTCCATTTATTTATTATGTCCTCATATTATGTTTGAGGAAATAAACACTTTTATTTGCGTTGCTCCAGATATTCATTGTAAACCTGTGACCAAATCTTATTTTTCAGTTGGAAGAACCTTTCTTCCATCTTTGTTTCCTGTGTACGGGGATATGGAATGTCAATATCAACAATATCAACAATTCGTCCTGGTCGAGCACTCATTATAACTACTCTTTGAGCCAACATAACCGCTTCTTCCACATCGTGTGTTATGAAAAAACAGGTTCTGCGTTCTTCTTCCCATGTTTTAAGCAACTCTGACTGAAGTTGTGTACGGGTCTGAGCATCCAATGCACCGAAAGGTTCATCCATCAGTAACAACTTGGGTTTCATTGCATAGGCACGAGCGATCGCAACACGTTGCTTCATACCTCCCGAAAGTTCCTTTGGATAAGAGTTTTTAAAATCTTCCAATCCAACCATCTTTATATAATGCATTGCAGTTTCTTCAACTTCTTTTTTGCTAAGCTTTTTAAGCTTTAATCCAAACTCAACATTCTTTTTAACTGTTAGCCACGGAAACAACGCATATTGTTGAAAAATCACACCGCGATCGGGATTTGTGCCAACAACATGCTCTCCATCAATCAGGATTTCGCCGCTTGTTGCCGTATCTAATCCTGCTAAAATATTGAGCATTGTGGACTTCCCACACCCTGAAGGACCAACAACACATATAAATTCATTCTCTTTTATATCAAGATTAAAACCATTAAGAGCTACCACATCTCCCCTCTTAGAAAGATAAGTCTTCTTCACATCCTTAATTTGAACTTTTGGTGAATTATTATTTATATTTACACTGTCCTTGTTTCCTGCCATGCTGTCAGCCTCCTTTCTAAGAACGATACTATTTGGTCAAGAATTGTGCCGAAAACACCGATTAAAATTATTCCCATTAGTACTACATCCATTCTAAAGTACATGCTGGCTTCTTGAATCATCTGGCCAAGTCCAAGCTGAGCACCGGTTAATTCTGCGGCAATAAGGGTGGTTAGTGATGATGCAAGTCCTAGTCTCATACCCACAAGAATAAACGGAAGCGAAGCTGGGATAACAACCTTTTTAAAAATAACGAAATCATTTGCTCCAAGTACTCTAGCGGCCTTTATCATGGTTACATCAACGTTTTGCACACCTTGGAAAATATTTATGACCATGACCAGGAATGAACCGATAAAGATAACCGTCACTTTTGCCTCTTCCCCAACCCCTTGCGCAACAATTACAAGTGATATGTACGAAATAGGCGGGATGCTTTTAACAAATTTTATCCATGGATAAAAAATTAATTGTAACGGTTTATACCAACCGAGTAAAAAGGCCACAGGAAGTGCACATATAAATGCCAATACAAATCCTGTCAGGGACCTTGAAAGACTGGCTTTTATATGAGCAAACAGCTTACCTGACTCATATAATTTCACCAGAGCAGAAAACACTTCTGATGGTGCAGCAAACACTACATTAGCTTTTGTACTGGATATTAATATCCATAATAAAACTGCTGCAGCCAACGATATTAATGAATATACTACACTTGGCACACCAATTTTAAAAGAATTTTTCTTAGTGTTCAAATTTATTACCTCCTTATGTAATTTAACGAATTATTTACGACGTCAGTATAAGGTTTTTTAGCTTAGCTTAATTTTATCAACGGCAGTAAACAATTTTAAGTATTAACTTTTTTCATACTTTTTATTATTAAGGTCAAAATAGGAGTATAAAAAATCATACTTGTAAAGTAAGTTATATTCTTATTAAATGAAACTAAAAATATAAAGAATATTGGAGCTAAAAAATGAAACTATTTTGGGGAGATATTCATAATCACTGTGATATTACTTATGGCTTTGGAAGTCTGGAAAACGCCTTAAACCGAGCCAAAGATCATTTAGATTTTTGCGCCATAACAGGGCATGCAATGTGGCCTGATATGCCCGATAAGAACCCCGAAACAGAGTTTTTAATATCATTTCACAAAACTGGGTTTAATAAGCTTAAAGAAAATTGGGAGAATGTTCGTAATATAATAAACAATTTCAATTCTGATAGAGAATTTGTTACCTTCTTAAGCTATGAGATGCATGGCAGTGCATTAGGAGACTACCACTTAGTCTCCCCTGACTGTGATATAGACTTAATTTATGCTGATAGTCCGAAAAAACTCATTGAGAAGCTTAAAGGACATAATGCGGTTATGATTCCACATCATATTGCCTATGCACCGGGTTATAGAGGAATAGACTGGCAGAATTTTGATAACACAATTAGTCCTGTTGTAGAAGTATACTCTAAACACGGCTGTTCAATGAATGACAAAGCTCCCTATCCTTATTATCATAATATGGGTGCCCGGGACTCACGCAACACGGTTTACGAAGGGCTCAGACAGGGACATCGTTTTAGTTTTGTAGCTTCTACCGATCATCATGCTGGATATCCAGGTTCTTATGGAGATGGCAAACTAGCGGTTCTCTGTGAAGAAAAAACCAGAAATAGTATTTTTAACGCAATATGCTCAGGGCAGACATATGCTGTAACCGGAGATCGCATTTATTGCGACTTTACTATTAACGGAGCTCCTTTTGGCTCCTCAATTCGGGGAGGAGCATTAAAAAGGGAAATTATGCTTCGCGTTAAAGCCAGCCATTTTATCGACAAAATAGTTGTCTATAAAAACCTTAAGCCTATTAGAATTATCAATGGTGAAAATCTTGATCAAATAAATTCAAAAGGGCGATACAAGGTTCGCATAGAGATGGGCTGGGGCAATAACAAGGATTTATTCACCTGGAACGGCTCTATAAATGTTATGAAAGGTTCTATTGTCGATATAGAAAAATGCTTCCGAGGACAAAGTATTCTTGCACCATCTAAAGATATCTCAGCAGACAAAGATGTTAATCTTATGGACAACCGCATCTTGATGCAGTGTGAGAATAAAACAGAATGGATCTGTCAGACAGTGAAAAACATATCCACACTTCATCCTTCTACTTCGGCAATCATCTTGGAGATATCGGGAGATTTGGATACTGAACTTGTCGGTACTATAAACGGGGAAAATTTTTCTCTTACTATTTCACAACTATTGGAACACAATCTTGTCCATCCACTAAAGCCTTATAATTCACAGTCATTTAAGATACATCGCGCTGTTCCTGAGTCTATGTTTGATATAAAGTTAAACTGGGTAGATACAAAGAAGGATCAGGATTGTGATTTTTATCATGCTGAGGTGTATCAAACCAACGGAAGTTGTGCGTTTATCTCTCCGATTTATATAGAAGGATAAATATAAAGCAAGTTGGGCTTGTATAAGCGAAAAAGGTGAACTTAGTTGATTATTTTAGCTCTTATATTAATGATTATTTCCCTTTTTGTATTTGTTATTAATAAGCGAAGCGCAGAATCGATTTGGCTCAGTGGGCTTTTTATAGGTTTTATAATGTCAAATATCGGTCTTATGTTTTACTACGCTAAAATGGGTGGCTTAATTGAGAAAGAGCAGATCTTCTTTTTTCTTACACCCAGATTTCAGCATTATATTCAAAGTGCTATAATAACAATTAACGATATTACCCGTTTGTTGACCTGGGGACGAAATATTTTTCTATACTTCGTAATGATTTTTTCTCTTTTTATCAGCGGCCAATTGCAAAAACATTACAAACTACTGTTTTTTACCGCATTAATACCTTTATGCCACTCTATTGCCACCGACCCGGTTATTCTATATAAATTAAATACTGAGGGTCAAGATTTTCTTATGCTGTTAGGTAACGTCTATTTGATCGCATATCTATCTATTTCAATTATTTTTATGCTCAGGGAGTATTTTGATAACAATATCCGCTGGGTAAAAAAACAGTTACGAAGCATTACCATTTTTGTAGGCAATATGATACTGTATTTTATTATCTTCTGCCAGGTAAACCCCATGAATATGATGTATTATTCTAAATACACTGTATTAAATATAGGTTTTAAAATATACCGACTTCGGTTTTCCATTTTTGCCTGGTATATAGTGTTGGGGCTTTTTTCCTTTTTCATTATAACAGGATTATTTGCTCTCTTTCGCTATGCCAGTGTGAGTAAAGAAGAACATAAAGAAAATATCTCTCTGGAAAGACAAATGAACACTGCTAATTTAGGCACTCAGGTTTTTATTCACGGTATTAAAAATCAGCTTTTCTCTGAGAAGATTATTCTGCAAAAATTAAGTCAAATATATGATTCAAAACTTAAGGATACCGATGATTCCGGTAGATATATTCAAGAACTTACCTCAATTAATGAAAACATGACTACAAGGATTGAGAAGCTGTATCAAATGTTCCGTAACAATGCCATGAGTCTGATTCCATGTCATCTATCTGAAATAGTTGATGCCACATTAAAGAAGGTTGAAAATCAATTTGATAATATTCAGTATAATATTTTAATAGAAAAAGATTCTCTCGTTCTCGCTGATAAGCAGTACCTTAGCGAAGCATTATACAATGTTATAAATAATTCTATAAGCGCTATAAAATCAAGTGTGCGATCTAATAATGGTTTGATTAATATTATACTAAAGGCAGAGCATCAGTGGTGTGCAATCAGAATTGAGGACAACGGTATAGGAATAGAAAAAGATAAACTAAAAAAAGTTTTCGAGCCATTTTACACAAATAAAAATTCAAATTATAACTGGGGAATCGGCCTTTCCTATGTTAAACAGATTGCTAAATATCATTTTGGGAAAGTATATTTAGAAAGCACCTTAGGCGAAGGAACAGTGTTTATTATAGCCCTTCCAATATATAAACCAAATAAAAAAAATCAGCAAAAGTAATTTATGGAGGTACAACATGGAAAAACCAAATATCTTGCTAATAACTACAGACCAGCAGCGATTTGACACCATTGCCGCCCTTGGGAACAATGAGATTTATACGCCCCATCTTAACTGGCTTGTTGATGAGGGAATATCTTTTACCCGTAGCTATTCTGACTGTCCGGTCTGTATGCCCGCAAGAGCCACTATAATGACAGGTAAACCGGCTTACAGTCATGGATTATTAGATAATCACAACAATAAGCTCCCCATGGCCGAAAATCAAACTTTTCCAAGTATTTTATGTAAAAATGGATATCAAACAAGAGCCGAAGGAAAGCTTCATTTTTACCCAATGCGCACTTATTATGGAATAGAACACGCCGATCTGCCCATGGACTATTTTAACGAAATGCGTAAATACGGAAAAAGCTCCACCCGCACCCACGGCGTCGGGGAAAATGAAATGGAGCCTTATATTAACGCCATTGATGAAAAAGATACCCTCACTCACTGGATTGTTGATAAATCAATAGACTTTATTGAAAATCGTGATCCCACACGGCCGTTTTTCCTGTGGACAAGCTTTCCAAAACCACACCCTCCGCTAGATCCAAATTTGTCATACTGGGAGCTATATCGTGATGCTCCGCTTTCTCAGCCTGTTACCGGAGACTGGTCAAAAGAAATAGATAAGCATCCCAATGCTTATTATGAGCTTACTTATAGACTTAACAATATACAAAGGATGTCCGAGCATCAGTTGATGCAAATAAAACGTGCATACTATGCATGTATAACGCAATTAGACTATAATCTCGGATTACTGTTTGCCAGAATGCGCGAGTTAAATTTAATGGAAAACACCTGGATTATTTTCACTTCAGATCATGGAGAAATGCTGGGAGATCATAAAATGGGTGCTAAAAGCGTATTTTTAGAAGGCTCTGCACATATTCCCATGATTATAAAACCACCTGCTAAATTTGGTGAATCCCATGAGAAGTATTCAGGGGTCCGTTGTGATAAAATTGTGACCCTTGCCGATGTGATGCCCACAATTCTGTCTTTATGCGGTTTGGAATGCCCTGAAGATATAGAGGGCAACAATATGTTAGAATACCTTGAAAATGGTCAGGAGCAATCTTTTTATGGCAATTATGCTGATATCTACTTTGCGGTTATAGATAAGGAATGGAAATATTTATGGACTTCCTTAGGAGGAACCGAGCTCATGTTTAATTTAGCAAATGATCCATATGAAAGATTAAACTTGGCAGATAAAAAAGAATACGCTCAAATTAAAGAACATCTAAAAAACATAATGGTCTCAGAGATGAAAAAATCTTCTCCCAATTTGGTTAAAGATGGAGTGCCTATAGTTAAGGAATACACATTATCTCCAAATGATATTCCAAGATTTCCAGGCTTAAACACCACTATTTTCCCACGGGATTCATTTCATTAATAATTGGATTGAAACTGAGGTTATTAGACAGGAGGGATAGCCCTCCTGTCTTTTATTTTTCATATTCACATTACAAATCTACAGCAAAAGAACTCCGAGACTTACAGCGGCAGATAATAAAAGCAGTAATACATCGTGGAGATGAAATTTCTTATGCAGGAAGTAAACACCAAATATAAGTATGAAAATTGCGGGCAACGAAATCAACCCCGGAATTCCTTCCCCACCTGTTATTTTCATGCTTTCAAAAATCATAGAACCGGATGTTGAAAGAAGCATTCCACAAATAACCGGAAGTATATATTTCTTTAGATTTGATATAAATTCCCATTGTTTAACACTGTCATATAGGCTCATGACTAATATTGCAATTGCACTGCACGAACCAATAGCCAGTACGCTTGAAGTAACGGCAACCGCCCAGCCTGCCAATGCTCCGCCTGCCTGTTCACCATAAAGATAGCCTATACCTGCTGCTACCTTAACTAATATTGGCCCCGGTAGTGAGTTGGCAACCGGTACAAGCCTTGTGTAGAACTTATCCGGTTCAATAAAGCCCCCCTGAACAAAGATTCCGTCAGCCACCGAAATATATGCCTCACCACCACCAAAAGATGTAACCGTGGATGAAGCAATATTAACCAAAAATCCAAAAATATTTTCGTCCGATGACGTAAAGAATGCAAATTTAACCAATACACCAATAAGGATTGGTATCACTAAAAAAAGTGCAATTACTACTATAGTATCTTTGCTGATTACAAGATTACCCTTATTCTTGTTTTTATTCGGTCTTAATGCAAAAAATAAAACTACCAACAAGAACATCACAATTAATAAAACACTTTTATATCCTGCAAGTCCTAAAAGTTTGCCTGTTTTTCCTGCTATAAAAGCATATAAAAGGCTCAGCCCCAAGACTATATACAGTTCTTGTTCAGACTTTAATTTCTCCAATAGAAGGATTACAAAAAACGATATTATAATGAGATCGATGGTAGATATATCAAAAAGAGGTGTTCCAAGTAACTTTATATCGAGATTAAAAAGTTGACTTAATATCTCCCTGATTTCTTTTCCCCCAGTTAAAGCAAAAGCAGTCAAACACAATATCAGGTTAATCTTCTTGTCGCCTATCCTCACAGTTTTAATGACATAGCTTAACAACAGAAATACTATAAAGGATGTAATCCCAACCGCAGCAAAGTTGAAATAGTTGATTATATCCCCTCCCAGAATTGAAAACAGGGCCATAAAAGCCACCGTAAACAAAACCCCCGGAAATGCAACGGCATAAGAACCTGCAAGGGCTCCTCCTATGCTGTTTAATTGATATCCGCAAGTCGCCCCCAGCTTTACAGGCAATGCTCCGGGTGTTATATTAGCAACAACGGTATGCTTAAGATAATCAGCGTCGGTCATCGCCTTTTGGTCCTGTACTATTTCTTTTTCCACTACAGGAATTAAAGCGCTTCCTCCTCCAAACCCAATTATCCCAATCTTTAAAAAAGATAAAAAAACTTTAAAAATACTCATTGCAGTATCTTCCCCAATTTTGCACCAAATCTTAATTAATTGCGAAAAAAATCTATTAATTACATTATAATCGCTAATAAAGGTATAGTCACGTTTCATCAGGGCAAACGTTTTACATAATTTTATAGTTATTCGGATATATATACTATTGATTCTGACAAATATACAAACGTTTGTCTATTATTAAACAGGATTTACCTACCAATTATGATATATTAAAGATATACCTTTAGTTTAGGTATAGCATGTTATCACATATAAAAGGAAGATTGATTAATATGGATTTATTTATTAAGAATGGTACAGTTTTTACTGATGGTTCTTTCAAAAAAGTAAATATCACAATAAGAGATGGAAAAATACTTTCACTAATGGATAATAATTTAAGTCAATTACCGGAACTGGATGCTTCAGGGAAGCGTGTTATCCCCGGTTTTATTGACATACACACCCATGGGGCAAATGGTGTGGACATCAATCATGCTAAAGTCCGAGACATCGCAAAAATAAGCGCCTTCTTTGCCTCACAGGGTACAACAGGCTGGATGGCTTCAATTGTCACTGATACTGAGGAAAATACACTGTGGTGTATCGAACAGATTAAAGATGCAATTAAGGAACCTAATAACGGAGTTGACGGAGCTCAACTACTGGGAACCCATTTAGAAGGGCCATTTTTAGATCCACAGTTTAGGGGCTCTATGGCTGAACATCTGTTAAAAAAAGGTGATTTTGATTTGTTTAAAAAATATTATGACGCAGCTGAGGGAACAATAAAATTTGTCACCGTTTCCCCGGAAGTTGAAGGAGTATTGGAGCTTATCAAGGAAATGAAAAAGCTCGGAACAGTAGTTGCTATCGGCCATTCCGGTGCCGATTATGATACTTCCATGACCGCAATAAATAATGGTGTCTCCTGTGTAACCCATACATTTAACGGAATGAAGCTCCTGCATCAACATTTTCCCGCAATAGCAGGAGCAGCTCTGGAAAGTGACGTTTTTTGTGAAGCTATCTGTGATGGAAGACATTTGCATCCCGGAGTCGTCAGACTTTTAATAAAAACCAAAGGTCTCAACAGAGTTGTTGCAGTTACCGACAGTATCGTAGCAACAGGATTACCCGATGGTGAATATTATCTCGGTGTAAATAAAGTAAGAGTAACAGGCGGAGACGCTAAACTGGTTAGTGATGGAACCCGTGCAGGCAGTACACTTACAATGATTAAGGCCCTTAAAAATCTGATGGAGTTTACCGGCAGAAATCTGGAGGAGCTTATTCCGCTTCTTACCATAAACCCCGCATCTGCCATGAATATTAATAATCAAAAAGGAACAATAAATGTTGGAAAAGACGCCGATATTGTTCTTCTGGATGATAATCTTGATGTGGATACCACAATAGTTAGCGGTAATATAGTTTATCGTAAATAGTAAACTCTTTAAAGTGGAATTTTAGAAAGTTGCCTTGCTACTGCGAAGGCAACTTTCTAACTTTGTAATTATAACACTATAGCTTGAGAGAGGTTTCTGGGAGTGTCCGCATCAATATTTTTCTTTTCAGCTATATAATAACCCAAGAACTGACCTATAAATCCAATCAACGCAGCATACTGCATATCGTTATAATCATATGAAAGATCCAGTATATAATCTGCTTCTTTCATACTCTTACTTACATCCTTGCCCACAACGGCAGTCACAGCGCCAAAACTCTTCATTTGCGATAAAAGCTTAGCGTCGTATTCTATTGATTTTGAATTAGCCAGAGTTAATATAAGGGTATTTTTATCTACAAGACTCATCGGACCATGTCGGTATTCAAGGCTATAATAAGCTTCCGAATTGGTTATACCCATTTCCTTCATCTTATTCATACACTCGTTGGCAATCCCATAATATACACCTTGCCCCAAAGTGATAAAAAGATTAAGGTTAGGATTCTCTTCAATTATTTTCTTGGCCATCTCGTCCATTGTGGTAAGCAACTCTTGAGCCATTTTGTCATAATTTGCCATAGCATGAATCTCATCATTCTTTCCGGCAACATACATGGCCATAATAACAGCAAGATATACCATACTGGTAAAGGAACGTGTCATAATAACACTGTCCTCGGAAGACACCGGTGAAAGAATTACATAATCATTGTATATTTTACTGTCGGGATCACAGGTAATGGCGAGAGTTTTTACACCGGGATAAGTTCTAACCTTATCAATTGCCATTCTAACCTCAGTTGTATAGCTTTTCCTAGTGATAGGTAGAACTAATACTTCCTTATCCTTAACAAAAACCTCAGGAAAGAAGTACAGTTCTGAGCAGGGTACCGCTTTGGCAGAAATACCGGTATAGGATGAAAATGCATGAGCGGCACTCTGAGCTAAATAAAGCGATGTCCCGCAGCCGGTGAATATTAGTTCATCATACTGATTATTTTTGTCAAATACTTTATCCAAAACTCTGTAAATCTCATCAAGGGTATCGTTAATACCTTTAAATGATTCAGGTTGGGCATATATTTCCTTATAGGTTAAACTGCTGTTCTTCTTCATAAAAACATCCTCTCCACAAAATTATCTTGTTTAAACCTTTGTAAGCATAAATAATCCTACAATCATCATAAAAATATATACTATTTTTTTAATAATATTTAGCGAAAGCTTTTTGAACAATTTTAATCCTACGATTGTCCCAACTGCAACTCCTATGATTCCTACAAAGCTGTATTTAACCACTTCACCGGTTATATTCCCCAATAAAAGATGAATGAAAAAAAGATATACCGAAGAGAGAAAAAAATAGAATTGCAATGTTGCATTATACTCCATCTTATCATCTGTTACTGATAAGAAATACGCTGCAATTGGTGGTCCTCCAATACTCATTAAACCAGCGAAGAAGCCGCTTATACCTCCGGCAATAAGTCCATTGATTATCGAGGGTTTGATTTTTATTTTATCACTGTAAAAAAGGAAGTATGCAGCTAGTATTATTAGTACTCCCCCTAAAATACGGCGTAATAAGTTTTCCGCGCTAGACATCAAAGTCGCAACACCAAGCGTGCTGGTAATAAATGATGTAATCAAAGGATAGATCAATAACTTAAAATTAATGTGTTTAAATAGCTTAAAAGAGATATAGGATACCATCACAAATGCTGTAATTACTTCAACTATCACTGCCGAATGTAAAGGGATTACCAATGGCCATAAGGCCATAACAATAATTGCAAAACCAAATCCACTGATAGACTGCGTAAAGCTGCCTGCTATGGCGATTGCAGCTACAAAAAACAAATCCATTTCATACCTTCATACTTTCTCTTAATTTTTCAATGTTCTTTTTCGGGGATAGTATTTCTTAAAACTCTAGAACCTCAATACCTAGCAGGTTTGCAACTGCGACCATTTCATCAGCCACATCCTGCCATACTATACTGTAGTGATGAGGTATTCCTTCTTTAATAATATTATCTATAATATCTCTAACAGGAGCTTTTGTTTTGACATTCACCATAACCCCCTTGGTATAGCGTGGTGAATCTATAGCTTCTCCACGTAAGAGGAATAATTTATATACCCCGTCAATATTGCAGAAACGTGCAATTGTAACTTTGCCTTGTTTCAGTGAACCATAAAAGGCTGTTCCCTGCCCTGCCAGAGGATGATTGTTAATTGTTACATCATACTTTCTGTTCATCAATGATAAAGGGGCATTGCCGCAATGCCAGAAGGTTAAAGTGTTTTCTTCTTCGTCAATATTAATCATATCAGTGATGAAACCAGGAAGTTCTGTGAGATAGTTCTGTACAATTAACGCCAATCCGGCATCCACATCGCCTTCGCATATAATATTCATATTTTCATTGTCAGCCAACCTTCCCATAACAGCACAGGGTGTGGTTTTTAACTGCCCCATCTCAGGCCAGCATTTTATTGTGGTAAAGTCATATCCCTGTTCTTTTATAATCTCCTGCAAAGCAAAGTATAGCTTCGAATGATTTTCAAGGTGTTGTTCGGGCAAATTACTTATGTCAAATTCATCTGATACTGTTTTCATATCAGCTTTCACTTTTTCTTCAGATATCTTTTCCATCCTGTCGAATACTACCTTGAGATCAGTAGATTCCATCCGCACTCCGAAGGTTCTACGAATTAGTCCCTCATCAAAAGCTGAGTTATAGAATGCTGTCGGACGATAACCGAGCAGTCCTAGAAGTGTCCCGTTAAGTTTTTTCACTGTGTTATAGGCATTAATAAGGTTGATAAGTTTTTCTGCAGCCCTCTCATCCTCTTTGCTTCCATAAATCACATAATAAGTATGTCCCAATCTACGCAGGGAAGCAGCATTCATAGTAGCAGCCACAAGTGCGTTTGCAAAAAGCCGTGTATCCTTATCAAAAGGCGGCTCATATGGTGCCCATAATATAATGGGTATTTTTAATTCGTCCGCCAACCGAGTTGATATATCATCTCCGGTAAAAGCCCCATAAAGCATTACTAGGACATCAACTTCGGCATGTTTAAATTTTCTTATTGTATCATTAACAGCATCTGGAGTGCTAACAATCTCTTCTGCCTTAACCAGGTTAATCCCTCTAAGGTTCTCACCCAGCCATTTCCCATAATCCTCAAGCCTTTGATTAGGAAGCTCCCTAGGCCAACGACCGGACAAAGTAGTAATAAAGCCAACATTCAATATTTTTTTCATTCAAATCCTACTTTCCTTTGTTTACTTTTGCCTTAATTAAGCGCTATCATGCTTTACCGGCAGAACCTGCTAAATTAATAATATTTCTTATGACATTCCCCAACTTGTCACATGCATATTGAGAAATCTTCCATGAGTGTCCCTGGTGATTAAGGGTCTGGATTCCTTCACTGTAATATTCAACATACTTATACCTGATTTCTGTGCCGAAGTTTATTTTCGCTATACCTAGCTTGATGGCTTGCTTAATTATATCCTCCGACATACCGGTGCAGCCGTGAAGAACAAGGGGAATATCAGTAAATTCTATTACCTTTTCCAATACATTAAGCTGAATATCAGGCTCTCCATCATAATAGCCATGGGCATTACCTATACCAATAGCAAGAGAATCGGGTTGACAAAGACTTAAAAAATACTTCACCTGATCAGGATCTGCCGTATTCTTATTTTTAAGAGCAGCGCCCTTTTCATCAAGACGTAACAGCTCTCCAATCTCTGCTTCCACCGGAACATCAACATTTCTGCATACTTCAATCACCCTGTTTGTTAAGGTGGCATTTTCTTCAATAGGAAGTGTTGAACCATCAATCATAATAGATGTAAAACCCAGCTTAAGCATCTTCATGCAAGTGTCAAGAGTGTCACCGTGGTCCAAATGAATTGATACAGGTACTGATACCTTATTTGCACACCAATTTGCCACTTGTACAAACCAATCATCACCTGAATATGCCCCGGTAGACACATAATGAGCCAGAATTACCGGTGACTGCATTTCTTCAGCCGTCTTGCAAATGGACCAAATAATATCATAGTTGCCACCCTGAGTATTGAATGCAGGTATTGCATATCCTAGTTTACGAGCTAAAAGCAACGTATCTCTGTTGTTGACTAACATTGTTTTATCCTTTCTGCTAAAAAATATAGTTCCGTATTTTATCCTTTTACTGCACCTGCCACTAAACCCTTGATCATGTATTTCTGGAAGAAGAAGAATAATGCAACCATCGGAATAGTGCCGATTATGGATATCGTATTAATGAGCGACCAATCATAGGAAAGCTCACCTAAATATCTTAACGCAACTCCTGCGGATAAAGTACGCAATGAATCTGTTTGAATTAATGTAGCTCCATGGAGATAATCATCCCATGTTGATAAAAATGCATAAAGTCCCACAGCTAGCATACCCGGTTTAACAAGAGGCGTTACAATTCTAAATAATATTTGCCATCTAGATGCTCCATCAATAAATGCCGCTTCCTCAATAGCACCGGGGACAGCGTCAAAAAAGCTCACCATCAATAAAACAGTAAACGGAAGCATATCTGCGATAAGGGCTAAAATCAACCCCTTCATTGTGTTAATAAGCTTAATATCTCCAAGTAAATCATATAGCGAAATCATCCTGCTGACCACTGGAAACATTTGAGATGAAAGCAATAAAGCAACTGCCCATTTGTTCCACCTAAATTTGAATCTCGATAAAGCATATCCTGAAAAAATAGCCAATACAGTAGTTATTAATGCTGTTACTCCCGAAACGATAAAGTTGTTTTTATAGTATACAAAAAAATCATTATTAACTCCAAACAGCTTTATATATGCATCTAAGGTAGGGCCAAGCGGAAAAAATGAAGGCGGAAATCTATAAGCTTCCATATTACTCTTAAATGATGTTATAAGCACCCAATAAATCGGGAAAAGCAAAAAAACAAGTATTAATGTTAAAACTATATATTTCAGGAGGTTTGGAAAAAACTTATTTTTCATTCTTATCACCTCCCCTTAATCCATATCTGTTGAGCCCAAAAGCTTATTGTATATGAAAATTACTACTATCATCAGTAACATCCAAATGGTAGTAACCGCAGCACCTGAGCCAAGATTGTTAGAAACAAACGCCTCACGGTAACTCAATACTGCAAGGGTTGTAGTGGAATTATCAGGTCCTCCACCCGTCATTGTCCAAATCAATGGAAATTGTTTGAAGTTAGCTATTATGGCCATTGATATAACAATCTTTATTACACTTTTCAAATAAGGTAATATTATGTTGAAGAACCGTCTCGTCTTCCCTGCGCCATCAATAGTGGCTGCTTCCAACATATCCTCGGGTACGTTTTGAAGCCCTGCAAGCAGCAATAAGGTCGTAAGAGGTATCTGTTTCCATAATGCAGCAATACCTATTCCCATGAGTGCAGTTGACGGATTATTAAGCATTGCAAAATCGCTCACCGCTCCTCCTGATAACGCGCTAACGAGAAACTTAACTAAACCATATTGAGGTTGAAACATCCACATCCATATAAGAGCGGAAATTATCGTGGGCACAACCCATGGAGTCATCATGATACTTCTGATGAATCTTGCAAACTTAACATTTGAGTTCAATATTAATGATAAAATCATGCCAAAAATAAATTGCAATATAACAACAAAAATAACAAAGCTAAAAGTTGCTATAATTGCTCCCATAAGCTTTTCACTTTGAAAAAGCTTGATATAATTTCCAAAATTATTCCACTTTCCGGGTTGGCCTGATATAATATTCTTTATCCTGAAGTCCAAGAAACTTTTAATTACTGAATCGATTATAGGGACTATTATAAAAACAATTGTCATTATTAGCGCAGGAAGCAGTAATAAGGATGAAAAAATTATATCCCCCGTCGATCTTTTCATAGGTATCAATTTTTTTCTTAGAGGTGTATCGATACTCTTATTTACCATAACAATCAACTTTCTTTTAATTTCTACTAAGCAAAAGTGTTTGTATATTATTGTAAAAGCGGGATATACATCCCGCTTTTACAATAAACATTAATCTAGTAAAGCCTGGGCTGCGGTTTTAAAGTCTGCTATAGCCTTATCTACATCCTTGCCGCCTACTGTTATTGATTGAGCCAGTGTACACAGCTCAAGGTTTATGTCACTTAAAGCCGGAACGAATGCGGAAGGCATTGTTTTACCAAGTGAATCTTTTGCACCTTTCAATATTTCACTTTCAGCTACTACTTTCAGATCCTTCATTGACTGTCTGGCAGGATATGCCGGGGTAATAGCCAAGAAGTCATTTAGTACTTCAGGTGAAACCAGATATTCCACGAGGAGACTAAGAGCCTGTTTCTGAGCTTCGCCGTTATCCATTAATACTAGAGTTGCCGCTTGAAGAATACTTTCTCCTGTGCCTTTGCCGCCGGACAAAGGTGCAGCTGATGCAGTATAGTTCTTTATTTCAGGATTTATGGTAGATGCCCCGTTATATCCCCAGGACTGATCATAATACATAGCTAACTGTCCGAGAGCAAATAGGTTTCTCAAATCTTTAAGCTTTGCATTCTGAGGGTTATAGCCCTTTTCATCCAATAATTTCACCATTTCAAAAGCTTGCTTAAATGCTTCAGAATCAGCATCAAGTTTTCCATCTAGGGTTAGCACTTTTCCGCCGAAGTTATAAACCATAGCTGTCAATGAAGAACCTGAAATCGGTACCGACGCTGTTGTTTGACCAAATGCATAGACTTTGTTTCCATCAGGTGTCTTAAGTTTTGATAATTTTTCAGCCATAACAAGCATCTCATCATATGTTTTAGGAGGTTTCTCAGGATCTAAACCTGCTTGAGTAAACAAATTCTTATTGTAGTATAAAACATAAGGTGAAACATACATAGGAAGTGCATATGTCTTTCCGTTTATGCTGCAAGCTTCTAGCATTGCAGGATAGAAGTCGTCTAAAAACGCCTTGGATAGAATGGTGTCTACCGGAACAGCAAGACCTGCATCTTCAAAGGTAGGTGTCCAACCAATTTCACCAAAAAGAATATCGACCTTATCTCCGCCACCTGCCATATTAATGACTTGATTTACAATTTCGCCGTACGGAGCAGTAACCCACTCAATTGTGATATTGTCATATTTAGCTTCGAAACCTGTTTTTACGCCGTTCCAGAAGTTTTCATAACCAGCTTCGAGAATTGCATAGTTTGCGAACTTAATGGTAACAGGTTCTGTTGGAACAGTACCTTGTGTAGTTTCTCCCGGTGTAGGAGAAGGAGTGTTTGTGTTGTTTGGTGTTGGTTTACCGCATGCTGCCAAAGTGAATACCATAACGACAGTCAATAGTAAAGCAATTAGTCTTTTCATGATATTTATCCCCCTGTTTATAAATTTGCATCTTATATGATGCATGGAATCGAAGTTTTTATTGCCAAGATGAGTACTTACTTAATATCACAAAATACTTCAATTTCTTTTTTTCATATCTTTACACATTTATAGATTGAAATTTATACTATCCTTAAGATATCTTTTAAGTGCTATCTCGCTCAATCAGTTTTGTTGAAAAGCTAACTTCATCCGGAACAGTACCTCCGTCTATCATTCGATGCAGACATTTGATAGCTGACATCCCGATTTCTTTTCTTGGTATTTCCATTGTAGTTAAGGTCGGAAAGGTGTATTTGCTCAAGTTGGAATTATCAAAACCTATTACAGAAACATCCTCAGGAATCTTCATTCCTATTTGCTTTAGAGCTTGCATTCCGATACAAGCTAAGATATCGTTTCTTCCAAAAATTCCGTCTACTTGAAAACCTTCTTGAATCCGCTGCTTTATTTTCGTTATTACTTCTTCTTCACTGGCGCAGCCTGTTATAATGTTTTTTTCTGAAAAAGTGAGTTTGCTTTCTTTCATCTGTTCGATAAAGCCTCGAAGTCTGAGATCATTATCTGTACTGAAATTACCCCTTGTACTAATACGGTCTAAATAAAGTATGTTTTCTCTGCCTTTTGCTATTAAGTGTTTGACACATTCCTTTGCTCCGTTATAAAGACCCGTATTAATAGTACCAACACCCTCAATATGCTCATAATCTCTGTTTTTCAGCAGCACTACAGGAATTCTTGCATCTACAAACTGCTTAATAAATTCTTCTGTAAAAGAAATCGAGCTTATGACAATGCCATCAAATTGCCTGCTAATAATCTGTGATACGAATTCCTGACTATTACGGTTTTCACACAAAGAAATTATATAACCTTCGTTATATGCATATTTGTCCATTTCACTGATTATCTGGCTAAAATGCTCATTAGTAATTTGATCTGCTATAAATAAAATATGGTTACTACGCTTCCCTTTAAGCGCACGGGCTATGTTATTTGGTCGGTAATTCAGCTTCTTAATAGCTTCTTCCACCCGTATTCTTTTCTCTTTATCTACATATCGGTTGTTGTTTATTACATAAGAAACTATTGTATTACTCACACCTGCGAGTCTGGCAACATCTGCCCGTGTTACGTTTTTAAATTCCTTATCCATTCGTCAACCTCACTATAAACACGAGTGTATATTTTATAGACTTATTATAATATTACATATACACTCGTGTCAATAGAATACTAGAATTTTTTTGTACTTGGGCATAATACTTTAAAAAGACTCTGTATCTACTCTATACTGCACAAATTTATGAATAAAAGAAATCAATCCTTGTAATTATTGTAATAACCGCTATTTAACATAAAAATCACATGTTGCATTTTAGGAATTGCATAATTAAAAAAGTTCTCCCACGCTTCGCAGTAATAGTTGATTTTTTCTTCTTCAACTCTGTCACGTCTGCAGCCATTACGGCAAAGAGAAAGGTGAATACATGAAGCACATTTAGCAGGAAGAACAAATGATTCTTCTATAAACCGTTTTGCTATATCGTTATTTCTCATTTCCACAAGACTATCCTTGCCAATGGTACCCAAACGCCAATGATCATAAACATAAAAATCGCATGGATAAACTCCACCGTCACCCTCCACAACGTATTGGACAGTGCAACATCCGGTCATACTACAGAGCTCGGGAGGAATTCCTCTAATCATATTAATTAAATTATCAATATGACGGATGCTTATATATTTTCCTTTTACAAAATCGTTGTACCATAGATCAAAAAGCGTTATTAAGTAGGCTTCAAACTCTTTTATGCTTAAAGAGAAGTCTGACGTTCCCCTTTTGGTTTCAAGGGGTTCAAGACAAGGGATGAATTGAATGTATTGATACCCCTGTTTTTTAAAGAAATTATATATTTTCTCGATTCTTTTTGCGCCTCTGCCGGTCACAACACAAAGAATATTAAAATCAACCTTGTGCTTAGTCATTAATCTTGCCGCTTTTATAACATTATTATAGGATACATCATCATTTTGCATTCTGCGGTTAAGATTGTGTATTTCTTCCGGCCCGTCTAAAGACAACCCTACCAGAAAATGATTTTCGGCTAAAAATGTCGCCCACTGGTCGTCTATCAAGATACCGTTAGTTTGAATTGCATAATTAACGCTTAGCTTCTTTTGATTATATTTTTTGACCATCACTATAAGTGATTTATAAAAATCCAATCCCCTTAAAGTGGGTTCCCCGCCCTGAAAAGCAAACGAGCAATGACCTTCAGCGGTTTCAAGAGCTTCCTTAACAATTGTCTCAAGGGTATCCAATGACATCATGCCCTCAAAGGCATTCTCACGATTTTGTGCTATAGCATTATAAAAACAATAACTGCATCTCATATTACATGCTGAGGATGCAGGTTTTATGAGCAAATTAATAGGTGGCATAAATTCTCCTTATAACAAGGGTGACAGGGGGACGGTGACAGGGGGACGG
>JAEYOK010000002.1 GCA_023411795.1 Bacillota bacterium
CATCGACGGTGAAGGGCGGCACCAAAAGGACAATCAACTTGGAAAATCTGCTTACCCTTGAAATCTCAAATACATATTCCTATGCCCGCATTCTTGCCTACGGCGCAGACGGGGCAACTATTGTTCACTTTGTCGTCGTTCCAGAGGGCGCAACGATAAAATGCACCAAGTATGTACCTCCATATGACACTGAATATTGGAAGAAATCCGAATATTCGATTTCACCTTATTCCAGCATATATTTTGGGAATGGTGCCCTGTGGCCAACAGTGACATCTGCCGTTGAATACGATGACCGAGAAAGGGCCGGAATTTCACAAGGTGATTCTATTACATTAGCAAATAGCAATGAATATAATTTTAATACATCTACAAGTGATAAAGCGATTACATCCAAATATGGCAATCCCGGCGCCGCTCATTTCGGCGTAAGAGTATTCGTAGTCCCCAATGAAATAGCGGCTAAGATTGGTGGTTCTGCCCCGAAAATAACTGAGTCAACGACTACTATCCAGGAGTTCTATGTTCCTTCAGGTGCCAGTTCTCAAGTCACATACACTACAGACCCCAATAATCTGCTGTTATCCCACGACGGCTGGTACAAACTTATGTATGACCACGTAAACAATATTGTGAGTATAGAGATAGATGCCAAAGGAAATGCTGAACTCAGAGATGGAACACCATTCTATGCAGAAAAAAAGGGTAACAACCAGGTTACCCTGAGATTGGGCGATGGAAGGTATTTAGGGATTGATGGTACCGCAGCTAGCGGGGTACGAGCCAAGGTGATAAATAGTCCATATATTTGGAATATCTATTATGAAAACAATGGCGGATTTTTTGATAACAACAGATACAGCCTGCGTCCGTCTACTAACACCGGACTGGTACTCACTGCTTCCGGAACCATAAAGGAAGGAACACCGGTTATCCTGTCAGCACAAAAAAACATGGACGCTCCCGCTAATGCTGAGTTCACATTTTACCCCACTGTTGCACCGAAATCAGTAGCCTTTACTTACACTAGTGATGAACTGGAGGCGGACGGTGTTTATTATATCAAAGCTTCAAAAAACCCAGGCTTTATCATCGACGTGCTTTCCAAAAGCAAAGAGGATGGTGCGAAACTCATTATTTATGAGAACAACGGCGGTAATAATCAAAAGTTCAGAATTACCAAGGTGAAAGACAATCAATATACCATTCAGAATGTTTATTCAGGCAAATGGTTGACAAGCAGCGGATCCCAGGGAGCAAATCTCACACAATCCGGCTCTGTAACCGACAAGAACGCTATCACCTTCACAATCACAAAACAGGAAGATGGGACCTACCGAATTATGGACAGCACAGGGCTTTACGTAGGAATTTCAGAAGCTAAAATGGAGAATTTCACAAATGTTATCCTGTGGACAAACGCATCAGATGCAAGTCAGACATTCCTGTTTGAAAAAATCAATTGAGGAAGAAAAAAGCAAACAAAGAATAGCATAATTGGTCTATTGGGTAGTAAAGAGTTGGCTCAGATTGTAATGAGCCAGCTCTTATTTTTCGCCTTTCGGAACTATATCAAGATTCGCAGTAATAGCCTGGGCCTCTTCCTCAGTTATGTAACTACAATCCACCATTCTGGCCAGAACCTGCTGCTGTCTTTGCCCAGACAGATCCGGATTAACATAGGGAGAATAGACAGATGGCGCATTAGGAAGCCCTGCCAACAAAGTGCTCTCGTAATCAGTCATCTCAGAAGGAGCTTTGCCTAAGTATCCCTGGCTTGCATCATAAACCCCATAATAACCGCTCCCAAAATAGATGGTATTGACATACAGTTCGAGAATTTCATCCTTCTCGTATTGATTTTCAAGCACGATGGCCATGAAGGTTTCAGCAATTTTACGCTCCAGCTTTTTCTCCTGTGTGAAGTAGATATTCTTTGCCAGCTGCTGAGTTATGGAGCTGCCTCCTTCAACCAGGCTTAATGAGGTCAAATTCACCCACATGGCCCGCCCGATGGAAATAATATCGATGGGACCATGATTGTAATAACGATGATCTTCAACAGCAACTACAGCATCAAGATACATCTTAGGCAATTCCTCCAGCGGTGTGTAGTTCTCCTGAGCTCTGATGCTTTGGACTTTATCTGTCAGACTGCATTCCGTTAAGGCCGTCTGAAACATGGTAAATCCTTTGACTATAAAAAACGAACCTATTAGTAAACAAACAACCATAATGGCTGCGATGATTCTCAGAATCCACTTTTTCATTGTCGTTTCCCTTCCTTTCAATTTTATATTGTACCTTGGTAAAGTGACGACAGGGTGACTGAAAGATAACAAAAACGTCACAATAAAAAAGCGAACACCTATTTTTCAGCCTTGAAGTAATGGTCAAGAACAATATTTCTGATATAATTGATACGGCTATATGAAAATTCTTATCAATCAAATCATCACACAACAGCAAAAGGAGTTTACAATGAAAGACATTACAAAAAACAAACGGATTAAAGTCATTGTTAACGGCCGGGAAATGGAAGTCTATGATAATCTGACCATACTTCAGGCCTTGCTACAGGAGGATATACATATTCCGCATCTTTGCTATGATATCCGTCTGGAGCGTTCGAATGGAAACTGTGGATTGTGCGTGGTGGAGGTAGGCGAAGGCGAGCAAAAAGTGGATGTAAAGGCATGTCAGACACCTATCCGGGAAGGTATGGTCATCACCACCAACAGTCCCAAGCTAAAAAGCTATCGTAAGATTCGCCTGGAGCAAATCTTGTCGGATCACAACGCAGACTGTGTCGCTCCCTGTGTCATGACCTGTCCTGCCAATATAGATATCCAGGCTTATTTGCATCATGCAGCAAACGGTAATTTCAGTGCGGCTCTCCAGGTCATTAAGGATCGTAATCCTTTCCCTATTACCTGTGGCCGTGTATGCCCGCATCCCTGTGAGGCTCAATGCCGCCGCAATCTGGTGGATTCTCCCGTTGCCATCAATCACGTAAAACGCTTCATCGCCGACTGGGATATGGCTCAGGAAGAGCCTTGGATGCCTAAAAAGCAAGATTCTACCGGAAAGCGCATTGCCATTGTGGGTGCCGGACCGTCAGGTATTACTTGCGCTTATTTTAGCGCTATCAACGGCCACGACGTTACAGTATTCGAACGTCAGCAATATGCCGGGGGTATGATGCGTTATGGGATTCCCGAGTATCGTCTGCCAAAGGCCACTCTTGACAAAGAAATCGACATCGTCAAGCGCCTTGGCGTCAAGATTATGACGAAAAAGGCCTTGGGTACTCACATTCATCTTGAAGACCTCCAGAAGGATTTTGATGCCGTCTATCTGGCCATTGGCTCATGGCGTGCTACCCCCATGCATATTGAAGGAGAAAATCTTCCCGGTGTATGGCTTGGTATCCAATTCCTTGAACAGGTGACCAAGCAAGCCGAGGTTCATATTGGTGATAATGTTATAGTCATCGGCGGAGGTAACACAGCCATTGACTGTGCCCGCGTTGCCTTAAGAAAGGGCGCTAAGTCGGTCAAGCTTATATATCGCAGAACCCGCGAGGAAATGCCTGCTGAGTCTTATGAAGTAGAGGAAGCTATTCATGAAGGGGTTGAAATGCTCTTCCTGATGGCTCCCACCAGCATTGTTTCCGAGAATGGCAAGAAAAAACTTCAATGCATTAAGATGGAGCTCGGCGAGCCAGATCGTTCAGGTCGTCGTCGTCCAGTGCCAATTGAAGGAAGCAATTTTGAAATCGAGGCCGATACCATTATTGGTGCAATCGGTCAAAGTACGAATACACAATTCCTCTATAACGACCTCCCTGTTAAGTTGAACAAATGGGGTGATATTGAGATTAGTGGTAAGACTTCTCAGACCTCAGAAGACAATATTTTCGCTGGTGGTGACTGTGTCACTGGCCCTGCAACAGTCATTCAAGCTGTTGCCGCTGGTCGCCGTGCTGCCGAAGCTATAGACAGTTTCCTAATAAAAGGATATGTACAGGAGAGCCATGTGGACTACAGCTGCAGCAGGGGCTCCTTGGAGGACCTCCCGAAATGGGACTTTGAGCATTTCCCCAGGCTTGAGCGTGCTAAGATGCCTTCTATTGACCTTAAAGAGAGAGAAGATAACTTTAAGGAAGTTGAATTAGGTCTCTCTGAAGAAGCTGCTCGCGAGGAAGCGCGCCGCTGTCTGAAATGCGGATGTAACCAGCGCTATAATTGTGATTTGAGGAAAGAGGCTTCTGACCATGATATTAAGTTTGAGAGGCCCATCCATGAAAGACCTTATATCCCCATTGTAGATGATCACCCCTTCATTATTAGGAATCACGATAAGTGTATTTCCTGCGGTCGCTGTATTGCAGCTTGTGCAGAGGTTGAAGGCCCCGATGTCCTGGCCTTTTATATGAAGCATGGCCGTCAATTGGTGGGAACAAAAAGTGGTCTTCCCCTTCAAGAAACTGATTGTGTCAGCTGCGGACAATGTGTGAATGCTTGTCCCTGTGGCGCATTAGAAACCAAGAGTGACAAAGGCAAGGCATTTAGAGCCATCAACGATCCCTCTAAGACTGTGGTTGCCTTCGTCGCACCCGCTGTACGAAGCGTAGTTTCTTCTCATTACGGTATTCCATTTGATAAGGCTTCCGGATTCATGGCTGGCCTTCTCAAAAAGCTCGGTTTTGATAAGGTTTTCGACTTCTCTTTCGCCGCTGACTTAACCATTGTGGAAGAAACCACCGAATTCCTAAACCGTATAGCTAATAAAGGTGTTATGCCCCAGTTTACCTCTTGTTGCCCCGGATGGGTCAATTTAGTTGAGCGGCGTTATCCGGAACTTATTCCCCATCTCTCTACCTGTAAATCACCACAGCAGATGATGGGCGCTACTGTGAAAAATCATTATGCCAAGCTGGCAGGTCTCAATAAGGAAGATCTATACGTGGTCTCCATCGTTCCTTGTATCGCTAAAAAATACGAGGCTGCTCGTCCTGAATTTGCACCCGATGGAATCCGTGACGTGGATGCGGTTCTAACTTCTACCGATATGATTCATATGGCTGAGCTCAAGCGCATTGATACATCAATCATCGAACCTCAGGAATTTGATGAGCCTTACAAGCAGGTCACAGGGGCCGGTGTTCTCTTCGGAGCATCGGGCGGTGTGGCAGAAGCTGCTCTTCGTATGGCTGTTGAGAAGTTGACCGGTAAAATCATGACCGACCACCTGGATTTTGAAGAAGTCCGCGGTTTTGCCGGTTTAAAGGAATCAACTGTTGAAGCCAATGATACAACTGTTCGCGTGGCAGTTATAAGTGGTCTGCATAATGCGGAACCCATCGTGGAAAAGATTATTCAAGGGGTAGATGTGGGCTATGACTTGATTGAAGTTATGGCATGCCCGGGAGGCTGTATTTGCGGTGCCGGTCATCCGGTTCCAGAGAAGGTGGGTACTCTTGAACAGCGTCAAAAGGTGTTGATTGATATTGACAAAACCTCCACCTACCGGAAGTCACAGGAAAACCCCGATATTCTGAACCTGTACAAGGATTTCTATGGGGAAGCTAATTCATCCTTGGCTCATAAACTGTTGCATACCCACTATCGTGCTGTAGATGGTGATATCCGCTGTGGTACTGTTCGCAAGAAGGCCAATTCAGCCTTTGTGACCCGTCATATCACTTTCTGCACCTGTGATGCATGTTCAGCCAAGGGGTCCAAAGAACTTTATGCTTCAACCCTTGAGCAAGTTAAAAAGCTCAAAATGGATGCTTTTGTTGAGGTTAATACCATCCGCCTTAAGGAAACCCACAACGGGCAGGACATCTATATCACTATGGACGGACAGCGTATTGACACCTCAAAACTTGAGAATCTTTCACAAAACCTGAAATAACCGGTTACATAATAAATGTTGGGGCACTAAATGATTAAAATATTGAGTGCTCCAACATTTTTTTTAACAGTTGCAACATGGACAAATGCTCTGTTCCTTGCTCCTATCAAAAAACTCCGGAATTAATGTTTTCAACAAGCTCATAATCTGATAATATTATCATGGATTAATGACTTAAGGCGCTCTTGGTGGTACTGCTACTAACAGTATCATAGAACA
This sequence comes from Bacillota bacterium, assembly GCA_023411795.1. Classification (GTDB taxonomy): domain Bacteria; phylum Bacillota; class Clostridia; order DSM-8532; family DSM-8532; genus DTU059. The sequence goes on from JAEYOK010000002.1 coordinate 6,142, forward strand.
CAAGGGCGTCTTATCCTTTCATAAGAATATGGTCATTATATCCATCAATTTTCTGACAGGCAAAGATCTATAATAATTTTTTTATAGCTCGGGATGTGTCGTGAGTTTTCATCCTAATATCATAAAAAATCACTTTTTAAAGCAGTATTAATATTACAATTACTAAACTCTTCAGTTCTAACATACTATCGGCAAGATTACGGACAGTATGTTTCACGCAAAATAAAATCAGCTGTTGATTAAAGGCCAGCTTCACCTGCATCAAATACCTTCATTAAAGCTAAGCAGTTTTTGATAAGTCTCTTATTCTCTTACTGAAAATAATTTTCTTATCATTAAATAATTGATTGTAGCATGGCAAGTTTTCCATTTGTTTTATCTTTGTTACTAACTCATCTACAGCTTTATTTTGGCCCAATGATTTGTAATACTCAGCCCTAATAATTAATGACTCAAGGATAAAACTTAAGTACATAACATTATATACTTTAAAATCATCTATCTGCTTTAGAACTTCAATTGCCTCTTTTGAGTTAAGCTTTAACAAGTATTTACCGTAATATAGTAAAAACCTGCACTTCTCGAATGAGTTTATCTTTGCTCCATTTCTAATTAATGCTAAACATTTAGAGAAGTACTCCCCCACCGTTTTCCTTTCACAGGGATCACCGCTTTTTCTTATCTCTTCAGCTAACTTACTATATACCTCAAATTTGGTTGAATCATCAGCTCCATTTAAATAATAAATAGTTTCTTCTGGGCATTTTATCTTTAATAGTAGTTTGCATATTATTGCTTTATTTTGTACTGATAAATAATTCTTGTTCTTTTTTATTAAAATAAAAATATTTAGCATATCAAACTTACTCTTTAATTGGAACAAAGGGAGTGTTTTGTTATAAAGCATATCTGACACAAACATTTCAATTATTCTATTTTGGCGTTTTATGTTATCTGGACTTGAATCATTCAAATCTTTCCCTGATAAGTGATTTATTAAATGCATATTATTCAAGATGTCTTGGCTATTTTCTAAATAATAAATTAATGAATCAAGGGATGGCTTGACCTGAAATGCATGCTGTAGGTAAATCTCATGTTTACAATCATTATACTTATGCATATATAAAAGGCTCAGTATGTCATTTATTGTAGGTATACGCTTTGAATGTAAAATAATCTCGTTAATCTGCTGAACCAAATTATCTAAGGCTTTGCTAAGGTAAGTATCGCTAATCATATCATATTTATTATAATGTCTACTTTCTGTTTTTGAATGTATAAGATATTGTAATGCTGACATGTTAATTTTATAATCATTAGCACAAGAATTACTATCAAAATATAGAAGTGTAAGGCGTGTAAAATTATTAGGTTCAAATGTTTCTACACCATACAATGCTAATTCAAGATGATCAATAATAAAATCCATAAAATAACGATTAACTTGGTAAATATCAATCCGACTACATATGTCACATAATACGGTAAATAGAATTTGATCAGATTTCTTAAGGGTCACAATGGTATTATCAAAACAAAAACTTAAAAAAGCTTCTTTCTGACTAACCAATTTTTTTGAAAGAGAACTATTTCTACTTTTGTATTCTGTTATAACTGTTGTAATATCAGTTGAAGCTTCTTTCAATACAATTCCAAGGGTCTTTATTTGTAGTGGATTCCCTTCACAATAAATGTTCAACCAATTCCACTGCTCATCGTTCACTTTTACACTTTTTTCTGCTGTTACACTTAATAATTTTAAAGTGTTTTCTTTATTTAATGTTGAAAGGTCATATTTATCTTCTATCTGGCCCAATCCATTTCTACTGGTTATTATTAGTCTTGATTGTTTAGTATAATTTCTTGTGTATTCTCTTGCAAGATTTACAAATTCATTTAGGTTAGACTTAATTATTTCAGTCTCTAGGTTATCAAGAATTAACAATGTTGCCTCACTAAAAATTTGGGAAAAGACTTCTTTCTCTATGATTTGTAAATCCCGATTGATTATACTAATTTCATATATTGATGCCAATTTTTTAATTAATTCTTCGTAATTCCCAATTGGCTTGCTTATATTATAAACTTCTCCATCAAAGAATGAGTCCTTAAAACTCATAAAAAATATTTTTTTAAATATAGGTCTCGGAGAAACAATAATGTCTTCAATTAATTGAAGAACCAACGCACTTTTTCCCAAACCACCCATTCCGGCAATTGTTATAGGTGTGGGAAATTTAAGATTTGCTTGTATTTTTTTAATATCATCGTCACGTCCGATTAATTTATTAAAATCTTTTCCTAGTGGATAATTAATATATGGTATACACAATGGAATATTACTAAAATTTGCTGTAATACTTGTATCAAATTCAAGTTTGCATTTTCTATCTTTTATCGCATCCAATAACCTTCTGAGATTATCGTGTAAATCATTAACTTCGTCTTCAAACACTATCCTTGAATGCATAATATCATTTCTTAACGAAATAGCTGAATTCCTTATATTATTTAACTTCCAAACATCATTCTCATGTTTTTTTCTAAAACTTTTTGTACAAATAACATCTAAAAGTTGCCCTAAGTTTAAATACATTAAGATATCTGCTAATTGAGGCTTTTCTCCATTATTTATTAATACATTGCTACGTTTCATATTATCAATAGCTTCATCTATGAAGCTTTGATCAATATCTTCCGAATATTCACATATAAATCTTCTTAAAATATTTTCAAAACAAAAAATTAATTTATAACCAAAAGTATTCATATAAACCTCACTGAAAAACATTTGTCGAATTACTATATATTTTATACAATTATATAATATTTTACAAGGTAACTATTATAAAAAACTATAAAATGAAATGTATAAGTTTACAAGAATTTGGCATTGCCCTTCAAGTACATGGAGTGCAGGTCTTTCTAATGGGAGCAAATTGGATGAAGTTATATGGAATGAGTCCAATGCAGATTGAGAGAATTTGGTTTGGGTTGCTGCGGGACGGATGATAACCTGTGTGATGAGTGAGACAGACAGCAGTTATATCAGCCGGTTACATTGTCGGAGCCAAAATCGTTGGAATCATTGGGCAGGCACTTGGATTTGAGTTTTCGGTTGTCACTAATTTTTGCACTGATATGATTCTTGACCGTCCTTTTGTATATGGTAACACAGCGCAGAACGGTAGTCTGCTATTTGTAGAGGTATGAGAAAATCCAGTTGAAATGTTAATACTACTTTTTGCCTACCACATAACCATTTATTTATCGGTGTTTAATAAAAGGCCTTATAAGAACACTTCGACTATAATAATCCCTCGGATGAATAAAAATCCACTTTGTGAGCGGCTTTGATCACTATCTTTCATTTCCGCAAAATATGTCACATATATGTCTTCCGATAAAGAAACATAGTAAGTTTAATGTCATAATTAATTCTCCCGAAATGAATATTTTCTTTTAATTTCAATGCTGAGGCCCTCAAATTAGCGTATGTCTCGAAGCACTGTTAAAGGGTATTTTCATAGAACAAAGCTAACGGGCATGGTCATAGTTTTTAGTCCCAAACTATCTATAAACTCGCTAATATGTCATATTTTTCTCTCTGTAGTAAATAGAAATGTGTTGCGTTCATTTTCTATACGGAATTAATGACATTGTGGAATAAATTGTTCAAATTCTAAACGAAAGACTACCTGAAACGCTAAATTAAAAGGGTAAGAAAAAAGTTGATAACTTGACCGTTCTTCCGAGAACTTGTACCCCATAGGTACTCCATAAATAACGGCAAAATCACAAAAAGTACCTGAAAATTTGGTAATGACTTATTGAAAATACTAGAAAAAAACCCCTCAAACACCTTAAAATCAAGCATCTGAGAGACTTTTGTGTTGGAGCCCTCATCCGGAATTGAACTAAGACCTCATTCCTTACCATGGATGCCATGCGGCGTAAAAAGCATCGTACTGCTGTGTCAAGCTGCGCCATCTGCGGTGCTCATTTATCTTTATAAACTCCGCTCCTCGAGGCTTGCTTTCCTTGCATTACTTGCTTTTTACTTTGCATGATCTACGTAGAGCGCATCCATGGGAGGGCGAAGCCACGGGTACAGCTTCGGAGAAGAAGATAACCAAAAGCAAAAAGAGTATCCGATTGGATACTCTTTTTGCTTTTGGAGCCCTCATCCAGAATCGAACTGGAGACCTCATCCTTACCATGGATGCGCTCTACCTACTGAGCTATGAGGGCATTTTTTGTTTTGCTGGAGCGGGTGAAGGGAATCGAACCCTCGCAATCAGCTTGGGAAGCTGATGTTCTGCCATTGAACTACACCCGCATGCACTAAAAGTCATGCAGCAAAAACTATTTTAGCATAAGCTAATAGTGTTGTCCAGACCTGAATAATATTAAATTTGTTCTTTTTTGCTGCATTTTTTTACATACTCGGCATAGTTTTAGTCGTCATAATAGTATTGGGATTCAATTTCGGATTGTTTTTCCTTTATTGCCGTTACGTTTTCCTGTATTGAGAAAACTACCATGAATAATTCAAACATCACTCTCAGGACGATCTCCAGAATCAATGTACCCAGAAGACCTACCAGGAAGTTGGCTGCGAAGATGGCCACAAGACCTATTACAAACACTACTATAGCAAAAGCAATATAAAGTATCTTAGCCAGTCCACTGCTTAGCATAAGCCTGAAATTTAAGACATCATTGAGATATTCGGAAACGCTGTTATAACGCTTTTCTTTTTTCGGCACAAGGAATAAGAAATAAATCCATATTGCTACAATAACCGCTCCTGTTAGGATGTAAGGCAACGCTCCTCCGATTGCATCGGTCACCTTATTAGCCATTGAAAAGAATCCTAATTTTAAAAACCAGTCCATTAGTTAACCCCCGTTTTAATTCTGATTTATTAAGCTTTGAGCAAGCTTGACAGCCTTATATGCATCATTGGTATAGTGGGCTCCAAAGCTTTTGGCAAAATTTTCATCCAAAACCGCGCCCCCAACCATCATATCATATGTTAGCTTTTCCTTACTAATAATAGACATTACTTTTGGCATTTGGTTCATTGTTGTAGTCATTAGCGCTGATAGAGCTATGATATTTGCATTATTTACCTTTGCTGCTTCTATTATGCGGGATGCCTCAACATCCTTACCCAAATCCACCACATTAAAGCCATAATTTTTTAAAAGCATTGCCACGATATTCTTTCCTATATCATGGACATCGCCTTTCACTGTGGCTATAACAATTGTACCCCGATTCTCAGTAATATTTCCACTATCTTTTTCAAGTTCCGGTGAAATAACTGCCATTGCCTTTTCCATTGCCTCGGCGCCTCTTATTAATTGCGGGAGAAAATACTTCTTATTCTCATACAGTTCCCCCACCTTTTGAATTGCAGGGATCAGCTCATCATCTATGATCAGCTTAGGCGGATGACCGTTTATTATAGCCTGACGGGCAAGCTCCCCGGCTGATGCCCCATCCCCATTTATTATAGCCTCATACAGAGTTTTAGAAGCTTTCTCAGCCTCCTTAACCATTTTTCCGGCAGAGTCTCCTGTATCAGAGTACCTGCCAATGTAGGCGATAGCATTTTTATCCCTTCCTGAAAGCGCATCCGATGCTTTGACACTGTGCATCATTTGCATGTTATTAGGATTTAGAATAGCGGTTGTTAAGCCGTTGGCCACAGCCATAGACAGAAAAGCCGAATTAATCTGCTCCCTCGACGGAAGTCCGAAGGATACATTGGAAAGCCCGATTGTGGTATTGACCTTGAATCTGCTTTTACACCATGAAATGACCTTCAGTGTTTCAAGAGCGCTTTCGGCGTTTGAAGCTATGGTCATAACAAGGCCGTCAACCAGAATATCCTCTTTAGAAAATCCTAATTCTTTGGCTTTTTCATATACATTTTTAATTATCTCAATACGCTCTTCAGCTGTCTCGGCCACTCCGTTGTCATCCACCGGTAAAAGAACAAACATTGCTCCGTATTTTTTTGCTAATGGCAATATCTTATCTATTTTAACTTTTTCACCTGAAATTGAGTTTATTATGGCTCTACCGGGATATATCCGCAAAGCTTGCTCCAAAGCTTCAGCATTTGAGGTATCGATTAATATGGGAGTTGCTACCGCATTGCAAACTGTGTTAACCATATTTACAAGAGTTTGTTTTTCATCTATCCCCGGAACACCTGCGTTGATATCAAGGAGCACAGCTCCTGCTTCTACCTGCTCTCTGGCCAGGTCTGCCACCAGATCCATATCACATTTACTGAGAGCTTCTTTTAAGGCTTTTTTTCCTGTGGGATTAAGCCTTTCACCTATTACCATAAAAGGAAGACTTGTATGGATTTCTACTGTTTTACGATTTGAACAGGCAAGGCTATATGGCTTTGTTTTGACCTTAACTGGGCGAAGCGTTGAGACTGCCTCCGCAACACTTTTTATATATTCGGGAGTCGTTCCGCAGCAGCCTCCAAGAGCGTTTGCCCCGGCTTCCACAAGAGCTTCGGCATATGAGGCAAAACTTTCAGGGTCCATATCAAAGACTGTTCTTCCGTTCTGAAGCCTTGGTTTTCCGGCATTGGGTTTGGCTATCAGCGGTACCTTTGCATAGGGCTTCATTTGACTTATAATCTCCACCATATCGGCAGGGCCGCCGGAGCAATTGCATCCTACGGCATCGGCCCCCAGAGCTTGCAAAGTGACTAATGCACTGACAGGGTCGCTTCCCATTAATGTTCGCTGGCCTTCGTATGTCATGGTTACCATAACAGGCAGATCGGATAATTCTTTAATGGCTATAAGGGCTGCACGAGCCTCCTGTAAATCCATCATGGTTTCAATGACGAACATATCCACCCCGCCCGCAATAAGCCCTCTAATTTGAGATTTAAAGCATTCTACGGCTTCCTCGAACTCGATACTGCCAAAGGGTGCCAAAAGGCTACCACAGGAAGAAATATCCCCTGCAATGAAGACCTTTTTATTAATGCTGTTCCCTGTTGCTGATATTCGGGCAATTTCAGCAAGCGCTTTATTTAGCTCAAAGGTTTCTTCGGAAAGACCATACTCGGATAGCTTTATTGGATTAGCTCCAAAAGTGGCTGTGTATATAATGTCCGATCCGGCTTCAACATATCCTTTATGAATATCTCTGACCAGATTTCCATTTTGAGAAGACCATTTCTCTGGGCAGGCTCCTTCGGGCATACCTGCTTTTTGAAGAAAGGTACCCATTCCACCATCCAGAAGTACAATTCTATTACTAAAAAGCTTTTTAAATTCTTTCCTGGTCATTATATCCTCCACTTATACCGGCTATGGCAAGAACCGATTTTTCGGGCAATAATAAGCAAGCCTCATTAAGGGTCATACCAAAGGATTCCCCGTTCATTAAACGGTAGAGCTCCTTTTGCTGTTCTATGTCAAAATCTCCATACCCGGGGCTGAATCGCATTTTTGTCAAAACCCTTCCTTTGTTTCTCAACATCTGTCCCACGTGAAGCATAACCATGTCCAATACCGAGTCGGTTATTTCTGAAGCCGCGGCATCAATTACAACAGCCTCACTCATTTTTCCCTCTGTTTGAAGACGGTTTATGAGCTCCATTATTTTGCTTCCACCTGTCGCCAGCATGATAAGCGCCTGGTCGCAATCCTTCATCAGCTCTGACAGCTTTACTCCTGATAGAATTGTACCATCTCCTAGGATTACCAGGGGTGTATCTATTTGGGCTACACCCATTATACGATATGCTCCTGTTAGGCTTAAAGTATTTTCAGCCTTATTAATAAGTTTTTCAACCTCATCATACATTTCATAGGAAAGCTCGGTACGCTTTTTATCATAGCCCAGCCTTGCATAAATGAGATTCTTATTATATGAGGGCTTTAAGTTTTTCATAACCTTTATATCATACATGTTAGCACAGCCTTTGCCGAATTAAGCCATTAATTTTTACATATTCTATCATATTGGGGATTAGAGGACAAATATTAATGTGAGTTTATGAGTGATGGTACTCTGCTCACGGGTCTTACTTGAGAGGAATGTCCCCATCACTTAGCGAGGAATGTTAAGCGGCATGCCTGCGTACGATTTAAAACGAAGCATGGATTGCGTAGTGAGCGCGACTAGAAACAGGATGTTGGCATGGAGCGCTAAATCGTTGCAGGCTACTGCCGCCAATAAATAAAGGCGCCCGTTTGGGCGCCTAATGCTTGTTTTTTATCCTTCTACTGCCGGTGGATTGTAGCCGTTCTTGAAAATATCCTCAAATTCATCGGCTTCCAAACGTTCTTTTTCCAGAAGAGCCTTTGTGATATCTTCCAGTCTCTGCTTGTTCTCAGTGAGAATCTCTTTCACCTTGGCATATGCTTCATCAATAATCTTCTTGATTTCGATGTCTATCTTGGCTGATATCTCCTCGCTGTAGTTGCGGGTATGACCATAGCTCTTACCTAAGAAGACCTCGTCATTTTCATCGCCGAATACCAGATTGGAAAGCTCGTCACTCATACCGTATTTAGTAATCATGTTCCGGGCAATACCATTGGCATGCTTAAGATCGCTTGAAGCACCGGTACTAATTTCACCCAGCATAAGCTCTTCGGCAGCTCTACCACCTAAGCTGACAATGATTTGCTCAATAAGCTGAGCTTTAGTGGTATACTGGCGATCCTCATCAGGCTTGTATGATGTGAAGCCTCCGGCACGACCTGAAGGAATAATGGTCACACGGTCTACCTTTACCGTTGTTGATACAAGACGTACCGCAATTGCGTGACCTGCTTCATGATAGGCAGTAAGCTTCTTTTCTTTATCGCTGATAACTCTGCTCTTCTTCTCGGGGCCCATCATAACTTTATAATTGGCCTCTTTTATCTCTGACATTGTGATGCTCTTAAGATTTTTACGGGCTGCAAGAAGGGCCGCTTCATTCAACAGGTTCTCCAGATCAGCTCCGGTAAATCCGGGTGTTGTTTTGGCGATATCCTTCAAATCCACATCATCACTAAAGGGCTTATTCTTGGAGTGAACCTGTAAGATGGCTTCACGCCCTCTTATGTCAGGATAGCTAACAACTACTTGTCTATCAAAACGTCCGGGTCTCATAAGAGCGGGATCCAATATATCAGGGCGGTTGGTTGCCGCGAGAATAATTACACCTTCGTTTACTCCAAAACCGTCCATTTCAACAAGTAACTGATTCAATGTTTGCTCACGTTCATCGTGACCGCCGCCCAGACCTGCGCCTCTATGGCGGCCTACAGCATCGATTTCATCTATGAAAATAATACATGGAGCATTTTTCTTAGCCTGCTCAAATAAATCACGAACACGGGATGCACCCACACCTACGAACATTTCAACAAAGTCAGAACCACTTATAGAAAAGAAAGGAGTTCCGGCTTCCCCTGCCACGGCTTTTGCCAGTAAGGTTTTACCCGTACCGGGAGGGCCCACTAAAAGGACACCTTTAGGTATACGAGCTCCAAGCTCCACATACTTTCTGGGCTCCTTTAAAAATTCAACAATTTCCTCAAGCTCTTCCTTCTCTTCATCGGCACCGGCTACATCGGAAAACCTGACTTTCATCTTCCCGTCGTCATTGGCCATACGAGCCTTGCTCTTACCAAATGACATAACACGGTTTCCGCCTCCCTGTGACTGCTGGATGAAGAAAATCCAGAAGAAAACAAAGAGAATGACCATAGCAAACATGGGCAGCATTTCCAGCCACCACGGCGGGCTTGATTTTTTCGCTATATCATAATTTTGAAGTTTACCTTCATCAAAAGCCTTATCCAGAATCTCCATAAAAGACTCTTGCGAAAGAAAACTTATAGTATATCGATAATCCGGAGTGAATGTTCCTGATGGCGATGCCAGAATAATCTCTGCTTCAAGAGTTTTTACTGTTACACTCTTTACATTCCCGGCATTAAGCTCTTTTCGGAATTCGGAATATTTCATAACAGTTGGACTACTGATACTTTGAAACATCAATAAAATCAGGGCCATAATCACTAAGATTATAATATAAAAGCTAAAGCCCCTAACCTTTTTCAAATAAATTCAACCTCCCACATGTACCTGTATGTGTTCATAAAGACAATTAGTCCATAATAAACTCATATAATGGTAACATACCATATTTAAAAAAACAATAATAATAACCAAAATCATAATTCTTCAATAACACATACATCAGGCAAATTGCGGTATTTCTCGGCATAGTCCAGACCATAACCGATTACAAATTTATCGGGTATTATTATTCCCTGATAATCCACTTCCAAAGGTACCTTCCTTCTTGAAGGCTTATCCAGTATGGTACATACCTTTACACTGGCACAATGCTTTGCCGCAAACAAATCCTTCAGATATGTAAGTGTCAATCCTGTATCAATTAAATCCTCGACAATTAATATATGCTTTCCTGTGATATCATAATCAATATCTTTAAGAATTCTTACTACCCCTGAGGATACGGTTGAGTTCCCATAACTGCTTACAGAAATAAAATCAAGGCTTACGTCAATATCCAAGGCTCTGCTAAGGTCCGATAAAAACATAAATCCGCCCTTTAAGACACCAACCAGCAATAAATCCTTACCTTCATAATCCTTTGATATTCTTTGTGCTAACTCTTCGGTTTTCTTTTGAATTTCTTCTCTTGAAACTAATACACTAATCTTCGGCATTTTCTTGTTCTCCTTCATTTTTAAAGTCACACCACGAAAGCATCCATATATTTTTAGTGTCCTCCCGTGCCCGAAATTCTTCCGATGTTCTCATTCCGACTATCCAGGCAACTCTATTACCTGAAGCGATAACCGGAATTGTTTCACGCTGCTGCCTTGGGATTTTTTTATCTATGAAATAATCCTTTAGCTTTTTTTCCCCCACTGTAGAGCCCTTAACCCCGATTTTTGCAGTATAAGGCCTGATTCGGTCTCCCTGCCTCCGGCTTCGGATTTCTACTCCGCTTTGAAGCTTATCCAAATCAAAGAATTGGATAAGGGAATTTTCTTTAATTTTTTCATTATAATTCTTTTCCAGATACTCTTCTTTGCTTAATACGCAACTATCAAGAGCTCCGTTTGCTTCTTTTACAACTGTAATTCCTTCTCTTTTTACAGGATAGGAATAAGACCTACTATTGTTTTTACCCCCTTTTGCAAAAATCAATCTGTCATATGATATACTTACCGAAAAACCTTTAGGTAAGTTAACTGCCTTTCCTGTACGACCATTCTGGCACAAGGTTATTATCTGGTCAACATGTATGGCTTCAATATTCTTTCGACTGTTGCTTATTCTTTCCCATGCGATTCTGATTATCCTTTTTATAATTGCATTTGGCAGAATTCTTAATCCTGACAGCGATAACTCCAAACTGTCTGAATCCGATAATAAAATACCGTCGTAAGCCTTCCGTGCCTCATTCTCCAAAAATTCCCTGTCATCCTCAATCAATTTTGAGAGTCTGATTAACTGGTTTGCAGGATTAACTTCAAACAATTCTTCTATTTTTGGAAACAATTCATTTCTTATGCGATTACGGGTATATTCTACCCCTTTATTGCTACTATCAATACAATAAGAAATCTTGTTATCTTCAAGATATTTTTCTATATCAGCCCTGGAGACATTTAATAGCGGACGAATAATCTCGCCTCTTTTAACAGACATTCCGCATAGGCCATCGATGCCTGAACCGCGTAATATATTCATCATAACGGTCTCAGCTTGATCCTCCCTGTTGTGGGCCACAGCGATACAATCTCCGCCTATCATTTTTAGAACATTTGAAAAAACTTTATATCTGGCAATCCTGCCCGCTTCTTCATCAGAAATCCCAAGCTTTGCACTGAGCTTCTTTATGTTCACAAAATATATCTTTATGGGAATGAGCCAATCCCGACACAGCTTCTCCACATGTTTCTGATCGTTGTCGGCTTCGGCTCCTCTAAGGCCATGATTAATATGAACAACTAAAAGCTCAATTTTCAGCTCGTTTTTAAGCTCTGAAAGAACCTTTAAAAGACAAACGGAATCTGCTCCCCCCGACACACCGACAATAACCTTAGCACCGGGCTTAAGCAGATTCTGATTTTTGATTTCGTTCCTTATTTGCTCTAAAAAATCCATATTCCTCGTACCAATTATACTTTATGTACTATCTGGGGGGAATTTGATAACCCTGTTCCTCATATAACCGGTTACTAAATTTGGTGTATTCAGGCACCCAAGCCAGTTCCACAGTTCCGGTGGACCCGTTTCTGTGTTTTGCAATGATTACTTCAACAATGTTTCTTTTTTCACTTTCGTCATTGTAATAATCATCGCGGTACAAAAACATAACCATGTCAGCATCCTGCTCTATTGCTCCCGATTCGCGCAGATCACTCAGTATGGGGCGGTGGTCCGTTCTTTGTTCCGGGGCACGGCTTAACTGAGATAGGGCAATAATAGGCACATCTAGCTCCTTAGCCATAATTTTAAGAGAACGGGAAATTTCTGATATCTCCTGTTGCCTGTTATCACTTTTTTTCCTTCCCTCCATCAACTGGAGGTAGTCAATGATAACGAGGCCCAAACCCTTTTCCAGCTTTAGCTTTCTGAGTTTTGACATCATCTCCATGGTATTGGCAGCGGCATTGTCGTCTATATAAATAGGTGATTTAGCTAAAGGACCCAGTGAAAATCCAATCTTCTTCCAGTCCTCTGAATCCAGCCTTCCTGTCCTCATTTTTTCAAGCTCAACCATTGACTCCAAAGACAAAATCCTGTTTACCAACTGAGTTCTGGACATTTCAAGGCTGAATATGGCAACGGGAAAATTGCGAAGAGCTGCATTTACGGCGATATTAAGTACGAATGAGGTTTTACCCATGGCAGGACGCGCAGCAACCAGAACAAGATCCGATTTTTGAAAGCCCGAAGTTTTCCTGTCCAAATCTATAAATCCACTGGGTACACCTGTTAAGTCGCCCTTGTTCATGCTGAGCTCTTCCAACTGTGTAAAGGTCTTATCCAGTAATGAGTTTATTGCTTCAAGACCGGTGCGGTTTAAACCCTGCGCCAGGTCGAAAATTCCTTTCTCAGCTTGATTCAGGACTTCCAAACCTTCCATTGTCCCCTGATATCCCAAATCCACAATTTTGCTCGACTCATTGATAAGGCTTCGTAATAAAGCCTTATCTTCAACTATTGAAGCATAATGGGACACGTTGGCTGTGGTTATAACAGAATTGGACAGGTGAGCAATATAATCCACATCTCCGACTTTTTCCAATGTCCCGCGTTTTGCAAGAACATCCGATACTGTCACTATATCAACAGGCAGGCTCTCTTCATAGAGAGACATTATTGCCTCATATATTTCCTTGTGTTTTTCCAGATAAAAAGCATCGGCCCGAAGCCTTCCGCTAATCTCCGAAAGAGCGTTCCTATCAATTAAAAGCGCTCCTAAAATAGATTGCTCGGCCTCCACATGATGAGGAGGAATTCTTGATAATTCGTCCATCTCAACCCCCGGATAAATAGAGTACAGCATGCTGTACTATGCCCCTTGGTTATCCTCAACCTTAATCTTTATTTTGGTTGAAACTCCTGCATAAAGCTTAATCTCGGCCTCGGTTTCCCCTAACGATTTAATTGCCTCCGGAAGAACCAGCATTTTCTTATCTATTTCTATTTTATGTTGGGCCTTTAACTGATCAACTATATCCTTGCCTGTTATTGAGCCAAACAGCTTACCATTGGCTCCGGCTTTTGATTTTACGACAACTACAATACCGGACATTTTTGCTGCCAACGCCTTCGCGTCAGAAAGCTCGTTGTCCTTTTTGTGCTTTAAAGCTTCACTTTTTGCCTTAGCTTCATTGAGGGCTGCAGTCGTCGCCTCGGCAGCAAGACCTTTCGGAATCAGAAAATTCCTGGCATAACCGTCATTGACATCAATAACGCTGTCCTTCTTCCCGAGGGTTTTGATGTCCTGCATTAATATTACTTTCATTCGTGCAACCTCCATTTTATAAATTACGGCAAAATGTCGGCTGCCCGCTAAAAGCTTATGATGCGTCCCCCGTATGGGGTAAATTGCTTCTGATACGGGACAATGCAGACAAATCACCGAAATGTTTTTCTGTTTCATGCTCCTGCAAAAGGCCAAGACGAATCTTGGCGGAAATCTGCCTTTCCATAGTTGGGTAGTCTATCCCAAGCCTTCTTGAAAGTAGATAACTTATTATAATGGCGTCCGATAGAGTATCCAGCGCCACATCCCTTATATTCTCACAGGTTTCCGATGCCATTTCATTGTATAGCTGGGAAACCGCAAGCAGCAGGTCGCTTTTAAGACTCTCAATAATCCTTATATTCTTAGTGATGTCCATTCCTCTGCTATTCATTTTATCACTTCCGCCTCTTTTTGTCAGAACAATTATAGCATTATACAAGGCGGATAATCCAATTTCCCGGCATTGATTGAAATACAGCCTATAGATTTAATCTATAGGCTGTTAGCTGTTTAATCAGTTGTATATGGTAATAAGGCAATATGTCTGGCTCTCTTGATTGCCATTGTCAGCTGGCGCTGATGCTTTGCACAGCACCCTGAAATTCTTCTGGGAAGAATTTTTCCCTTCTCAGACAAGAACTTTCTGATTTTCATCAGGTCCTTATAATCAATATCTTGAACCTTATCGACACAGAACTGGCATATTTTACGTTTAGCCCTTCTCATGCCGCCTCGGCCACCCATTTTACCTTCGCCGCTGCTGCTGCTGTTTCCCCTTCTCGGGCCTCTATCTTTTTTCATATCAGACATTTCGAAGAATGCCTCCTTCCAAGACTTGTTTCATAATTTAGGGCATACACGCTTTTTTATTTCTATCTATCTTTCTATCCGTCACGCTATTATTAGCCCAATTAATATATCACAAACCAATTGACTATGTCAATCATTCTGCAAGCTTTGGGATTTAAGCAAATCAAGAGCCGTCTCATGAGGCAGGGGCTTACTGAAGAAATAGCCCTGTATACGCTCACAACGTTTTTTAGCCAAATAATTAAATTGATCCACAGTTTCGACTCCCTCGGCTACAATACTCAGTCCCAATTTGCGCCCTATCTCTACTATAGAACCTATGAGTAAGTTCTTCTCGCTCATAACACCGATATTATCAATAAAGCACTTATCAATTTTCAGTGTGCTTATAGGAATCTTGGTTAAGTAATTTAACGATGAATACCCCGTTCCAAAGTCATCCAAGGCAATACTTATTCCCATCATTTTAATACAATTAATATTATTTATCACAGAATCCATTGATTCCATCATAACCGATTCGGTTATTTCAAGTTCGAGGTATTCAGGAGATAAATCGTATTTCTTCAATAAAACAAATACCTTATCTGAAAAAGTATCCTGAACTAACTGTATGGCCGATATGTTAACCGAGATAATCATCTCAGGGTATCCGTTCTGGTGAACCATTTTTATAAATTTAATAGATTCCTCGAGTATCCAGTCTCCCAATGGAATTATTAGGCCCGACTCCTCTGCAATCGGAATAAATTTAGTAGGAGATACTATACCCAATGTCTCACTATTCCATCTGACTAGTGCCTCAAATCCCATAATATTCTTATCATCTGTCCGATACTGAGGCTGATAATGCAAAACAAACTCCTTATTCTCCAAGGCAAGTTTTAAGCTGTTTCGCAGATTAAGCCGTTCGAAAATAGTATCGTTCATATCCTTATCATAGAACTCATATCTGCTTCGCTTCTCAGTGGCCTTATATTTGGCAGCATCAGCATTTTTCAATAATTCCTCAAAATTATCCGCATGCTTTTGATAGATTGCAATACCAGCGTTCACAGTAATACTCATCATATAATCATCAACATGAACCATATCTTCAAGATAATCAATGATAACCTCAACCATTTCAGTAAGGTAATTCTCACTCATGTAGTCCCAGAATAAAAGCGCAAAGTCGTCTCCGGCTATTCTCGACAGATACATATTTTCATATGTTTTCTCAATTAATCGCTTTGATACCTCATTTAAAAGTTTATCGCCAATTTCATGGCCATAGGAGTCATTTACCATCTTGAAATTATCTATATCAAAAATAATCAATGCTATATCATTAGCGCGACCTTTCAAAGTAGTATTGAAATACTCGGACAACTGACTACGGTTGGGTAAACCTGTAAGGATATCATAATATGCAAGTCTGTGTATCTTTTCCTCCGATTCCTTTTTAGTTGTGACATCAGTATTGGCACCGGCCATTTTAACAGGTTTCCCGTCGCTGTCGAATAAGGCCTTACCTACGGCATGGATCCACTTTACTTTTGCATTGGGTGTTTTTATACGATATTCACATTCGTAATAAGGTGTTTTTCTATTTATATGATTATCAATAGCATTCTTTGAAATTTCTCTATCCTCTTCTATGATAGCATGATAAGTGTATTCCTTTTCCCTACCGTCTATTTTAGCCTTTTCTATTTCAAAAATATCATACCACTTGTCAGAATAAAAATAGGTATCGGTTATCATATCCCAATCCCAAATTCCGATATTGGAGGCCTGAACTATAAGATCATGCCTCTCGTCTTTTTCCTGAAGAAGAATTTTTTGCTGTATAAGCTCATCCAGTTGATCCTTGAGCTCCTCTTCCGATGCGGCTAATTCTTCATATACGGCAGATAATTCATCATGCTTTTCAATTAATTGCATTTCAGACTTTACCCTATCCGTAATACAAACTCCCATAAGCTCGTATACAGGATTTGGTCCGTCTTTATCATGTATATTTATGTTGAATAATATATGCTCTGTTTGTCCTGTGCCGGTTCTCAAGGAAAGCTCGAAATTTTTGTCCCCGGAACCATCAATACTTCTTAGCAATACTTTCTTGAGCTTTATCTGTTCTTTAGAAGACAGGAAATCATAAATACGAAGAGTTTTTGTTACCTGTTCCTGTGTATACCCCAACTTTTCTTCAGCATTTTTATTAAACTCGAGAATAACACCGTCATCCATAAATGAGATGATAATAATATTTGCCGTTTCAACAGCTTTCTTGAGTGATTCCTCCTCTTTCTTGAACTTTCTGTTCATGTTTATAAAATAGAGACTAATAATCATTAATGTTAAGCCGAAAATAAAAACAAGAGCCGAAATAAACGTCAGAATCGGATTTGCATTACTAATGGTATCAGTCAGCGGAACAGTGGCTGCAAAACTCCATGGCACATTCTCAATTTTTGCAAACCCCATAATCTTTCTTTGGCCGTTAAAATAATATGGACCTGCTCCGGTTTCGCCCTTTATCATTCTTTTTTCGAGTTCAATAAGCTGCCTATAATTAGGATCATCAGAGTCGTCAGATATAGTATTCATTCTTTCTCTTACTATATCTCTATCTTTATGAGCTATTGTCATACCATTCTCATCAATAATGTAACCATACCCTTCAGTGCTGAATGAAATATCCTCAATCAATAAGCAAAACACCTCGGGAGAAACAAGAGAACACACAGCTCCTATTACTGAATCACCTCTGTAAACCGGAACCGCAAGAGTAATTGTAAAAAAACCTTCATAAACAGGGAGGTCAGAGATTGAGACTACTCTTTGACCATCCATAACCTTATTATAGAATTCTTCGCTTTTGACATCGTATACCGAGCCGAAAACATCGTATAACTTTCCATCCTTTGTTATATACGCAAACTCATTTTGGGTTGACTTATCAATACCTTTTAGAAATACAAGCTTTTCACTGATTGATAGGTTTGTATCGTTAATTATATCTACACGGGAAAGAATTTCAAGCTTATCAAGACTCCACTCAATGTTATGTTCGATACTTTTGGAACCTTGTATAGCTATTTCCTTTAATGAACGCTCAATCATCTTGTTAAGATAATTATATGAATAAAAAATAGTTACAGCACCGAAAAACAATGCTAATACTGCAGCTAATCCAAACCTCTTAATGTGTACAAAGTACTTATTAACTACCTTCATGCTGCCCTCCGAAGAAAATTAAGTGTTGTCGATTAGAGTAATCGTTTATTTTTACCCAAAAGTTGCTTGTTGAAACAAGAAAGGATATGAAGTTTAATAACTTCATATCCTTATTCCCTTATTCCCTTACATCGGGTGAATTAGTTTATTCCTTTTTTTCTATGTTATTTGCCTCGGCTTTTTGGGTGGCTTCTTTCTTAGCCCGTCGTTTACCTGCCCTTAATATGCTAATTAAAGCAACCACAAAAATAAGGAAGAAAATAATTGATATCCATGAACCGGCTAACCAAACTATGAAATCTTCAACACCTTCTTTAAAATCTTCCAGAGAATTTCTAAATGATCCTGATACTCTATCACCAAGAGTTCTTGGGGTTGGCTTAGTTTCAGTCTCATCATCAACCTCCTGAATAAAGATTGTAATCCTGCTGAAAGAAACTAAACGGTCATAATTTCTGATAGTATTTTCATGTCTTTCTATCTCGTAACGAACCTCGGCAATTCTGCTTTCAAGAGTAATTACATCCTCAAGATTTGTTGATTTGGATAATATTTCGAGAAGAGTTTCTTCCTGTACCTTTAATGTCTTTATTCTAGTCTGGGTATCATAGTATGTATCTGTGATATCAGTGCCCTTGGAATTTGATTCCAGTACCGTTCCTATAGTCCCCATGTTTTTCAGTGCCAAATCAAAGGTTTCCACGGGAACTCTTATAATATAACTAGCTGTCCTTAATCGGTAGGAATTCTTGCTCTTACCTGTTACATTTCTTACCTCTGTAAAGCCCCCAAAGTCATTAACAAGCTTATCAAGTGCTGCTATTGAATCGTCGAATTCCTGAGTTTCAAGAGTGACATCCCCATCCATAATCATCTTGCGTTGGCTCATAACGTTATTTGATGAAGTAGTACTTTGAGAGGTGATTTCACTTTCTCCTCCAAACCCGGATATATCTTCTTTTGCCTCAGTAGATGGATACGGCATAGGTGCTTCTTCAGGAATATCATAATTTTGCGAAGCCCCCGGATATGTCATATCTGCAGCATTCTTTTGACCGGACGCACAGGATGTAAATATAAAGGCGAGAACAAGCAGTAATGATATCACTATAAAGGTCCTCTTAACGTAAAATTGTCTACCGGAATTTATCGTAGTCATATTGAACACCTCACTCTTTTTTTATACTATATATGACGTATAAGAAATAAATTGGTTCAGTTTGCTTTGACAACCTCAGGATGAAGGGTGCAAAACGGTTTGTTTCACATTTCATAATATTCCAGGTTGTCAATTAATTCTTTGGCTGCAATGGATAAAGGCACATCCTTTAACCAGGCAGCGCCTATGCTCCTTGGAGGAATCTTTTCTATTGGTTTGATCTCATACAAGCTGCCTTTATCAAGTTCATCTTCAATGAAATTTTTTATTACACAGGCAATTCCAAAGCCATATTTTGCGAAATTTATTAATAGATCGATGTTACCCAGCTCAAAATCAGGTGTAATTGATATAGAGTTCGCTTCAAAGTACCTGTCAATATGCAGCCGTGAATTGCTGCTTTTTTCAAGCAGGAGCATAGGTCTTTTAACTATTTCGCTCAATGGCTGTACTTTAAAGCTGAGCTTCCTATACTTTTGGCCGGTAACAAAACAGTCTTGTATCTCCATAATACTCTTAAAGTTTAGCTGATCATCAAAATATGGCATATTAATTATTCCAAAGTCAATCTTACCAGCCTTTAAATAGCTTATAATCTCAGGAGTCGTCGGACATATTACATGGATTTTAATAGAAGGGTGGAGTGTGCTAAAGAGCTTTAAATGAGGTATCAGATAATGCTTACATATAGTATCGCTGACACCTATACGTATCTCACCACTAATCAGATTTTTCAAATCGTCTATTTTTTTCTCGGCTGTAGAAATAAAATTGAAAGCCTGCTCAACATATTGATATAAAATCTCACCCTCCTGTGTTAGCTTCACACCTTTAGGTGTTCTTGTGAACAATATGCATTTCATTTCATTTTCTAGCTGTTTAATTGCTCTACTTACAGCCGGCTGAGTTACAAACATGTGCTCTGAAGCTTTTGAAATGCTACTATACTTAGCTACATAGTAGAATGATTTATATAATTCTAAGTTCATAGATATAACCCACCTTTATATCTGATATAATTAATATGCATTTTATTTATACTACTCTTTGAATTATAATCAAATTGTAAATAAATTCAAGGAGGAAATTTATATGAGTACAAAGATCGGAATTAATGGATTTGGTAGAATTGGTCGTAATGCTTTTAAGGTAATTCTGGAGAAATACCTAGACGAACTAGATATTGTAGCTATTAATGATTTAACTGATGCGGCGACACTTGCACATCTTCTGAAATATGATTCCATATATGGCAAATTTAACGGAACTGTGGAGGCAAAAGAAAACTCTTTAATAGTTAATGGCAAGGAAATAAAGATATTGGCTGAGAGAGACCCGGGAAACATTAACTGGCGAGAGATGGGTGTAGAAATTGTTCTTGAATCAACCGGCTTATTCACAAAGCGAGATAAAGCAGAGCTGCATATTACAAAAGGAGGAGCCAAGAAAGTGCTTATATCTGCTCCTGCGACAGATGAGGATATAACAATAGTTCTTGGAGTAAATGATGATAAATATGATCCCAATGAGCATCATATTATATCAAACGCCTCCTGCACCACTAACTGCCTGGCTCCTTTAGCTAAAGTGCTAAATGATAACTTTGTTATACAGAAAGGCTTGATGACCACTGTACACTCATACACTAATGATCAGAGAATTCTGGACTTACCGCACAAAGATTTGCGAAGAGCCAGAGCTGCGGCAGAATCTATAATACCTACAAAAACAGGAGCAGCAAAAGCAATGGCACTGGTCATTCCTGAGCTGACAAACAAGTTGAATGGATTTTCGTTCAGAGTACCAACCTCAATAGTCTCGGTTGTTGACCTTGTTGTTGATACAGAAAAGAATGTCACAAAAGATGAGGTAAATGCCGTATTAAAAGCTGCTGCAAACGGACAAATGAAAGGTATAATGGACTACTCCGAAGAGCCTCTGGTCTCTGCCGATTACAAAGGCAATCCTGCTTCATCAACTATTGATGCACTGTCTACAATGGTAATCGGTGACAACATGATAAAAGTGGTTTCATGGTATGACAACGAGTGGGGCTATTCAAACAGATATGCTGATTTAGCTGCTTTTGTAGCCAGAAAACTTGGTAAAAACTAAAACTTAATATTATACGACTAAACTATATAGCCACAAAAAAATCAGAGCCTATAAGCTTTTATACTTATAGGCTCTAATTTTGTGATTTGGCGCGCCCAGCAGAGATCGAATCCACAACCTTCTGGTCCGTAGGAAGAATTTAATCCTTCGGTAACTTTTCGTATTCTTCTATAACCTTTACTGGGATTAATTTTTAGCTATTTAACATATTTTAACATCTTGTATTTTTCGGTAGTTTTTTGCCTCCGTAGTCCCCAAATAGTCCCCAAAATTTTGAGCATAAGGTAGTTCAGTAAAATATAAGCATGATGTATAAAAGAGAATTATGTCTTTTTATCATTAATTTGAGCTATTTTCTTATTAAGTAAGAATTGTAAACGTTCTTCTCTTTAAATTTAATGCATCTAAATATATGTTGTTATTCGTTAGTGTGACTATCTATTATTGTAAATTATTAGTGATTTAACTTGGTATACTCATATCATTATGAACAACAATGGCCGCAAGCTCAGGACCAGATGCGGTTTCCCAATAGTGCAAGTGATATTCATAATCAATATCTCTTCTCCAGGCTAAATCAACCCCTCGGCATACCTGAGGGGCATTTGCGCCTTTCCCATTACGCAATCCATGCGTATCACGCATATTTTCTTTTAAAATAACTTCAACACAAGCCCTTAGTAATTCCTTGACCTTATTTTCTTGTTTGAGAAATCCATTTTTTTTAGCAGTATCAAGGAGTTTTGGACCCATCTTCCATTTATAAACATTTACATCAGGTTCATTTATACCTTTATAATATAAAGCCTGATGTAAGGCGACATCAATTGCTTTTGTAAACCCCTCAATATTTTCTGCATTTAGCCAAATATATACTGGATCTAATAGTAAAAAAAGACCGCTAATACAGCTGCATGCCCCGAAATCATTTCTGAAGTCCACAGGCAATTGCAAGCTTGCTATAGGTTTCTCTACTTGGGCATCTACAACTTGTCCAGTAACACTAATCTCCATATATGCATCACTAATTTGTCGAGTAATTAAGACCTGTTCTTTCTCTTTAACGTTAAAAATAGAACAAACTAAGCTCATGAAAGCAAGAATTCTTTGGTGATGCTCAACAAAAACATCTAATCGATTTTTCAGATGCTCTGAAGGTGTGCAAGTTACTTTATTTAATAATATTTCACTTATCCCAACTTCACTCTCAATAGATGGAACATCACGTAATAAGTTATTAACAAGAGTAATAACATCTTGAGGCTGAATATCATATATACCTAGAGCTTTTATTGCAGTGGTTAGGTCAGCCCAAATAGGATACTTGTTTGATTGAAATAGTACGTTGGTAGTTTGCTCAGGTAAACACAAAGAAATCCAATCATTATTTTTCAGTTGGCTCCATCCGATTATGTTAGTAATATATAAATCAAATTCATGTAACCCTTCCTCAGGACTAGGGCAGGCTAAAACAAATGGATCAAGATATACTCGAGCTTTCATTTCACCTACTCTCCTTTTTCCTCTTTAACATGGATTCCATTAATATAGCTCTTGAATTCTCTTCAGTCTCATCAAAGAAACCTTTTGGCCAACCATCGATAACTCCAAAGTTATTTATTCTAATTGGTTTATACTCAGAGCGACCTTCTCTTTTCTCAGCGAAATATATTACAACATTCTCTGGTATGCGATAGTGGTTTGAAATAACTGCCCTGTACCTAAGTCTGTTTATCATATACTCACTATGTGTTTCCACAATACATTGCTTATTTAGTAAAGTCATTGACAAAAAGAAGTCAGCTAATCGAGACTGTACGCGTGGGTGTAGATGAAGTTCTGGTTGTTCAAATATCATGGTTGAACCTCGATCCGCAAGTAAAGCTAATACTAGTATCGGAAGTACTTGACTCACACCTACTCCAACGTGCGTTAGATCATGAAAATGATCTGAACCTTGTGTTGTTACTCTCATTTCATGCCCTAATTTCCCTTTATCTATTGTATCAACACTGCTTGCTACTCCCATATAATTCAGCCAGTCTAAAACTGCATTTTGTAAAGTATCCGATTTAGGACTAGGGAGTTCAGTATTGTTATTAAAGTTATTTGATGATATATAATGGATAATAGTGTCCTTATAAGCGTCCAATACAGCTGCAGTGTGTTCCCCTTTGAAACCGATTTCCTTTGTATCAATTGCACCTGATATTGGGTAAAGAGGCTTTGGTTCGTCTCTAAGTGGTCCCAAATATTTTACTCTACTTGCAAAGAACTGTTGAGCATACGAGACAGCGAACCTTGTAAGTCTATTTAGAGGACTAAATGCCATTCTAAATTGTGGTTCTTTTCCTTCTTTCACAATATCCATTAGCTCCTGATATTTCTCACCAAGTCTTCGAACTAATTCCTGCCTTATTTGAGGTAACATAACGTAAAGTGATTGCAATGTCTTTATCGAAAAATTGCTCCTCAAATTGTCGCATAATTGTAAATACTTACGAGTTCTAGCGTCTGGCAATACCGTTTTTTCTGCATAACTATGAACAGTATCAATAACTGTATTAGTTATAATCTCTCTAAATTTTAAATCTATTGAATTAAGTGTATCTTCAGAAAATTCTCTATATCTGAACTCATCAATATATATAAATCCTTCAACCAGACGCCGTGCATCTTCTTCTGTGGCATCAAAAACTATTGATAACATATCAGGCATGAAATGCATAAATGACACACCAGCTATTTGACCACCAGATCTTAATCTAAGAAAATCACGCTCAAAATTTGTTTTTTTTGGGCTTGCAACTTCATATTCTAAAGTTGCAATTTCGTTTTGCTGAGTATACATATCGGACAATTTATAGTATTCCATACGTTGATCAATTGTCTTTTTGCTTTTAACTATAACAGTATCCTCTTCATTTATACTTTCTCCTTCTTTATATAGCACTTTTATACTACAATCCTCAAGGGATGGCTGTAATTGGAGGGTTTCCTTTTTTTCATTTATTCCATTAGACGAAAAAGTATAACTCCCTGCAACAGTAATGATTTCATTCTGTTTTGCTACAGAACTCATGTAAAAACTTCTGTTTACATCCACAAAAGAATTTAAATGGTCATCTTTTTGAGGAACTAACTCAAATCCTATTGAAACAAAGTCAGAGCTACATCCATCAGATACAATATCATTAAATGTCCCAAGCTTAACAACATGTCCATTTAGTATAACTGCTCTGTTGTTAACCGGACTTTGTAGAGTTTGCATTGTAAGCAAAAGACTTTGAATAACAGTACTTTTACCTGAACTGTTTTCACCAGAAAAAATAGTTAATGGAGCAACATCAAGACTAGTCTTTCTAGAAACCGATTTAAACTTTTCAATTGTCCATGTTTTAATCATTGCTATTCTCCTATAATATCAGTAATATAAAATAAAACCCAAAAATGCAGGTACTAGTACAACGGTTAACATAATATTACTTAACTTTTCACAAACAAAGATGTAAATATTTTCGAGACCTCTTCCAAATCATGTAAAACTATTAATTTGATACTATCATAAAGGTTGATTTATGTAAATTTGATTTTGATTAAAGTATTGATAATGATTCTATGAGAATTTCTCTAATTTATAGTACAAAAAATGCAATTTCATAAACTATCGTTTTTAAGTACAGGTATATAATAAGGTATTGACAAAATATAGCACCTCTTAGATGATGAAGTTTGATATACTAAAAGCATACATCACAAAAGGATGGTTACGCGTATGAACATTAACAATATAAATGTAAACAAGTATCCGTTGTCACAAGTTTTCGACCCAGATTCAAAGGTGATCTTCGAGATACCGAAATACCAGCGTGAGTATACATGGGGATCCAGGGAATGGGAATCCCTATTTGACGATCTTACGGAAAATGATGATGGGTATTTTCTCGGTTCCATTATCTGTATCAATTCTGCAACAGATTCGATTACTGCACCAAAGTTCGAAGTTGTCGATGGCCAGCAAAGACTGACTACTCTTAGTCTGTTACTTGCCGCGCTTTATACCACCCTAAACAGCTATAAATATCTGCTAGATGATGACCAGCAATCTGATATTCTCCAGCTCAAGCGCAAGCTGGTGCTCAGGAAAACACAGTCCGATATACGTGTTGTTCCTCAGGTTCAGGGGGGTAACCGTGATGATTATATGGGTCTTCTTGCCAAGATCAATATTATCCCAAAGAGACCTATGCCAAAGTTCGCTGGCCTCCGTAGAATTGAAAAAGCCTACAATTACTTCAAAAAACGTATCACCACCGTTCTGGAAGACACAGATGACAAAGTAGTTGCGATGTTCAAGATTCTTGATAAGGTTAATGCTGCCATTCTTGTTATTATCGAGGTTTCTAACCACGCGGATGCGTACACCCTGTTTGAATCACTCAACAACAGAGGAACACCGCTTACCTCTGTTGACCTTATTAAGAATCTTCTTCTGTCCCGTCTTGATGTGATGGGAGACAGCGATTTGGACTATTACTTCTCCCGGTGGACAGAGATTCTGGATAACCTTGGAGAAGAGTACTCAGATCAGGAACGTTTCTTCAGGCAGAACTACAATGCTTTCAGGAAAAGCCTCAACGCTCCGTTCTATAAAGGCGATAGGCAATATCCGCTCGGCACCATTGCTACTCGCTCAACCATGCTCGACATTTATGAAAAGCTGATTACCAGAGACCCTGTTAATGCGTTGGAGGAGCTTTCTGAAAACGCATCCATATATGCCGGTATCATTCTGAATAAGTCAGACGGACTTTCCGCCGAACAGTGTGAAAGCTATTTAGATCTGCAGCGTGTACAAGGTGCTCCATCCTACCTGTTCATTATGTACCTAATCAAAAATCAGAAGACCCTTGGCATCACCGATAATGATATTGTTAAGGTTTGCAAGCTGCTAGTCAACTTCTTCATCCGCCGTAATTTGACCGACACTCCGCCTACCCGTGACCTGACCAGAATCTTCATGTCCTTTATCGAGACAATCGAGCAAAATCATTATCACGGAGCTAATATTTACACGAACCTCCGTGATACACTGATTAGTGCATCTACCTCCGATGAATTCTTTGAAGAGAAGCTACGTGGCCCTGTTTACGACGATAACAGCGGTGCCACACGTTTTATCCTCTGTATGATGGCGAAGCGTGGTATGACCCGTGAAAATATTCAAGACCTTTGGAGAAAAACCAACAGTAACCAGTATGTGTGGTCCATCGAGCATATCTTCCCTCAAGGCCACAATATCCCAGATAGCTGGGTAGATATGATCGCTAATGGCGATCGTGAAAAGGCCGGAGAATATCAGTCGCTTTATGTACATACTTTCGGAAACCTAACGATTACCGGGTACAACAGCACACTCAGCAATAAATCTTTCCATGAGAAGAAGGAACGCAAAGATAGTAACGGCCAATTTATTGGCTACCGAAATGGGCTTAACTTGAATGACGATGTGTGCGACAAGGAAAAATGGACCGTAGATACCATCAAAGCCCGTACCGATCGCATGGTAAAAGAAATAATGTCAATGTATGAATTATAAGATAAGGGAGGGTTTCATCTATTATTTATACTAAATATCGATACAATTGTGCGAGAGAATATATGTTTTCCCTTTATGATAAAGTTCATTAATTTCCTTGAATAATATGAAAAAAGGCTGCTTGCGAATTGCCAGTGTTTCTTAAAATAGACACTGTTATTTATAATATAATAATTTTTACTGTAATCTCTTTAGGATGTGCTTCATAAAAGAACTATACTTTTTGTAATCATGGCATAACCCACAGGATGTCATTTTATTTTTCTTAACGTTTGTTGCCAGTTTCTATGTTGATCATCTAATAATGCAACCGATACATTAAGAGATAAGTTTTCTAATAGATATGATTTCATATGCTTATAAACATGATCGTTATTGGTCACAAATATAATATCATCAATACCATAACTATCATTTGCTAACTGACCATATATATGAATAATGTAATGCTTTAGTATTGTATCAAAATTGTCAATAACACCATCTTTACTAAAACAAATTAAATGGTAAATAACTGATTGTTTATCGTCCGCTGCTACAAAATGGCCAGCTGGGTATTCATCTATAGGGATTATCCTATATCCAGCAAGTGCTAGATCAGACACAATAATTTCTTTTACTCTTGCTTCGGTACTATTATAATTAGACAAACCCCCTGTACTATTTTCTTTTAACAATGGGCTTATCAAGAAGTTTAGATAAAAAGCTGTATTATCTAAAACATTCTCAGCATAATCATTATTAAGCTCAAGCAAAGTATTATAAAAGTATGATGATCTCTTTATTTTTAGCATAAATTC
The DNA here is from genome assembly GCA_023411795.1 of Bacillota bacterium. Lineage (GTDB taxonomy): Bacteria > Bacillota > Clostridia > DSM-8532 > DSM-8532 > DTU059. The sequence goes on from JAEYOK010000002.1 coordinate 33,918, forward strand.
ATCATAACTCTCATTTAAGCTTTGAACTAAATTTGTTGAATTGCTGTCAATATAACCAGCCATTACTGCAAGACTCTCAAATGTGAGGTGCAAAGCTCTAGCTAAATCACCAAATGTCTTCAGTGACGGATTGGTGCGTATACCTTTTTCTATTCTATACATTTCAGTGTCACTTATGTTCGCTTTCTCAGCTACCTCTTTCACTGAAAGACCTAATTCTTCTCTTCTTTTTTTTATACACTCACCAAGTTTACTGCTTCGTTCCATAAATCTTGCTCCTTATTATGTGGTCAGTTTTATTGTACTGCCTCTGCAACCTATAGTCAACTACCTTTAGGTTGCTTTATTTTTTCTTTTTTTAGTAAAATAATCAATATTACTGTATGTTTTGCTATATTAACAATATGATTTATTTGCAAAAGTTTCTTTCATACGATATAATAACCTATAGGTTGTTACTTATAGGTTTGTTTATCATTTTAATACCAAAGGAGATTAATGTCATGGTGCTTAATACTCAAAGAAAAAAGGCAAAAATGAACCTAGCAATTAATATAAAATGTCCATACTGTGGATCCGGTGTAAGGTTAGTAGATGGAGAAGTGATTTCCTATAATAAACGGTATGAAAAATATTATGTTTGCAATAGATATCCTAGTTGTGACTCTTATGTTTCGACACATCCAGGGACTATAATTCCGACCGGTATTCCGGCAAACCGTCACCTACGAAGTTTAAGACGCGAAGCACATATGGCCTTTGACCAACTCTGGAAAACAAAAAACATGTCTAGAACTTCAGCATATGCTTGGTTAGCAGACACATTGGGGTTGGACAAAAGAACCTGCCATATCGGCAACTTCTTAGAAGGCTACTGTATTCTAACAATTAATGAATGTAAAAGAATTAATGGAACAGAAAGGAGTATCAAAAGTGATAATTAGTATTTACACAATCATATTCTGGACAATGTGCTACATATTTGTTGATAAACTATCAAAAGAAGTAAGGGAGGCTATGACCAAAAAACAACCAGTTTCGGAAGATATAATTGAAAAAAGTGAAACCCAGTTAAACTTTATAAGACAAATGGAAGAGCTAAAAAAAGAATTTTCCGAAAGATTTTGAAGGGAGTTGGCCTTATGAAAAAAGCTTTCTTCATTGATTATGAAAACACCCAGGAATTCTCTGGTACTATAGTACAACGTAATACTGATATTTACTACTTCTTGGGACCTATGCAAGATAAGATTCCTCTAGAAATGGTAGAAAAGTTACAAACCAGAGGTTCCCATGTTAAATGGATCAAGTCTAGTAGAGTCGGACCTAATGCATTGGACTTTTTACTGGCCTATTATATAGGGAAAGTAATTTCTGAAATAGTGTATGATCAAATTTATATTATTTCAAAAGATCAGGGATATGATTCATTGATAAATCACCTGAATGAACGGGGTTTTAATGCGGTTAGGCTAAACACAATGCTTGAATATAAAAGCATTAAGAAAAAAGAGGACCCGAAACCATTGGTATTGCTTAGACCATTAAATCAATCAGTTAATTTTGTAATTAATAAGCTTAATAAAATAAATCGTTGCCACTGGCCTAAGACTCAGCAAAAGCTAGCAAGTCACATAAAATCATTATATAGATCAGAAATTACAGAATTTGAAGCTATGGAAATCGTTAACGAACTTATTAAGCTAAATAAAATAACTTGTAAAGACAATGATAGAATAACTTATTCTTTAAAGAACGTGATTTAAGACAAGGAAGGAGAGTCTATATGCTTGAAAGACATATGGCAATTCATATAAACAAATGGAATAAAGACTTTGGATTCACTATTACACCTGGCGCTTTTAAAAACCCATCCCTTCATGACCAATTTTTAGATTCTATTTCAAATGAACTTCATTTTTACGGTAATTATGTAGGGGTAGATGAAGGAATATTAGTAAGAGATTTAAAGCGAAATGTAGAGTATTCTGTTTGGAATCAAGTAGTGTTTGAAGCGCAATGGGTATTTGCAGGCGTGTTTTTTAGTGTTTGTCACATTGGTAATATCGACGAATTTATTTTTTCAGGAAGGACCTTTACTCTACATGAAAATCATATTGATGTAATATGTGCTGATGGTACTACGTATACTATCTTTCCCAATGAGGATATGACTCGTATAGAAAGAAGCTAGCTTAATACATGAATATCAGTCTAGGGTTCCAAAATGGGACCCTTTTTCTACAAACATAAATTTCATACAGAAAAAATTAATAAAAGTTTAAACTCTTATTGAAAATAAAATAATAATCTGATACTATTTAATTAATAAGTTAGCTGTTACTTTGTGGCAGTGAGTACCGGTCTCCAAAAAAGGAGATACAAGTCTAAAATTAATAAAGCGCTATAATTGTGTCAATAGGCACTTTTTTTGTGCAAAAAAACAATAATAAAATATTCCAAATAAAAAATTTTAAATTATGTTTCCAAAATGGAACAGACAAAAAATAACTGAGGGTAAAAATCTGCATTAAGAAATGCTATTTTTGCCCTCTTTTTGTTTTTCTGCGCCTAAATGAACGCGCGCTGAGGCAGCGCATCAGTCAACTACTGTGGTCAAAAGCCACATGTGCGACAATCTCAATCTGGTGAGGCCAATTTATTGGTATTTGTCGCGCCCTAGCTAAATTGCACCAATTTTATTGGAATAGGGCATCGTGTTAACCATCCTGCACCTTGAAAACTAATAGAGACGGAATTTTTAATATCGCTCAACTGGCATTAGACCTAATTTATACTACACAGCAGCCGAGAAAACCGCAAGAAACGTCAATGCGGTTTAAGAATCATACCATTTAAGGAGGATCCCTATGAAATACTTTTACTTAACCAACCACCCAATCGTTGATAATTTATTAGTTCAAGCCGAGAAAACAGCCAAACTAATCAGAGCCTGTAGTTATGCGACCAAAAGGCGTTATACCCAAGCATTCAGACGCTTAATAATCTATGCTGCAGGAACGTATAAACTACAACGACTACCAAACATTAAGCTAAAACATCTCATTAGTTACTTTGAATACCTTAAAGAAAACGGGCGCAGTGACAAGTATATCAAGACTGAAGTAAGCGGAACGATATACTTTCTCAGACACATTCAGGGTCTTAAACAACAAATACCTGATGGGAAAACCATCAATAGGATGATAGGGCTTGAATCGACTCCAAATGGCAGGACAGATCGAACATGGTCAAAAGATGAACTCGAGAATATGGTTTTGCTAGCTAAACAACATGGTAAACATGCCTATGCAAAGTGTATGCAATTAATTTGGTACTTTGGGATACGGCTAGATGAATGTACGTTAACTGTTCATCAAGCGAAGCAAGCTTTGATGTGTGGCGTGTTAAAATTGACCAACACCAAAGGTGGCCGTATCCGAAAGCTTACCATTAATGAAAAACAAAAAAACCTTTTGAAGAGTCTTGTCCGTTCTGCTCCCCCGGGGGGATATTTAGTTATCCCAGAAGAGTACTGGGTAGGGAGAATCCATATCTTTGAAAAGAGTCTTCAGCAATTTATAATAAAAAACCGTGTATTCGTCCAAGAAAATGATAGAACTACAAAAGCACATAATGTTCCAATAGACAAGCGCTCAGCATTATCATTGCATGGTCTTCGTCATGCTTTCGCATCAAATTATTATAAAACTTGTATCAATCAAGGCTGCAGTACTAGAGAAGCAAAAAAACATACCGCTTTGGTACTTGGGCACAATCGATCAAGTGTTACTGATATTTATATAAATTCTATTAACAAGGAGCGTGTACAGAATGAAAAAACATTATGAAATACCGAGAAATTTCGATATTGAAATATTATTCCGAAATCACCTTTCTGTCACACATATTGAGCAACTGAGTCTTATTGTAAAACTAACTGCAAAATATATGGTAATAGACCGAACAGTTTTAAATTATAGAGCAGATAAAGAGTTTGGCCTTGGAATAATATCAAAAGCAGTCAAACTTGGTTTAATATCAGAATATCCCCAGGCAGAAACAAATATATATATTTACAATCTTGGTGCTACAGGACTACTTCTTGCTCATAAAGCCAACTACTTAATCGGAAAGCTGCCAATAGATGCTTCCTTGGAATTACGGAAAAACATTCTTCATTTAAATCACTTTCTAATAAAAAACCAACTAGATATTAGTGAGTCTTTTGCTCCAAACCCTAAAGATGGCTTTGTTGTTTGTAATGAAACTGTTTCTAAAAACCTAGTGATTTGCTATTTTGACGACATTGCCTTTACTGATATCAAGAAGAAAGTCTTAACCGGGTTAAGTAAAACACGCTTTAGAAATGAAGCCAAGAATATTAAGTTTATTTTGGTCGCCGGTGGCGACTCAAGAATTGATACAGATACTGAAGGTACAATTTATGAAAAGTTGAGCCAAATCCATTTCGATGTGTAAGGAGGAACTTAAATGAAAAAGTCTAAAGTAATCCGTAGAACTTTATGCTATAAAGGATTTAAATTTGATTCAAACTCTAATACCGCCCAATCGGTATATTATCGCGTCCACAATCTCGGCATTGACCTCAAAAGATCTGCTCTCGCATGTGGTATCTGTGGTCATGCGTACTACAAGGTGCGAATTAATCCCCATAAGCCTGGCACATACACAGCAGCCTATGAGCCTAATTGGGGAGAGCATCAAAACTCATGCCCCTATCTTCCAGAAGAGCAGTCTACAATTACCCAAACAAATATACATAAAACTGTTCGTAGCTTGAGTATTGAAGAAACACCGGTTATATTCGATTTTAATTCTGCAAACTATGATAATAACGAAGACATCGCAAAAGAATACAATAACAAATATACAGAAGAAACAATGTATCCTATTAGGAAGATAAAAACCTCCTGTACAGCTACAAAAGATAAATACATAGATAAGCTTGCTGGCTTTGAACAATTATGCTCCCTCATAGAAAATAATCCAGATCTATTTTTGGATGAATTCATCTATAATAAAACTCTTGCAAATAATATGGTACTTCAAATTAATAGGACATCAATAACTGCGCAACAACTTCTCCGAAATTATGATTATGTATCAAAGAAAGGCGTACTGTATCCTATCCTTGGCAAGGTATACTCAATTGATTGGTTGAAGAAAGAAGCATCAATATTTATAGGTCCTAAATTAATAAAACTCAGGTTAATCGGAAGACTATTTGAATCAGCTCAAAAATGGGATAAAGTATTCTTTTTGGGTAATTTTCAGGGCTATGATAACAACTATGTATTTGATATCAATCCTTTGCACTACCGGCTTTTTAAGCCTATCCCTTTTACATATAATAGTAAGCTAAACTCTTTTAACAAACTACTTGTTGACTTTTGTACCTTCTTAAATTCAAAGAATATAGGCTTTTGGATTAATAGCCTTGCTAATAAGAAAGAACGTATTTCTGATCCAAAAAAATATACACACAGTGAGTTTTCTGATTATCATGTCAAGTGTGGCGACATTCAAATTATTTGTTCTTTAAGTCAAAATCCAGAAAAACTTCATCAGCATGATTTTTGTCTTGACTTGCTCCGAAAGTCTTTGAAATCGCAATATCAAAATTGTTACGAAGTCTTTGTTGATCTTCTTCCTTCTCTTAAAAATAAAAATATCAACAATATAAATGATGTTCTTTTGAAAATTGGCAAACAAATTTGCTGAATTAAACGTATACATCTAGAAGCCGCTATATGAAAGAATCCATAAGCTTTTTAGCTGATTTTCTGACATAACGTATACAACGGAACATCGCATCATTAAATGATTATATTAATGATAGCTTTTATTGTTGTATACATCTTAATCCGGTTAATAATGGAAACATGTTTTTGTTTCTATTAATTTAACTAAATCGATTTTTTAGTATCACTCCACCAATTAGTATACCAACATATACAATACCAATAACAACACAGACAACTGTGTTAAAACTAAATACGCTACACAACATAAGGAGTCCAGTATGTATTAAGTAGAAGATAAGAAATAACAAGCTACCCAACTCTGGAGCAGAACCTCTTTCATAGAAAAGTCCCACAATAAAGAATGTTAAAGGGACAAGTAATGCTGTAGCAAGCCAATTGTATAACTCTCCGTTCACCAATGTTTCAAACGGATTTGGTAATAGAAATTGCCGTATTATAATACTAAGTAAACTTATTATTTTGTACATTTAACCTGCTTTTTTATCTCCGTGACTACCCCAGAATTCCTTTAACCTCTGCTTACCCTTCGAACCACCTTTGTCATATCTATTAACTTGATAATATCTTTATTAACTCATTTTTGAAACTTGAAGAGAATATATTGGCCTTTATTGCCTCTTCGAATAAACGAAGCCAGTCACTCTCCGATAAGTCCAATGGTGCCCTTTGAAACTGGTGTCCATCCTGAGTCCACCATGAGAAACGAATTTCTTGTTGGTTTAATGATTGAATATGCAATCGTTCTGCCCTTGCTTCTTCTCCATTTCCCAATTTGATTGTCGCCTTATTAATAACTTCCGCATATTTTGACATATTCGTTACTCCTCTCAAGAATTATAGTGACCTTTTTAATTATCCCTTGGTGCAAAAGCGAGCAGTCTATATTTTTTAATAAACATAGCCACCGTAAATATCAATCATCGGCTTTTGACCACCAATGATTTTCTTTTTCACCTTTACTTTAAGCACTCTTTCAATAGTTCTATTGCGCTTTCTTCATTTGGGTCATTGGTACCAAGCTCACCACGGAAAGCACGCGCAAGAATTGCTTTTTTCATAAGGTCAATTTTATCGATAACATCACATAGGTCTTGTGCTTTCTGCTCTTTTTCGAGAAGGTTTTCCAGAATGCGAACAATTTCTTCCTGTTCTTTAATAGAAGGAATGACTGCCATATATTTGTACAGTAACTCAGAATTAATACTTTCAACGGTAGTGCCGCTTTTTGCACATTTTATTCTTATATCAGACTCATGGCACACACAAAACCAATACAGATACTTAATATTTATACCCTTTGGCACTAAAGCCTTCATGTCCTGGTTGACTGTAACAGGTTTTGTTGTCATAGCTATAGGAAGTATTCTCCTTAAAATACCGCTTCTAACAACAAACAATATGGCTTCTTCTTGTATAAGTCTTGCACTTGAATATTCAATAGCAATCTCGGTTATCTTGTCTTCCGTATCTTCAATACACATTGACTTCATGTCTTTAGGAGAAACCCATATTATATTCCCATTTTCCCAATAATCAGGGCAATTCTTACTTGGTGTACCACCACCATACCAATCACCACAAGCTCCTAATTCCTTTTCACCCCATTCCTTCTCAAAATCAATACCATTCTTCTCACGCCATTGGGCAGTGAGTTCACCCGTAAATGCTTTGTGCAGAATAGCAGCCTTACGTGTTTCAAAGGTATCAAGAGCATTTTGTGCTAATTCCTTTGCATTATCCAGCTTTTCGAAAAGGCTCTCTATTCGGTCAATAATTCGCTTTTGTTCTGCAATTGGTGCGAGAACACAAGATAGTGTTGGAAATAATGGAAAGTGTCTTCTATATCCTAAGTCAGGAATATCTATGTTTTGCATTAAATAGTAAAAAAATTTAGCTTCATAATAGTGTCTTGGTTTTAATATTTTAACTCCATCTGCTCCTTGCACAAAAGGGAAGTCAATATACTTTACAATCCGTGTATGGTCACCAAATAAAACAATTGGTAATTCACCATCAAATAATAGATTATCTTTATTGGTAAATCCACCAATCAGTTCTTTCCCTTGGTCGACAACTGCATAATTGCCATCTTGAAGGTAATTTTTTTGTAGTAACTTCTTATTACTACTAGTAAGATTATCAAATGCTTCTAAGAGTTTAATCCACGCCCAATTACTCGGCACCTCATAAGGTTGTTCATCCTCTGGCACTAATACTTGTTCCAACTTTTCTTTGATAGATAATTTCTGCTGTTTTGATTTAGTCATTAGTCATTACCCCCTAATGACTTTAATTCCTTTACTACACTCATCAGCAAATCCACTGCTTCTTCAAGCTGAGCAACTATTTCTTCACCGCTTTCGATGGGGTCTTGTAAATCTTCATAATCCAAAACGCTGTCATCACGGATAAGCCCAAAGTCAAGACTATTGTTTTTATCCTCAATCTGTTTGCGGGTATAGACGCTCCAGCGTTCATCATGTACTTTGCTTCTATCTGTAGTAGTATAGGCTTTAATAAATTCATCAAAATGTTCTGGCTTCAATGGGTTTGTTTTGCCAAATGAAGGCATATTGGTACGCAAATCATAAAACCAAACTTCTTTTGTATTATCCTTTTCTGTCTTGCCACGGGTGAAAAACAGCACATTGGTTTTTACACCCTGAGCATAGAAAATACCAGTCGGCAAACGCAAAACAGTATGCAGATTACATTTATCCATTAAGTCTTTACGGATTGATGCTCCGTCACCATCGGCAAACAAAACATTATCTGGCAATACTACTGCCGCCCTTGCTTTGCCGTTTTCTTTCAAGCTTCTATAAATATGCTGTAAGAAGTTTAACTGCTTATTGGAAGTGGGATAAGTAAAGTCATCACGGGTAGCACGCTCACCGCCTTTTTTCGTTCCGAAAGGAGGATTTGTCAGCACTACATCAAAATTTTTCATAGTTTTTCCGTGGTTTGAGAGGGTGTCAGCAAGTAGAATCTCTCCTTCAATATCATGAAGCATTGCGTTCATCAGGGCCAGTCTGTGCGTTTCATGCACCAGCTCACAGCCTGTAAACGCCTTTTTTCTTTGAAATTCCTGCTGTTCTATGGAAAGACTGAATAAATTATTGGTATGGTCTTTTACAAATCTATCAGCAGCTATCATGAATCCAAAAGTTCCACAGGCAGGGTCATTACAAAGCTCACCAGCTTGCGGAGCAATTAGTTTTGTCATTACATCTATTAACACACGGGGTGTGAAGTATTGCCCTGCTCCTGATTTTTTCTCGTTTGCATTTTTCTCAAGCAAACCCTCATATAGATTTCCAAGCCCCTCTTCTTTTGCAGAATACCAGTCTAAAGCATCTATAGAAGCAATTATTTTTTCAAGGTTTTTTGGCTCATCAATATTTGAAGAAGCTCCTGCATATATTTCACGAACTCTACCTGTACAATTCTCTCCCAAATGGTTTAGCAAATCCTTATAAAAGCGTTTCAATTCTACACCTTTTGGCTTTATCAGCTTGTCCCAACGGTAATTTTCTGGAATCTGTCCGTCTGCTTTTGTTTCTTTAGCCATTTTTAAAAAAAGGATATATGTAAGCTCTGTAACATACTGGTGGTAGGTAATACCATCGTCCCTAAGTACATTACATAAGTTCCAAAGCTTTGATACGATTTCTTGATTGTTCATGCTGTTTTGCCCCCGTCGTCATACAAATATTCATTCAGTTCCGCTATAACGTTTTCTAATTGATTCTTGAATATTTTATTAATTCTTTCGAACCCACCATAATTTTTAAATGCTCCACTGTCAAAGGCTTCTTTGTCCAGTACTGTTTCATGGAGCAGATAAGTTTCGATACGGTTTAGCCAGTCCAGCTCCATTTTACTGAAAGAATGTTTACTTTTCAATTTCTGTACGGCATTCATTATACGCTGTTCATGGCTTAAAAGTACAGACCCAATAGCTTCTCTGCGGATAAAGCTGATGATATCAGCTGCGATGTCCTGATTTTTTAACTCTTTCCATGCTGTATTTAGCTGTTTCTCAGTAAAGCCTTGGCGGTCAAGCTCAAGTTTAAGACTTTTCAGGCTTTCTCTTGTCAATTCTTTTGGTCTAGTGCAAACCACTTTAAGCGCTGCAATGTTGTTAATATTATTAGTGACAAAGGCCTTAAACTCGTCCAGATAATCTTCAGGCTTAAGTCCATTCCCATATCCTCTTGTATGACTTATCAATTCATCTTCTTTATCCGAGATTACAACTGCACGCCCAGGATTCATTCCACCTTCATTAAGCATTTCAAATAATTTTCTATTCCGTATTAATAATTCCTTGGCTTCACTTACAGACATTGACTTTATTTTTTCTATAAACTGTGTTGGATTATGCCCTCCTGACAAGTCTATAAAATGTGAAATTGACTTTTCACTTAATTTACGCTTTTTCCGTTGCATTTTTGCAATAATTAAGTCTATCTGATTTTGTATTTGAGCTTCTGTTGGTAGAGTTTCAAGACCATGTATAAGCTCTTCAAAAGTTGTATTTGGATTAGCAACTACGGGCTTCATGGTATTAACATCTTCTAGTGACTCATATACTCCCACAGGATCATATATTTCAAAATGAGTCTTACCGATATCAGGGCAAAGACGAGTAGCACGCCCCATCATCTGCTCAAACAAAATACGGGACTTTACACGACGCATAAAAACAAGCGTAGTTATCTCCGGCACGTCAATTCCTGTCGTCAGCAAATCAACAGTGACAACTATATTTGGATACTTCTCATTCTTGAATTTTTTAATCGCCGCTAATATTTTCTTTTTATTTCCTCCGCCTACACTGCCCGTAATTTTCATGATAGCATCGTTGTCTACACCATAAGGCTCATATATTTCTTTCAGGACTTTCACTATAAGGTCAGCATGGTTATCGTCTACAGCATATATTAAGGTTTTTCCCTCTCCATCGGGATTCAAATCCTTTGCAATTTCTTCTAATACAGTGCGATTGAAATTTTCAGTTATCACTTGGCGATTAAACTTTTCCACATCAAATTTTAGCTCATCTTCCAGCTCATCACTATTGGTTATTTCACCTGTCACTGGGTCATAAATCGCAACAGTTTCGCCTTTTTTGTAATTTATTCCTTCCTTGCTTAACTTCGTTACAATATTATGGGGTGCATCATGGTCAACCAAATATCCCTCAATTACTGCTTTTCGATAGGAATAATTAAATACAGGCTTGCCGAAGATCTCTGATGTATGCAATGCAGGGGTTGCAGTAAGTGCAATCTTGGTCGAATCAAAATATTCTATTACAGTGCGATACTTACTAATATAATCATCTTGGTTTCTATATACTAATTCATCCTCCCCCATTTCTTTATCAAGGATGTAACCTCTATGGGCTTCATCGACAACAATAAGGTCATAATCAGTAACAGAAGGCATGGTTTCATCTTCATTATATAAAATCCGTTTCACAAGGCTTTGTACTGTTGCAACATGTATTTTTGTTTCTTTATCTATCTCTTTTTCTTCAAGATTTTTTATATTATAAATTTCATCAAGAGTCATCAATTCTTCAATTTTTACTTCCTTAAAGACATCCTGTGCCTGTTCTCCCAGAGCAGTACGGTCTACAAGGAAAAGAATTCTTTTAAATCTATCTGTTTTTATTAAACGATAAATCATGCCTAGAATTGTTCTGGTTTTACCCGTTCCTGTTGCCATTGAAAGTAGAACTCTTTGTTTGCCATTAATAATAGCATTTTCTGCAGCTTCGATAGCTTCAATTTGATAATCTCTTAGATTGAGACCATCCTTGTCTCTCAGAAGATCATATGGCATATCCTTTAATGATTTGTTTGCTTTTTTAATATCCTTTTCGAGCAGTTCAATAATTCCATTAGGACTCATCCAGCCTTGCAGTGCTTTTGGAATATTGGAGCTTTGCCGTGCATCCAAAACCCATATGCCAGATTTTGTTTCAAGCTGTCTTAAGTACTTTCTTCCATTGGTTGCAAAGAGAAATGGGGCTTTATATCCATTCCATGTGCTAACCTGATATATTGCATGTTCTTCCTTAACTCCCTTAGCATAATCTTTGCACTGATAATCAATGACTGACGGAATATCCGTGTATTTCCGTTTTGCCTCAACTATACCCACAAGTTGTAATCCAACAAAAAGAGCATAGTCGGCATAGCCCCTATCTCCGATATTGGAATCAGTAGGCCATTCGGCAATAGCAATGTTTCTACCTTTCTGAGGCCTTGTTCCTTTTGAGTAACGCAAATTAACTGTATCAGCCTCCCAGCCTACTTTTCGAAGCTGTTCGTCAATAAGGTAACGGGTTTCTTTTTCTGATAAATTAATTTGGTCCGCAGCAGTATTTGCTTTTTTAGCTCTTTCTTCAACTGTTATATTCTGGCTTCCATTCATTTTATCAAGTTGATCAGCCAGTTTCTTAATTAACTCCTCTTTTTCTTGTAAAAGAGCTTCATAGTTGAATCGATTGGTGGTATTTTCGGGTAATACAAATCCCTTTGGGGTATATCCCCAATCACCATAAGTCCGAAAGAACCAGACTCCAAGATTATATGCCATTTCAAGCAGAATTTTGCAGTCTTCAAAAGAGTCATAATTTGCATGAATTGCTTTATTGCGTGTCATTCTAATAGAATAAAGAATATCATCAATATCTTTTGGAAGTAATCCATTTTGCTTTAAGAGTTTTATTCGATTTGCATGAGTATTATCATAAGATGGCGGATCAATATTATCTAATTTCAACATGATATTTACAATGGTCTCGCCAAATAGTCCCAGTTTTATCAAGCATGAATTTGTGTCTTTATATAAATAATCTTCTGATGCGCTTCCGACTTGTGATAAAACAGGAAAGGCTTTTTTTAAAAATTCAAAATTCGATTTCATTTTACAGCCTCCTATTCGTTTATGTATTCAACAATATATCACATTTTAAATGTCTATATTTTGTAAATGCCTTATTGACTTATATCTTCTTGTTCTTCTACGGATTGCTCGGCTATTCCTTCTGCAATGATGACGTCAGCTACTGTACTTGCTTCTGCTAAGTCCTCTGGTGACATTGCGGCATACTTAGATAATTCTTTCTGTAACTTCTTCGCCATAGGAAGGTAAGTTACAATCGAAAGGCCTCCTGAAAGAATCCCACTTACTACAGGTATAGACTTACTTATTGCTTTTCCAAATGTGTCTTTTGTAAGTTTCACACCTATCCAAGCTAAAATCTTTTTTGAAATATTGTAAATAGCGTATTTTGTAAGAGGCTTTGCTGCTACCTTCGCACCGATTTTTGCTGCGTTTGCAGCAGCAAGCTTAGCTAAAGCCGCGCTTGCCGCACTCACGCCAAACATCGTACCGAGATAAAGCATTAGAACGTTTTGTGTGGCGTCGGTTAACTCTATTTCTTTTGAGCCGTATACATAAGCCAACTTTTGGGCAATACGAAAAACATGGGCATAAAATTGTACCAAGTCTGTCGGTACAGTTCCCATCATGGCAAGTCCGCCCGGGATACCAGCAGCGGTTGATAATATCGTTACCTTAGATGTTTCCAGTGCTATCGAACCTTTTGCAATACTATCAAGAATATTTGTGGATATCCTTGCATTAACCGTCCCGTTTGCTAGTGCATCAGCAAGTTGTGACGAACTAATTTTGTTTTTAAGTTCTTTCGTTAAGAATTCCTCGCGATTAATCTTACAGTATGGTAATTGACAAGCACTAATGAAAATTTTCTCAACACCCAACACCGCGACATCTTTAGCCATAATTCTTCTCCTTTAAATTATTTTTGTTAGCTTCCTGAGTTGCGAGTTTAAGAATTGTAAAGATATGTATTACTATTAATAAAAATTATACCACCAAGTTTGTGAAATTACCTCAAAATTTAGTATTTAAAGTTCAATCAGTACACATTTGGTACATTTTTTGTATCCAGGCATAAAAATAACGGATTTCAGTTTTCTTAAATCCACTAATTTTGCTGGTCGAGGTGAAGAGACTCGAACTCCCGACATCTTGGTCACAAATTATGCGTAAAGCATATTTCGTCTTCAAAATGAAAACCATGGACAAAAAATACCTCAACCATAATGTTTAAAAAACAGGTATTTACGCAGAATTAAGCTAATGCTTGGCCCTGTTATTCTTTTCACTATTTATCAAGGCTTAACATAGTTTAACATAGTTTTGACAAGAATCTACTTGCTTTTTGTCAATTAATAGGGTAATATAATCTTAAGTTAGCTCGGGCATCCGAGTGAGTACCATTCTCCATATTAGGAGAAATAAGTCTAAAGAGTAAACACCAATAATTGGTGTTTTTTTATACTCAAAAGCAAAAATATAACTGGCACAATAAATCTCAGATTGAGCGTTATTGTGTCTTTTTTTATCTAAATTTTACAATGCAGAAAAGTGAATGATTGATAGTTAAAAACTATATACCTCCGCGTTGGGGGTCTTTTCTACTTATTATCATTACTTATACCTATTTCAATTTTTTACAGGAGGTTAATTATGGTCAGGATTAGAACGATTGACGAGCTAGCCAATTATTACCGATCTATGGATCCAAATACATCAATAACACGACACTGGATCCGGCAATTAGTATTATCAAACCAAATTTCTTATCACAGAGCAGGAAACAAGTATCTTATCAATTTAGACGCTTTTGAACAATTCTTGAGTTTACCCGTAGAGGGAACACATAATTCAACAATTTGATTCCTAATTAAAATTCAATTTTAATTGAGGAGGAGTTATATATGTCTCCAAGAAAAGTTATAGCTGCAGTTAATTCTTGTGCAATTAAGGAGTTGATTTATAATGGCTAACATTGAAAAACGCGGAGAAGGCAGATACCGTATCACGGTATCTGCTGGATATGACATTAATGGGCAAAAGATACGTAAACATAAAACGGTTACCCTTGATGGCAAACTGCCACTGAAGCTTCAAGAAAAAGAGCTTCAAAAACTCGCAGCAGAATTTGAACGGCAAGTTGAAACAGGCCAATATCTTGATGGTGGGAAGGTAACATTTAAAGAGTTTACAGATATTTGGCTTAGGGATTATGCGACCACTCAGCTACAACCTAAAACTCTTTTCAACTATAAAGATATGCTTATGAGTCGAATACTACCTGAGCTAGGTCATTTGCAGCTTAGAAAGATTCAGCCCGTCCATTTGATAGAATTCTATAATAAGATTTCCGAATCCGGAATCAGAAGGGATAAGAAATACATTGCTAAACAAGAGCTAATCGAAAAAATCAATGTATTAGGAAAACGCAAAGGCATCAATGAGTTCTCCAATGCATCTGGAATATCTGTTAATACAGTATCAAATATTTGTCACGGAAAAAAAGTGCAATGGAGAACCGTTGAAAAAACATCAACTTTTTTTGGAATCAATGCTCGGAAGCTATTTACCATGGTTGAAAAAGATATGAAATTATCAAGTAACTCAATATTACACTATCACCAATTAATCAGCTCAATTCTTACTTCCGCTGTCCAGTGGCAGGCAATATTGAGTAATCCATCAGAACGTGTAAAACCCCCAAAAGTTCGTAGAAGAGAAGCTGCCTACTATAATGAAGATCAAGTTGAACATATGCTTGATCTACTGGAAAAAGAAGATATTCGTTTGAAAACAGCAATTTACTTAGTTGTCTTCGTAGGCCTAAGACTAGGGGAATTATCAGGTCTAGAATGGAAGGACCTAGACTTTAAGAACAATCTGATTAAAATTGAGAGAGCTAGCCAGTACCTAAGCGATAAGCAAAAAGCACCTGATGAACGAATAAATACCAAGGATCCAAAAACAGACTCCGGAAAACGAAATATAAGTATATCTCCTATAGTAGCCACCGTTTTAAATCAGTACAAAGCCTGGCAGAACAAAGAACGGTTAAAGCTCGGTGATAAGTGGCAACGCAAAGATAAGGACAAATATGGAGAAGATTATGATTGTGATCGAATCTTCATTAAGTGGGATGGATCACCCATATTCCCTGAAACGCCATCAAAGTGGTTCGCAAAGTTCAGAGAAAAATATAATTTACCGAAATTGAGTTTCCATGGGCTTAGACATACTAACGCATCACTTCTGATATCTCAAGGAACTGACATTACCACCGTCGGAAAGAGACTAGGCCATTCATCTTCAGATGTCACCATGCGTACCTATGCCCACGCTTTGAAGCGCCCGGATAAAGAGGCAGCCGAAAAACTGGAGAATCTTTTCAATAAAAAGACTAATAAATCCAAGCAGGCGTAGCAACCTGCTATTTTTTTCATATGCATCGATCCAACATAAGATTCATCCGTAGTCCCCAAATAGTCCCCAAAATGACTTAAAACACAAATTTTTATATATGTCCAAGAATGCAAAAACCCCTGATTAACTTTAGTAATCAGGGGTTTTCCTTGGCGCGCCCAGCAGAGATCGAATCCACAACCTTCTGGTCCGTAGCCAGACGCTCTATCCAGTTGAGCTATGGGCGCATATTTGCACCTTATTAAAAAGGCGCATAAAATATGATAATACAAACATACACAAAAAGCAATAGTTTATTTTATACAAAAGCTTCTTAGCAGGCTTAACAAGTAAATTAAAAGCTAATCTCAAAACATATCCCGTTTATAAAGTATATAGGACACAATCAAAGACAAAATTGCCGAGCCTATGAGCACGTAGAGCCACATAAAGGGATTTCCCTGTGCAGGTAGCGGGAAATTCTGCCCAAAAAAGCTATATATCATGTTGGGAATAGCCATAACAATAGTCATAGCGGCAAGGAATTTCATAACTCCGTTTTGGTTATTTGAAATTATTGATGCAAAGGTATCCATGGTTCCGCTTAGAATGGAACTATAAATACTGGCCATTTCAATAGCCTGTTTATTCTCAATAATTGTGTCTTCAAGAATGTCTGCATCCTCTTCGTACATCTTAATATATTTGCCTCTTAACAGTCTCTCCAAAACCGTTTCATTCGATTTTAAAGAAGTATTGAAGTATACTAAGCTCTTGCTTAAGTCCAATAGCTTATAAAGCTCTTTATTACGCATGGACTTATGAAGAGAATTTTCTATAAATTCACTCTTTCTATCTATGTGTTTCAAATATTTTAAGTAATCGGTTGAAACGTGATAAAGAATTTGCAAAATAAATCGAGTTTTTTTATAAGTATAAAGGTCTCTTATCTGACCATTTCTAAACCTTTCAAGAACAGATGACTGCTTACCGCTGATGGTAATAATATAGTCATCGCGAACCAAAAGAAGCCCCATTGGAACTGTCTCAAACTTAATCGATTTATCGTCCTCATAAACATATGGTATGTCAACGATGATAAGGGTCTGATCCTCATCCACATCAATACGAGGTTTTTCCTCATCGTCAAGAGCATCTCTTAAGAAATCTCGTTCAACCTCAATATTTTTAACCACCAAATCAATTTCTTCCTCAGTGGGAGCTACAAGATTAATCCAGCAGCCCTTTTCCATAAAATCCAGACTAACGAGCTCATGTCCGCTTGCCTGTGTCTTATAGATTTCCAACATGGGAATCACCTTCTTTCTATATAATCACCTCTCATAAAATATGCCCAAAAAGGCTGAAGAACAGAAATTCAACATTTCAAGGATTCAAAAAAAGCCCGCCGGAGCGGACAAAATCATCATATAGCAATCACACCCCTGTCATTGAGCTTTGGCACTATACGGCTTAGGTTATCACCAGCTACATTAAACAAAACCTTAATCCGGCAATGTCTGTTCACCCATTGGCGTCTCTCGACGTTTCCGGGCAGCAGCGTTTTTCCGTATAGGAGCCTCACCTAATAGAGAATTAAATTTTTAAATCACCTCAATTATAGACATTATTGACCATAACGTCAACTGGGAAAAAATAAAAGAATCAAAAAGAAGAATATGTATTATGTTCTTACATTTTATATTTTTGTTTATAAATTTGTATTTTAATGATATGATATTTAAAACACTAAATAATTTCTAATGGAAGTGTGTATATGAGAATCGGTCTTGTTTTAGGAGTCTTAAACAACGATTTTTGTGACAATATTGTCAAATATATCGTAAAAGAGATTTCTTCACGTAATGCACATCTAGTTGTAATCGAATACATAAAACTTGAGCAGCACACTCCGGAGACTATCTCAGGAAACATAGTTTATCAAATAGTTGAAAATGAGGGGATCGATGGTGTCATAATCATCACAAGCTCATTGCCTTCCAAAAGCACAAAAGAACTACTTGAGGTCATGATTAAAAAAATAGAAAAGCCCGTGGTCTCGGTGGGAATGCAACTTGACGGCATACCTTCCATAATTCTGGATTATAAGGCGGGCTTTGATGCGATAATTTCACGTTTTGCTTCTAACGGAATTAAAGATATTGCTTTTATATCAGGTCCTTTATCCGATTATGTCTCGCAGGCCAAATACAACGGATTTTTTGAAGCAGTTCAAGAACACCGACTTGATATTGCTCCCCATTTGGTCCTCGAAGGTACAGGCGGTTATATGTCAGGATACAATTGTGGAAAGAAGCTGGTTCCTTATATTAAGAACGGCTCTGTTAAGGCTGTTATATGTTCTAATGACGAGCTTGCCATTTGGGCTATTAAGTGTTTCAGGGAAAATGATATTAATATACCCAATGACGTATCGGTATCAGGTTATGATAATTCAAACTTGATAGGCAATAATAACATATCCTTAATTACTGTGGACAGAAAATTAGAGTTCATGTTAAAAAAATCAATAGCGGTTCTGTTTGAACAGATTTTCGGTCACAAAAACAGCCTTATATACTCATTCACACCCGAGTTGATTATTGGTGAAACCTGTGGATGTAATATAAAAAGCCAGACTACTGATATCATCTATCCATGGACAAGATTCTACGGATTACGTGGCGCTCTCTTAAGTTTAAATCATGAAGCGATGGCCTCAAGGCTGATACATTATCTCAACGACAACAATATAGCCCACTGCTATATAGTACATAATACTACTCCTAAAAAGTTTACAGACCTTATTCATGATAATAATCCCAAGGGAAAATTGTTTTTTGGTTATTCCAAGGGGAATAGTGTTGCCTATTCCAAGCAATTTAGTCTATCCCAGATACTACCAAAGCATATTCTTGATAATATAAAAGAGCCTTTAGTACTTAAAGCTCTATTTATAAACAAAATGCACTATGGCTTCTTACTTATTTCCATCTCTGATTCCAGTGCGCCCTTTATTGATGACTTAGCACTAGAATTAAGCCAATATTTAGCCGACCTGTACATAATAAATGAGCAAAAACGACTGGAAAAGGAATCAGCCAATACACACGAAAGCTTAATGATATCTAACAGACGCTTAAATGAGCTTTCAGTAAAGGATAACCTGGAAAAGCTTTTAAACGTTCGTCATCTTGCATCAAATATGCTCCAAAACCGCAAGGGAAATAAAGGGGAATATGTATTGATTATTGTAGAAATCGATAATTTTAATGAGATTAATTCCCGATATGGTTTTAACGAAGGTGAGTTGGTTATTTCCTGCGTTTCAAACATCCTGGGTAATTCAATAAGAGATGATGACTTCTTGACTCACCAGTACTGTGAACGCTATGTACTTCTGGTTAAGAATATTCAAAGTGACCCCACAAAAGCAATCAGTAATCGTTTTATAAAAGCTCTAAATGAGTTAAATCGCTCTCTTAAGAAACCTTATATGATAAGCTTCAGCTGGGGATATGCGATGGCAAATGTGGAGAACGATTTTGAAGCAGCGTATGACAAAGCGGAGCATAACCTTCTGATTAATAAACAGAATAGTATGCCCCGCATGTAAAGTCACTTACTGCCTAAACAGCATTAATATTTTTAGGATACGAAAGCAGTCTTGCCCTGCTCTTCAATCAGTTGATTGGTATACAGCCTGTAATAATAGCCCTTCTTTTTGATGAGCTGTTTATGGCTACCCTCTTCAATGATTTTTCCCTTGTCTATAACCAGAATCCTATCGGCTGACCTGATGGTGGAAAGCCTATGTGCAATAATAAAGCTGGTCCTACCGGTCAGAGCCTTGTTAAGCGCATCCTGGATTAAGTGCTCGGTTTCGGTATCAACAGATGAAGTGGCCTCATCCAGTACAAACATCCCTGGATCTGATAAAATGGCACGGGCAAAGGAAACCAGCTGTTTCTGTCCAGTAGACAAGCGGCTTCCCCTTTCACCCACCTCAGTGTCATAGCCATTCTCCAGTTTCATAATAAAATCATGGGCATTAACAATTTTAGCGGCTGCAATAATATCATCCAAGGTTGCGTTTTGCCTTCCATATGCAATATTCTCTCTGACTGATCCACTAAATAGATGGGGCTCCTGTAAAACATATCCCGTATTTGAATACATCCATAGAAGAGGCCTTTTCCTGTAATCCACACCATCAATAAGTATGCTGCCCTCAGTGGGTTCATAGAAACGACATGCCAGGTTTACAATTGTAGTTTTCCCCGACCCTGTTTCTCCGACAAGAGCGATTGTCTCTCCTGCTTTTATGCTCAGATTAAAGTTTTCAAGAATATTGCCTCCCTCTTTGTAGCGGAAGGTCACATCCCTAAACTCTATGTTCCCACTAAACTCCGGCCATTTTTCGCGGTTTGAATCAAACATTTCACCGAAACGTTCCTTAACCTCCGGACTGTCTACAATGTCGTTCTTTGTATCCAGTAATGTTACAACCCTTTCGGCTGAGGCCTGGGTGTACTGCAGCTCGGTAAATACCCTCGCAAATTGTTTTACAGGCTCAAAGAATTGTACTGCATAGGAGCTAAAAACAACAATAGTACCATAGCTTATAGCATTCGATCCTACTTCAGAACCACTCTTCCATAGGACAAGGCCCGTTGCGATACTGCCTAGAAACAAAATTATAGGCGTATAGATTGACGAAATGGTAGCGGCCTTTATTGTAAAGTTTTTCATCTCCGTTGTTAAGCCTGTAAACTCATTGAGCATATGACCTTCTATACTCAAGGATTTAATGGTTTTCGCTCCGGTTATACCCTCGTTGAATCCGGCTGTAATCTGTGAATTAAACTTCCTAACCTTCCTGAAGTTGTGCAAAATCTTCTTCTGAAAAATCATGCTGATAATGACGAGTAATGGTACTACAGATAAAACCAGAAGAGCATAGCCCACATTAGTCATGAGCATTAGTACCGTCATCAATACCACAAGGAAGATGGACCAGAAGAAGTCTACCAAATGCCAGGATAATGTTACCCCAAGCCTTTTTACATCCGAAGTAAGTCTTGCCATAATCCAACCAACGGGGGTTCTGTCATAATAGGCAATTGAAAGTTCCTGTAGCTTATTGAAAGCAGCTTTTCTGATATCATACGGAATGCTGTTTTCTACCTTACCCGCATTTAGTATCATTAGCCTGACATTAGCTGCTTGAAATACTACCAGCACTATTGCCATAATGCAATAAAGCCAAAAACCGTTGAGGCTTTTCTTTACTGCAAATAAATCAATAGCATACTGGTTGAGTTTTGGAAAGATTGCATCTACCAGTGCCAAAAATAACATTTGCACAATCAATAATGTAATTTCTTTTTTATATGGTTTTGCGAATACAGCCAACTTTTTTATTGTACCTAAATCAATTCGCTTACTGTATTCCTGTTCTTCATAATTCATTAAGGTGTCACCCTCTCTTTTTTATTTAGGGGAGACCATTGGTCTCCCAATTTTACATTAGGCAATGTCTTCACCTAATGAGCTTTGAATTTCCCAAATCTTCTTGTAAATACCGTCTCTCGAAATCAGCTCTTCATGGCTGCCTTCTTCGGCAATCCTGCCCTTGTCAAGAACCAAAATCTTATCTGCCTCGGCAAGAGTTGTAATACGGTGAGATATAATTATAGTAGTGGTTTCCTTACTTCTTTCTCTTAATGCCTGCCTTATCTGGCTGTCAGTTTCGGTATCAACTGCACTTAAGGAGTCATCAAATATCAGTATAGGAACATCCTTCACCACAGTCCTGGCTATAGCTACTCTTTGTCTCTGACCGCCGGAAAGGGTCACGCCTCTTTCTCCTACGATGGTTTTATAGCCATTTTCAAATTCCTCTATCGAATCATGAACTGAGGCTATCTTGGCAGCGGAATAAATACTGTTGTCATCCTTTAAGTCGTCTCCGATACTTATGTTTTCGTATATGTTCTTTGAGAACAGAAACGGCTCTTGAAGTACAATTCCTACATTTTTTCTGATCCATTCACGGCTGATATCAGAAAGTTCAACTCCATCAATGGTGATATGGCCCTTCTGATACTCATAAAGCCTTAAAAGCAAGTGAACAAGAGAACTTTTCCCAGAACCTGTGGCCCCCAGGATTGCAACGGTTTTACCCTTCTCAATTTTAAAGCTTGTGCCATTCAAAACAGGATTATTTTTCTCATATTCAAAGTACACATCATCAAACACAATCTCTCCGTGAACCGGTATATCCTTTTGACCCTGTTGATAATCTTCGGGTTGGGCTTCCAAAATCTCAGTTATTCTTCCCAGAGAAACAAATGCCTGACCCATAAAGCCCATCATCTGACCAAGACCTCTAAGAGGCCATACCATCATTCCTGCGTATATTGAAAATACCATTATGGTACCGATGGTAATTATGTCCTGAGTTGCCCAGTACGTCCCCACGATAATAACAAGGGCATGCTGCAGCATACAAATAAGGTCCGTTCCTCCCCAGAAATCACCCATCAGCCTGACGATCTTCAAATTGAGATTTCTGTAGTTATCATTCTTCTCATCAAATTTTTCTATCTCAAATTTCTGAGCCCCAAAGGCTTTAACCACACGAACACCCGTCAGGTTCTCCTGGAGTGCCGCTGACATTACACCCTCGGCTTCATCGGTCTGAAGAAAGATCTTCATCATATTAATAAAGAAACGAATGGTTATTACAAAAACAATCGGAATGAGCACAATTGAAATTAAAGTGTATTTTAAGCTCATAGGAATCATTATGGTCAGGACTATAATAACCTGGAATATAATCTGTATGGCATCAATCAACTGGCTTGTAACAAAGTTCTGTACCGTTTCTATGTCGGAAGTACATCTTTGAACGATATCCCCGGTTTGAGCCTTTACATGATAGTTAAACGGCAAATGTAATAGATGATCATACAGTTTTTCCCTCATTCTCTTTGATGAGTTTTGAGCCGCAACCGCCGACAACTTTCCCTTCAGAAACATAAATGCACCTTGAAATAAGCTTATTGTGACAATCACAACAAAGATGACCCAGAGATTACTCCGTATGAAATCAATTCCCCCAATCCGCTCAACCAAAGAGTTAAGGCCAAATGGTAGGCTAACCGGTTCTCCGCCAATCACAGAATCGACTGTCATTTTAATTACCAGAGGTGATATGGCTGAGAAAAAAGTCATTAATAAAGTTGATATTATAGCAAAAATATATATTTTGCCACTGCCGTGCAAAAACTGCATCAACAGCTTAATTTTTTTCATGATAGAATTCCTCCTTATACCTTAAGCACATTGACAAAAGATAAACAACTCTTCCCTTGGTTTTAGTGTCCTTTGGACGCAAAAAACACCAACCAGAGATTTATCTAGCCAGACTCAGTTTATTGAATTTGAGGTTTAAGATTAAAAATAAGAGTATTTTTGCATTTTGCTTTTGCAAATCATTGCCGGTAACCGTGGTAATTTGTTACCGTGCGGTCCACTAAGCAATAAAAGAGATGCCGGCGGCCGCGACAATGTTAAACCTTCCTTCAATTCCGAATCCGATGATTCTCAATACTCTAATTCTAAACATTCCACGACCTCCTTCCAAAGAATAATAATCAGCATATTACGAACAAGTTTAACGATTGTTAACTTATTCTTTAGTATAATATACCAAAGTTTCTTAATAATCAATTGTTTTATTGCTTGAAATATATTTGTAATATTTGATTGCCATACTTCTTATAGAAGATTAAGGCTCTCTCTCAAAACCTCACCGACAGTAGGGTGAGGAAATACAGTTCTTCCAAGCTTTTCTGTCGTCATACCATTTTCAATAGCCATAACAGCACCAAAGATGAACTCCGAAGCACCGTTTCCGATTGCGTGGACTCCCAGCAGGGTATTTGTTCCATTGTCTTTTGAACACTTAATAATCCCCCTAGGTGTACCGCCTTCCACTGCATATCTGCCGCTTAGCATCATAGGCAGCTTTATACTTGCAAAATCTTTGCCTTGCTGTGCTAAACTTTCTTCTGTTTCACCGACCCATGCCACCTCAGGATTTGTATATATTACTGAAGGAATAGCCCCGTAATTCATGGCTTCCTTTTTACCCATTATATTGGAGATGGCAACTTCAGCTTCTCTATACGCTGTGTGAGCAAGCATACTTCTGCCGTTTACGTCCCCGGCTGCATATACATCAGGCACATTTGTTTCCATATAATCATTTGTGATAATTCTCTTCATTGAAATGTCCAGGCCAATGTTTTCAAAGCCCATATTACTGACTCTAGGCTTTCTTCCGGTGCTTACAAGTAACAAATCACCTTCAATAATGAGGCTTTCTTCATTCTTTTCAATCTCCAGACTTCTACCATTTATAGCCTTCACTTTAGCCTCTAACACAAACTCTATGCCCTTCTTCTCGAGTTCGCGTTTTAAAATCTGAGCCAGCTCAGAATCAATACTTCCACCGATGTGGTCCAACATTTCAATAACCTTTACAGAGCTACCGGCAGTGGCATAATATTGCGCCATCTCAAGGCCTACAATACCTCCGCCCAGAACCAGAAGCCTTTCGGGTACTTCCTTTAACGAAAGCATTTCGGTAGATGTTACGGCAAAACCATTGCTAAATGCCTCGTCCATGCCTTCTATGGGAGGAAGTACACTTTCTGAACCGGTGCAAATTAAAAGCTTACTGCTTTTTATCGAATAGCTTTCAGAATTAACACAAAAAAGTCCATCTTCTTTTCCTGATATAACAGCCTTTTCAGGAATTATCTGAACACCTGCTTTTTTAACACTATCACCAATGGATTGAACCAGTGCCTTTACTATTCTGTCCTTGCTGTTCATTGCTGCTTGATGGTTGATTTTAACCCCGTCCACAGCAACTCCGTATCGTGCTGCATCTTTACCATACTCAAACACTTTTGCAGTATGCAAAAGAGACTTGGAGGGAATACATCCTTCATTTAAGCATGTCCCACCAAGCCTCTTTTCTTCAAAAACAGAAACCTTAATTCCACTGTTAGCCGCTACAAGTGCGGCATGATAGCCCGCAGGACCGCCACCTATGATAATAAGATCTGCGTTGTTAACGTTATTCACAATAATCTCCTATCCTTTGGTGAATTAGTAATTAATACTATTCTACACCATATGGGGCTTCTTGCAATAACTAATCCTGCCTGAGAGCTTTCATGACGCTTAATTTCATTGCCCTTCTTGAGGGCAGAATCCCTGCTATCAGGCTTGCGATAGGCGAGAAGAAAAATGCCGCCGCAGTAAGCCAAATTGGTATATAGGATGAGTCCAGTTTGACCTCACCCTCAGGGGTCCAAATAGTTGAGCTACCTAAATTCACGTTAAATTTATTTAACAGGAAGGATAACAGATAGCTTAATCCGACACCAAGAATACCACCGAATACACCAATCCACCATGCTTCCAGCATAAAAAGTCTCTGAATATCCCTTAGCCTGGCTCCGATGACCTTAATTATACCTATTTCACGGGTACGCTCATAAATAGACATATACATCGTATTAGCAATGCCTATGGCAGCTATTACAAATGACATGATGCCTATACCAAGAAGAATCTGACGTAATCCGGCTGACTGCTGTTTCATATCATCAAGCATCTGAATAGGGCTATAACATTCATAGCCATACTCTTTAATAGCATCCATTATATTTACCACATCATCTATGTGGGCGGCTTTTACTATGACACGCTGATATCCTTGGTCGGTACTACTACCTGTGCTGGAGGAAATAGTAACCATGCCAGATTTATAACTACCACCTGATGACCCATTTTGCTTGTTCCATTTTTCTATTTCCTTTTGATACTGTTTAACAGTCTCAAATGGCATGATTACTGACCAATCATATTCCGACCCACTTTGCCCGACGATACCGACAGCCTCAACCTTAACAGGTTTAGCCTTGACCTTAGGCTGAGGAACCCCTGTCTGGGGTTTCTCTCCATAATTCATATCCCAGCTTATGGTGACCTTCTCCTCCATGAGATTAAATCCCTCAGGAGCCGGCTCCCAACGGTATCTGGACGCTTTGGGATTATAAAAGTTCTGGGCAACATACTGTCCAACCACCATATGATCCGTGTCTCCATCCTGTAACGGACGCCCCTCAATAACCGGAATATCCAGAAGAGTGAACATATCTGCTCTTATGCCTATGATACTGGCGTAACTAACATACTTATCAGCCATCATCTTCAAATAGAGGTTCATTATAGGAGTGGCTCCCTGTACACCTTTTATCTTTTCAAACTTGGCTATCATATTATCGTCCAGAGCCGGAATGTCATTCCCATCAGGAGTCTTGCCGCCCTGATTGTAATTATAGACCTGAATCTGCATTATATTGCCCATCTGGTTTACCTGAATCATGAAATTCTTTTCCATGGCAATACCCAAAGAGAGCATGATAACAATTGCACAGCAACCTATCATAACACCCAAAACAGTAAGAAAGGTTCGCAGCTTGTGACGCCACAGATTTTTAATGCTTAGAAAAAGTGTGTCCAATAACTTCATTAAAAATCAAACTCCTTGCTTTTTTTGCGTTTACGGGCAACCAGAATAATTACAACAACAACCCCAACCACAACTACTCCAAGAATAATGTAGAACCAAACGCTCTTAAAGAAGCTCTTGGATGTCTCATCTTCCATTCCGGGCATTCCCGGCTTACCGGGCCCATCTACAGGGAGGCCGTCATCGGGATATATCATCATTTCCATGACATTCATGGAAAACTCCTTAATGACCTCCTGCTTCTCACCGCTGGAATTCTCGTATTCGAATACAATCCTGCCATTTGCTTGACCAACCATCATAGGAGTAAGGTTCAGCTCAAAATACTCTACTCGTCCGGACTCAAAGTTTCCGAAATAATTGCTCTTGGGCTGCGCTTCAAAATCGCCTTCTACTTTTAGCTTAACATTATAGATTTCTGTTTTTCCTAAATTATACATTTCAAAGCCAAAATAAACCGGTTGGCCCATATATGTTTCAGTCGGAAGTGAAAACTCCGAAACCTCGAATCTAGAAGGCTGATAAACAGGGATTCCGATAAGTTCAGTAGCAGTGTGAGCAGTTCCCAGATCATCTTCGTACTCAAAAGAAATACTTATGGTATAGGTTTTGGATTTCGCATCCGGAATGGTGTATAATGTAACATTCCAATCAGATGTACCCTGGGGATTAATCTTGTCTATGTAGAAAGTATTACTGCTACCTACAGGGGTGAAGACGTTTCCTGTCTCACTTGAGCTTTCCGTCACTGAGAAGCTTCCCTTAACATTGCGTACCACTCTCTCAGCATGAGTATTCAAAAACTCCATGCTCAGGTTAAAGGTCTCTCCTGCCTTTACAAGGGTGGGGTCTGAAGAATAGCTTTTTATAATAATCTTAGGAATATTCTTACCCGGTTCAGAATCTCCGGTTGAATCTGAATCCACAAATACTGATATTGCCTGGGAAATAGTTGCTCCGTCACCACCGTCTACGGGTTCAACATTTATGGTAATGGGAACACCACCTCTGGAAGCTTTAGGTTGAGCCTGGAACTTGAAAGTTATAACCTTGGTTTCGCCTTTTTTGATGCTCTGAACAATATTTAGATTCTGAGAAACCGGCAGCAACGCAGAGGTTCCATCAGCTGAAATCTTTACTTGCCCGGAATCGTATGCTCCGCTGTTCTTAATCTTTACGGTTACATCAAACATTTCTTCCGGTTTAACAGTAGCCTTTGAAGGTGTTATATCAAGAACCTCAAGTACGGTTCCAGTTCCTCCGCTTCCGGATACGGGAATCCAGATTTCCTGGTCTTCTTTAATAATAGTGCCCCTTTCATCGGTATATTCCAATGAGAACTGTAAGGGGTAGCTACCGGTTTTAAATGTGGAAGAGGCTCTCAGCGAATACTTTATAATCTTTGTTTCCTTCCCCGAAAGGCTGTCTAAGTCATATCGTCCGCTTCCTGAAACCACTGAGAAGGAATCCTGGGATAATCCCTTAAGTGATACTTTTATATCTTTTGCAACAAAATCCCCATCATTTTTAAGAGATATAGGCAGCTCAAATGTTCCACCTGCAGGGGCCACAGCGCCTGATTCTGATTCTATAATCAGCTTAGCCTGGCTTTTGTCGTTTTTAACCTTAACATTGACTGTCATTGGGACAATTGTTTCTGCAGAATAAGGTGGTTCCGCAACCGAATAACTATATTTCAATTTAAACGGGAGGGAATGATAACCGGGGGTAGCAAATTTATCAACGGTGACAGAAATTTCCATATCAATCTTGCCATCATAAGAAGTTATGTACTTAACCGGCATTTCAGTTATGGGTTTTACATCAGTAAAAATCTGGTCCTTGTCGTTTTGATAATCCGGAAGAAAATATATACTCCGTGCCGAGGTCGTAGTGCTATTGTTTTTAAAGGTTAATATGATCTTTCCGGTCTCTCCTGCGACAAGTTCTACATTATTCTTCAGCATGACGTCTATATCGGGTTCGCCGACACCCGCGGCTAATGCCACAGATCCTAATCCCGTCATGGATAAGATAGTAGTAAATAAGAAAACAATCAAAACAAACCAAGTTCCTGTCCTTTTAAGCATCAATTTTTTCATCATGCAAATCCCTTCCATTCTCAATCTTTTCTATCTTCCCATCGCGAATCCTAATAATACGCGAAGCATATGCGGATATCTCCGTATCATGAGTTACGATAACCATTGTCTGATTCCATGTTCTAGCCATATCGGTCATCAGATTCATCATTTCATAGGTTGTTGCCGTGTCAAGATTTCCTGTGGGCTCATCGGCAAAGACCACCCTGGGATTGTTTGCAAAAGCCCGGGCTATGCTGACCCTCTGCTGCTGACCACCGCTCATCTCCGAAGGCCTGTGCTTCATTCGGTCCTTTAAGCCTACTCCCTCCAATAGCTCCTTGGCTTTCTTTATTCGCTTTTTTTTGGGAATGCCGCAGAAAGTCAGGGGCATCGCGACGTTTTCAAGAGCCGTTAGTGTTGGAATAAGGTAATAGCTTTGAAATATAAACCCTACATATCGCTGCCTGAAAAGAGCTAGTTGATTCTCACTAAGAACGTCAATCCTTGTTTTGCCTATTGTGATCGAACCCTTTGACGGCTTATCAAGACCAGCCATAAGATGCAGAAGAGTCGATTTCCCTGACCCGGATGGCCCCTGAAGACAGCAAATCTCTCCTTCTTCTATCTCCAGGTTGACACCGTTGACAGCCATTATTCGTTCGTTTCCCATTCGATAGGCACGATAGATATTATCCAAGGTAATAATTGCGGACATATGTATCTCCTTCTCTCTATATACAACAACCCTAAATAGGTGTGTACTTCTAATGTATATGTTATAACCCGGTGGCTATTAGAACTCATTTGCAAGCCAAAGGGCTAGGTCGTCAAGCACAATATCCTTGCTGTCATTATCTTTCAGAAGGCTTGACATGGAATTCTTGCATTTATTAAGTTTATGTGACAGTTCCCGGCCAAGCTTCATATTTGTAAAAAGTGCCGGAAGCTCGCTTATTATTTCTTCGCATAAGGCGTCAGAATATACTTCTGCCTTCTTTACAACCCCTTCATCCAATTTAAAATAAAGCTCTACGCCACCCCAAGAAAATCTGTTCTTCATCGAAATATCAAAATCAGGGGTTTCGCCGTAGCACCATTCCCATGAACTGTTTCTTCTCATGATCTCCCTGAATGTGGCATCCTTTGGCCACATATCCTTGGCATTAGATCTCAAATTTACTATTTCAACAACAGAGCCGTATTCATCTGAGAAGGCTTTAATTATTTCTTCTTTAACCATATCAGCAGTCAGGTCTGGTTTGACTTCAGAAAGGTTCATCACCCTACTTTTTACCGAGGTAATACCCTTTGCCTTAAACTTATCCTGAGATACGGTTAAATATCTGGACATTTTTTCCTTATCAGCCTTTATTAAGATTGTACCATGATGCAAGGCATTGCGTCCTCTAAAACAAAAGGCGTTACCAGAAAATTTTTTGTCGTCAACTGTTATATCATTTCTTCCACTTTTTACAGCGTTGATACCCAGCTTGTTAAGGCCATTGATAATTACCCTGCATTGACGGTCCACATCATAAATGTCCCTATTGACAATGAAAGAAAAATTTAGATTTCCAATGTCGTGGAAAACCGCACCGCCACCTGATATTCTACGAGCCAACCGTATGTTGTCTTCCTCCATTTTGACAAGATTGCATTCTGTCCAAGGGTTTTGGTTTCTTCCTATAACCACGGTGTCTTTATTCTGCCAAAGAAAAAGAGTTACCTCGTCACCGGATTGATTAATAAGAAAGTATTCCTCTAATGCCAGATTAATCCAAGGGTTTAAAATGTCGGTTGTAATAATCTTTACACTTAAGGCCATTATACGCTCCTATTTAGCATTAGTAATATTTGGTTTCTTTTATATCACATGGACTTTGCATTTTCAATTACAAAAGTGTCACATGCGACAATTTTGTGAAATGGAAATAGCTACCTCTAAAATATAGACGTAGCTATTAGTTTTTGGTTCATTAATATTACAGATTAATTTCAAAAAAGTCTGACGGGTGACAAAGTGACAAGGGGACGGGGGTAGTGTCACGCTTCAGGCG
>JAEYOK010000026.1 GCA_023411795.1 Bacillota bacterium
GAGGCTTAGTCAGTTGTCTTGATTACTATGCAGAGCATAGGCATATTTTAAGTTTGAATTGAACCGCCGTGTGCCGAACGGCATGCACGGTGGTGTGAGAGGGCGATTAAATTCGCCCTACTCGATTTTAAAATTGCTCTTCTTTTTTCTGTAATCGGAGGGAGTGCAGTTCTTGTATTCCTTAAACTTTTTAACAAAATAGCTCAGATTATTGAACCCGAGATCTAAAGCTATATCCATTATTTTGCGGTCTTCATCCTCCAACAGTCGGAGTGCCTGATTTATACGGAAATAATTAATATACTCAATAGGTGTCTGACCTGTAAGGGACTTAAAAATCCGGCAAAAATGATAGCGCGTTAAGTTTACTTCTTTAGCTATGTCATCAATACATATTTTTTTCGGGTAGTTTTCCTTAATATAGCTTAAGGCTTTCTTTAATCTTTCTGTTTGAATCTTTTTATTGGGATTATTTTTTTCTTTAAGAGAAATCATTGCATTATTTGCTATGATTAACGAAAAAATTTTTAGAATAGAGGCTTTTATAGCCATTTCATAGCCTTCAGGCTTGGCAGTAAAGTTGCTGATAATACTTTTTATCTGAGTCAGCATTTCTCTTTCCCAGTTTTGATTTGCTGTGATTTTCTGCGGCAGCTTTTGTTCACCGCTTTCTAAAGGACGGAAATAACGATTGTAGCAAATGTCCTGAAAAGAGTTGTATAACAGCTCCGGAGAAAATACTATAGAATAGTATACACAATAGGAATGATCAAGTGAATATCCGGAATGCACTTCTCCGTGATTTATTAAAACAGCCTCATTTTCATGCAGCTCCACAGATGTTGAATCAATCTGGAAAATAGCTTTGCCCTTACTGAGATACAGAAATTCAATTTCATTATGCCAATGGTAATCAAGCAGGTGCTCCTTGTATCCAAGGTCATTATTATATACGCACAGTGGGAAAGCAGCGCTTCCGTGATGAACGTTTTCTTTTAAAATTTCTTTTTTATTCAAGGCAGTACCTCCTTTTTTAAATGTTAGTAAAATTTTCTTTCAATGCATTACTTTGATAATAGCAATATTGTGTTAATACTAAGCAAAAAAACGGAAGATTATACTAATATGACAGCATTATAATTATAACAAATTGATGAAAACAGTAAATATTCAAAATATCGGAGATGGAAGATGAGTACATATGATATTACATTTATCGGGCACATGTGCATTGATGAAATAACCCCATTTAGAGGAGAAACAAAAGTTGCTCCAGGAAGCGCTGTATTGTGCGGAGCCATGGTGGCGGCCCGGGTCGGGAAAAAGGTGTCTGTTGTAACAAAAATGTCGGAGAAAGATAGACACCTTCTAAAGCAGATGGAGGATTTTGGAATTGATATTTATATAATTCCATCGGATGAAACAACCTATTCGGCGGTTATACATCCCAGTGAAAACGTAGATGAGAGAAAGCTTATTCTAAAAGAAAGCGCTGGAATTATTAAATTAAACGAAATTCCGGAGTTGGATACTAAATTTATGCATCTGGCGGGAATATCAAATACCGAATTCGATATGGAGTGTATCAGAGGTTTAAAGGCAAAAGGCTATAATCTTTCGATTGATATGCAAAGCTTTGTTCGGCAGGTGGACCCCATTACCGGGGAAATTTCTTTTAAAGATGACATGGAAAAAACTAAAGCAGCAAAACTGATGAGCAAAATCAAAATGGATATTGTGGAAGCAAAGGTTCTTACAGGAACTGATAATCTGGAGAAGGCAGCTATTACCTTTGAAGAGTGGGGATGTAATGAAACGGTTATAACACATGTAGAAGGAGTGCTAGCCAGGGTGAACGGTAAAACCTATTACGAAAAATTCTCCAACCGAAGTGTTGTCGGCCGTACTGGCCGGGGTGATACTACCTTTGCCGCATATCTGTCTCACAGAATGGATCATGGCGTGGGAGAGTCTCTGAAGTTCGCAGCAGCCCTTGTATCAATAAAAATGGAAAAGGCGGGGCCATTTGACGGCACATTGGCGGATGTCTATCTGAGAATGAAGGAAAAGCATATGAAAAGAGAGGTGTATATTTATGCAGACAAAAACAGCTGACAGGTATCTGAAAATTGATCCATGGAGGATTATTGAAGAAGGGTTCGAGAAAAAACGTAGCAGAATCTCGGAATCGATGTTCTGTCTTGCTAACGAATTCATGGGAGTAAGGGGCTATTTTGAAGAGGGTTATAGTGGGAATAGGCTTTTGGGAAGCTATTTCAACAATCTTTATGAAGAAATGGAAGCCCGACATTGGCAGCTCTTTAAAGGGATGGTTACCCGTGTGTGCTTTGGCGTTAATTCGGTGGACTGGCTCTACACACGCATTATTCTGGACGGGGAGCAGTTGGATCTTGCGAAATGCACCTTTAATAATTTCAAGAGAATTCTTGACATGAAAAAGGGAACATTGACCAGGGAATTTATATGGAAAACCAAAACGGGCAAAGAGGTAAAAATTACATTCCTGCGGTTCCTCAGTATGGATAGGCCTAATATGGGGTTCCAGAAAATTACCTTTGAGCCGTTGAATTTCAGTGGTAGCATCCTTGTTCAGTCGGGACTTGATTATTCCATTCTTCATGAAATCGCCGAGGGCTGGAATCAGGTGGAGACCTCGGACACCGAATTTAAACCCAGAGGCAAAAACTTCTGGACACTTGAAAAATCAGAATATAACGGTGACAGCATATCAACCATGAGCAGAACAATTAAAAGTGGTCATTTATTATTTTCAAGCTTCGGGCTAAATTCAAATAAAGAACTGAATACCTCCTTTATTCAGCAAGATAAACTGGTAGTCCTGGACTTATCTCTGGAACTTAAAGAAGGGGAGATTTCCTTTATTGAAAAATCAGTGGTGAATTTTTGGGAAAAATCGGAGGACAGTGTTTCGGTCTGGTTAAAGGGAAGCAAGCTGGCATTGGAATATAGGCATATATCCTTTGATGAAGCGTTAAAAACCCAGGAAGAATACTGGGAGAAGGCTTGGAATTACATTGATATCGAAATTGACGGAGATGATGAAAACCAGCAGGGTGTAAGATTTTCAATCTTTTCATTGTTTTCAACCTATCATGGATTTAATCCAAACCTCAACATTCCTTGCAAAGGCCTCACTGCCGAAGTTTATCACGGACAAGTTTTCTGGGATACCGAATCTTATTGCATGCCGTTTTACATATTTAACAATCCGAAGGCAGCAAAAAATTTACTGCTGTACAGGTATAAATACCTGCCTCAAGCCTGTGAGCGAGCAGAACAGCTCGACTGTGAGGGTGCCCGCTATCCGATGTGCACCCTTGATGGGACCGAAAGCTGCGCCACATGGCAGCATGGTGACTTTGAAATCCATGTCAGTGCAGCTGTTTCCTATGGGGTGTGGCTATATAATAAGTTGTGCGATGACTGCGACTTTCTCTTCAATCAAGGTATAGAACTTCTGATGCAGATATGCCGCTATTATGCCAAACGTGGCGAATTCAGCCCGTTAAACGGTGAATTCGGGCTTTACGGCGTAATGGGACCGGACGAATACCATATGAACATTAATAACAACGCATACACCAATGTTATGGCAATGAAGACCTTTGAGTTTACTCTTGAAGTTCTAGAAAGAATGAAAGCGGAAGCTCCGAATCTGCTTCGTAAGGTATCGGAAAAGGTAGGGTTAAGGGACGGCGAAACTGAGGATTGGAGAAAAAAAGCCGAACTAATGCGCATTCCGATGAACAAAGAAACCGGGCTGATCGAGCAGCATGACGGATATTTTGATTTGCCCGAGGTGAATGTCAAGAACATACCCGAGTCTGAGATACCCATATACAAGCATTGGGCTTATGTGAGAATATTCAGATATAACATGATTAAACAGCCCGATGTACTGCTGTTGCCGTTCTTTTTCAGTACCGATTATACTTTTGAGCAGAAAAAAATCAACTATGAGTTTTATGAAGCAAGATGTATCCACGAATCCTCCCTGTCACCGTCCATTCACTCAATTCTGGGATCAGAGCTGGGCAAAAAGGAAGAAGCCTATGAATTCTTTAGATACATGGCAAGGCTTGACCTTGACAATTACAATAAAAATACTGATCAGGGGCTTCATGTTACCTCAATGTCAGGAGCATGGCTAAATATGGTTTATGGTTTCGGCGGCTTGAGAGCGGACGGAGACGTTCTGATATTCAAGCCTTCAATTCCTGACAAATGGAATTGTTTCAGCTTTATGCTTCAATATGAGGGTTCTTTGCTCATGGTGAATGTAGACAGGAAAGAAGCCGAATACAGGATATTGAGCGGTCCGGGTTTAGTGATAAAGGTTTATGACAAGGAATATACTGTTAATTCCAATGGCATAAAAATCAAGCTGCAGAAATTAGGATAAAAAAGAACTAAAATTTGAATTCCAAAGATTTTCCTCTATCACCGATAATATTCCCTTCATTCCAGGTTAAGAACACGGCATTATTAATATGGAACAGTAAGACTAAGCCTGAAAAAGGTGAGGAGTGTTCCTGTAGCGCTACATAACTGATTATAAGACTATAGACAAATCAACAAACAAAATCTATCAAGATATCCGATTATCTTAAATCTTCATACCGGGGGACAACTAAACTGGTCAGCAGAACTATGCCACCAGTATTTGGTGTTGCTTCCCCATCTTTTTTGAGCGGCAGTAACCCAAATGCAGGTAAAAAAGCGCAGGCAAAACTGCAGAAAAAATAGGTTACCCTGCCGTATTTTTATCTGCAATTATGCAAATTTGATTTTTTCACAAGAAAGGAGTTTTTTTATGAAGGCACGAAAAAGAGCTATCTGTTTGGTTCTGTCTCTGTTTATGGTGCTTAGTTCTCTTCCCTTTACACAAACAGTTGCCGTGGCCAACGGGACTCCAGGGGCAATAATCTATGTTGCCACAACCGGCGATGATGTCAATGGTGACGGATCTCAGACAAAGCCGTACAAAACAATTGCAAAGGCAAAGGAAGTAGTAAGGGCTTTGCCTAAGATCGGTGGTGATATCGTCGTTCAAATTGCTGATGGGTTCTATTCCCTCGATGAAACTCTGACTTTTGATGCCAATGATTCTGGAAGTGAAAATTGTACCGTACGCTACGAAGCAGCGCCGGGCGCGAAGCCGGTAGTCAGCGGCGGCAAGATGCTGGAAAAAGGTGTGTGGGAAGTAGCCACTAACCTTACCCAGACAAATGGCTTAACAGCATATAAAACGACCCTTAACCGGGACGAAAAACTGCGCGCCATTTATGTAAATGATAAGCGTGCCAATATGACACTGAGCCCAACAATAACATCGGGCAGCAG
Source organism: Bacillota bacterium (assembly GCA_023411795.1). Taxonomy (GTDB): domain Bacteria; phylum Bacillota; class Clostridia; order DSM-8532; family DSM-8532; genus DTU059. The sequence goes on from JAEYOK010000026.1 coordinate 5,386, forward strand.
AACCACTAACGGCACTCCTACTGTAAGCTTTACATCTGCCGGTAACCCCTGGGCGTGGCAGAACGGAAGCAACATCAGGGCGGCAATTGTGTTCGACTCCAGCGTAGGTCTAACGCCAGATACGAAAAATCCACAAAACATCGAATCTGAGAGCCTGGGCGGTGCCAGATGGGCAAGGCCGTTTGTCTGCTTTGCGTCGGCTGAGCCAGCTCCTGAATCCAGTGGCAAGCCCGGCGGTACCATGCTCCGGTTCCAGATGCCATATGCGGCTATTTCACAATCTTTGAGTAATAATACACAATACAATCCAAACAACAATCAGGTAATCCGCAACGCGTTCGAGTTCCTGAACAAACGCGGCGATTTTTATTTCGACCAAGCGGAACACACCCTTTATTACATCCCGCTTGAAGGTGAGGATATCAATACCGCCGATGTTGTTATTCCGGAGATCGAGACAGTTATCGATATAAGAGGAGTTCCTGTGGGCGACCGGTTGAACCCTATTTCCAACTCAGAGGAAGGACGGGTCAAATATATAACATTCGACGGGCTGAAATTTGCCCATACCGACTATAAGCTATATAAACTGGAAGGTACATATACGCTTAGCGACAGCTCCGCTCCGGTAACAACAAGTTCCCGTGGCTTTGCATCTGTTCAGGGTTGCATCGTGAACAAAGTATACTTCCCCAGCAGCATAAACTGGCATGAGACCTTCTACCGCGGGTATGACATACCACCTGCAGCAGTTATAATCAACGCGGCCAGGAATATCAAAGTGATAAATGGTGAAATCGGGTTTACCGGATTTAATGGTATACATCTGGAAAATGACGTCAAGGATTGCGAAGTCACAGGCAACTATATCCATGACACCCTTAGCTCCGGTGTTGTAATTGGGCATCCGCAGCATATCTATGAAAACGATGAGCCGATATTGCATGAATCAGATGATTTAGCCTCAGGCACGCCCATACGGAACTGGGCAGGCATAGATAAGGAAAAATTCATGGCGGGTACGGAGGCTGTACCACAGGATGTTTATATTACTAATAACTTTATATACAGAACCTGCTATGGATTCCCCGGCGCCAATGCACTGACATCTTTCTATACAACAAACATGCAGGTACTGCATAACTTTATATATGACTGTACATACGGTGCCATGAGCATCGGTTGGGGCTGGTGTGAGTATGATGGATTCGGCTTTACCTCCCATGGTACCAGCAAGACCGGCAGCCCATACGCCGGTACAAGTGAAGAGAGTGTCGGAAGGTCCAAGGCAATTACAACAACCTCTAGGAATAATAAAATAAACTATAACCGGATAGAAGAAATCTGCACGGTAGTAAACGACTCCGGGGCCATTTACTCACTGGGACGACAGGGCGATCCGGGTAATTTACCGGGTGGTGGAACATGGGACACTGTCAGCAATTTGACAAGCAGCCCCGTCACCGACCCTAATAGTAACTGGTATCATGAAAACTGGACAAATTTCACCGAAATGAACTATAACTTCCTTAATCCCAATCCCACTGACAAACCCACAACATCCAACAACTGGACCAATGGGTTCCATCCCGACGAAGGTAGCACTTTCATAAAGATGATAGGAAACGTCGTGCAGTCAAAGCTATCCCATTCTCCCGGACAGAGCCGTCTTTATGAGCTAAACAACTGGAAGCGCAAAAGTGATATGATTGCCGTCGACGGTTACGTTGACGGGGATAATAATCAGAATGGTGCCCCCAGAATTATTTATAACAATTATAAAAGCGTAGACCGTATTTGGCCGGTGAGTGGCAACCAAATCGTTTTAAATTCTGGACTTGAAAATGATTATACTCATATGATTCCAAAGAGCCTCATTGCCGATACCGAGTTTGAGCTGGCATCCAATGTCATCATTGGTAAAGGCGAAACACTACCACGCAGAGGTCTGTTAAGCGCTGAAGACACTGTATGGCTGGCGCCTTCCAACACAACCGTTTTCACAGAAGGCAACACAATGACTAAAGCTGCCGGTAATGAAGATGCAATAGTTGCTCCGACTGCAGCAGGAGAGTACAAACTATATATCGAATATGGAGACGGTAGAGAAACGACTGTTTCCAAGTATACGGTATATGTAGACGCCAGCGCATCAGCGGTGAATGTGGAAGATGGGGGCAAATATGATGTATCAGCAGTGCAGCCTCTTAAACTGAGATTGAGTGAAGACTACACTTATACCCTTAATGGCAAGCCCGTGGTTGATGGATACGTAATTGCCACCGAAGGAAGGTGGACCCTGGTACTAAGCACTTCAACTTCGACGGTTACTAAAACTATCAACTTTACCACCACAGTATCGGAGGCAAACAGACTACTCACCGCTGATGTAGCAGTAGCTCCTGGAGGAGAGGTCAGGTTTGCGTATGATTTGGACGACCTCTCAAAACAGATATGGATTTCTTCGTCCAGTGGCGGACATTTTGATGGTGGCGACGACGAGACAGTAACCTCCGGTGATAAGATTGGGATGATCGCACCTGTGTTACCTGGCGCCTACGTACTTTTTGTATTGGATGCGGAGGGTGAAGTACTCGGCCAGTCCCACGCTCGTGTTGTTGTACGTGATATGACCCCTGCCGATATTCCCAGAGATGGCCTTGACTTATGGCTTAAGGCCGACGAGGGAGTAGAAACCGATGGAAGCGGTAATGTGACTGGCTGGACCAACATGGGAAGCATCCCGGCAAAGCTTATTCCAGCCGATATCGCTAATAGCAGTGGTGGCGATGGTCTTGGAAAACCAACAGGAAATCCTAAGCTAGAGAAAGATGTATACAACTATGTGAATTTCGATGCGATATCACGGCCGTTGAAAGTCAAAGATTTTAAAGATTACAACGGCAAGACGCAGATGACGATATTTGCTCTTGTTAGCCCGGCAACCACAGCAAACAACTCCAGTGACCAAAGTGGTGTCGTTTATTTCGGATTAAACGAGGACGATGGAAGTTGGATAGCAAATGCTGGTTGGAGCGGTATTAACCTAGGAGTAGGAACAAACAGGGTAAACATCCGCTTTGGTAACGCCAACGGCAGCGTGCAGGGTGGCGGGCAAAGCATCTCAACAACTGTTAACGGTTTGGCCAGCGTTAGGGCGCAGCTAAATGGATCCAACAGAGATATCTATGTTAATAACACCCGTATCGGTGGGGGAACCAACGCAACGGCTCTTGCCGGCAACCGTCCGGACCTGAGCGTAGGTTTCACAATGGCAGCCAGAACTCCCTTCCGCTTCCTGGGAAAAGTTGCACAGCTTCTCATCTACGATAGAGTGCTGACAGCCGACGAAATTGCGAAAGTCGAAACATATTTTGACGTTGTCAGAAATGGTGGAGGTGGACCAGCAAACCCAATTGAACCGGTAATCGACAAGACCATGCTGACCGCCCTGATTGAGGAGAGCAAAAACCTGGATAGTGCAATTTACACAACCGAATCATGGAGTGTTCTTGCAAGCGCCTTAAGCGAGGCCGAGAAAGCCGTGTCAAATAATGAAATAGGGCAGGAAGAAGCAGATAATGCATACTATGCACTGCGTGATGCTGTTAAAGCCCTTAGCTTGTTGCCCAGCGGCATTGGAACTGCCGAATACGGTACCCCTGTTCTCGGCGGTGACGAACCAGACCCACTTTGGAATACCACCGTCACACTGCCTCTCCTAAAGCATCTGACAATGGCGGACGGCCCCGCAAACGGTACTGCTAAAATACTTTGGGATCAGGAAAACCTGTATGTGTTGGTGCGCGTAAAAGACCCTGTGTTGAACAGCAGTAGCGGCAATGCTCATGAGAAGGATTCGGTTGAGATCTTTGTTGATGAATCCAACAGTAAAAGCTCCTCCTACGGCTCAGGTATGGGCCAATACCGTGTCAACTATCTTAATGAGAAAAGCTTCAATCCTAGCAGTATCAGTACCGGCTTTGAGTCTTTTGCCACAGTCGTGGACGGCGGTTATTACATAGAAGCCAAGATCCCCTTTAAGACTTTAAGTCCAACGGTTAATCACGTAATTGGTTTCGATTTACAGATAAATGACGCCAGAGTAACTGGTGGCCGTCAGGACATAATAATGTGGCACGACGAGACCGGAAATTCCTGGCAGAACGGTTCACAATGGGGTGTGGTTACACTAGTAGGTGATGTTCCTGAGGAGCCGCTCATAGGCACTTTAGTAATTGACAACATTTCGCCTCAGGTAGGTGATACTCTGATTGCTGTGCTTACTGAAACCAACAACACAGGTGAATTGACATATGAATGGTTTGTTGGCGGCGAAAGTGCTGGCACTGGCGAAACCTATGAGGTGAAGGTAGAAGATGTGGGTAAGACAATAAAGGTTGTTGTCACGTCTTCTGTGGAAACGGGTGAAATAGAAAGCGCCGAAACTGCAGCGGTAGTAGAGGTCGATGAAGGAGCACTAACCGGTACGTTGACAATTGACAATATGTCGCCTCAGGTAGGTGATACTCTGACTGCTATGCTTACTGACAGCAACAATACAGGTGAATTGACATATGAATGGTTTGTTGGCGGCGAAAGTGCAGGCACCGGCGAAACCTATGAGGTGCAGGAAGAAGATGTGGGTAAGACAATAAAGGTTGTCGTAGCATCATCGGTGGAGACAGGAGAAATAGAAAGCGCCGAGACTACAGCGGTGAAAGATCCGACTTCAACAGAAGATACGACTGCGCCGACATGGCCTGAAGGAAGTAATCTCACAACATCCAGAGTGAGAAGGACCAGCCTCACGTTAACATGGACTGAGGCTGAGGATGATACAGGAGTAACTGGTTACAAAATATACAAGAATTCAGAATTAATAGCCACTGTGACTACAGGAGATGGACTCAGTTACGATGTTACCGGACTGTCATCGGGCACCAGATATCTTTTTACAGTGGAAGCCGGAGATGAGGCTGGTAACTGGAGCAATAACGGTCCGTCGATCTCTGTGAGAACTGATTCGTCAAGCAGTGACGGAGATGGTAACACTCCTTCAACCCCGGAACCAACTCCATCACCTGATCCGGAAATAATACCTGACCCGGAATCGATACCGGCTGCAGAGCCAGAACCAACTGTTGAATTTATTGATATTGGCCAGTATAAATGGGCAGAGGAGGCTATTTATGCACTTGTAGCCCAGGGTATCATGGAAGGTATTTCGGAGAACGAGTTTGCTCCTGGAAGCAAAGTCAGCAGAGGTGAATTTATCCTGATTCTGGTAGAAGGACTCAAGTTTCAGGAAAAAGTTGATCCGGATATGAAATATACAGATTTTGATGATGTAGACAGCGATGCAAACTATGCAAACGCGGTTCGTATTGCGAGGAGTCTTGGAATTGTTTATGGATCGGGAAATAATCGCTTTAATCCGACTGCGCAAATATCCAGACAGGACATGTTTGTAATATTGGTAAGGGCAATGAAAGTCTTGAGGAAAATTGAAGTAACAGGTACACCCGATGATCTGAATGCTTTCATTGACCAATCACAAATAGCTGATTATGCATCAATAAGTATTGCAACCCTTGTAAAAGAGGGATTGGTTTATGGTGACGGGGTTAGAATTAACCCGACAGAAACCATTAACAGAGCTCAAGTAGCTGCAATGGTCTACAGAATAATAAACTATATAAAAAATAAATAAAAGACATGTTTATCGGGCACCTCCTTGATTGTTCAGGGAGGTGCTTTTGTGTTACCTCATTACGACAAAATAGAAAAGAATATGACTGGCCATATTGTAAAATATTTATTGAATTAATATATTTTATGATAATATAAAATAATGGACAGTATTTTCAGAATTTATAATAAGGGAGAATAAATATGATTATGCGTTTTTTATTCTCAAAAATGAAGGAAATGTCCATTAAGACAAGGATATTTGTTTTTTATGCGGCTATACTGATGATATCCTTATCTATTTTTGCTTTTTTGACTATTAAAACCTCCTATGAAGCAATTGTTGCAAAAGCGACGAAAACCGCTGAAAGAGAGTTGTCGCTGATCAACAACAGCCTTCTGAATTTGACTAATAATTCGGAAGACTATGTGAGAATACTTGCTATCGATAACAGACTGCAAAAGCAGCTTGAACGTTTCAAAATGGGGGAAATGACTTCTCTTGATAATCTTGATGTTGAAAAAACCTTATCTACTGCAATGAGCAATATAGTACATCCAAACAGCTATATTGTTGCTGCAAGCATAATGTCAGATGATTACAAATTATTTGACGTTGGTTTTGTTGAAAATTCCAGTGTATATCCGGAATTAACTAAAGATGTTATTGATTTTGTCAGGAAGGAAAAAACTCCCACATGGCTGGGTTTGGCTAAAGTTAAATACAAAATAAAGGGTGGGGAAGAAAATGTATTCGTTATAGCAAAAACTATCATTGGTTTTGATACAGGTAATATCCTCGGTACGGTAATACTCTATCTTAATGAAAAAAATGTCGCTTCAATCTATCTTGATAACATAGTAAACCAAGAAGATAAATTTTATATTGTAGATGATGAAAAGAGTATTGTTTCAACTAGGGACAAAAAAGAATTATATCAAAAGTTTGATGAAGAAAAATATTTAGGCAAATACAAATTGGAGGATTTATCTAATACAAACAGCATTATCAGAGTTATTGAAGGAAAGCAGTCACTAGTCACAGTAGAAAGTTTCGACAAACTAAAATGGAAGATCATAAGCATTATTCCGTTGGATGAGATTACATATGAAAAGAATGAGATGACGAAGCTTATCATAATATTTGGCGGTATATGCCTGATATTTGCGTTTATTGCTTCGTATTTTATATCCTACACCATCTCAAAGCCCATACTTAAACTCGTCAATATCATGAAAGAGATAAAATCCGGAAATATGAACCTAAGAGCCGACCTCAAAGCCAAAGGCGAAATCGGGATGCTTGGGGCCGGGTTTAACAGCCTGATGGATAAAATCAACAATCTGCTGGAGCAGGTATATATCCAGCAGAAATCAAAACGTGAAAATGAATTCAAGCTTCTTCAATCGCAGATCAAGCCTCATTTTCTTTATAATACAATCGAAACCATCATATCTTTTATTAAATTGGATATGAAGGATAAGGCAATGCTTACCGCAAAAAACCTTGCCGGTTTTTACAGAATCTCATTAAGCAAAGGAAAGGATATAATTACAATTGAAGAAGAAATGAGTCTTATTAATAATTACCTTTCAATTCAAAAACTTAGATATGTAGAATACCTGGATTATGAAATTGGTTTTGAAGACAGGATTCTGAAGTATAAAATACCTAAACTTACTCTCCAGCCATTGATTGAGAATTCAATTTATCATGGTTTAAAAGAAAAAGAAGAAAAAGGGAATTTGAGCATTAAAGGCTATTTTGAACAGGGTACCATCAAAATAGAAGTTCATGATGATGGTGTGGGAATGACGGAAGAGCAGATCCGAATTGCTCTGAGCCCACCTTATAAAGACAGTAAAAGTACAGAATTCGGGCTTCACAATGTCGATGCAAGAATAAAGCTTCTGTATGGGACCCAGTTTGGGATAACAATTGATAGCAGGGTTGGTGAATATACAAATGTAATTGTAAGCTTGCCGGCCATTGAATCATAGGGGGTAATAACCATGCTTAAAATCATGATAGTTGACGATGAGTTTTATTTCAGAGAGGCAATTAAAATATCGCTCCCCTGGAATGAGCTGGGTTTTGAAATATGCGGCGAAGCCAAGAACGGCAGAGATGCTCTTGAAAAAGTTGAGGCTTATAAACCTGAAATAATTATTGTGGATATCAATATGCCTATTATGGACGGACTGGAATTTGTTCAGCATCTCAGGGAGAAAAATAATGACATTAAAATAATAATTCTGACCGGGCACAGTGAGTTTAACTATGCAAGGCAGGCTGTTAAACTGGAGGTTTTTAATTATCTACTGAAACCTGTAGATGAAGAAGAACTGAAAAAGACACTGCTGGATCTTAAAAATATTATCGAGAAGGAAGTCATAATAAAGACTGAGATGGACAGGCTCAAACAGCAGGTAAGAGAAAGCATTCCCCTGCTGAAGGACAAGTTTCTTAATGAGCTGCTGCGGGGGAATCTTAGCAAAAAGGACAGCGGAACCATTAAAAGGATGGAATATCTAAAAGTAAACAGCTCTTCCGACTATTATCTTGCAGTCACCATAGAGCTGGACACTGATGATGAATGGGATGACGATGACAAACAGCTTTGGAAGTTTGCCGTTTCAAATATCGCCGATGAAATACTCTCCGAAAAGTATGAATTTGACCGGTGCTATGACAACGACGACAGGATATGCATAATCATCGGCACAAAGAATAACGGTGACAAAAAGAATTTCCTTTCGGGCCTAGAATGTAAATTGGAGTGGATAAGATCATTAGTTGCCAAGTATATGGATTTCTCGGTTACTATCGGTGTCGGAGAAACAAGAAATGATTTGTTTGATGTTTACGATTCCTATAAAGAATCGATAGTTGCTCTCAAGAATAAGGTTACTGTAGGCAAAAACAAAGTTATTCTGTACAGTTCGGTGGCGGAGCCGGGGATAAAGGTCAACTTGTTTTCGGTAGAGCAGAGAAGCCAGCTTTTGATGAGTATGCGATTAGCCAACGAGAAAGAGGTAGATGCATGCATTACTCAGATTTTTGATAGAATGCGATGTGAAAATATCCATTACGAACTGCTTTATGTAATTTGCATTGAATTGATATCGGTATGCTATGAATTTATTATTGAAATCGGTGCAAGTCTGGAGGAGATTTTCCCTGACAAACAGTTCAGTATTATTGGGCGGCTTCAATTAAAAAAGTCAATAAATGAGATGGAAGAGTGGATCAGGCAAATTTACAGGCATACGCTGGAGACCATTAAGAGAAATAAGAGTTCAAAGGCATCTATAATGATTGGAGATGTAAAAAAATATATAAGAGAAAACTATCATAATTATGAACTTGGTATTGATGAGATAGCTAAAAACCTGTTCATCAATTATGCTCACCTTTGTTTTATTTTCAAAAGGGATACGGGAGTAACCATTAATGAATATTTAACCGAATTCAGAATCAGGAAAGCAAAGGAATTGTTTGACCGCGGAAACACACTTGTTCTGGATGTTGCAGGTAAGGTCGGTTATGCCGATGCAAATTACTTCGGAAAATGTTTCAAGAAATATTATGGCATACCACCCAGTAAATATTTGGAAAATAAAAACAATAATTAAAGTTTATATATCTCTCTTTGGTAAACTGGTTAATTTATATTTTATTAAATCCTATTATTTTCCTTGCTGACTAATAATATTCCCTTCAAATAGAAAAATATGGGTTATACAATAATTATACCGGTAAAAAATCTTTCGAAAGGTTTCATATTATTCAGTTTATTGAGGAGGATGTTAAATGAATAAGTTAATGAGACTTATTTCTATTGTTCTGGCTTTGGTCATGGTGCTTTCATTGGCAGCATGCGGCGAGACGAAACCCGTTACCGATTCACCAAAAGCTTCGGATCCAGCAACTCCGGTTTCACCAGAAACTCCAAAGGCAGAGGAAAAAGTTAAAATTAAGTTCCTCTCATTAAGTTCAGACGAAAACAGAAACAACATCCGTGAGAAATACATAAAAGTCAATGCTCCAAATGAATTCCCCAATGTTGAAATTGAGTATGACCTAGGCGGTGGCGGACAAGACTATGCAAACAAATTGAAAGCCTATAATGCTTCCGGTGATATGCCCGACGTATGGTTCTCCGAACAGAATCTTTCTTCTGTTGTTGTTAAGGCAGGAAACGCACTGGACTTGCTCCCCTATGTCAAAGAAACTGGTTTTGACAAGAAGTTCTCTATGGCTGAAATGGTCGCACCGGACAAAGACGGAAAATTATATTGTGTCCAGCCCGGCGCAGACCAATACTTCACTCCAAGACTATGGTATCACAAGGACATATTTACAGCAAACAACATTCAGATTCCAAAAACATTCGATGAGCTTGTTGCTGTCTGTGAAAAACTGAAGGCCGCTGGTATTGTTCCGATTTCAATCGTGGGCAAAGACGGATGGACTCCAAACCTACATATGCTTCAGACTATGATTATGGCTGAAGATCCTCAGGTGGCAATCGATTTATGCAATAATGAGACCGATTTTACAAATCCCGTTATAAAGAATGCTTTAGGTAGAATACAGAAGCTAGTAAAGATAGGTGCATTTGCACAGGGTGTTACCAACATTGATTATGGTCCTGCAGTTGAAATGTATACATCAGGCAAGTCTGCAATGCTGGCAATGTTCACATGGGAAACCGGAAATTTGGAAACTGCTGCTCCTGATACAGACTTCTTCCCATGGCCGTCTGCAAGTGACAAAGTTAATCCTGATGATGTCATTCAGTACTGGGGAGCACCATTAAGTGGATATCTAGCATCAGCCAAGAGCAAGAATCCGGATGTGGCTGCAAAGTTTGCAATATTCTGTGCAACCCAGGATGGCCTGTTTTACAATATAGAGCAAAAAGCTCCCACAATGCTACAGACCGGTGTTAAAATCGAAGGTATTTCTCCTCTTCTCCAAAAAAACCTGGATCAGTTCGATAAGGCAAAGATAAAGGTTCCTTCATTCTGGGCTGCGACATTTAATGCTCAAATGTCAGCTGAAATTGCAACACAGAATAGTATGCTTCTCACCGGAGATTATTCACCAGATGATTACATCAATACAATCAATCCGATTTGGGCTGAAAACTTCAATTAATATCTGCAAAGTTCTAGTAAAATGGCTTTTTTACATCCCTGTATGAGCTTTGCTCATATAGGGATGTAAATTAATAAGGTGGTAATCATGAACAAGTATTTTGGCAACAAGCTGGCAATTTTTGTGTTTGCTTTTCCTGCAATCCTGCTATTTACAGTATATGTAGTATATCCGATCATTCCTGAGATCATAATAAGCTTTCAGAAAAATGACGGTTTTAAAAGCATGGGGTTCGTAGCATTTGATAATTATATTAAAGTGTTAAAAGATCCAACCTTTTGGAAAGCAAACAAAAATACCTTTATAATGGTTTTAGTTTCTCTTTTTATAGGTTTGCCTATCTCGCTGCTTTTTGCTCTTGTTATGGATACAATGGGTGATTCAACCAGAAGGTTCTTTAAATCAAGCAGTGTGTTGCCGGCAGTGCTTCAGGTGACTGTTATTGCGCAAATGTGGATTGCGATTTATGAACCCCAATGGGGCCTCATAAACAGCATTTTAAGGTCAGCAGGACTGGAAAAATTCGCGCTGGCATGGCTCAGTGACAAAAAAACGGTGGTCTTGGCTATCACTGCAGCTTTTATATGGCAGTATCTAGGTCTGAATGCTCTGCTTTTCTACGCGGGTATCAAAGCTATCCCCAAAACTTACTATGAGGCTGCCACCATTGACGGTGCCGGATTTTTCCGGGTCAGTTTCAGTATAACGATCCCTCTCTTGCAGGATGTTATTAAATATGTACTGGTCCTTTCAACGCTTGGATGTATGTCTCAGTTTGCCCATGTCCGAACCATGACGGCCGGCGGACCTGGGGATATTTCAAGAACTGTCATTTATCAATTGTATTATAAAGCATTTTCAGCCTCAGATTACGGACAGGGTTGTGCAATCGCCATTATTTTCGTAATAGAGTGCCTTGCTGTGACATTTCTTATAAACCGTTTCGTAGCAAGAGAGAAAATTGAGTTTTAGACAGGACGGTGAATTTGGGCATGAAACAAAAAAGAGTCAAAATATTGGTTGGTATCTTAATGACCATTACCGGAATAACTTTTCTTTTTCCAATGTTTTGGATGTTGAATATATCCTTCAAATCAAGAAGTGAAGTTTATGATAATCCTTTCGGCTTACCCGAGAATTGGGTTTTTAATAATTTTAGAGATGCTCTGGAGAAATTTAATTTCCCAAGATATTTGTTAAACAGCATTATTTATTCGGTGTGCACAATCTTTATCACAGTTCTCCTAGGAAGCATGTTTGCTTACTGCATCAGCAGAATGAAGTGGAAACGTAAAAGTTTTGCGCTTAGTTACATATCCATGGGTTTGATAGTTCCCGCCCAGGTTGTTATTATTCCAATTCTTATTATGACTAATAAAATGGGATTAAAGGGTACTCATCTTGGGCTGATATTGCCATATTCGGCATTTGCGCTTTCTTCGTGCGTACTTATGCTTTATGCGTTTTTTAGAGGTTTGCCGGTTGAACTTGAAGAGGCTGCCTGTATTGACGGGTGCAATATTTATCAAACGTTCTTCAGGATAATTCTGCCGGTTATTAGACCTGCTATTGCGACTCAATGCGTTTTGATTTTTATGAACACATATAATGAGTTCTTCCTAGCCTTTATTTTAGGCGCTGAAGATAAGATCCGCCCATTAACGGTGGGATTATTGAACTTCTTTGTAAGCATAGGAGTAAGTCATTGGGGCCAGATCGGAGCTGCCATGGTTATAACAAGCTTACCTACAATCATTGTATATATTATCGGGAATGAACAGATAGAAAATGCGCTTACTGCCTCAGCTATTTTAAAATAATCTGCTTTCTTAACGTGGATAGTAAAAGTGGTAGTTTTGAGAGAAATATGGGAGGGAAACAAAATGAAGCTTCTCGGACCAGAAAAAGGAAAAACAAAGCGAAAAGCGGTTATGACCATAGAGAAAAAATCCGGAGGTTCCCAAAAACTACTTTTTCCAGCTTTAGTGGGAGTTCTGAGAAATACCAGGATACAAACTAGGCTTATAATATCTTTTCTGACAATTTCTCTTGTACCGCTGGCTATAACCGGTATCATAGGGTTTAATAAGTCCAGCCATGCTATAGAAAGCAAGATAAGAGATTATTCTGATCAAATTACAATACAGCTCGGAAAGAATATACAGACATCGATTTCACAAATAGAAGTAATGGCTAATGATATTATTCTCAATAAAGACATCCAGAATGGCCTGGAAAAGGTAAACTCTATAGGTGAAATGGAGAAACTTACACTGATCCAAAAGATTAATTCGGTTATTACTTCAAAAACAACAGGAGACATACGTGGTGTAGAAATTTTAGTAAATGGAAGCAGCATATTCTCAAGTGGTGTGCAAAGCTCAGAGTTTTCCCTAGATGAAATGAACAAAATTGTAGAGGCAGCAGATAAGAACGGTGGTAAAGCTGCTTGGAATTTTATAAGCAGGAAAAACGAAACCAAGAAAATCATTGTAATGTCAAAGGACATAAAATCTTTAAATACCGGAAGCAAAATAGGACTTATTAATATATATGTGAGCACAGATCACTTTCTAAGAAATATTGAGGGAATTGATTTGGGCGATGGAGTCGGAATCCTTGTTCTTAATACCCAGGGAGAGGTTATTGCAGATAAAGATTCCAGAGTTGAACCCGGGGAGCATTTCGCAGAAGATTCGCTTATAAAACATATTCTTGGCTCCGAAAAATCTAAATCGGACTCTGAATATAAGATTAACGGCCAGAACCATCTATTGTCATATTCTGAAATCGAGGAAAGCAATTGGTTTGTTACAGCTCTTATACCTTATGCATATCTTCGTCAGGAAACAAAATCCCTTGGCGATGTTATCAGACTGTTAGCCGTATGTTGCCTTATAATTGCACTTTTACTGTCTTATATAATTACAGCAAGCATATCGTCCCCCCTAAAAAAACTTGTTGATCTAATGCATTTGGCTAAGCAGGGAAATCTGGCTTTTGATGTTAATGATAGTAAAAAGGATGAGTTGGCGGTAGTTCTTTCTAATTTCGGAGAAATGACTGAAAATATAAAAGAGCTTATTCTTAAGAGCAGCGATTCAGCACGTAAGGTTATAAATAATGCTACTGACATTGCAAGGTTATCAGAGCAAACTCATACCAGTTCTGAACAGATGTCGACCAGTATTAGTGAAATCGCCGATGGTTCATCTCAGCAGGCTAATGACTTATCAGCGGGGGTTATGCAGCTCAATGACCTTTCTGACAATATAAATAAGGTTAGTGATGATATAAATAGTGTGGCTGAGGTTGTGTATGATACTCAAAAATTAAGTCAGATCGCTCTTGCAACTGTAAAATCGCTTAACGACAAGGCTTTGGAAACCAAATCCGTATCGGCACAAATTATAGATGATATAAACAGTCTTAATGAGGATATGAAGGAGATCAGAAAAATTACAGGTTTGATTGCGGGCATATCAGAACAAACCGGGTTGCTCTCATTAAATGCTGCAATTGAAGCTGCGAGGGCAGGTGAAGCAGGTCGTGGCTTTGCTGTGGTTGCAGAAGAGGTAAGAAAGCTTGCGGACCAATCAAAAGACGCTTCGGTAATGATAAGCAATATTATTCAAAGGATACGAACAAAGACTGAAAGCACCGCAGACGCTGCAAATCGGTCAAGCTTAATCATCGGAAAACAGATGGATGCAGTTTACGAAACAGACAACTCCTTTAAAACTATTTTTAGTTCAATGGAAGCAATATCTGGGATGATAAAAAAGGTTGAGAACTCAATAAAAGTAGTATTGAATTCTAAATCTATTGTTATGTCAACCATGGAAAATGTTTCTGCAGTTTCGGAAGAAGCAGCGGCAACATCCGAAGAGGTTTCTGCAAGTACTCAGGAACAAATTGCATCTGCTCAGGCCTTATCTGCTCTTGCAGAAGAATTGAACAGTATGGCAGAAGAACTGGAAAAGTCGATATCACAGTTTAAAATCGCATAATATATGCCTTGTGTCGGCCTTTATTTAGGCCAATTATTACACTTGTTATGCAAATGAAGATATGGAGATAGGGGATGAAAAATGAACAAGGTTTTATCCGAGTTTATTCTATCTGATATTCTGGTTAAATACTTAATGGATGAAGATGGCAAAGTCGGTTTTGAGATGATACCGGTCGCATTAAAAGATAAGGCCGGAACAAAGAAGACATATAGTCTGGATTCCATCATTCAGGCTCATATCAGAGGGGATGATTTTTCAAGTGGCTTTGCAAACGGCCATACCATGAGGAACGGACAAACCACTACCGGACTGAGATATGATAGTCAGTACACCGAAATCAAAAATGGCTGCCACAGGATCTCCACTGTCTTAAAGAATGACAGAGGCCATTATGCCACTAATATATTGACATATACTGAAGGGTTGAAGGCATTTGAGGTAAAAACGATATTTTCCAACAAGTCCGAACAACCCGCTGATTTAGAAATGCTATCCAGTTTCTCATTTGGGGGAATAACACCTTTTACCGGCGATGAAGCGTCTGAACAATTAATTATTTATAAAATTCGCAGTTGCTGGAGCAATGAAGGAAGGCTGATAGCTGAAACAGTTGAAGATTTGCAGCTTGAACCATCCTGGTCACAACATGGAGTGAGGGTCGAAAAATTTGGTCAAATCGGCTCAATGCCGGTACGAAAATATTTTCCTTTTGTTGCTGTGGAAGATATCGCTTCAGGAGTTATTTGGGCAGCCCAGTTGGCATGCGCATCCTCCTGGCAGATTGAATTATATAGGCGGGATGACGCTTTATGCGTATCAGGAGGTTTTGCTGACTATGACTTTGGCCACTGGATGAAGACATTGAACCCAGGAGAGGAAATTGAGACTCCTTCAGCCTATTTGACAGTTAGCTGCGGCGTTTTTGATGAAGTCTCACAAAGACTACTGACCATCCAAAAGGAACACTTTAATAAAATCAACAGGTTTGAAAGGCTGCCGGTTATATTTAATGAATACTGTACTACCTGGGGATATCCCTCTCATGATAATATCAAAAAAATGTTAAATGTTATAAAAAACAGAGGAGTGGACGTATTTGTTATCGATGCAGGCTGGAGTGCTGATAAGGAAAATGGATGGGATACTACAGTTGGAGATTGGATTGTCAGTCCCGAGCTGTTCCCCTTTGGGCTTGAGGAAACGGTACGTATGATTGAAGAAGCCGGAATGATTCCAGGAATCTGGTTTGAGTTTGAAAACTGCTGTCAGAAAGCGAAATCTTATGAGAGCCTTGAACACCTTCTGAAAAGAAACGGTAAGGTTATCACGTCGGGAGTCAGGCGTTTCTGGGATATGTGTGACCCGTGGGTAAATGATTATCTTTATGAAAAAGTATTATTAATGCTTAAAAAATATAGATTTAAGTATCTTAAGGTAGATTACAATGAAACCATCGGTGTGGGCTGCGACGGGAGTGAATCTCTGGGAGAAGGCTTAAGACAGAGGGTTATCGCTACCCAAGCGTTTTTCAGAAGGATTAGGGAGGAAATACCCGATATTATTATCGAAAACTGTTCATCGGGAGGACATCGTCTGGAACCGTCAATGATGGCGTTATGCGATTTAGCATCCTTTTCGGATGCCCATGAATGTAATGAAATACCTATTATTGCAGCTAACCTTCACAGGGTCGTCAATCCATGTCAGTCTCAGATATGGGCGGTACTCCGTAAAACCGACAGCAGAAAGAGAATTGTATACTCCATTGCAAACACCTTCCTCGGTGTGATGTGTCTGTCCGGAGATATTTATGACTTGAGTAAAGAGCAATGGAATTTGGTTGAAGAAGGGATCGGCTTCTATCGTTCAGTTTCCGGAATCATTATGAATGGTTCAACTAAATTTTACGGTTCATCTATAAAAAGTTACCGTAATCCAAAAGGATGGCAGGCAATCGTCAGGGAGTCTGCCGATTATAAGGATGTTTTGGTCATTATCCATTCATTTAACGGGGATTTACCGTCAGAGATTGGGATTCCTATCGATGGCTCATTTAGAATACATAATGTATACTGCGCTTTTGGAAATCCGGTTACCATTAAAGAAGGCATGCTGCATATCAATATAAAGGAGGAAATGGAAGCGGTTGCTGTTCATTTGAAATCATAGTTTAGCTTAGGTAAACGCGGACGTAAGCATATCAGTAATAACTATATTGACTCAAATTGTAGTTACTGATAAAATTTAAACATAGTTAAACGTTTCGCGAATGAGGTGTTTCATATTGGCAGCTACCATTAAGGATGTAGCAAAGTACACAGGACTATCCATTGCAACTATATCTAAGTATATTAATGGCGGAAATGTTCTCGAAGAAAACAAAAAAATCATTGATGAAGCTATCAAGGTACTTGGTTTTAAAGTTAACGAAATAGCCCGTGGCCTTAAAACAAACAAAACCATGACAATAGGGGTGCTTATTCCAGATTTTAATAATATATTCTTTACCGCGATTGTTTCGAATATTGAGAATGTGCTTATTCAAAACGGATACAGTACCATTCTTTGCGACTATAAAAATGATACGGAACTGGAAAAAGAGAAGTTCAATTTTCTTGTTAAAAAACAGGTTGACGGTATAATTATCATACCGCAAGGTGACATTGCCAGGTATATAAAGGAGCAACTTAACAAGAATATACCGCTGGTGCTTGTTGACAGAGCTCTTGATGGTTTGGAGTGCGATACTATACTCGTTGACAACATGAATGCGTCATATAATGCTGTGGAGTATTTGATTACAAGTGGACACAAGAGTATTGGAATTATCAGAGGACCGGATAAAATTTTTACATCGATAGAACGACTGAAAGGATATATTCGGGTTCATGAGGACTATTCAATGAAAGTTGATGAGTCACTTGTGAAAAAAGGCAACAATGATGCGGAGAGTGGCTATATATGTCTCAACGAACTATTGGGGCTAAAGGTTCCTCCGACAGCAGTTTATATTACAAATTATGAAATGACACTTGGAGCGATTATGGCCTTAAACGAAAGGAATGTGAAAGTACCCGATGAACTGTCCGTTATAGGCTTTGACAATCTACATATTGCTAGAGTAGTTAAACCACCCCTGACCATTGTTGTCCAGCCGATGGAGCAAATAGGCGAGATAGCTGCAAATACAATATTAAAAAGAATAAAGGGCGATATGACCAACTATCCTTCCATGGTCAGGTTAAAAACTGAATTGATGATAAACCAGTCAGTTAAAGACTTAAGGGGCTAGAGGTGTTTTTTGCAACAGTAATATTTTTTATGCAAGAGCGAAACGTTTAGCTATAAAATAATAATATAAAGCAAAATGTTTAGATTAGGTTGATTAAGCTGTTTTAAGAAAAATTTCATAAAGGAGCAGCTATTATGAAAAACCTTTTATTAGGAATTGATATTGGCACCTCAGCATGCAAAGTCGCAGTTATGGATTTGGACGGAAGGGTTATAGCTCAGGCAACCAGTACTTACCCCTTGTACTACCCGGCTCCCGGCTATGTCGAGCAAAACCCTGAAGAGTGGTGGGAAGGCGTATGTACTGCTATTCGGAAAATTCTTTCAACAGGTGGGGTGGATACCAATGATATTGAAGGAATAGGACTTGACGGCCAAAGTTGGTCGGCTATTCCAATTAATAAGAAAGGTGATGTGCTTGACAACACACCAATCTGGATGGATACAAGAGCTTCAGAGCTATGTAAAAACGTTACTGAGCGAGTCGGATTTCATCGTATTTTCAGTATAAGTGGTAATTCTTTTGAACCTTCATATACAACGCCCAAGATTCTTTGGTTTAAGGAAAACAAACCAGATCTTTATAGAAGTACATTCAAATTTCTTCAAAGCAACAGTTATATTGCATTCAGGCTTACAGGCGTCATAACACAGGACATCTCGCAAGGTTACGGGTTACATATGTTCAACACGGAAAAAGGGACTTACGATGATCGGTTGTGTGATGAACTGGATGTTGACAGAGATAAGCTTCCTGATATTTACCCATGTCATCAGGTTATTGGAGAGGTGACACAAAAGGCTGCTGAAATGACAGGCCTAAAACCGGGCATCCCTGTTGTGGCAGGTGGATTGGATGCTGCCTGCGGCACATTGGGCGCAGGTGTGTATAAGGTTGGCCAGACACAGGAGCAGGGCGGTCAGGCTGGCGGTATGAGTATATGTGTAAATCATGCGCTTTCACATCCAAAGCTTATTCTAAGTGCTCATGTGGTACCCGGTTTGTGGCTCCTTCAGGGAGGAACTGTAGGAGGAGGAGGCGCTGTTAGATGGTTCAGTGAACAGCTTTGTAGCGATGAGTCTGTGAAGGCGAAGTTCGAAGGAATCAATGTTTTTAAAAAAATGGATGATGAAGCGGCAGCTATTTCCCCAGGTTCAAACGGGCTGATCTTTCTTCCTTATATGGCAGGAGAAAGATCTCCTTTATGGGATAAAAACGCCAAGGGTGTATTTTTCGGGCTCGGATACGACAAAACGAGAGCTCATATGATTCGATCTGTAATGGAGGGGTGCGCCTTTGCGCTCTACCATAATATGCAGACGGCTGAAGAAAGCGGTATCAAATCAGACATCCTTAATGCAATGGGAGGGGCTGCCAACAGCAGAGTATGGACTCAGATAAAAGCCGATGTTACCGCAACACTAATACAGGTCCCCTCATCGGATACAGCTACTACACTGGGAGCATCAATACTTGCGGGAATTGGAACAGGTGTATACAAGACCTTTGAAGAAGCGGTTGAAAGAACAATACAAATTACGAGAATCCATGAGCCCGACATGAAAGCTCACGATAAATACATGAAATACTATGAGATTTATCTTGAGCTGTATGAAAGATTGAAGGAATCCATGAAAAAAATCAGTGAGATTTAAAGTATTTAATTTAAAAGAGGTGTGTTAGCTAATGAAGGCAGCTGTTTTACACGCAAAGGGAGATATACGGTATGAAGATTACCCAACTCCGGTGATTGGTGATAATGAGGTATTAGTAAAGGTAAAAGTTGCAGGTATCTGCGGCTCGGATATACCAAGAGTTAACTCAGGAACGGCACATTACTTCCCCATTGTTTTAGGGCATGAGTTTTCGGGTGAGATTGTGCAAATCGGTGAAGGTGTAACAACCCTTAAGCTAGGAGACAAGGTTTCATGTGCACCTCTATTGCCCTGTCTGAAATGTAAAGACTGCCAGAAGGGAAATTACTCCTTATGCAAGCACTACAGCTTCATCGGCTCCAGAGAACAAGGCGGATTTGCCGAATATGTAAAGTTACCGGAACAGAATGCCATAAAGTTTTCAGATACAGTAAGCTTCGAACAAGGTGCTTTTTTTGAACCTTCCGCCGTAGCGCTGCATGGATTAAGACTGGCAAACTATAGAGGCGGAGAGGATGTTGCCATACTCGGAGCCGGCACAATAGGTATTTTTACTGCCCAATGGGCTAAAATTCTAGGAGCCAGAAGAGTATTCGTATTTGATATTGTTGAGGAAAGGCTTAACCTGGCAAAGAAGCTCGGTGCTGATGTCGTTATAAATACTTTGGACAGGGATTTCAGGAAAAAGGCTATGAAAATGACTGAAGACAAAGGTTTTGGCTTTGTATATGAGACAGCCGGAGTTGATGTTACCGAGAAATTAGCCTTTGAACTTGCCGGAAACAAATCAAGCGTCTGTTTTATCGGAACACCCACAAAAGATCTTACTTTTACACCAGGTTTGTTCGAGTGCATGAACCGTAAAGAATTTAGACTTACGGGTTCATGGATGTCTTATAGCGCGCCTTTCCCGGGGAGTGAATGGTCTGATACCGCATATTATTTTGCATCAGGCCAGCTTAAATTTGATGATAGTCTGATATTCAAAAAGTTGCCTATGTCACGGGCATCAGAAGGCTTTGAAATGTATAAAACGTCCGGTTTGGTTAAAGGTAAAATCTTATTGGCTAATGAATAGGAGGTTATAAGATGAGTGGCTTACATCCAATCAAGGAAATAGTGATAAAACAGAAAATGGGATTTCCTGCCGGGATTTATTCGGCCTGCAGTGCAAATGAGCTGGTTTTAGAGGCTGTAATGGAACGCGCAAAAGAGGGAAAAGATGTTGTACTTATTGAAGCTACCGCCAATCAGGTTAATCAGTACGGAGGATATACCGGAATGAAGCCAGCTAATTTTAAGAACTTTGTATACGAACTGGCAGATAAGGTTGGATTCCCAAAAGACAGAATTATACTTGGCGGGGATCATCTGGGGCCGCTGACATGGAAAAACGAACCTGCCCAAAGTGCCATGGAGAAAGCCAGAGAGCTGATCAGGCAATATGTGCTGGCGGGATTCACAAAAATACATATTGATACCAGCATGCATTTAGGGGACGATAATATCAAAGAAAAACTGGATACAAAAATAATTGCAGAAAGAGGCGCAATTCTGGCTGAAGTTTCCGAGGAAGCATATAGAGAACTGAAAGCAGGTCATCCTGATGCAATACAACCGGTTTATGTAGTAGGAAGCGAGGTTCCTATTCCCGGTGGCAGCCAGGAGAAAGAAGAGGGTATTCAAGTAACCAAGGTTGAAGATTACGAAGAAACCGTTCAGGTATTTAAGGAAGCATTTATAAAACATAACCTTGAAAGTGCATGGGATAATGTTATTGCAGTAGTGGTGCAGCCGGGGGTTGAATTCGGTGATGAAAACATCCACGAATATAACAGAGAAGCAGCAGCAGACTTATGTGCTGCATTGAAAAAACACCCCAATATTGTATTTGAAGGACATTCTACAGACTATCAGACAGAATTTGCGTTCCGTGAAATGGTTCAGGATGGCATAGCAATTCTGAAGGTAGGTCCCGCTCTGACCTTTGCTCTAAGAGAGGCACTTTTCAGCTTATCGTACATAGAGGATGAGTTGATAACCGAGAATACAGGAAGAAAACCCTCAAGATTTATTGAAGTACTGGAAGAGGCAATGCTGAAAAATCCTGATAACTGGAAAAATCATTATCATGGCAATGAATACAAGCTTAAGCTTGCCAGAAAATATAGCCTGTCAGACAGATGCAGATATTATCTTCCTTTACCCGAGGTTCAGCAGGCCATTAATAAATTATTTGAAAACCTTAAATCCGTAAATATTCCCATGACCCTTATCAGCCAATATATGCCCATACAATACAGTAAAATTCGGGAAGGAAAACTGAACAATGACCCGATTAGTCTGGTGAAGGACAGAGTTGTGAATTGTATTGATGAGTACCTTTATGGCTGCGAGCAATATAATATCAAGAATTGGTTAGAAGAAAGGATTGATGCTTATGTTGAAAGGAATCCCTTCAATTATCCCGCCTGAGCTATTAAAAATACTCATGGAAATGGGACATGGTGATGAAATCGTTATTGCAGATGGGAATTTTCCTGGTGCAAGTATTGCACAAAGACTTGTAAGATGTGACGGCCACGGTATTTCGGAGATTTTAGACTCAATACTTAAATTTTTCCCGTTGGACCCCTATGTAGAGACTCCTGCTGCGCTGATGCAGGTCGTGCCCGGAGATACGGTAGAGACCCCTATCTGGGATGTGTACAAGGAAATTGTAACAAAGCATGAACCGGTAAACAACAAATTCGAAAACATTGAACGTTTCGATTTCTATGAAAGAGCAAAGAATGCTTATGCAGTTGTCGCTACAGGAGAAAAGGCGCTATACGCCAATATTATATTGAAAAAAGGTGTTGTTGTTGAATAGGATTAACAATGAAAAGAATTAAGGGTAAGGAGAGATGAAAATGGCAGATTTAAAAAATGATTTTATTGATCCCAAACTGGTTCCACTAAGAACCCTTCGCGGTGGTGGGAAAATGCCTGCTATAGGTATGGGAACCTTCGGATCAGACCGCTTTAGTGCGCAAGATATTGCAGCAGCTGTTAAAGGTGCAGCTGAGATAGGCTACAGAATGTTTGACTGTGCATCTGTGTACGGGAATGAACATCTTATAGGAGAAGTTTTCGAAGATGTTATGAAATCAGGTATTAAAAGAGAGGAATTATTTATTACATCCAAGGTGTGGAACGATATGCACAGCAAGGGAGATGTACTTCTTTCCTGTGCCAAATCCCTCAAGGATCTAAGACTGGATTACATAGATCTCTATTTTGTTCACTGGCCTTTCCGGAATTTCCACCCGAAGGGAGCGCCTCCGGATTATCACAACAAGGATGCAAGACCATATAACCATGAGGAATATATGGAAACCTGGTACCAGATGGAGAGGCTGGTCAAGGCTGGTTACGTAAGATATATAGGTACATCTAACATGACAATACCCAAACTAAAGCTTTTGATACGCAATGCCGCAATCTTGCCTGCTGCCAATGAGATGGAGCTTCATCCTTGCTTCCAGCAGCCTGAACTGTTTAACTTCTGTATGGAAATGGGAATACAACCCATCGGTTTCTGCCCGATCGGCTCACCGACCCGTCCCGACAGAGATAAGACCTCTGATGATGCGGTAGATATCCAGGATCCTGTTGTTGTTGAAATAGCAAAAGCCCATAATGTACATCCTGCAGTTATTTGCATTAAATGGGCTGTTCAGCGAGGACAAACCCCAATACCGTTTTCTATTCACAGAAATGAATATGTCAGCAATCTTCGCTGCACAGTGGAAGACCCCTTAACGGATGAAGAAATAAAGAAATTGGAAAAAGCCGATAAGAATTGCCGTTTAATCAAAGGACAGGTGTTCCTTTGGGATGGTGCTAAAGACTGGACAGATTTGTGGGATGTAAACGGCAAAATTACGCAGTAACCATCTTCCTGTACATGCTTTTCGCATTATATAACAATATCATACGATAAACTTTTGTACCTTATCACTCAATTTCATTGAACTTTTTTTGGTTTCTGTTGCATAATTAACTAATTCATCTGCTTTCTGAGTGACTGAACCGGTTCTTTCAGCAATACTTGAGGCACCTACGGCCCCTTCATTAGCGGAAGTAGTTATTTCATTAATGGCAGTGAGCATATGCAGTATAGATTCATGTAACTGAGTTGAAGTCTCGCTAAAGCTGTGCATAATGTCATCAATATAATCTGCATCAGTGCTGTATTGCTCGCCGGTTTTTACTAATACATCATAATCGTTAATTACCTGTCCATCAACGAATTGGAGTATGTTTCCTGATTCCTTCACCAGATTATCAACAGATTCCATGACCTCATTTACAACGGCCTGAATTTGTCCGATGGCATTTTTAGAATCTTCGGCAAGATTTCTGATCTCAGCGGCAACTACGGTGAAGCCTCTTCCGGCTTCACCCGCACGAGCGGCCTCAATAGATGCGTTCAAAGCCAACATATTAGTTTGTGCTGAGATGGCCAATATTGCGTCTGTGAGCTGATGGATTTTTTCGATGGATTTTGCCTTTTCAATAGATAATCTGAGTCTTTCATTTGTCTGCTCATAAACATTATATGCATTATTTCGGGATGCTTCGGAATTGGCTCTGAGCTTTTCGGCACGAAGTTTTATTTCATCGGACGCTTTCATACCGCTACCGGCTTTTTCTGCAACACTAGCAATAGCATTTTCAATATCGTGAGATGTAGCACTCATCTCCTCTGCTCCTGCCGCAGTTTCCTCCATGCCTGCTGCCAGTTGTTGAGTTGTTGCAGAAACTTCCTCTATATCGAAGTTGAGGCTGCCCACCTCTTCGACAGTCCTTAGTAAAGTATTCTCTATACTATTTGTCTCCTCTTTTATGCTGATGATAATATCTCTGACAGAGACTCTCATCTGTTCAACAGATTTTGCTATATCCCCGATTTCATCTTTCTTTTTCATAAATTTATCTGAAACAGATACTACAAAGTTGCCGGAAGCAATCACCCCTATATCTTTCATTAACTTGTTCAGGGAGTTGGCTATCGAATTACCGGTCATCAGCGCATAGATGATACATAAGAATAGCAATATGCCGCTAAACAGATATGTCTTAGTCATTGATGCATTGAGCATTTTTTCAAGATTACCATATTCTGTTCCCACAAACCACATTCCTATGATACTTTTATTCTCATCACGAATTGGTGTGTAAAGTGTCTTATATAGTTTACCGTTTATTGTTGTCTCACCTTTAAAGTCTTCACCTTTTTTAAGGACTTTTTCAATAACCTCAGGGTTGGCCTGCGTTCCAACAATTCTCTTGCCGTTTTCATCTTCAATGCTTGTAGTTACTCTTGTGTCGTCAAGAAAGACCGTAGAAACAATACCAATTTCATTTTTTATAGTATCGACGACGGTTACATCATCATTAATGACTGTCGAACCTTTAATAAGCCTTCCATCTTCAATTTTCCAGGTACCGGGATAATTGGATTCCAAAAGAGCCCAACCAAGGCGGCTGCTATCGTACAGCTCATCCTCAACTTTCAAATTTATGAGAGAAGCGACTTCATGATTTGTAAAATACACAATAATTCCCATTAGGATTAGAAGCATTATATTGATTGATATAACTAATTTCCACTTTAGCTTCATAAGCATATCTCCTCGTGTATTTAAATAAACCATAGGTCCACATAAAAGGTGTAGGTTCTTGACCTGCACCTTTTATATGTCCTTATTAGTATTACTTATAAAAACTAGATTAGCTCAACTTATATTTCTTGATTCTGGCATCTAAATCGTTTACCAGATTGTTAAGACCCTTGGAAGCCTCATTAAGTTCTGCGAATGACTTGATCTGTGACTCGGTTGTTGCCGTCATTTCCTGGCTGGAAGCAGCTGTTTCCTGAGAAACAGAGGAAATGTGTTCAATGGAAAGAATAACTTCGGCGTTATCCTTCTGCATCTTTGCAACCGATTCATTAACCATCTTGAATTTATCAACAATAGCGTAGATTGCATTGGCAATATCGTCGAAAGCCTTCTTGGTAGTATCAACCGACATAATCTGATCTTCAGATGCTTTTCTTAGACCATCCATAACTTTAACGGCCATCTTTGATTCATTGCTGATGCTTTCAACTAAGTTGGTAATCTCAAGGGTAGAGGTTCTGCTCTGATCTGCGAGTTTTCTTACTTCATCAGCAACAACCGCGAAACCTAAGCCGGCTTCACCGGCTCTTGCGGCCTCAATTGCAGCGTTTAAAGCTAGAAGATTGGTTTGCTCAGTTATATTTTCAATAGTTGTTGTAAATGAACTGATTTGTTGGGCGGTATTAACTAGCTTCTCCATAACAGAGAAGATTTTTTCAGAGGCACTGAAATTTGTCTGAGATTTTTCTCTCAACACCTCTACGGCCTCAGCTCCGGCAGTATTAACCAGTCCGATTTTTTCAGTTTCTCTGGAAATCTCATTGTAGCTATCATAAACACTGTTTATCTGAACAGACAATTTTTCAACTGATAAAACACCATTTTGGGCTTCTTCTGCCTGACTTGTAGCGCCATTAGCAATATCCTCGACTGTTTTGGCAATGGAGTTTATTGCGTCAAATGCACCTTGTGAAACTTCATCAACTGTATAAGAAGCGCTTCTAATCAATCTTGACAACTTGAAGAAGCTATCAACCAGATTTCTTATTTCGCTTAAGATGGAATTGACTGTAGATGCGACTCCCCCTAGAATTCCATAATCTTTAGGGTTTAAAAAAACAGAAAAGTCACCTTCTTTAATTTTTTGCATGTCTTTTGTAAATTTTATTGCTGATTTTTTTATTGATGCTTCCAATACCTTTCTTACAACAAGAACAATTACGAATCCGAAAACGGGAAATATAGGAAAGACAATCCATTGTTTTGTTATTGTGCTTACAAAGATGCCGATAGCAAGGCCTACTAATGTTGTAGTGATAAGAACTAGCTGGTTAAAATCCACCTTTTTCTTCTCGCTCATTTTTAAACCCCCAATCAATAGAGCAAAATATTTAACTACATACATTTGTCAAGCTTTAAAGAAAACATAGTTGCCCAAAATACCCTTTTACAACATTTTACTATAATTTATTGTCTTTGTATAGCTGATTTGACATGGTTATATAAAAAGGCGCAATTTAATCAATAATTGACAAATTGCGCAAAGCATATTCAAATATTCTAAATAATTTAATTACAAATGAATTTCATTTATAATTGCTCTTTTTCATAATAAGGTTTAATTTTCTGAGTAATCATGGTTCCGATACCCTTGTTGGTGAATATCTCCAATAATATGCAATGGGGGATACGGCCATCAATGATGTGGGACCTTTCAACACCGTGTTCAAGAGCATAAACACATCCCAGAACCTTAGGAATCATTCCCCCCACAATAACTCCTTCCTTAATAAGCTGATTGATCTTTTCGCTTGTTATGGCATATAGTATTGAATCATTATCCTTTGAGTTTTTAACACCTTCCACGTCGGTAAGGAGGATCAGCTTTTCGGCTTTAAGTGCAGCCGCAAGCTCTGCTGCCACAGTATCAGCATTGATATTATAACTCTGGCCATTTTTGTCTGTTCCGATAGGTGCGACAACAGGTATATATTCATCCTTAGTAAGAATCTCAAGGGCTCTGGTATTAATCTTTACTATTCTACCGACATATCCTAAGTCCACTTGCTCATTATCAATAGTTTCATAGTGCTTTTCGCACTCTAAAAGCATACCGTCAATACCGCATATTCCTATGGCCTTGCCACCCTTCTGATTCAGCAGGGAAACTATTTCCTTGTTTGTCTTTCCCATCAGCACCATCTGAGCGATTTCCATGGTCTGCCTGTCTGTTTTTCTAAGACCGTTCACAAATTCAGATTGGATATTAAAGTTTTTTAGTGCGGTAGTAATATCGGGGCCTCCACCATGAACGACTACCGGATTAAGCCCTATGTATTTCAAAAGGGTTATATCCTCCATCACCGAGTGTTTAAGGTCTTCGTTTATCATTGCATTTCCACCGTACTTAATTACCACTGTTTTTCCGGCGAGGGCCTGAATATATGGCAGGGCTTCTACAAGAATCCCCGCTTTTTTTATTATTTCTGAAATATCAAACATTTCTTAATCCTCTTTCTTATAATCATTATTCATTATATATAAAGACCTGGTGATAGGAGGCCTTCGGTTTCATTAAAGCCCGCCATAATATTAAGAGCCTGAATAGCCTGACTGGCAGAACCTTTACCCAGATTATCCAATGCAGAAATAATTATGAGCTTTTTCGAACGCTTGTCAATATTAATACTGATATCTATATAGTTTGATCCGGAGACTAATTTAGTTTCAGGTAGGTGTCCTAAAGGAAGAATTCGTACAAAAGGTTCATTTTTATAGTGATCAAGGTATATGGTGTGAACGGCATCAACAGTCATATCATCGTCTAAAAGGTCCAGAGAGCTGGTCGCAAGCATACCCCGTTTCATTGGGGCTAAGTGAGGAGTAAATGATACTATAATATCTTCACCTGCTATTAAAGACAGTTCCTGCTCTATTTCAGGGGTATGGCGGTGGTTGGCCACACCATAAGCTTTAAAGTTCTCGGCTGTTTCGCAAAAAGCATAGGGTAAATCTGCTTTTCTGCCTGCACCTGAAACTCCGGAAACGGCGTTTATTACTATGTTTTTATTTGAAGCAATCTTATGTTTTAATGCAGGAGCTATTCCAAGGATTGAGCATGTAGGATAACAACCGGGATCTGCTACAAGCCTGGCTTCCTTTATTTCTTTCCTGTAAAGCTCAGGAAGGCCGTAAACCGCCTGAGGTATCAATTCCGGAGAAGAGTGCGTAACCTTATACCACTTTTCATATATCTTAACATCTCTAAACCTGAAATCCCCGCTATGATCTATGACTCTCTTTCCCTTTTCCATGAGTTTAGGTATCACAGTAGTAGACACGCCATGAGGCAGTGCCGTAATGAAAAAATCGGCCTTATCAGCTATTATGTCTAAATCAAGCCCATCACAAATTCCATCATAAATTCCTCTAAAAGAGGGATATACTTCGGAAAAAGGCTTACCGACGAAGCTGTTTGAGACAACAGTGGCTATTTTTATATCATCTCTCAAGGCTAAAAGGCGGATAATCTCTGCCCCGACATATCCAGTGGCTCCTATAATTCCTACTTTTATCATATTAATTCCTCCTAAAAGATACCACAAACATCCTTATAATTATACATTTATATGTATAATAATTCAATATGAGGTTTGAAATTTAATTCATTCTAGTAATTTGTTGTGAATATTTAACTAGACAAAGTAGCTAAAAGGCATTTTTCATTTTTGTGGAATTATAAGGTAGTTTTACATGTGGGTTTAATATAACATTAATACTACCACTAAAAATGCTTTTGCATTAATCAGATATTCTGGGAGGGAATTTTAATGGCTGGAGTAAGTTTAAAAAACGTATTTAAAACATATCCGGGCGGCGTAACAGCTGTTAGTGACTTTAACATTGATATCGAAGATAAAGAATTTATTATTCTTGTCGGACCTTCAGGCTGCGGCAAAACAACTACACTTAGAATGATTGCAGGTCTTGAGGAAATTACATCAGGCGAATTATATATCGGCGATAAGCTTTGTAATGATGTGGCCCCTAAGGATAGAGATATAGCAATGGTTTTCCAAAACTATGCACTTTATCCTCACATGACCGTATTTGATAATATGGCCTTTGGTCTTAAACTTAGAAAGACACCAAAGGATGAAATTAAGAGAAGAGTTCAGGAAGCTGCTAGAATACTTTCAATCGAACACCTTCTTGACAGAAAACCAAAGGCTCTTTCGGGCGGTCAGAGACAGCGTGTTGCCTTGGGTCGTGCAATTGTTCGTGAACCTAAAGTATTCCTTATGGACGAGCCTCTCTCCAACCTTGATGCCAAACTCAGAGTTCAGATGAGAACTGAAATATCCAAGCTACACTTAAAGTTGAACACAACATTTATCTATGTAACCCATGATCAGACCGAGGCTCTTACAATGGGTACCAGAATTGTCGTAATGAAAGATGGTTTTGTTCAACAGATTGCTAATCCTCAACAGCTATATGATGAACCAGTTAATGCTTTCGTTGCAGGATTTATCGGTAGCCCTCAGATGAATTTGACTAATGCTCTTGTTGTAAAAGAAGGGGATAAGGTTTCTCTTAAGTTTGGGGAATACCTGTTAGAACTTCCTGCAGATAAGGCAGCAGCTCTTGAAAAACAAGGATATGTTGGAAGCGAAGTTATTTTTGGTATTCGCCCTGAAGATATCCATGATGAAGAAGTATTACTTGCAAATAGCAACAGCGGAGTATTAACCGCCAACGTGGAAGTTACCGAGAGATTGGGCTCTGAAACTCTGCTTTATGTTTTAATAAATGATATTAACTTTACCGCCCGTGTTAGCCCTAAATCCAAGACACAGGCCGGTGAATCAATCAAGGTTGTCTTTGATATGCAACATATTCATATCTTTGATAAAGAAACCGAAAAAGCTATAGTACACTAATAATATTACTAATTAAGGACTGTTTCCAATGGGTAATACCCGTGGAACAGTCCTTTTTTAAATTTAGAATTTACCATGAATACGTCGTCTCCTAATTATATTGTTTTTTAATGATTAATTGTGGAATAATGTAGGTATAGATTATATAAATTGTTTTTGTCGGAGGATTTTTTTGAGACTTGTAGCATTCGTAGGATCAAGTGGGTCAGGCAAAAGCCATCGTGCATCATGGGTGGCCAGGGAAAATAATCTGGACTATATAATAGATGACGGTTTACTAATTCACGAAAGTACTATTGTGGCTGGAAAGTCTGCAAAAAAGGCTCCTTCAAAAATTAGTTCGGTCAAAGTTGCCCTTTTTATAGAGGATGATCACAGAAAAGAAGTAAGGGAAGCTATCCTGAGGTGTAAGCCCCAAGGTATACTAATATTGGGCACATCTGATGGAATGGTCGATAAAATAGCTGAAGGTCTGGAATTGGGAGAGTATGATCAAAGAATATATATCGAGGACGTGGCAAGCCCCTATGAGATCGAACAAGCGCGCAATACCCGATTAAAACAGGGGAAGCATGTTATCCCCGTACCGGCCATGCAACTTAAGAAACAGTTTTCAGGCTATTTTTTAGATCCCCTTCAGCTTTTTAGGCGAAAAGGTAAGGGCCAGTTTCAAAATATTGGTGAAAAGTCGGTAGTAAGGCCCACATTCAGCTATTTCGGAAATTATACAATATCGGACTACGCCATATACCAGTTGGTAAATTATAATATTGTTATTATGCCCGAAATGGAAAAAGTGACAAGATTTCGTACAAGTAACGGCCCGGATGGACTTTATATTGATATCGATGTTATTATGGTATTTGGATACAACTTAGTAGAGGCAGTTAAAAAAGCCAGAGATGTTATTATTAAAGAACTTGATAGGACTACTGGTTTTAACGTAAATATTCTAAACATCAGTGTAAAAAGCTTAACTATGAAAAAAACTACATCTGATTATCCGGTAACGGAGGGAAGTAAAAGTGCCTCAAGTTGATAAACCAAAAATTGATTATGCTGTTTTAGACGACGAAGAGATACTTACATATGTTCACAATGGTTGTAAGAGCGGTATGGAGCATCTTATAGAAAAATACAAACCCCTTGTAAGGGCTAAGGCAAGAAGCTATTTCTTAGTGGGGGCCGATAGGGAGGATATTGTCCAAGAGGGTATGATTGGTCTGTTTAAAGCTGTACGGGATTATAAAGACGATAAAAGCATTCCTTTCAGGATTTTTGCAGAAATGTGTATAACCCGCCAGATTATAACGGCCGTAAAAACCGCTACAAGGCAAAAGCATATTCCTTTAAACTCCTATGTCTCACTAAACAAGAAAGTTTTTGATGAGGACTCTGATAAATTTTTGGTTGAAGTTATTCAGGAGGTTTCAATTACTAATCCTGAAGAGCTATTTATTAATAAGGAGCAGTTTACGGTTATCGAAAGCCGTGTAATGGAGCTTTTAAGCCCTTTTGAAAAGGAAGTTTTGGCTAAATACTTAGCCGGTATAACCTATCAGGACATAGCAAAACAGCTTGAAAAGCCTGTAAAGTCTGTGGACAATGCACTTCAGCGCTTAAAGAAGAAGATAGAAAAAAGCGTTCATGAAGTCAGGCAAGAATATTAATAATAATTACTTCCTTTTTACAAAATTCGACAAAAACAATAGCCTGTTGAAACCAACAGGCTAAAATAAAAAAATGTGCTAAAAAGGAGGTAAAAGTATGTTAAGGTATCAGTGTCAGATTAAATTATAGTAGAAATTTGTCGAAATAGCAAGAATACTTTTGTATTCAGTATTAATAATTGTACAAAACAGACATTATTTTTATATTTTGGGAGGGTAATTGATATGATTATTAAATGGAGAGATGAGTATAGTTGTTATGATCCAACCATTGATGCTCAGCACGCTAGAATCATTGAAATGATCAATGAAATGAATGATGTTGCTAAAGAAATTGAAGATGGCGTGGATAGTTACGACAAAATTGTAGAGCTTTTTGAGGGCTTGAAAGAGTATGCCGTATACCATTTCGGATATGAAGAAGAAAAGTTTAAAGAACATGGTTACGATTCTTTTAATACTAAGATACAAATGCTTGAACATAAGAGCTTTACTAACAAGGTGTCGGCTTTGAATCTGTATGAGTTGGACGAAAAAAGGACGAGACAGTAGGAAACATATTGGATTTTTTAAGTAACTGGTTGGATCATCATATATTGGTGGTCGATAAAAAATTCGGTGAATATTTAAGAGATAATGTAAAATAGTTTTACCGGCGGAGGTATAATGCCCCCGCTTTTTATATGAACCTGATAAAAAAGTTCGATGAAGATGATTAACTTGACAAAATATAGTATAATAATAAGTAATGTATAGTAATTGAACATTTTAACCGAAATACGTAAGAGAAAATCTTTTGAATGGAGCTGATATCTTGGCTGAAAAGAATAAAGTAACTGTTCGTATTGCAGGAAATGAATATGTAATAAGCGGTGTAGAGTCGCCGGAATATATTCAAAAAATAGCTTTATTCGTTGATAGAAAAGTACTGGAGATAACCAGGAAGAACCATCTGCTTAGCACTTCTATGGCATCGGTTCTAACTTCAATAAATATGGCAGATGAGATGTTTCGCTTAAATGAAACTCTTAAGAATAATGAAAATGAATTGGCGGATCTCAAAAGGAAGTATCAGGAGCTAAAGGAAGAATCTCAGAAAGTAAAAATGGAAAATGTGAAGCTTAAGGAAAGGGAATCACAGCTTAGAATAGAGCTTACCAAACGTGAAACCGAGCTTAAGGAAGTCAGGAATACAATAAATACTATCCAAAACACTAATAAGAACAATTATTAAATGGAGGTACGTCCATGTTTGAGGAAATGATATCGTGGGGTGAACTGATTGTACTCGTTCTTTTTGTCCTTGGATCAGCGCTTCTGTTTTATCTTATCTTGGCAGTAGCCAACTTACTAAGAATTTTAAAGAATGTAAATCAACTTATTGAGAAGAATAAGGGAAATATTGATAAATCGGTCGAGAAGTTGCCAGAGATAACCAACAATGCCGCAAAAATTACAAAGACGGTTAATGAAAGCCTTGATGGACTCGGGAAGATTGTAACGGATGTGGGTAAAGTATCTGAAACCGTTAAAAAGGGTGCAGAGACTATACAAAATGATATTATACTCAAAGCAAAATCTATACTCGATATTATTGATGCTGTGAAAAACCTTTTTGAGAAAAGAAAAGCTAAAGTAAGTAAAAAAGACAAAACAGTGTATAAGTATAAATATAAGGCCGGTCAGGACAAGCCTGAAGAAATAGAGGTTTTTAAGGAAAGTGATGATCCGGAGGATGATTATTTTTACGAATATGAGATGGCAGAAGCTGTTGTTCAGAAAAATGAAGTAAATAAAAAGCAACAGAAAGATGAAATTAAGGAAGAAAAAAAAGACAAGGATAATTAAAACTCCAAAGTAGGTATATATGAAGAATCCGAAAATAGAGCTGCTCGCGCCTGCGGGCAGCTTTGAATCTCTTAAGGCGGCAATTGCAAACGGAGCAAACGCTGTTTATTTAGGCGGGGGAAAGTATAACGCCAGAATAAACGCCAATAATTTCACAGAAACCGGGTTGATTGAGGCTATAGACTACGCCCATGATCGTGGCGTGAAGGTGTATATAACCATAAACACCCTTCTAAAAAACCATGAGCTTTATGAATGTTTAAAACTGGCTGAATTGTTGTATAAGGAAGGTGCAGATGCGATTATCGTTCAAGATATCGGCTTTGCAAAGCTTCTGAGACAAAACTTACCCGGTCTTAACATTCATGCAAGTACCCAGATGACATTGACTAACAGCGAATCTGTAAAATATCTTGAGGAAATGGGCTTTGAAAGAGTTGTACTTGCCCGTGAACTTACCCTTAGCGATATTAAGTTAATAGGAGAGAAATGCAAAGCCGAGCTCGAGGTCTTTGTACATGGTGCTCTATGCGTATGTTATTCAGGGCAATGTCTCATGTCCAGCTTTATAGGTGGAAGGAGCGGGAATAGGGGTCTTTGTGCCCAGCCTTGTAGATTGCCCTGGTCACTATCAAGGGATGGAAATAAATATGGGGAGTCTTCATATCTGATAAGCCCCAGGGATCTTATGGCCTTAGATTTGCTACCCGAGCTTAAGAAATCCGGTGTTAAGTCGGTGAAGCTGGAGGGACGTATGAAATCCCCTGAGTATGTCACCATAGTAACATCTATATATCGAAAGTATATAGATATACTGGAGACCATGGGTGAAAGCCGCTATATTGTTGATGATAAAGATAAAGAAGAATTAATGCAGGCTTTTAACCGCGGCGGGTTTACCCGGGGCTATTTGGAAGGAAACAGAGACTTTAAAAAGCTTGTGTATAAGGAACATCCAAAACATCAAGGAGTATTAGCCGGAAAGGTTTTAGACACAAAGCCGTTATATATAAAGGTAATTTTAGATAAATCCATTAACATGGGTGATGGGATAGAAGTTATGGACCCCGACAAAGGAGCCCAAAGCTTTATTGTGACTTCAATAATAGAGAATAACAAGCAGGTTCGCCACGCTGATAGTGGGGCTGAGGTTTGGATTGGAGACATAAAAGCCACAGTAAGAAAGGATAGTCCAGTCTACAAAACTCTTTCCAAGAGTCTTTTTGAAGATGCGCGGAAGACTTATGAGGGTAAAGAAACACCTCTGATACCCCTTGATATGGAGTTTTTTATAAAAACCGGTGATAAGGCAAGACTCAAGGTAAGTGATGAAGATGGCAATTCTATATTGGCAGAATCGGAAGTAGTCGCTGAAAAAGCCATAAATAAAGCTCTTTCTGATGAACGTATTAAGGAACAGCTAGGCAAGACAGGGGAAACCCCCTATTGGTTAAGGAACCTGTTAATTGATACAGACAACGATAGCACTATGCCTATTTCAGCCCTTAATGCTCTAAGACGTGAAGCTATTGAGAAAATTAAGAGTCAGCGTATTGGTATGCATAAGAAAAAAGAGTCGCCCAACTTTGTAAAAAAAGAGAAGACAAAAAATGATTCTATTGAAATTGAACCAGCGCTTTCAGCCTTTTTTTATGACAAACCGGATTCAATAGACGAATTAAGTGGTTTAATTGAGAGGGTTTATCTGCCTGTTATATCGCGTCAGTCTCTGGAAGAATTAAAAGCGAATTATGATGGAGAAATCTATTTATGGACCCCATCAATACTAAAAGATAGTGAATTAGCTGGAATTAAAGAACAAATAGAAGAGGTTAATGATTTATTAGTTGGTCTATCATACGGTAGTTTTGGAGCATATAGGGTTCTGAGTGAAGCTTTCCCTTCGTTATCAATGTGCGCCGAGCCTTCAATGAATGTTTTTAACAATAAAGCAATTTCAGCCCATGAAGAATCAGGTGCTAAATCAATTGTTTTATCAACTGAGATTAACCTAAAAGAGGTTAAGGGATTAACTTCCTCCACAGCCGGACTGGAATCGGTTGTTTATGGGCGAATCCCGCTTATGACTATGGAGCATTGCCCATCTGCCATGGAAATGGGCTGCTCCGGAAAATGCGATATATGCAAAGGCAACAAAGGATATATGAAAGACAGGAAAGGTGAAGTCTTTCCTTTTGTCAGGGATCCAGTACTAAAAAGGACACAGATTTTTAATGCCTTTCCGCTTTTTTTGGATGACTTGGATGTCTTAAAAGACACATCATTAAGCATATATAGGCTTGTCTATACTACTGAGGACAGGATTACCCGAAAATCATTGACCCAATATTACTATGATAAGCTTCATGGCCTTACCTCAGATTATGAGGTTGTAAAAGCCATACAGGACCTCAAAGACTCAGGCTATACAAAAGGCCATTGGTTTAGGGGAGTGGAGTAAGGAAATTTACTGAAGGACTTTGTGAAACAGAGACTATGGTATAATATATAAATATGTTTACTACCCTAATTTCAGTTTCAGGAGAATACTTATGATTGATGTTTTTGTAGAGATAATAAGAGAAGGAGTAAAGCTGCCTTTTTACGCTAACCCATACGATGCGGGCATGGATGTTTGTGCTGCCCAAGATATAGTAATAAAACCCGGTCAAACTGCTATAATACCTACAGGTCTTAAGTTTGCTATTCCTGAGGAATATGAAATTCAGGTTCGTCCCAGGAGCGGAATTAGCTTAAAAACTCCTCTTCGCCTTGCCAACGCCCCCGGTACCATCGATGCCGGATATAGGGACGAACTGGGGATAATAGTTAATAACACTTCACCTGAGGGCAGCTTTTCGGATGAAAATGATGAAATACTGACCCTTGATAGCAAGGGAAATCAAAAGGGTGCTTATATTATTAGAAAAGGTGAGCGGGTAGCCCAGCTTGTTTTGGCAAAGGTGCCCAGAATGAACCTGAGGATAGTGGATTCAGTTAAGGATATCGGAGCTAACAGAGGCGGAGGATTTGGCTCTACCGGTGTATGATTATATTAAGAGAGGAGTATTATTATGATAAACAGAGAAAGAATTGTGGATGATTTTATTAGCTTGGTAAAAATAGATAGCTTGTCCAAGCAAGAAAGAAAAATGGCAGATGCTCTTTTGGAAAAGCTGAAAGCTATGGGTCTTGATCCCCATGAAGATGATACGGGATCAAAAATAGGGGGAAATGCGGGTAATGTGATTTGCCATATAAAAGGTGACAAAGCAAAACCGGCTCTTTTATTGATGGCTCATATGGATACTGTAGTTCCGGGGCTATCAAAGAAGCCTGCAATTGATGGGGATATAATAAAAACCGATGGAACCACAGTATTGGGCGGGGACGATCTGGCAGGAGTGGCAGTTATTTTGGAAACTATAAAATCACTTAAAGAGGATTCTACTCCCTTTGGTGATTTATATATTGCATTTACCGTCTGTGAAGAGGGCGGGTTATTTGGAGCAAGAAATCTTGATTTATCAAAGCTTCCGGTAAACTATGCTTTCATTTTGGATGAGGGGGGCCCAATAGGTCAGGTTGCGGTAAAAGCACCATACTATAATCGTTTTGAGGTAACATTCCAAGGCCGGGCCGCCCATGCCGGACTAGAGCCTGAGAAGGGATTAAGCGCTATAATGCTGGCAGCAAAAGCTATATCCGATATGCCCGATTTTGGCAGGATAGATGAAGAAAGCACCTCAAACATAGGTACCATAAAGGGTGGCGAGGTCAGGAATATCGTTAGTGAAAGCTGTAAGATTGAGGGAGAGGTTCGTTCATTATCAGAAGAGAAAATAAACCGATACACTGATGAAATTCTAAATCATTTTAAGACGGTCACTGAAAGCTTGGGAGGAAATGTTCATATCGAACTTGAACACATGTATCCCGGATTTAATATAAGTGAGACGGACGATATAATAACCTTGTTAAAAGAGGCTTCAGAGCTTTCCCAAATACCATTAAAGCTTCATGCTACAGGTGGGGGAAGCGATACAAACATAATTAACGGTGCCGGCATACCGGCTGTGAACATAAGTGTGGGAATGGAGAAGGTACATAGCAAGAATGAGTTTATTCAGATATCAAACCTTGAAAAAGCCTGTCACTTCTTAACCGCCATAATTAAAGCAGCTTACGCACGATAAATAATGAGTAAAAGTCACCGTCCCTCTTACTCATTTAAAAAGATGCCTGTGAATTCACAGGCATCTTTTTTATTAAAGTCTATAAGATTAATATGTTACTCCTTGAGCGTACATAGCGGCGGCAATCTTCTTGAAGCCGGCTATATTTGCACCTTTGACAAGATTGTCCGGATCACCGTATTCAGCGGCTGCTTCACTGGCATTCTTGTATATGCTCTGCATGATGCCCTTTAGCTTTGCATCAACCTCATCAAAGGACCATGACAATCTCATGCTATTCTGTGACATCTCAAGGGCTGATGTGGCAACACCACCTGCATTGGCAGCTTTAGCCGGCCCAAATATAACCTTATTATTCAGGAATACATCAACGGCCTCAGGGGTTGAAGGCATGTTCGCACCTTCACCAATGGCAAAGCATCCATTCTTAACAAGGATTTCTGCATCATTTCCATCCAATTCGTTCTGGGTTGCACATGGTAATGCAATATCACATGGGATGGTCCATATACCCTTACAACCAACGGTATATGTTGCTTCGGGATGATACTTGACATATTCAGAAATTCGGCCTCTTTGAACTTCTTTAATGAGCTTAACGGTATCAAGATTAACACCATTTTTATCATAGATATAGCCGTTGGAATCGTTGAGAGCAACAACCTTTGCCCCTAACTGTATGGCTTTCTCTGTTGCATAAATTGCTACATTACCAGAACCGGATATAATAACGGTTTTACCTTCAAATGATTTTCCTTTTGCTTTAAGAGCTTCGTCCATAAAGTAGCAAAGGCCGTAACCTGTTGCTTGAGTACGTGCAAGGCTTCCGCCATAGGGTATTCCTTTACCGGTTAATACGCCGGTAAAATCATTGCGGAGCTTTTTATACATTCCATACATATAACCGATTTCACGGCCACCAACACCGATATCCCCTGCGGGTACGTCTGTGTCGGGCCCTATGTGACGAGCTAATTCAAACATGAAGCTTTGGCAGAAACGCATGATTTCCATATCGGATTTACCTTTAGGATCAAAGTCCGAACCGCCCTTACCTCCGCCAATTGGCAGAGTAGTCAGAGAGTTTTTAAAACATTGCTCGAATCCGAGAAATTTTATTATACCCAAATTTACTGAGGGATGGAAACGAAGTCCACCCTTATATGGTCCGATGGCACTGTTAAACTGTATGCGAAAACCACGATTAACCTGGACGGTACCGTTGTCATCTACCCAGGGCACACGGAATATAATTTGTCTTTCGGGCTCTACTATGCGATCAAAAATGCCTGCTCTAACGTATTCCGGATGTTTTTCAGCGACGGGTTCCAAAGATTCCAATACTTCTTTGACAGCTTGATGAAATTCTGGTTCATTGGGATTTCTCTTAACAACTTGATCATAGACGCCTGCTAAATACTTCATTTTGACCTCCTAAAATTTTATCATCAGTCACAAGGCTGGTGATGTGCAAAAATAATTATTATCACTTGCATACTGATATTATTTAAATCATATAAAAGTCAGTGACTGTTTTCGGACCATAAGGCTAAAACCGAAGCCAATGTATCGGAGAGAACACTGTTTTTTCCAATACTAAACCGTCCTCAGCCAAAACTGGGACCGGACAAAAAAATTATAGCAAAAAAAATTATTATATGCAAGAAATGATTTGTGAAGTTGCAAATAGCATAAATAAAATGAGTTATGAACATTATTCATAACTCATTTAGCTAAACGATTTAGTTATTCTTGCTTTTAATGTACTCATCTATGGCTTTAGCAGCTTTTTTACCTGCACCCATAGCCAAAATTACTGTTGCGGCTCCGGTTACCGCATCGCCACCGGCAAAAACACCTTCCTTGCTTGTTTGACCGGTCTCTGAATCTGCCTCAATACAACCCCATTTATTTGTTGCAAGGTCAGGGGTTGTGCTTCTTATCAAAGGATTGGGTGATGTACCTATAGCAATAATCACTGTATCAACATCTACTATGTGCTCACTACCGGATTTTGCTACAGGGCGACGTCTGCCTGAAGCATCCGGTTCACCTAATTCCATTTCAACACACTCAATACCTGTTACCCAGCCTTTATCATCGCCGATTATCTGTGTGGGATTGGTTAGCAGTTTAAAGATGATCCCCTCTTCCTTAGCGTGGTGAACTTCTTCAAGTCGTGCCGGCATCTCTGCCTCAGAGCGTCTGTAAATAATGTAAACCTTTTCTGCCCCAAGACGTTTAGCGCATCTGGCGGCGTCCATGGCTACATTTCCTCCGCCTACCACCGCAACGGAATTACTGCGCATTACCGGTGTGTCGGAATCTTCCTTATAGGCCTTCATGAGATTTATACGGGTCAAAAATTCATTGGCTGAATATACACCGTTTAAGCTTTCACCGCGAATATGCATAAATGCTGGAAGTCCGGCACCTGAACCGACAAAAACGGCTGAATATCCCTCTTCAAATATCTCATCAATTGTAAGGACTTTACCGATTACCATATTGGTACGAATTTCAACGCCCTGAGCTAAAAGAGAGTCGATTTCCTTTTGAACCAGGCCTTTTGGCAGTCTAAATTCGGGAATACCGTATACTAAAACACCGCCTGCCAAGTGAAAAGCTTCAAATATAGTAACATCGTAGCCCGCTTTAACCAGGTCACCGGCACAGGATAATCCGGAAGGACCGGAGCCGATGATAGCGACCTTTTTCCCGTTACGAGGGGAAATCTTGTAATTCTTATTAACATTGTTAATAGCCCAATCGGCAGCGAACCTTTCAAGACGACCGATTGCAACCGATTCACCCTTTATTGCCCTCACGCATTTTTCTTCACATTGGGTCTCCTGAGGACAAACACGCCCACAAACAGCGGGAAGACTATTTGTTTCTACAATTTTCTCATAGGCTTCTTCAAATTTACCATCAGCTATCAAGGAAATAAATTCAGGAATCTTAACATTAACAGGGCATCCGTTCATACATGGCTTATGCTTGCAGTTTAAACAACGCTTTGCTTCTTCAACAGCCATTTCTTCGGTATAGCCCAAAGAAACTTCTTTAAAATTCCGATTGCGTACCTGTGGATCCTGCTCCGGGATAGCTACTTTTTTGGGTGACATATTAGCCATTATTAACCCCCTCCATTCTACATACATGACGTTCTGTGGATACTCTTTCATGATCTTTGTACATAGAAAGGCGTCTCATAAGCTCTGTAAAATCTACCTGGTGGCCATCAAAGTCAGGACCATCAACACAAGCAAATTTTGTTTCCCCTCCCACAGTCACGCGACAACCGCCACACATACCTGTTCCATCAATCATAATTGGATTTAAGCTCACGATTGTTTTTATACCGTATGGCTTTGTGACATCACAGACCACTTTCATCATTATAGGAGGGCCGATAGCGATAACTACGTCATAGGTATTACCTTCATCTAAAAGATTCTTAAGTATATCGGATACAAAGCCCTTTGTTCCGTTAGACCCGTCATCAGTTGTGATAATGAGTCTGTCCGATACTGCAGCCATCTCCTTTTCTAATATAACCATGTCTTTGTTTCTAAAGCCGGCTATTACATCCACAGAGACACCCATGCTATGCAATTTTTTCGCTTGTGGATAAGCTATTGCTGTTCCCAGACCGCCACCAATTACGGCAGCTTTTCTGACTCCATCGAAATGTGAGGCAATGCCCAATGGCCCCACAAAATCAACCAGTTCATCGCCCTCATTCATCAATCCGAGAAGTTTAGTCGAGGCACCTACCTCTTGGAATATTATTGTTACAGTCCCCTTTTCTCTGTCATAATCTGCTATTGTGAACGGTATACGTTCCCCTTCTTTTTCCACACGTAAAATAATAAACTGCCCCGGTTCTGCTTTACGGGCGACATAGGGAGCTTCTATCTCAAGGAGTTTTACTTGGGAATTCAGTGTTTCTTTTTTGATTATGCGGTACATTTAAACATTTCCTTTCTGATTTTTTTGATTAATATACTTAAGTTTGGAATATACCCAATCTTATTGTTAAAAAAGAGCATAGTTATACAATCACTCATGATTGCATACAGTTTTATTCTATAAGAATAAGAGAGTATCTTCAATAAAAAAATTTGCCATTGGGCTTTATTGCTTAATCATACAAAAAGGCCGGTGTTTTATCACCGGCCTCTGTATAAAACTATTTATTCATCAATTGGATCAAGAGTCATAGTATAGCGAACTACCTCAACATTATCTCTGGTGTCCTTATAACCATATATGTAGAAATAATAACCGTTGGACGAGCCGGAAATATTAAAGTCGTCTGTGGAGCTACTCTTTGATTTATCTTGTACATTTTTAAGGTTATCATCATAGAATTTTACTACTTCTTTGATGTCCTTGTCTGTATAGATTGTTAAATCATAAGAAACTAGACCACTATTTTCTGATTCTGAGGCATCATAAATAACCCCTCCATCAATAATGG
This sequence comes from Bacillota bacterium, assembly GCA_023411795.1. GTDB lineage: Bacteria > Bacillota > Clostridia > DSM-8532 > DSM-8532 > DTU059. Next base: position 48,013 of record JAEYOK010000026.1, read on the forward strand.
GAAAATCGCTCTTTGGATAATTATCCGGGTATTCTCCATTATCAAGAGATTTTAATACGCTGCTGGAAGAAGGTATTTCAGTAAGAATTATTGTAGATTGCGCCAGATCCCCTTCATTCTGAGTTGGTATTATGGTTATCTCGAATTTGTATCCTGCAAGCTCACCCGTATAGATGTTGGCATAATCTGATTTTATATCATCATAGTCTTTGGCATCTACTAAAAGGTCTTCGTAGTAATCGACAATAGCATCAAATTCTTCAGCATAAACTACGGCAACTGAAAATACGTTATAACCATTCTTTTCTTCCTTTAGGCCCATCCAAACACGCCCATCCTTGTATAAAGGATATTCGTCTTTGGGATACCCTTTGGGAAGGTCTACTTCGGGGTAATTTGCAAAAATGTCATTCTTACTGCCAGTCTTTTTATCATCTTCCTCACTGTCGGAGTCCTTGTCCTCGTCATCATCTTTGCTGTCAGTGTCCTTGTCATCATCTTTGTCTTTATCTTTAGAGTCTTTTCCCTTGTTGTCTTTGTCGTCATCATCATCGTCATCTCGCGAACTGTACGAGGAATCGTCATCATCGTCATTATCGACGTCTCTACCTCCACAGGCAGTAAAACTGAATACCAGACAGAATATCAGCAGTAAGCTTAAGAATTTCTTGAAATTCATGGTTATTCCTCCTTTAATAATCATGTGTCGTAATATGTATCTTTATATTGGCACTACAAAAAACGGTTGTATAAGCCATATTTTAATATGTACTGTTTGGTGCAATTATACTTTTATTTCTCCATATTGTAATCACCCCGAGGGTGATTTTACGAATAATCATTAGCTAATGTCGCTTTTTGTAAAATTAATCAGTGTTGCATAATGTTTATTACAATAGTAAAAATAATTATTTTAGTACAAAATGTTTTTTTATGTATTAATAATATCAATCATAATAGATTGTCATTTCACATAGTATTGAGAGTCAGTTACTAAAAGCGGAGGTATTAATGGCTCGCCGTTCATTAAAGTACAATACAGCCATTCTTACGGTGACAGGATTTGTTGTCAAAGCAATAGGGTTTGTTTATCGTGTCTTAATCGCCAATGGTATCGGAACAGAGGGTTTAGGGCTGTATCAACTAATGACACCCATATACTCACTTTTAGTACTTGTTCTTTCAGCGGGCATTTCAATAGCCGTATCTCGCTTTGTTGCTGAGGAAACTTCAAAAGGACTAAGTCGAATAGGGATCAAAATAACATCTATATCTGCAGGGATTGTTCTTGCTGTCGGAATCGTGGTATCCGGAATCTTGTTACTTAACCTTGATGCTTTGGTATTAGGGACTACAGGAGATATACGAACAAAGCAGTCACTTTTTTGGATATTGGTTTTCGTACCTCCCATCGCAGCTATATCAGCCTATAAGGGCTATTTTTACGGCAGGCAGGAAATGATACCAAACTCTATCGGGCAGATAATGGAGCAAATAACCAAGCTTGTTTTTGTGATTCTCATGATGGACTCTTTTAGAGGAAAAGGTGTAGAAAGTATGTGCTTGCTGGCGGTATTGGCTATGCTTATCGGAGAGTGTGCAAATGTATTAGTTGTGTATGTCTTTTTCCTTTTTTCTAAGAAAAAGTGGCCTAATGAGGTTAGGAGCAATGTTAAAAATAGTAAGGAATCTTTAATTAAGAAGATAATAAAAACTGCATTACCCATATCGGCAAACCGCCTTATATTATCGCTGTTAGGAACTGTGGAGAGCTTGTTAATACCACAAAGACTTGTACTCTCGGGGCTTACATTTCAGGAAAGCTTAAAGTCTTTTGGTAGATTAACGGGTATGGCTTCACCCCTTGTTTTTTTCCCCTCAATGCTCCCAATGTCATTAGCTACAGCACTTGTTCCGGCCATAGCGGGAGCTGTAGCGGGCAAGCAATATAGAATTGCCAACAGACAGATAGCTCAATCCATAAGACTGACTATCATTATGGGTCTTATCTTTACATCTTTTTTTGCTTCATGCAGTAATGAGCTGGCTGAGCTGGTATACCCGGGAAATGATGTAGGTGCAATTTTAAAGCTTCTCTCTTTCACAGGGGTTTTTCTCTATCTTCAGCATACCATGTTAGGAATATTAAACGGGTTGGCAAGAGAATCAGCTATACTTCTAAATACTCTTTTAGGCAGCATTATTAGAATTGTCGGGATATGGTTTTTGATGCCGTTATGGGGTGTGGATGCCTATATTTATTCTGTAATTGCGGGGAGCCTCATAACCATAGCATTCAATTTCAGAGAAATTTCAAAAGTTACCGGTATTTCAATAGAAGTAGGGGAATGGATGCTGAAACCCATATCGGCTACTCTTGTTGGCGTAATTTTCACAATTGTCCTTAAGTATCTTTTAACTTACATTAATATACCCGTTAAAGTATATCAGGTACTGGTAGTATTGATAGCATTCTTAACACTTACTATAGCATTTATAGTAACAGGTATTATTAAAAAAGATGATCTCAAGCGTTGGATATTGAGGAACTCCACTTCGTAACAGATATCCAAATACAATCATATATAATGGTTAATTCACTGCTTTTAATGCAAGCAAAGAATAAAAAATGAAAAGTGAAGAAAAATAATAAAAGCGGAAGCTTTTTAAAGGAAAAGGGAGGGAGAAGCGAAAAATTGGATAACAATAGGTCAAAGAAAGTCAAAATCAAACTTGATATAATACGGGGAAATATGTAAAATGTAACTAAGGTCAAAGAAAGTCAAAAGCAAACACGTAAAATATTTATGGAGGCGATTTTATGTTTAGTATGATTCCTTATTCAAGAAAAAACGGTAACGTGACCAGAAAAGATGATTGGTTCGGTATTGACAGATTTTTTGATGACTTTTTCAAGGATCCCTTCTTTGCAAGAGTATCTTCGATGACGACTCCTATACGTGCCGATGTAAAAGAAACAGATAATGAGTATATTGTTGAGGCTGAAATGCCCGGAGTGAACAAAGAAGACATAATAATTGACTTAAATAATGAAATGTTAACAATTGGTGTAGACGTTAAACAGGAAAAGGACGAAAAGGATGACGGCTATATTTACAGAGAACGCCGCAGCGGTTCCTACAGACGAAGCTTTTCAGTACCCAACATTAATAATGAAGATGTGAAAGCTTCATATAAGGACGGTCTGTTGACCATTACCTTACCTAAAGCAGAACCGGATAAAAGAACCAGGAAAATTGAAATAGAATAGCCCGCAGGCCTAGTTTCTTCCTTCCTTCTTACTATGAAAGGGGGGGACACGGCTCCCTTTCATTTCATCAGCCATGGAATTTCTCCATGGCTGTTTTATTGTATGTTTTATTCCCGGTGAGTTCCTATATGTTTTATGTTGACTCAAATAAGGTATAATTGTAGTATTATGTGTGAACATAAGTTACTAGAATAGAGGATGGGTTTAATGAAACTTATAGCGGACTGTCATTTTCACACTATCAGCAGTGGGCATGCATACAGCACTATTGATGAGTATGCCAGAGAGGCTTCAGAAAAAGGATTAAAATTAATCGGCTTAACCGACCATGGCCCTAAAATGCCCGGAGGACCTCATATATATCATTTTCATAATTTAAAGGTTATACCTAATATTATGTATGGTGTAGAAATATATAAAGGTATTGAAGCAAACATCATTGATTTTGACGGTTCAACTGATACGGCGGACACAAATTTGGAAGAGCTGGATATAGTTATCTCAAGCTTTCACGGTCCTTGCCTAAGAGCGTCAACAAAAAAGGATAACACCCTTGCTGTCATTAAAAGCATGGAGAATAAATATGTCAATATAATTGGGCATCCTGACGATTCGAGAATAGCCATGGATTATCCTGAGTTGGTGAAGGCCGCCTCGGAATACGGGGTTCTTATTGAAGTAAATAATTCATCATTAAGACCAACATCTTTTAGACTAAACGCTAAAGAAAATTATATGACGCTGTTGGAAGAATGTTGCAAGAACAAAGTACACATTATAATAAATAGTGATGCACATATTCATACAGACATCGGAAATAGCGCCGAGGCTTTGAGCGTTATAGAGGAAGCCGGCTTTCCTAGAGAATTAATTGCCAATTCAGATCTGGAAAAATTAAAGCAAAGGCTAAGTTTGAGGAGAAGGTAAAATAACATGTTTGAGAAACTGGAATCCATAGAGAATCGCTATGAAGAATTGAATATGAGATTGGCCGACCCCGGAGTATTGAATAATCAGGAGCTATACCTGAAGCTCATGAAGGAGCATACTGAACTGTCTGAAATCGTTGAGAAATTCAGGGAGCATAAATCGTTCATAAAAGCTTTAGAAGATGCTCGCCTTATGCTTCAGGACAAACCGGATAAGGATCTTGAAGAGATGATAGAGCTAGAGATTCTTGACGCTGAAAAGGGGATTGAACACACCGAAAAAGAATTAAAAATTCTTTTAATGCCCAAGGACCCTAATGATGATAAGGATGTCATTATTGAGATTCGCGGAGGTGCCGGAGGAGACGAAGCTGCTCTTTTTGCGGCTGTACTTTTCCGTATGTATACCCACTACGCTGAAAGTAAAGGCTGGGTAACGAGCATAATTGATTCGAGCCCCACAGAAATCGGCGGATTTAAGGAAATAGTTTTCGAGATAGAAGGAAAGGGAGCTTATAGCCGGTTAAAGTTTGAAAGCGGTGTCCATCGTGTGCAACGTGTTCCTACAACCGAATCAAGCGGAAGGATACATACATCCACAGCGACCGTAGCGGTTTTACCAGAGGCTGAGGATGTGGGAGATGTTGAGATTAATCCTAACGATATAGAAATAGACACATACAGAGCATCAGGAGCCGGAGGTCAGCACATTAACAAGACCTCATCGGCCATTCGTATTACCCATATCCCTTCAGGAATTGTAGTAACCTGTCAAGATCAGCGCTCACAGCATAAGAACAAGGACAAAGCTATGAGAGTTTTAAAGGCCAAGCTTTTTGAGATAGAAAGAACTAAGCATGAATCAGAATTAGCTGAGAACCGGAAGAGCCAGGTAGGTACGGGGGACAGAAGCGAGAGAATAAGGACCTACAATTTTCCACAGAGAAGGGTTACAGATCACCGTATTGGGTTTACACTATATCAGATTGATCAGTTTATTAACGGAGATATGGATGAATTGATTGATGCTCTTATTACCACAGATCAGGCAGATAAATTAAGCGGTAGCGATGAGGATTAATTAGTGTTGATTTTATGGGGGTTATAGCTATGAAATATGATGTTTTAGCAGCGATAGGGCTTTCCTTGTTTGCAGGTCTTTCAACAGGGATAGGCGGATTATGTTTATATCTTTTTAAGAAGATTAATACAAAGATACTTTCAATTGCTTTGGGATTTTCTGCTGGGGTAATGATATATGTTTCTTTTGTAGAAATTCTTCCTCAGGCTACGAAATATTTGGGGCAGGCTTATGGGGCAAAAAAGGGTGACTGGGTAACTTTTATAGCATTTTTTGCAGGAATGTTTTTGATTGCTATTATTGATAAGCTGGTTCCTGAAAAGGATAATCCCCATGAACCTCAAAAAATTGAGCGACTTGATGTATGCGGCATGGGACAGGATTCACAAAAGCTCATAAAGACCGGTAAGCTGGCAGCATTAGCCATTACTATACATAACTTCCCTGAAGGACTTGCTACATTTGTTTCGGGTATGAACGGGTTATCCTTGGGATTGGCCATAGCAGTAGCTGTTGCAATACATAATATTCCGGAAGGAATTTCTGTTGCATTGCCTATTTATTGTGCCACCGGAGATAAGAAGAAAGCTTTCTTATCGTCACTTGTATCAGGGTTTGCCGAGCCTGTTGGAGCTATAATTGCCTATTTGGTTCTTGCCCCGTTTTTGAACGATGTTTTATTTGGCATAATATATGCATCTATAGCCGGTATTATGGTTTTTATATCACTGGACGAGCTCTTGCCATCGGCAAGAGAATATGGGGAGCATCATCTTTCCATATTCGGGTTGATCGCCGGAATGATTGTTATGGGTTTGAGCTTACTTTTACTTAAATAATATATGGGGACCTTCCACAGCAAGGTTTAACATAAAAAGCGGTGGAATGTCCCCATTTGTTTCTACAGCTTATATTTCAATTTATCACCAAATATTTTGTATGGAATAATAAATACCTGAATGCCCTCAGAATAAGGTGCAATTGTGTATAAGGGGTAGAATATTACTATCCCGTCATCGGTTAAGTAGTAATTTTTTGAATCGAAATATTTCTCTATATTCTCATCCAAATTTTCGAAATATTGGGCCGCACCCGTTATTTGTCTGCGCCTTGCTTCGGATTCAATAAGTCTTAAAATTATCGGCGTATAATCATAGTCTTTGACAAACAAGGAGTCCAGTGTAATAAGAGTGCCTCTTTCTGAGGGTCCTCCCCTGGGGGATTCCATTAGCCAGGTATTGCCTTTCCGGATTGTATTACCGTGAGCACCCCCTGTGAATTCATAAATATCATAGAAAAGACTGATCATAGGTTTCCTGCAGTAAGTCGGTTCAAAAACCTCCACAAACTCAAAATTATGGAATGGAAAGCCCTGAGTTTTTGAAGCATTATACTGCTTTACTGCCGCTTGATATAGGCTTGTTGAGGCATAGCGGTAATTCTTCTGTGCTTTTTGCCTGTAATGTGTATTAAATCGCATGGTATTATTACTAAAGCCTTGAACTAAAAACGGATAGTTGATTTTTACATCGACCATTAATTCCTTATTATAGAATAACCGGTCTTTAATTGTCTGAGTTTTAATAAAATCGCACTTCATTCATACCACCTCACACTATTTTATTGAAGAAGGTTGAATTCTGTGCCCGTCCGTTATATTTTTATTTTTCTTTGAAAGGTTTACGTAAAAGGTTTGAATTATAGTATTTTGGGTTACCGGTAACATCGTCCCCTACCCAAGAAGGCAGGTCAAAGGACTGGTTTTCTGACTCAAGCTCTATTTCAGCTATTACAAGGCCTTCGTTAGCCCCTAAGAACTCGTCTACTTCCCATACCATTCCATTGTAAGGAACCTTATATCTTAATTTTTCTATAAACCCGCCCTGACACAGGGTGAATAAGGACAGAGCATCTTCGTATGGTATAGGATATTCAAATTCCGGACGGCTCGCTCCGACAGTTGGACCCTTAATAGTAAGGAATGCTTTATCATCCGCAGTTCTGACTCGAACGGTACATCCTGGAAGACGGCCTAAGTAGCCTTGTTTATATAATATCCCTTTTACGTCTTTTTTATAGTCATCGTTTATAACCGTAAATTTTCGTTCAATTTCCCAGGCCATAATTTACTTCTCCTTCGGGACTTCAGTCCCGTGGTGGGACAGAGGGACAGGTCCCGTGTCCCACTTCTTTACCCTTTATCAGTCTCACATAGCAATAAGGGGTTATTATGCATATAATATACAAGCATCAGTTTTATGAGAGTGCGCTATGAAAATCAAGAATCTAAATTTCTTCACCAATATGATTCTCACGAAGAAACCAGCTGCCGTAGCTAATATTGCCGGCGGAAGTCTAGCTCCTAATCTAACCGGAACGGTAAATTTTTATAATGCACATAGTGGCACTTTGGTTGTTGCTGAAATCTATAATCTACCCAAGACAGCCGCTCCTACTGCAAACACAGCAGCAATAAACCCCTTTGGCTTCCATATCCATGAAGGGAATACCTGTGAACAGGGAAACCCTGCAGATCCGTTCCAAGCTGCTATGGGGCATTATAATCCGACAAATATGCCTCATCCGCTTCATGCAGGAGATATGCCGGTATTGTTTGGGAATAACGGATATGCTTTTATGGTATTTTATACAGACAGGTTTACTCCTGAGCAGGTTGTAGGCAGAGCCGTTATAATACATCAGAACCCCGATGATTTCAGATCGCAGCCGGCAGGAAATTCAGGGAAAAGGTTAGCTTGCGGTATAATCAAACAAGCTTGATAATTGGGACAAGGGGACAGGTACCTTGATTGTTCTATCTGGACTGGGACAAGGTACCTGTCCCCTTGTCCCACCTTGTCCCAATCGCTTTATAGTGCCATCTTTAAGATGTTAAGTACATCATCGCGGTTAAGCGTCTTAAACGCACCAAGTGTGTAAGAACCTGATTCGGTACATTTATCGGCCATTTCCTCCAAATGGGATTCGTCGATGTTTGCCTGGCTAAGTCTAATAGGCAGACCAATGGATGTGAAGAATGCTTCCAAGGCTGCAATGCCTTTTAGAGCAGTTTCTTCAATATCAAAACAGTTATAATCAACGTTCCATATTCTGTGGGCATATTGGGCGAATCTGTTTATATCATTCTTATAAACATACTTCATCCAAGCGGGAAAAACTATAGCCAGACCGGCGCCGTGGGCAATATCATATATAGCGCTCAACTCATGCTCTATTCCATGAGAAGCCCAATCCCCAATACGTCCCGTATTAAGAAGGTTATTGTGAGCTACTGTTCCTGCCCACATTATCTCTGAACGGGCAGCGTAGTCGGTAGGATTACTTAGAACTCGTGGCACATTGAGAATCATTGTTTTGAAAGTTGCTTCACATAGCCTGTCTGTTAATTCAACATCCTTTACGTTGGTAAAATACCTCTCCATAATATGGGCCATTATGTCTGCAGTTCCACAGGCTGTTTGATAATCAGGAAGCGTGAAAGTAAGCTCAGGGTTCATAATTGCGAATACGGGATAGAGAAGGCCATCGGTAAGCCCTCTTTTAAACCAGCCGTCTTCATTAGTAATAACGGCGCTATCACTTGATTCGCTACCTGCGGCGGGTATAGTTAAAACAACGCCTACCGGTAATGATTGTGTTGGAGCGGTTTTGTAAGTATAGAAATCCCAGACATTTCCTTCATAGGGGACACCAACTGCAATAGTTTTTGCTGAGTCAATGACACTCCCGCCTCCGACAGCGAGGATAAAGTTAATTCCGTTTTCCCGGCAAATCTTTATGCCTTCCTGTACTAGTGAGAGACGCGGGTTGGGGAGAACCCCGGGAAGCTCAAAAACCTCAATGCCTGCTTCCTTAAGTGACTTTAGAACTCTGTCATATAGCCCGGATTTTATAATACTTCCCCCACCGTAGTGTAGAAGCACCTTATCGCTATATAGTTTAGTTTCTTTGCCAACAGAAGTCTCAGTGTCTTTACCAAAGATAATTTTTGTCGGGTTTCTAAAAACAAAATTATTCATACGTTTCCCTCCATATCATTCTACTATGTATTTTACCTCATTTTACATAGATTAGAAACATGATATTTAGCATTCTTTCACCCTTCATGATTCCTGAACATAAGATATAAATGAAGGTACAACCATCGTATGGAGGAGAAAGGATGAAAGTTGTTATACTTTGCGGAGGTAAAGGACTTAGGATGTATGAGCTGACAGAGGACATGCCCAAGCCAATGGCCCTGGTCTGTGGCAAACCCATGCTCTGGCATATCATGATGAATTATAAGCACTTTGGATTTAATGATTTTATTCTTTTGTTAGGATATAAAGGTGAAAAAATCAAGGAATATTTTATGGATTATAACTGGAAACAGCATGATTTTAAGCTTGATACAGGAAAAGGGAGCTATGAGCTTTTGGAGAAGAATGAATCATTTAATATAACATTTCTGGATACAGGGATTGAAACTATGACAGGAAGCCGCATAAAAAAAGCAAGAAAACATATAGGTGACGAGACATTCATGGTGACTTATGGTGACGGCCTGTCAAATATTAATATAAATAGTCTTTTATCTTATCACAAAGAAATGGGAAAACTCGCGACAGTAACGGGGATTGATAAGAAAACCCAGTATGGGACATTAACCGTTGAAAACGGCATAGCCACATCTTTTAAGGAAAAAGAAAGCTCCGGTGGAGTAATAAACGGAGGTTTCTTTGTGTTTGAGCCTGGTGTATTCGATTATATTACCGACCAGACCAATTGTGTATTAGAGGAACAACCTCTGAGGAATTTGTCTAAAGATGGACAACTGGCTGTTTATCTTCACGAAGGATTCTGGACTGCCTGCGACACTTACAGTGATATTTTAAAGATTAATAAGCAATGTGAGAGTCAAGAAAATCAATGGAAGGCATGGTAGATATTATGGAATTTTGGAAAGGTAAAAACGTCTTCCTGACAGGCTGTACAGGGTTTTTAGGAAGCTATTTGGCAAAAGAATTAGTAAGTCTTGGAGCAAATGTAATCGGACTTGTGAGGGATGTTATCCCTAAATCTAATCTTTATGATGGTGATGAACATAAGCAAATTAATATGGTAATGGGTTCTCTTGAAGATGTGTTACTTTTGGAGCGGACACTGGGAGAATATGAAATAGATACTGTGTTCCATGTGGCAGCCCAAGCCATAGTAGGAATAGCTAACAGAAACCCTTTGAGCACTTTTGAGGCCAATATAAGGGGTACATATAATTTGCTGGAAGCTGCAAGGCGTAGCCCGCTTATTAAGCGAATTGTGGTCGCATCAAGCGACAAAGCATACGGAGATCAGATACAGCTACCATACCATGAGGATATGCCCCTGCAGGGAAGACACCCCTATGATGTTTCAAAAAGCTGCACCGATTTAATAGCCCAAGCGTATCATAAAACATATTCACTTCCCGTATGTATCACACGTTGCGGGAACCTATATGGGGGAGGAGATTTGAATTTTAATCGCATTATTCCCCAGACAATACGAAGCATATTAAACGGAGAAGCTCCTGTTATAAGAAGTGATGGGACCTTTATCCGTGATTATTTTTATGTTGAAGATGCGGTTAAAGCTTATCTTTTACTGGGTGAAAAAATGAATGAGCTAGGCCTTGAAGGTCAGGCATTTAACTTCAGCAATGAAATTCAGCTAACTGTTAAAGAGCTTGTAGACAAGATTCTGTTACTTATGAAAAGCGATTTAAAACCCATTGTTTTGAATCAAGGGAGTAATGAGATAAAGCATCAGTATCTTTCGGCAGAGAAAGCCAGAGAGGTTCTGGGGTGGACACCCTTCTTCACAGTTGAAGAAGGTTTAAAAAAGACAATTGATTGGTACAGTAAATTTTTAAGGGAGGAAGCTTGAAAAACGTGAAAGCGAGTATTATCATTCCATCCTATAATGCGAGACAACGGCTTTATTATAACCTGACTGCGCTGAATAATCAGAGCTATAAAGGGGATGACATAGAGGTCATAGTTATTGATAATGGCTCAAATGATAATACAATGGAAATGCTTAAAGCCTTTCAACTAAAATACCCTATGAAAATATTGAGGGTAGATAAGAACAGAGGTATTGCCCAAGGAAGAAACGAGGGAGTAAAAAAAGCTGAGGGTGATATTCTCATTTTTCATGACAGCGATATGCTGGCGTCAAGGAATTTCATAAAACAGCATCTTAAGGAGCATGAGGAGCCAAATGTGGTAGTTTGCGGGCTTTTTTGGCGCAGAATATTCACTTATTACTATAAGGGATTCACACCCGACCAGATTCAGAATTTTGAAATGGTTCGTAAAGATTTAGGCATGAAAAGGTTGTCCCTGTATTGGGATGAGTATCCTCTTATGTCAGAGGACCAGATAAAAAATGAAGATCTCTGGCCTTACAGCTTTGATCTTGATTTTGGCTTTATAAATGGTTTAAGAGAAATAATTAAAACATATGGCCGGGAGTTTAAGGGCTACTATTTGCCATGGCGCTTTAGTATTACAAACAATTTTTCGGTGGAACGTCAAAAGGTTATTGATGTGGGTATGTTCGACTCCAATATCGTACGGTACGGATATGAGGATTATGATCTGGGCGTTAGGCTATACAAATCAGGTTGCAGATTTGTTATGGCCGATAATATTGTAAGTCTCCATCAGGAGCATCCCCCAAATTACAGAGCAGGTGATTTGGTGACAAATATAAACTTTATGTGTGATAAATATAATAATATTTACTTCATTGATATCCCTTTGGTGTGTATGAGCGACAGCCTGAATATCGGCCCAGAGCAATTAAACGGAATAGCGGGAGATATAGAGAAGTTGCTAAAGAACACCCAAAATAACGATATGTTAGAACTGTTTCTTGATACTTTGCAGGTATTGAGGAGACGTTTCTATTTACCGGCCGAGGAAAACAGTAAACAGGTATTTACAAAGATTATACACAAGCTGGACTATTATGTAAAAAAGGCTTTCCAGCTTGAAAAAGATGAGGGCGTAGATTACTTTATAAAGCAGCTTTCGTCAATGCTAAAAATGGCATTTGATATAGATTTCAACAGGCTGATGAATGCTAATCAGAAAAAGGAAGGTAAGGTATGAGTAAGTATCATTTCTCAACTGTGGTCTCCCAGGACCATTTATATAAGTATCTTACAATGGTTTCATCTCTAAGGAATACCATAAAAGATTTTAAGATATACACAATGTGTGTAAATGAAATAGTGTGGCACATTTTGAACAAAATAAATATAGAGGAAATTGTACCGATAATGCTTAGCGATGTCCATAGCGATATGCTTGAAAAAGCCAAAGAAGACAGACCCTTTCAAGCCTTTTGCTGGACATTGAAGCCGATCACTTTGCAATATGTTATGGAAAAGCATTCCGATTGCGATTATTTTGCTCATTTGGATGCCGATCTTTTTTTCTTTGAAAGTCCGTTGAACATATTCATGGAAAACCCCGGTGCGTCTTTATTTCTTACTCATCATAGAAATTCCAGGGACTTTTTGAAATACTATGGTTCAACGGGAGTTTTTAATACGGGTTTTGTCGGTTGTAAAAATGATAACACAGCATATAATGCTGTTTCAAAATGGAAAAGCCAGTGCCTTTTGTTCTGTCCCATTGTAGAAGATCCGATTCATAAGGTTTTCGGTGACCAAAGGTATGTTGAGACCTGGCCAGATGAATACCGAAACGTTCATGTGGTTCGCAGCCCGGGAGTTAATACCGCATTATGGAATATACAGAACTACTCTGTTTCAATTAAAAATGAAAAGGTTCATGTGGATAATCAACCTCTTGTTTTCTACCACTTTTCAGGCCTGACCATAATAAGCCGGAATGAGTTCAATCTTAACTGGTATTATCATATAGATGACCCAATAGTACTAAAGCAAATATACTTGCCCTATGTAAACACACTAATGCATATAATGGCTGAAATGAATCGATATTTTCCCTGGTTCATTGCAGGATTTCTACCTCGTGAACACACACCGGACACCCATTACCTTGCAATTTAGACACGTAGACACGGGGACGGTTCTCCTGTCTATCCCCGTGTCTATCCCCGTGTCTATTCCCGTGTCTATTGAGAACCGTCCCCATGTCTAGACAGGAGAACCGTCCCCGTGTCTATCTTCCATAGAAACATAGTCACGTCGCGGAGAAATGCTCTTGTAAGCAGGACGTATTATCTTACCGTTGTTGACTATTTCCTCTATCCGGTGAGCACTCCAGCCTGCGATTCTCGAAATGGCAAATACAGGGGTAAAAAGTTCTTCCGGAATTTCAAGCATACGATATACAAAACCTGAGTAAAAATCTATGTTGGCACTAACACCCTTGTATATTTTACGATATCTGCTTATAACATTAGGCGCTAAAGTCTCTATTTTAGAGTAAAGTTTAAATTCATTATCAAGACCCTTATGATGAGCAAGCTTTCCTACATAGTCTTTAAATATTTCTGCTCTTGGGTCCGACAAAGAATAGACGGCATGTCCCATACCGTAGATAAGACCTGAACGGTCAAAGGCTTCTTTTTTAAGCATTTTTTCTAGATAAGTTGAAATTTCCTCGTCATCGTCCCAATCCTTGATTTGTTCTTTCAAATGATCAAACATTTGGACAACCTTTACGTTAGCTCCACCATGTCTTGGACCTTTTAAAGAACCTAAAGCCGCCGCCATAACAGAGTAAGTGTCTGTTCCTGTTGAAGTGACTACATGAGTGGTGAAGGTAGAGTTGTTACCACCACCGTGCTCGGCATGAAGCACCAGTGCAAGGTCAAGAAGGGTCGCCTCTAACTTGGAATATTTACTGTCCGGTCTCAACATGTGTAAAATATTTTCTGCGGTACTGAGTTCTGGCCTGGGACTGTGGATATACAGGCTGTTTTTTCCGAAATAGTGGGTATAAGCCTGATAACCGTAAACAGCCAATAAAGGAAAGTAAGCTATCATTTCAAGGCACTGCCGTAATACATTCGGAATGGAATTATCGTCGGCATTGTCGTCAAAGCTATACAAAGCCAGCACACTTCGTGACAAAACATTCATCAGATCTTTACAAGGCGCTTTCATTATCATATCCCGTGTAAAGTCAGTAGGAAGCTTCCTTAAATGTGCAAGATTTTGCTCGAATTTTTTAAGGGTTAATTTGTCGGGTAAATTTCCAAACAGGAGCAAATAACAGATTTCTTCAAACCCGAATCTATCCTCTGATATGAAACCACTGACCAACTCCTCTATATCGTAACCTCTGTAATAGAGTTTACCCGGGCATGGGATCATTTCACTTTCATCGATAATATAGGAGCGCACCTCACCGATTTCAGTCAGCCCGGCCAGCACACCTTTTCCGCTGATATCCCGAAGGCCCCTTTTTACATCATATTTACTGTAAAGCTCAGGGTCGATAGCGCTGCATTCTGTGGCTAAATCTGCTAATGGGGCAATCCAGTCTTTATTAATGCTGTTTTTATTCATAAGCATTACACCTCCTATTTTTTGGGATTGGTATTATTATACATGATTTTCCATGATATCTGAACTATTTTATATTTGATTGATTAGTCTTAATTATGGGTAACTATAAACCACTGGAGTTGATATTATGGATGTTGCTGCAATGTCAGTAGTGATGAATCAAGGTAAATTGGCTCAACAGGTAGGTTTGGCCGTGTTAAAAAAAGCAATGACTAGTGCTGAATCAAATGCACAGGCCATGCTCGAAACGTTGGAGAAAAGTGTTACCCCACACCTGGGGCAGAGTGTTGATATAAAAATTTAGAATTGATTCACTAATAATACTGCTTTATTGAAAGCTGTCCGGTTGGATGGCTTTTTTTGATAGAATAATGTGATTTTATTACAGAATATAATAGGAAAATAAGATATAATACCCTTATTATATCAATAAAAGGAGCGGTATATGGATTATTTGATTACTTTCCTCGAAGGAATTATAGCATTTGTATCTCCTTGTATGTTACCTCTTTTGCCCATATACATTTCCTATTTTGCCGGTGGAGCAGAAAACAAAAAGAGAACGATCATTAATGCCATTGGTTTTGTACTCGGGTTTGCAGTTATATTTGTTTTGCTAGGGGCCTTTGCAGGATTATTGGGTAGCTTCCTTGTCAGATACTCAAAGTGGGTGAATATTATGGCCGGGGGAATTATTGTGTTCTTAGGCCTGAACTATCTGGGAATCATTAAAATATCAATACTTAATAAAAATCACAGTATTAATAATAGCCAATCAGAACCGGGATTTTTATCCTCGGTGCTGTTTGGGACAGTCTTTTCCATAGGCTGGTCTCCCTGTGTTGGAGCATTTTTAGGCTCAGCTTTAATGTTAGCCGCCTCCTCCCAAGAGAGCTATAAGGGAATATTAATGCTATTGAGCTTCTCCATAGGTCTCGGACTTCCTTTCATAGTGTCTGCATTGATTCTGGATAAGCTTAAGGGTGTTTTTGATTTTATTAAGCGAAATTATAAAATCGTTAATATTATATCCGGGGTTTTTCTTATTCTAATGGGTATAGTCATGATGACCGGGTATTTAGGTAAAGTTCTGTCCCTTCTGTCATTTTGAATAAAAGGAGAGGTAAAATGAACCAGAAAGTAAAATTATTAGTTTATATTATCGGCTTTGTGCTTTTTATAGTAATAGCCATATTGGGTTATAACTACCTGAGTAAAAATTACAAGTCTCCGGGTCGTCTTAAAGAACCGGACTTAACCACAACTGAGTCGGCAACTCCTGAGCTTGACACTCCAAGCCCACAAAAGACTGAGACCGCAACTGCTTCACCTGAGTCCCAAACTGACGCCCCGGATACAGATGAAACCGAGGATAATAAAATTCAAGCTTTGGATTTCAAGGTTTTGGATTATGACGGGAATGAGGTTACGCTTTACGATTATATCGGTACTCCAATTGTATTAAATTTTTGGGCAAGTTGGTGCCCGCCATGTAAGGATGAGATGCCCCATTTTAATAAAGTATCTGAGGAGTATCAAAAAGACGAGCTTCTATTTCTCATGGTTGATTTAGCGGAAGGTAGAAGCGAGACTGTGGAAAAAGGTAAGAAACATGTGGAGGATAATGGGTTTACTTTTACAGTCCTGTTTGATACCGAACAGGATGCTGCTGTAACCTACGGAATCCGCTCAATTCCCAGTACCCTCTTTATAGATAAGGAAGGATACATTCTAGGGGGTATCGAGGGCGGAATAGATGAAGAAACGCTGAGATACTATATTTCATTTATATTGGATGAAGAGAAAAGTTAAAGGCATATCTTTTTGATGCACTGTTACAAAATACGCATAGGCGACCAGCGGTTATAGCTATAACAAAAGGGATTATCTAAGAATTTGAGATAATCCCTTTTGTACTTATCTATCTTTCCAGTGGTGATTTCTTTCGTTGACGTACGCATTCTGTAAGCAAGAACTCAATCTGACCGTTTATTGAGCGAAAGTCATCCTCGGCCCATGCTGCAAGCTCCTTCCAGAGAGTAGGAGATAGGCGCAAAAGTATCTGCTTTTTGTCCTGTTCAATCTTCTTATCCATAGGCATCAATAAATCGAACCGCTGTTAACGATTGGTTGTGCGTCCTTATTACCACATAGCACAACAAGTAGATTACTGACCATAGCCGCCTTTCTCTCTTCGTCAAGATGGACGATATCGTTTTCATTCAATCTGGCAAGAGCCATTTCTACCATTCCAACCGCGCCATCAACAATCATCTTTCTTGCATCTATAATGGCTGAAGCTTGTTGCCTTTGAAGCATAGCCGCGGCTATTTCAGGGGCATAGGCAAGATGTGTAATGCGCGCTTCAATAATCTCCAGACCTGCGATGTCAACTCTTGATTGAAGCTCCGTCTTTAGTTTGTCAGCGACTTCCTGGCTACTGCCGCGCAGGGTCATTTCCTCACCCTCTTCAGCAATATCATAAGGGTAAAGCCTTGCTATATTTCTAAGGGCCGAGTCGCACTGGATAGAAAGGAATGCTTTGTAATTGTCCACATTGAATACTGCCATAGCAGTATTAATCACACGCCAGATAACTACGACTCCTACTTCTATGGGGTTTCCAAGAGCATCGTTAACTTTCTGCTTGTTATTATTTAATGTCATGGTTTTAAGAGAGATAGTTTTCTTTGGGGCATTAAGATTCAGATTAATATTTCCTGATTGATTATTATACTGTACAACGGGATTTTGGTCTTCAGTTCCGGTTGACATTCCACGTCCTACAGTGGGATTGACGGCAGAAACAAATGGATTGACATAGAAGAATCCTTCGCCCTTCAGTGTACCGATATATTTACCGAACAGTGTAAGAACAAGTGCTTCCTGGGGTTTAAGAATTTTCAAACCCATAAACGGTATCCAGCATATGCATAGGTAGAGAATGCCTAAAATCAAAATAAAACAACCGATAGCTGCCGGCTTTAGATTGTCAATAAGTACGCCTCCCAATATAACAGCTGCTATGGCTGCAATGATAAGGAATATACTCAGAATAAGAATAGCCATGCCGCTTTTTGCTTTCAATTCAATCTCTTTTGAATATGTTTCTTTCATTAGATTACCTCCGATACGAAATAATATGTATATGATATTAAAATGATATCATCAGTGTTGGTGGATGTCAATAATTTTTCCAATATAACCCACGGATGATTGTTGTTTTCTAGAAAAATGTTTAAAAAATTTTTAAATAGCCATTGATACGATTAATAAAAGATGTATATAATAAAACAAAATATACTTATATTTTATAAAAAACGACTAAATAAAAATACGAATGATAAAATTCATTAATTTGGTGGGGTATTGTGCTGAAGGTTACAATCAATGACATTGTTCCAGGTGCTGTTGTTGCCAAATCAATTTATAATGAAGATGGAGTCCTACTCGCTCCTAATGGTATGATTCTACGGGAAAAAGGGATAAGAAGACTTGAGGATTTAGGTATCCATCAGGCCTATGTTGTTTACCCCGAATCCGGAACCTCAAAAATACTGGAAATGTATGAAGAATCACCTCATCTAGATGATATAATCTGTAAAAATACTCGCATTCAGGCTCAAAAACTCATCAAAAAAGTAATGAACAGGGTCCTTCCCGAAAAAAGCATCAACCTTGATAAAATAAGTAAAATGGTTGAAGAGGTTATTGAACAGCTGCTCTCTGCAAAGGAGATTATGCTCACCCTATCAAGGCTCAGAACCATAGATGATTATACCTACGAGCATTCTGTCAACGTATGCGTCTTTTCTCTGGTAATTGGCATGGACATGAATCTCCCAATGTCAGAATTGAAGCTTTTGGGAACCGGTGCTTTATTACATGATATAGGAAAGGTCTGTATCTCCGAGGATGTATTGAAAAAGCCTTCAAGCTTGACCCGTGAAGAGTTTGATGAAGTGAAATCCCATACTGAGCTGGGTTATCAAATTCTTTTAAAGTCGGGCGTCTCGGAAGAAGTTGCTCAAATAGCTCTATACCATCACGAAAAATATGATGGAACGGGCTATAACAGATGTCTTCACGGAGAAGAGATACCCCTTTGGTCCCGGATTGTCACTCTGGCCGATTCATATGATGCTATGTCAAGCGATAGGGTTTATAGAAAAAGGTTTTCTCCAGATAAGGTGTACAAAGAAATTGCCTGCTTGAGCGGGCAACATTTTGACTACGATATTACAGAGCGCTTTTTAAGGCGTATAGATCTTTATCCCATCGGCACAGGTGTTTTATTAAATACAAACCACAAAGGCGTTGTAGTGGCACAGAACAAGTTTTTGCCTCAATCGCCGATCATACGTATCTTTAAGGATAAAAATAATCCACATAATATAGAGGATGGGGAAGACTACGTGGATATTGATATGTCAAAAACCAAGTATCTGTTTATTAAGGATACTTTCTGATTATTAGCAACATGCAACATTCTTTGAATAGCTTAATTAAAGCTAATTG
>JAEYOK010000043.1 GCA_023411795.1 Bacillota bacterium
CCTGACTACAGCTTCTGAGATACTGATGTGTTCGAATTCTTGAAGCAGTTCCGTAAAGTGCTGGTATGTCGCATTAGAGTATTTATTTCTGTAAAGGTCTACTATTGTATCTTTAACACTGGCGGAACGGATCACATTATTTTGGCTTTGCTATTTCTTCTGGCTTGACAGTGCAGTTCAGAAGCAGTATAATACATACGTTCACGCATGAAGCGGAACGACGATGCTGAAACATCGAGTGACAAAATTATCTAAGTATAAGACTAAAATATGTATATGCAAGAAGGTATACGGTTTCTCTGAAGAGAACAGTATACCTTTTTTCTGCGCTTCTGGCGTTTGAGCACCTGTGGCATGGCGAAGTGGTTCCGTTCTTCCCGTTCCTACGGAGAGCACTTCGTGCTCCCAAACTCGCACAGAGGGCGCATTAGTATGACTTTATTGACAACCGTTTTAACGGCGATTATCTTTACGGTCATCTGGTATAAGGACGCACCTAAAAACGAAATTAAAGTCAGCGCTCTTTGCTGGATGTACTGGGGTGCGTTCTTGATGTGGCTTGTTATTCTGCTTGTGAAAGATACGAAGGGTGTTGTAAAGGCAGCATTGATCAGGCAAAAGTAAGTTGCATGACTGAGTGGTTCTGTAATAAATGCAGAACAGTTTTTTCTTACGGAGGTATAACATGAATCTAAATGAATTCTTTAGCGCACACAAAAAAGTGGCAGTTGCATTTTCCGGTGGTGTGGATTCCACATATCTGCTGTACGCTGCGAAACAAAACAGTGCCGAGGTGCAGGCATATTATGTAAAATCTGCTTTTCAGCCGCAATTTGAACTGAATGATGCCATGCGGCTTGCTAATGAATTGAATATTCCGATGCGGGTATTGACCATTGATGTGTTATCGTCCAAGCTCGTTACAGAAAATCCCTCCGATCGTTGTTACCATTGTAAACGAAAGATTTTCGAGACAATCCGGCAAGCTGCGGCGGAAGATGGATTTTCGGTGCTACTTGATGGAACAAACGCTTCTGATGACGCAGGAGATCGTCCTGGTATACGTGCTCTCCGGGAATTGTACGTATTGTCTCCGCTGAGAGAATGCGGATTAACCAAAGCAGAAATTCGACGGCTTTCTCAGGAGGCGGGACTATTTACATGGGATAAACCTGGCTATGCCTGTCTTGCCACAAGGATTCCAACAGGAGAACCGATTACCGAAGAAAAATTAAGAGCAACGGAAGTTGCGGAGGGGTTTCTGTTTTCTCATGGTTTGACAGATTTTCGGGTACGGCGGATGGGAGATGTAGCAAAAATACAGGTTCCCGCCAATCAAATCGAAAAAGTAATAGAAAACAGGGAAAGGATTATTGCTGAACTGAAGCAGTATTATTCCGATGTTCTGTTGGATTTGGAGGTAAGGGGATGAAAACGGAAATCAAAGCCATTCTGGAATCTGTACGAGCCGGGGTAATGACCGTGGATGATGCCCTTCTGGCAATAAAAAGAGAGCCGTTCGAGGATATCGGTTATGCTAAGATCGACCTGCACCGTGGTATTCGTCAGGGAATACCGGAGATTATATACGGTGCCGGAAAAACTGCAGAACAGATTATCGGAATTGTGGAGAAAATGAAACAGAACGGACAGAATACAATCCTGATTACAAGGCTATCCTCAGAAGCCGCGAAAAAGGTAGGATCATTGCATGAAATGGACTACCATTCGGATACCAAAGTTGGCATCATCGGTCAAATTCCTCCTGCTAGCGGAATTGGGAAAATTGTGGTAGCAACAGGCGGAACGAGTGACATTCCTGTTGCCGAGGAAGCTGCATTGACCGCCGAAGTACATGGCAACGAAGTCATTCGTCTGTATGATGTGGGTGTAGCGGGACTACATCGCTTGCTTGCCCATCTGGATGAAATTATGAGTGCAAGTGTTATTATTGTCTTAGCCGGCATGGAGGGGGCACTTGCCAGCGTAATCGGCGGACTTGCGGATTGTCCCGTGATCGCTGTACCCACAAGTGTTGGATATGGTGCATCGTTTCATGGATTGTCTGCTCTTTTATCTATGCTGAACTCCTGTGCCAGTGGGGTATCAGTGGTTAACATCGACAACGGATTTGGAGCCGGATATCTGGCAAGTATGATCAATCATATGGAGGCAAAATAGAATGAAGACTTTATATCTGGACTGCGGTATGGGTGCAGCGGGCGATATGCTGATAGCAGCTTTGCTTGAACTTCTTCCGAATAAAGAGGAAATTATTGCCGAGCTGAACAATCTTAGTATTCCAGGCGTCACATTTTCTAGTGAAGTATCTGTAAAATGCGGAATCAAGGGTACACATATCACAGTAAAGGTAAACGGCGAGGAAGAAACAGAGGAGATGCACGCTCATGTTCATGGGCATGAGCACGAACATTCCCACAACCATGGACACTCCCATAACGGAGAGAATACCCATCATCATAGCGGCATGCATGAGATCGAACATATTATTAAACTTCTGCCGGTACCCGAAAAGATAAAAGCGGATATTCTTGCGGTTTATTCCATGATCGCGGAAGCGGAAAGCCATATCCACGGCGTCCCTGTCACTCAAATTCACTTCCATGAAGTCGGAACGATGGATGCTGTTGCGGATGTAACAGCGGTTTGTATGCTGATGGATCGTCTGTCTCCCGAAAAGATCATAGTTTCTCCGATTCACGTCGGTAGCGGTCATGTAAAATGTGCTCACGGTATTCTCCCCGTCCCTGCTCCGGCAACTGCGTATATCCTGCAGGGCGTACCTATCTACGGTGGTGGTATCAAGAGCGAACTGTGTACTCCCACCGGAGCGGCACTACTAAAGCACTTTGCAACGAAATTCGGTGATATACCGGTTATGAGAACGACGGCTATTGGATATGGCATGGGAAAAAAAGATTTTACGGCCGCTAACTGTGTACGTGCGCTGCTCGGTGAGACGGAAAATTCAGGCGATACGATTGCGGAACTGTGCTGCAATCTCGATGACATGACGGCGGAAGCGATTGCCTTTGCGCAGGAACAGCTTTTTGCAGCCGACGCTCTTGATGTATATACTGTTTCCACGCAGATGAAAAAATCCCGTCCGGGGATTCTGCTTTCCGTCATGTGCCGTGAAGAAGATAAGGAACGGATGATACGGCTCATTTTCCAGCATACCACTACTCTTGGTATTCGCGAGAATATCAGCCGCCGCTACACCCTTTCCCGTACCATCGAAACAGTATCGACGGAATTTGGAGAAGTACGAAAAAAAGTATCTGCCGGATATGGAGTGACAAGAAAAAAATATGAGTATGAAGATATTGCACGTATTGCAAGAGAAGAAAAAATGAGCTTTGCTGATGTGACAGATTATATCGGTAAACAGGAGAAGCGGCATTGAATGATATGAAGAATGTTTAATGTAAATCCCTATGACCAGCTCCATTTATTGGAGCTGTTTTTTTATATTTTATTTATACTTGGATTGCTTTTTTTATAAAAAAGTATTGACATAAATGTTAATACTGTATATACTGTGCATAAACAGATGAGAGGAAGTGAGACTCTGGATATAATTATTTCTAACTCAAACAATCAACCGATATATGACCAGATTTATTCGCAGATAAAAAATCACATCATATCTGGAAAGCTGAAGGAAGGAGATGCATTGCCTTCAATCAGAGGCCTTGCAAAGGACTTGAGGATAAGCGTAATTACAACAAAAAGGGCTTATGATGAGCTTGAAAGAGAGGGCTTCATTTATACTGTTGCAGCAAAAGGCTGCTTTGTTGCAGAAAAGAACACTGAATTAATTAAGGAAGAGAATCTGAAGAAAATTGAAGAATATATGCAGAAAATATCCGAGTTGGCAGTAATATGCAATATTAAAAATTCAGAATTGGTCGAAATGTTTCAGATTCTAATAAAGGAGGATGAGTAGATTATGAACGCCATAGAAATCAAAAATCTGTCAAAAGCATATAAAGGATTTAAGCTAGATAATATCAGTCTAGCGTTACCTAAGGGATGTATTATGGGCTTAATAGGTGAAAATGGTGCAGGGAAGAGCACCACAATTAAACTTATTTTGGATACTATAAGACGCGACAACGGCAGCATTGAAGTGCTTGGAAAGGATAATTTAATCAACTTCAAAGAGAGAAAAGAGGATATAGGTGTCGTACTGGATGAAGCATACTTTCCTGAAAGCTTCACTGTTAAACAAGTTAACCAAGTAATGAAAAACACCTTTAAAAGATGGAACCAGGAACTCTTCTTTGAGCATTGTAAAAAATTGTCACTTCCCTATGATAAAGCATTTAAAGAGTTTTCAAGGGGCATGAAGATGAAGCTGGCTATTACCGTAGCACTATCGCATGAAGCAAAGTTATTAATATTAGACGAGGCTACAAGCGGGCTTGATCCCATTGCCCGTGATGAAATACTAAACATTCTTTATGAATTTACCAGGAATGATGAACAGTCTATACTTATATCTTCGCATATTGTAAGCGATCTTGAAAAATTATGTGATTATATTGCTTTTATTCATAAGGGCAGGCTTTTGTTCTGTGAAGAGAAGGACATGTTGCTTGAAAAATACGGGATTTTAAAATGCAACCAGACTGATTTCGAGGCAATAAATTCTAAGGCAGTAAAAGGTGTAAGGAAAAATAATTATGGGATTGAAGCGCTGGTTGAAACATCAATGATTCCCTCGGCCATGTCTGTTGATAAGGCGACTATTGAAGATATTATAGTATTTCTTGCTAAGGAGGGTATGGGCAGATGAAAGGATTATTATTAAAAGAATGGCTCGTTATTTGGAAACAAGGAAAGTTAATGATTTTACTAGCCTTGATATACGGTGTTATGGCAGTTATGGGCAGCGGTTATTTCTTTGCGGGTTTTTCAGTAGTATTTTTATCCATGTTGCCCATAACGGTAATGGGCTTTGATGAAAGAAGTAAATGGGATCATTATGCTGTGACAATGCCATATTCTAGAAAAGACATAGTTTTAAGCAAATACATTTTTTCAATTATATGCTCCTTAGCAGCTACCATAATTTTTATTATTGCCACAATTATTAATTGGTTTATAGGAAAGGAACCTGTAGACTTCAGTAGCTTGATAACTCAGTCCATATTAATGTTATCACTGGGTTTGTTCTTCTCAACTGTCAATTTACCTATAATGTTTAGATTCGGTGTAGATAAGGGGCGTATGTGGTTTATTCTGTTAACCGTATTATTAGTAGGTGGATTAGGTGGTTTGTTATCATTATTTGAAGCTAAAGAAGTAGATATTGGAAACTTGATTCAAAGGCTAACTCCTTTCGTATTACCTGTTATTACAGCCGGATTATTAGCTTTTTCGGCCTATTTATCAATAAAGATATATGAAAAAAGAGAGCTGTGAAAACAGCTCTCTTTCAGCATAATTCCTCTGAATTATAAACAAGTCTTCCGTCTTTAAGACTCATATATACATCAAGACAAACAGGTAGATACTTTATATCCTGATTGTTCTCGATTGCTACCTGAGAGCCCTCAAATACCGGTACACCGTTTACAAGTCTCAAATTCATGGTAGCTTTCTTTGGAGTTTTACTTATACGACAAATAGCTCTTGTAGTAACTTCTTCAATGTCTTGTGCCAGGGCGAAAAGGTGTGTGCTGCCCTCAAATGGATTACCTAAAGCATCAACCTTTAATCCGAAGCAGATTACAGGTATGTTAAATTCAGTCACTATTCTTGCCAGATCCCAGACGTTTTCTCTTGAAAGAAACTGGGCTTCGTCAACTAAAACAATTGATAGGGGATTACCTATAATGCGTGCATTATCAATTTCTGATGTAAGCTTATCATAAAGCCAGCATTCATTATGAAGAATAAGAAAGTCACATTTCCTTTTGATTTCACCATTTTCAAGACGACTTATTATATAGTCGCCTTCCTTTGTGTCTGTTTTCGGCTTCAAACAAAGAATTTTTCTTTTATTGTTCTTATCGTAATCATAGGCTATCTGAAGCAACTGGGTAGATTTTCCGGCATTCATGACCGCATAACGAAAGTATAATTTTGCCATATTCGTACCTCTGAATTAATAATATTTAGTATATCTTAACACATCTTTGGATAATGGAAAATCAGTCATAATAGAAACACTGATGAAATTATTAAAAACGTTTGATATACTTATAATAAATGTACTAATAAAATTAGTACTGTAATAATCAAAGGTGGTTTTAGAATTATGAAATTTAAGATTGATCATTATAACATTAATGTTATTGATTTGGAAAAATCTCTTGCATTTTATAAAGATGCATTAGGATTAGAGGAAGTTAGAAGGAAAAATGCCAAAGACGGAAGCTTTACTTTGGTATTCTTGGGGGATGGCATTTCAACCCAAAGAATTGAGCTGACATGGCTAAAAGATAAAGAAAGTAAATATGATCTGGGAGATAATGAATCACATATTGCTTTTATTACCGATGATTTTGATGCCTCATATCAGCTTCATAAACAGATGGGCTGCATCTGCTACGAGAATAAGGACATGGGAATTTATTTTATTGAGGACCCTGACGGTTATTGGTTAGAAATCATTCCGGCGAAAAGGTAGAGAAAATGGCAGAATTGACCTATGACGAACTTATTCGATCCCGTAGGAAAACAGTGACTCTGATAATTACAAAAGATGCAAAGCTACAGGTGAGAGCACCACTGAAATTACCTATAAATGTGATTAATAAAATAGTTAAGGAAAAGGAAAACTGGATAACTAAAAATAAATCTCTTGCGTTAAAAAAACTGGAACATACAAAAAGCTTAACAGATAAAACGAAGAGTTCCCTTCTCTTTTTAGGAACCCTTTATACTCCTGTGCCTTTTGAAAATACAAAAACTATTTTAATTGAGAATAGATACATCTACATTCCTAAAGAAAAATACGGAAATTATGAATTTATTGAAAAATGGTACAAAAAACAAGCAGCAGTAATTCTTAAGAAAAGACTTAATGAGATATCTAAAAATATCGGTATATCATTTCAAGGTTGTAGTATAACAAGCGCAAGAAAAAGATGGGGTTCCTGTAATGCAAAGAATCATATCAATTTGTCATGGAGGCTTATATTTGCAGACTATAAATACATAGATTACGTAATTGTTCATGAGCTATGTCATGTTGTACATAAAAACCATTCCGCAGCTTATTGGAGCTTTCTTAAAAGTCTTATGCCTGAATACAATATCTTACGTAAATGGCTGAAAGATAACTCATACATACTTGATTTGTTTTGAGTTTAGCAATTTTTTCTATGTCCAATACTATAAATAAAAGAATGAATTGTGTAAATATTAACAGTTAAAGCTTAAGCCTTATATTTGTGATGCCCACAAAAGTCTTGAAGTTTACAAAAATTTGTATTATAATTATCACTAGGTAATAATAACATGTATTAAAGTCAACTAATAAGTGGGGTGATAGTTATGAATAAGGGCTTTGAGATTATAAACGAAAAAGGCAGAAGAATTGTTAAGGGGCATGGACATTATGAGCCTCCTTATGTTTCTGACTGCAGAGAATTAGTTAAAAGAAGCGCAAAAACGTATGGACAAAAAACAGCTTTCAAATTTAAAAGAGACAGTAAGGTTATAGAAAAAACATATATTGATTTTGATAAGGATATTGACGCTTTGGGAACCGCTCTTTATAGCCTAGGATTAAAAGGGAGCTTTATTTCTGTATTTGCTGAAAACCGTTATGAGTGGGGAGTTGCTTATTGCTCAATAATCAACGGAACCGGTGTCGGTGTTCCACTTGATAAGTACTTACCGGCAAACGAAATTGAGAATCTTGTATCAAGAGGTAGGATTAAAGCAATCTTCTACAGTCAGAATTATTATGAAATGATGGTAGAATTCTCAAAGAAGGAATCAACACTTAGATATTATATCTGCATGGATGATATTGAATTACCGGAGGATTCAAGATTCTTATCAATGAGTGCATTGATTAATAAGGGAAGCAAACTGATAGAACAAGGGGATAAGAGCTTTGTTGAAGCTGAAATCAATCGTGAAGAAATGTCGATTCTGCTTTTTACATCAGGAACTACCATGGCTTCTAAAGGGGTTATGCTTTCACATAAGAATATAACCAGCAATGTATCGTCGGTAGCGTCATTAATTGAGCTTTATCCTACCGATGTACACCTTTCTTTATTGCCTCTCCATCATACCTTAGAAAATACTATCGGACTTATGTTTATGTTAATGATGGGAGTTACTATTTCATATTCAGAAGGTATAAAGCATTTGGCTCAGAATATACGCGAGTTTAATGTTTCAATTCTAATCGGAGTTCCGGCTATTTTTGAAGCAATTTATGATAAAGTTATGGATGGAATTAAGAAGCAAGGTAAATTGGGTTTGATTAATACAATGAAAAAGATTTCAAACTTTTTACTTAAGCTGGGGATTGATATTAGAAGAAAGATATTCCATCCTGTTCTAGATAAGCTTGGGCCGGACTTAAGACTGATGGTGTCGGGAGCTGCGCCTATAGGCACCGAAATTTTGAGCGGATTTCAAAGCTTCGGTATTACATTCCTTCAGGGATATGGTCTAACTGAGACTTCTCCGGTAATAAATGCAACAACATATTATCATAATGTTCACGGCACGATAGGAATCCCTGTGAAAGATGTGGAAGTAACAATAGACAACCCTGATGAAAACGGTATCGGTGAGATTTTAGCCAGAGGCGATAACGTAATGCTGGGTTATTTCGAAAATCCAGAAGAAACAAATCAGGTTATGGAGGAGGATGGCTGGTTTAGAACAGGTGATTTGGGTGCTATTGATGAGAAAGGTTACTTAAAAATTACCGGAAGAGCTAAATCCATGATTGTATTTACAAACGGAAAGAAGGCTTTCCCTGAGGAATATGAAGTTCTTCTGAATTTAATACCCGGTGTCAGGGAATCCTTTGTATGGGGAAACAAAGCGCCTGACGGAGATATTCAGGTATGTGCGAAGCTTATAATTAACAAAGAATATTTTGAACAAAAGGGATATACAAAGGAAAAGATCGGCAACGAAATTGATACAGCAATAAAGAACATAAATAAAGGTATTCCAAAGTATAAAATACTGCGATATTTTGTTTTGAGTTATGAAGAACTAATAAAAACTACAAAGCTAAGTATAAAAAGACCTCTTGAAACCGACAAGATGAAGATGTATCTTGATAAGAAGGGAGTCGATATAAGAAAGTTAAACAAGAGTTTCATTGACTAAAGAGGTAAAATGATTAAAAGAGCTGAAAAACACGATTATGAGAGAGTTGTCAATTATCTTGACTATGAGGGAAGTCTTAATACAACCCTCTTGGCTCATATCGAAAAATATGGGTTTGAAAAGGATTTTCAGGATATATGGCTCTATAATGATAAGAATAATGATACCCTTGCTGTTCTTATGAGGCACTTTAACAGCCTTTATATATACAGTAAGGGTTTTCTATATGATCCTGAGGAACTAGGAAGCTTTATCTCCTTTATTGGAGCTGATATCATATCAGGTCAATTAGATATTTTAAGCGAGGTATCTCTGGAGCTTAACGGTATGATTCTTGAACCTTCATGCCATATGATACATAAAGACAAGAGTAAGCTTGTTCCCTGTAATCAGGTTAGCAGAGCTGATTTGGATGATTGTAAAGAGCTTGCTGAACTTATTTATAGCATACCGGAATTTGCTCGGTTTTATAATTCAGAACAAGAAATCGAACGAGGCATAAGAAGGCGTATAGAATTGGGAATATGCAGATATTTTGTACTCAAAAAGGATGGAGTGATCGTATCCCAAGCATATACAACCATGGAATCTTCTAAATATGCCACTATTGGCGGTGTTGTGACCCGAAAGGAGTATCGTAAGCAAGGTCTTGCCTCATTGGTGGTTTCTTGTATATGTCAGGACCTTTATACATCTAATAAAATACCTAATCTTTTTTATAGTAATGAAGAAGCCGGACGTGTCTATGAGAAGTTGGGTTTTTATCCTGCCGGTGATTACGCCATGCTGCTAGATCATAAATATAAAACTATATAACTAGAATAATTAAAATAACTTGTTAAATAAAGTAATATATGTTAGAATGTACTCCAAACAGATGTTCCTGTATGGAGGTGCTTTATGTTCAGCAGTGTTTCGGCTTGTGGACTTATTGGGCTGGAAGGCTATCAGATTCGGGTTGAATCGGATATTTCCAACGGAATTCCGGCTTTTGATATAGTTGGCTTGGGTGATACATCTGTAAAAGAAGCCAGAGAACGAGTCAAAGCTGCTATTAACAATTCAGGTTATCAGTTTCCCATTAAGCGAATTACTGTGAATCTTGCACCTGCTGACACCAGGAAAGAGGGATCCGGATTTGATTTACCTATAGCCATAAGTATTCTGATCTCAGCTGAAATAATTCCCCAAAAAGTAGTAGAAGATTATATGCTTGCAGGTGAGCTTGCTCTTAACGGAAGTGTTCGTCATATTTCTGGTATGCTCTGCAAGGCTATAGCGGCAAAAGAACTTGGCTTTAAGAAAATAATAGTTCCGGAACAGAATTATAGAGAGGTCTCGGTTATTCATGGTCTTGAAATATACCCTGTTAAAACTTTAAGAGAAGCAATTGAACATTTTACAGGCTTGAATCCTATAAGTTACGAACCTTATAATGAATCTTTTTTACCATCTCAGTGCATATATCATGATGATTTCTCCGATGTTAAGGGTCAAAAAAATGCAAAACGTGCTCTCGAAGTAGCAGCCAGCGGGGGTCACAATCTTATAATGGTTGGAAGTCCCGGATCTGGCAAAACCATGCTGGCAAAAAGGTTGCCTACCATTTTGCCGGATCTGGCCTTCAATGAGTCTCTTGAAATCACCAAAATCTATAGTGTTGCCGGACTTATAACACAGGACTCACCACTTATACAGGAAAGACCTTTTCGTTCTCCCCATCATACCGTTAGTGCCGTAAGCCTTGTGGGTGGAGGCAGCATACCAAAGCCCGGAGAAGCCAGTTTAGCACATAACGGGGTCTTATTTCTTGATGAAATCCCGGAATTTCCGCGCAGAACCCTTGATGTTTTAAGACAACCTATTGAAGACGGCATAGCTAATATTTCTAGAATCAATGCTTCTATAACCTATCCTTGCAGATTCATGCTAGTGGCTGCAGCTAACCCGTGTAAATGTGGATATTACGGAGATCCCACCAAAAATTGTACATGCTCTGTAAAGGATGCTGAGAATTATTTATCAAGACTTTCAGGACCTTTAATGGACAGGATAGACATACATATTCAGGTACCGACCTTAAAATATATAGAGATAGAAAATGAAAAATTGGATGAGAGTTCTGAAGTAATAAAAAAACGTGTAAATCAAACTAGAAAAATACAGCAGGAGCGATACAAAAGCTATGGCATCTATTGTAATGCTCATTTAAAGGGATCAATGGTAAGGGAATTCTGCCAGGTTAATGATGAAGGAAAAAGAGTGTTGAGAGCAGCCTTTGACAGATTGAATTTAAGTGCAAGAGCCCACGACCGTATTTTGAAGGTATCACGAACAATTGCCGATATGGAAGGCTCGGAATACATACAATCAAAGCACGTTGCTGAGGCAATTCAATATAGAGCCCTTGACCGTACGTTAAGAGGCTAACAGGAGGCGAAGCAATGGATAAGGAACTTAAGTTTTGGCTTAAGCTAAGTAGAATTGAAAATTTGCGTACTCAAATAAAGCTGAATGTTGTAACTGAGCTAGGAAGCGCTTCGAAGGTATATTATGCCGATAAAAACATGTTATTAATGGCGGGGTTCTCTCA
The DNA here is from genome assembly GCA_023411795.1 of Bacillota bacterium. GTDB lineage: Bacteria > Bacillota > Clostridia > DSM-8532 > DSM-8532 > DTU059. Next base: position 11,936 of record JAEYOK010000043.1, read on the forward strand.
GCAACAATATGATTATTATCATGGAGTGGAAATGGATACTGAGGTTACTCAAATCTTGGAGGCATGCAGTAAAAAGAACATCAATATTTTGTCGTTTTCTGATGAAGATTATCCTGAATTACTAAAGTATATACCGGATCCACCTCTAGTTCTCTATTATAGAGGAAGTATACCCAAAGCCAATTCTATAGCTATAGTCGGCTCAAGAAAGGCCTCGGGATACGGAATTGAAACAGCTAATAAAATGGCATTTAATCTTGCTTTGGCTGATATTAATATCGTAAGCGGGTTGGCAAGAGGAATAGACACGGCAGCCCACGCCGGAGCTTTGGAGGCTGGTGGAACAACAGTTGCAGTGTTAGGTTGCGGCGTCGATATTATATATCCTCCAGAAAACAGAGGTATTATGGAAAGAATCGTAAACTCAGGAGCAGTTATATCAGAGTATCCTCCGGGAAGCCCTCCATCAACAAGTCATTTTCCTTGCAGAAACCGTATCATTAGCGGAATGTCGGTAGGGACTCTCATTGTTGAAGCCGGAATGAAAAGCGGTTCGCTAATAACAGCCAATTGTGCATTGGAGCAGGGCCGGGATGTCTTTGCAATACCAGGAAACATTAATAATTTTAACAGTATGGGTACTAATAAATTAATAAAAGATGGTGCTAGGATTGTTTTGAGTGTTGATGATATTCTTGATGAGTTGAGTTTTGGTTCTACTCCTCTTGTAAAGAAAAGGAAGACTAAAAAAAAGAATAAAATATCGAACCTGGGAGCCAAAGAGAAAAAAGTCGTCAACGCGTTAAAAATTGAGGATTTATATGACGAAGAGCTTTCAGATAAAACAGCTATTGAACTTACTGAATTATTTGAAATTCTATTAGAGCTAGAATTAAATGGTCTTGTTAAAAAGAGCATCAATGGCAAATATATGGTGACAGCTTAGATTAAGGCATTTATATGTTAATCATGTGTCCATGCATAACTTATTTATAGAAGCATAAAATTCATAACAGAAACATGTTCTTAAAGCGGAGTCATTATGGGAGTATTAATTATCCGCAAGAAGGATTATGTTCCCTTGCTGTTTATAGCTGCCGTTATTATTCTTGTGATTATCAACTCTTTAATTGCTAAGGAATATTTTGAACCGGTCTCTAACCGATATCGTGATGATATACCGATTTACTCAGTTGAATGTGAAGGGAAAAAATGTGCAATAACATTTGATTGTGCATGGGGAGCCGATGATATTCCTAATATACTGGACACTCTTGATAAATATAATGCTAAAGGAACATTTTTTATAGTAGGAATTTGGGCTAAAAAATATCCGGAAATGGTTAAACTAATTTATGATAGAGGTCATGAAATAGCAAACCATGGATATTCTCATGAGCATATGGGTAAAATTCCTGAAAACAAAATAATGGAGGAAATTACTCTTTGTACCGATATACTTGAAGAAATTACGGGGGGTAAAGTTAATTTGTTTAGACCACCCTATGGTGAGTACAGCTCTACTACAATAAAAGTTGCAAAAAAGATGGAATATCAGACTATACAATGGGATGTTGATTCATTGGACTGGAAGGACACCTTATCCGAACATGATATATATAATCGTGTTACAAAAAGAACATCAAATGGTTCTATAATTTTATTTCACAATGATACCAAGCATACAGAAGAAATTTTACCCTTGATACTTGAAAACCTCACAAATAATGGTTTTGAATGTGTTAAAGTATCTGAAATCCTGTTGAAAGAGAATTATAAAATACGTTATGATGGAAGACAAATAAAAGATTCATAAAAAAACATGTTTAATCCTCTGTTAATATGGTGAAATATATTATATGATTCAATATGAAAAGGTTATATTTATTTTTTATTATTAAAAAAGGGTATCATGTTAAGGTAAAATATAATAAGTAAAGATTGCTTCTAAACGAACATGATGTTGAATAATAATTATCAGGTAGCATGTTCGATAAATACGAAAGACTTGAGAGGAGTTGGGGTTTCAGATGTCAGGAAACTTGGCTTTGGAAAATAATAGTGTTAATCTTGTTGGAAAGGTAATATCAAGCCCTGAATTTAGTCACGAAGTATATGGAGAAGGTTTTTACATAGTTTATATTCAAGTACCCCGACTAAGTGATACCTATGACAATATACCGGTTATGTTTTCCGAGAGATTGATTAGTCCTGATAGCTTAGTTGAGTCACTATATCTTATTGTTGAAGGACAATTTCGTTCATATAATAATTTTAACAGCAATAGTGGGCATAAGCTTATGCTTACTGTTTTTGCAAGAGAAATAGAACCTTCAGAAGAGGAGGTGACAAACAAAAATCCGAACCAAATCTGTTTAAATGGGTTTGTCTGCAGAAAGCCCATGTACAGAACAACTCCATTTGGTAGAGAAATAGCTGATATATTGCTAGCCGTAAACAGAGCATACAATAAATCAGACTATATTCCATGCATAGCATGGGGTAGAAATGCAAGATTTGCCGGTAGCTTTGAAATAGGCGACAATATACGTGTATGGGGACGTATTCAAAGCAGACTTTATCAAAAGAAGGTTTCTGATGATGAACTGGAAGAGAGAATAGCCTATGAAATCTCAGTCTCTAAAATGGAGGTTGTAAAAGAAAACAATAACAAAAAAGAATAAGAAAGGGGACGATACCCATGATAAAGGTTGTTTATGGAAACAAAGGCATAGGGAAGACAAAATACCTGATAGCAAGTGCGAATGAATTTTTTGATAGCAGTATCGGAGACGTTGTGTTTATTAACAGAGGAATTTCGCACATAACAAACCTAAAACATCAGATACGGTATGTTAATATTACAGATTTTCCCATAAAAACAATGGATCAACTACTTTCCTTTATGTGCGGACTGATTGCCCAGAATTATGATATTAAAGCCATTTATGTGGATGGGTTGTCAGATTATGATATTAATCAGGAACAATATAATTACTTTTTTAGCCAAGTAAAAAATCTAACTGAAAGATTTGAAACACAATTTATATTTTCTATCAACGGAGATATCAGCAGTATTCCAGAATATGTTCAAAAGGAATATTCCTGTTAAGATTAGGGGATTTGTATTTAATACAAATCCCTTTTTGACTTAAGAAATAGAAACATGTACTATATAGAGGCGGGGGTTTTTCCTCGCCTTTACTTATTCAACGCCACCCATGGCGAGGATCTTTTCACGGGGGTAATATTATGCTGCTTGCGTCTGTGGCGCTTGCTGACGCGACGAGAAGCTTTGACAAATTATATAGTTATATAATCGCAGAACACAATTCCGAAAACGTAATACCCGGAGTGCGTGTTCTGGTTCCGTTCGGTCGTAATAATCAACTAAAATCAGCATGGATAATTAACGTTTGGGATGGTGAGCCTGATAAAAAGCTCAAGGAAATAGCTGAAATAGTTGATAAATCACCGCTATTATCGGCAGAAATGATTAAGCTTGCCCAATGGATAAGAACCAGATATTTCTGTACATGGGGAGATGCAATACGTCTAATGGTTCCATCTGGTGTAAACCTAAAAAAGCAAAGCTGGCTTATTTTAACTGATACCTATCATTCGGAAAATACCGGTAAATTATCTATAAGCTCAACACAGCAAGCAATTTTAATGATGCTTTTAAATAAAAAAGAAGGATTACCCGAACAGGAAATTGTAAAAGATGAGGAGTCACAAAAGGACATACGATTCCTAGTAAATAACGGGTTGGTTCAAAAATATGAATCATTTGCTCAACCAATCACTGAAAAGACTGTAAAGGCTGTTATCCCGGCAATCAATAAAGAAGAGTTTGATTCTTTAATAGATGCAGGAAAGGTAAAGAGTATTCATCCAATCCGTGTCATGGAGGTTTTATTGACAGAGGAAATATGTGCTCTTCAGGACTTGCTACAAATTGATGGAGTGTCCCATGCAACAATCCGTGCAATGGTTAAAAAAGGTTGGATTTCCTACTGTGAAATGGAAGTAGATAGAAATCCCTTTGATAATCTGGAATGTGAAATACCCAAAGATATAACTCTTACAGATGAACAAAAAAATGTATTGAGAGAAACAGTTCCTCTGATAAATGATAATAAACTTAATGAGGTCTTGCTTCATGGTGTAACCGGGAGTGGGAAGACTGAAATATATATAAGACTAATTGAAGAAGTTATTAAAAACAACAAGACTGCAATAGTGCTGGTGCCTGAAATATCTTTGACTCCTCAGATGACCAGTTGTTTCACGGCACGATTCGGCAATAGGGTGGCCATACAGCACAGCCGCCTTTCACAAGGTGAACGTTATGACCAATGGCGCAAAATTATGGCAGGCTCAGTTGATGTTGTTATTGGCGCACGTTCAGCCATATTTGCACCGGTAAGTAATTTAGGAATTGTTATTATAGATGAAGAGCACGAGCTTACTTATAAATCAGAAAACACACCAAAATATGATGCAAGGCAGATAGCCAGAGCGCGCTGTAATATGAATAGATGTCTTTTAGTACTAGGTTCAGCCACTCCATCTGTAGAAACTTATTACCGTTCAGTAAATGGGAAAATAGGCTTAATGACAATGAAAAACCGTCCAAATTCAATGCCCTTACCCAAGACAATCGTTGTTGATTTAAGGGAAGAATTGAAAGAGGGCAATAGAAGTGTTTTAAGCAGAAGGCTTGAACAAGAATTAATACTAAACAAAATGAATAATGAGCAGAGCATTTTATTTTTAAATAAAAGGGGATATGCTACTTTTTTATTGTGTCGGGAGTGTGGCTTCACAATGAAATGTCCCAGATGCAGTGTTTCACTGACTGTGCATACCCATGACAAGCAGGTGATCTGTCATTATTGCGGATATTCAGAACCAATACCCAGGGTTTGTCCACAATGCACGAGCAAAAAAATCAAAGCATTTGGTACTGGAACCCAAAAGGTGGAAGAAGAACTTAAAAACCATTCAGAAGGCTTTAAGCTTATACGAATGGATATGGATACTACAAGCGGTAAACATGGCCATCAAAAAATATTGAATGCCTTTCGTAACAAGGAAGGTGATATACTCATTGGAACACAAATGGTAGCCAAAGGTCATGACTTTCCAGATGTCACTTTAGTGGGAATTCTGTCTGCAGATGCATCTCTTTTCAGCAGTGATTATAGAGCAAGTGAACGTACTTTTCAGCTTATAACACAAGCCTCCGGACGCGCAGGGAGAGGCGCTAAGAGCGGGCGAGTAATTCTTCAGGCTTATAATATTGATGATTATGCTATACAAACAGCCATAGCACAGGATTATGAAGCATTCTATCAAAAAGAGATTGCTATGAGACAAATCATGTATTCACCGCCTTTTTGCCATATTGGCACCATCGTTGTGTCAGGTGAAAATCAGGATGAAGCAAGGGAATGCACAGAAGCTGTCAGGGCACATATTATTAAAAACTTCGGTAATACTGATGATTTTCAGTGTTCGGAAGTAGTACCATCTCCCGTTTTTGTAATTAAAAACCGGGCAAGATGGAGAATTATTATTAAAATGAGCCAGATAAATAATCTTATCAAACTAATGAATGAAATTCTGGATGTCTTTCCTAAGCTAAGAATAGGCAACACTGATATAAGTGTTGATGTTGATTAAGTGGGACAAGGGGACAGGTACCTTGTCCCTATTTTGTTAATAAGTCATTAAATTTCAAAAAAATATTCAAGATAAAAGGTGTAATTTTCCAATCACTTATTGTATACTAAATATGCAGTATTTTATTGGGAGAAGTAGGTATGAATACTATAAAAAAAGAAATAAAGGGTAATTTGGCAATGGGAATAATGAGTATACTGATCGGTTGTTTAAATGTCAACAATGATTACTTGGCTGTGATAATATTTATAGTCTTTTTAATAATCTTATTTTTTTCCTTTAGGTTACTTAGGTCGATTAAAAACTTGCTTGAAGAGTATAAAGATAGCTGGATTTATAGGGTATTAGGTTTATTAAAATTATGTGGTATTATTATACTTCTTTCTAGCATAAAATATGACTTTGGTACGGACATGATTTTAATTATATGCGGTTTATTATACTTATTTGAGGCAGGATACTGGAGTTATATTTTAAGGAAGAAGCCTGTAATAGATAATTAAGGTAGCAAGATAATCTGGGCCAAGGAATGGGACAAGGGGACAGGTACCTTGTCCCTATTTAATAAAATATTTTTGGGTGATTTTTATGCCAAGATATGCACGAAAAAAGAGTAATACAGGTATTTATCATATAATGCTAAGGGGTATTAACAAGCAGACAATTTTTGAAGATAATGAAGATAGAATTAAGTTTTTAGATACAATGGGTCGTTTTAAGACAATCAGCAAATATGATATATATGGCTATTGTCTAATGGACAATCATATCCATTTGTTATTACATGAAACAGAAGAGGTACTTCCAAATGCAATAAAAAGGATTTGTAGTAGTTATGTCTACTGGTATAACTGGAAGTATGAGAGGTGTGGTCACCTGTTTCAAGAGCGGTATAAAAGTGAAGTTGTCGAAGATGACGCATACTTGTTAACAGTCCTAAGATATATTCATCAAAATCCAGTAATAGCGGGCTTGGTTAAAAGTACCCAAGAATATAAGTGGAGTAGTTATAATGATTATATAAACAATAATGCAATTATAGATACGAATTTTATCCTGGAGTTTTTTTCTGTTGACAGAGAAAAAGCACTTGAATTATTCATTAAGAATACAGAAGAGCGAAACGTTGATATTTGTCTGGAAGATGAGGAGAAAACTCGCCTGTCGGATGATGAAATTAAAAATTATCTAATAGAACTAGGTCTAAAAAGCAGCAGTGAAATACATAACATAGATAAAGATAAAAGAAAGAAAATAATAAGAGAGCTAAAAGAAATTAAGGGGGTTACAATAAGGCAGATATCAAGAGTAACAGGAATACCAAAGAGTGTAATCGGTAGAATATAGGGACAAGGTACCTGTCCCCTTGTCCCACCAATGTATATCTTTTTATTTATGTTGAATCATAGTATACTATCATTAGGAGATACATCCTGGCTAATTTATATTAGTTTTAAGACTATAGAAATCAATATGAGGAGTTTTAATATGGCAATAAGAAAAATAGTACAAAAAGGTGATGAAATATTAAATAAAAAATGTAAGGAAGTTAAGGAGATAAATGAGAGAGTCCTTGAACTTCTTGTCGATATGAAAGATACCATGTATGAAAAGGGAAACGGTGTAGGGCTTGCTGCGCCTCAGGTGGGAATTCTCAAGCGAATAGTTGTTATTGACGTAGGAGACGGCTTAATTGAGATGATTAATCCTGTAATCATTGAATCTGAGGGAGAGCAATTTGAAGTAGAGGGTTGTTTAAGTGTTCCGGGTGTTTATGGTAAAGTAAAGCGTCCGGCAAGAGTAGTAGTGGAATACTTAAACCCAAAAGGTAAGAAAGTAAGAACAGAGGGGACGGGGCTTCTAGCCATCTGTATTTGTCATGAACTGGACCATCTGGACGGTATACTTTTTGACGAGAAGGTTATTGAGTTTATTGAATATGAAAATACTGAAGAAAGCGAATAAAAAGCTTACGCTTTTTATTCGCTTATGGGAGTTTTTACTTTTTCGTCATATATCAAGACGAAAATTTTGCATCGCAAAAACGTAAAAACATCCGTGAATAGAAAGCTGTGCTTTTTTATTCTCTTTGGGAGTTTTTACTTTTTCGTCATATATCAAGACGAAAATTTTGCATCGCAAAAACGTAAAAACATCCGTGAATAGAAAGCTTACGATTTATTAATCTTTATGAGGAAACAGAAAGAGGACATAATTAAAGATGAAAATACTATTTATGGGAACGCCTGATTTTGCCGTTCCATCTTTAAAAGCCCTGATTGAATATAATTATGAAATAGTTGGAGTTGTTACTAAGGTTGACAGTACAAGAAGAGGTACAAGAGGCCTTAAGATCATGCCGCCACCAGTAAAGGAATATGCCCAATCACTTGGTATACCTGTTTTGCAGCCAGAAAAGCTTTCAAAAGAGCCTGATGTAATCCAAAGAATTGCACAGCTCAGTCCGGATTTAATTATTACTTGCGCTTATGGACAGCTTTTGCCTAAGAGCTTGTTAGATATTCCCAAATACGGTACTATAAATGTTCATGGTTCATTGTTGCCTAAATACAGAGGTGCCGCTCCAATACAATGGTCTATAATAAATGGTGATACCAAAACCGGAATAACAACAATGTATACAGAGCTTGGAATGGACACTGGGGATATGCTTCTAAAAGAAGAGATAGATATACCTATCGATATGACGGCAGGAGAACTTTATGATAAGATGTCTTTACTTGGTGCCAATACATTAATAAAAACTTTAAAAGCATTGGAAAATGGTGAACTAAAGCCTGAAAAGCAAGATGAGAACCAGGTTACCTATGCTTCAAAAATTGATAAAAACACAGGGCTAATTGATTGGGCGCAGCCGACCTTAACTATTCATAATAGAATTAGGGGGACAACCCCATGGCCTGGAGCTTACACCGAATTGTGTGGAATTAGAATAAAAATATGTTGTTCAAGTTTGATAAATTATCCTGATGAATTATCGGATTTTATTAATGATACTCGGATTTGCCCCGGCACAATACTATTAATAAGCTCAAATGGAATGTGGGTTAAAACTTTGGATGGAGTAATTCATATAATTGAAATTCAGGCTGAATCATGTAAAAGAATGACACCAATACAATATGCATGTGGTCATGAGTTAAAAGCCGGTATGCAATTTTGCAATTGTAAATGAAACATAACTCTTTATGAAAGGATCTATATGAAACTCTTATTACACATATGCTGTGCACCTTGTGCCGTAGCCATAACAGATGCGCTTATGAAAAAGCCCGACATGGTTTTGGAGGGCTTTTTCTATAATCCCAATATACATCCGATGGAAGAGTTCCAGAAACGCATGGATTCAGTGAATAGAATGTCCTCTGATTTTAATTTACCAGTTAGCTTTCAAGATGATAACAAGCTGGAATACTGGAAGAACAATTTGAAAAATGATAAAGCAGTTCGCTGCAATACGTGCTACTCCTTGAGACTTGATGCCACAGCCAAGTTTGCAAAAGAGAATTCTTACGACAGTTTTACTACAAGCCTACTTATCAGCCCATATCAGGATCATGAACTCATAAAAAGAATGGGATACTCTATTGCTGATAAATACGGTCTTAATTTTTATTATGAAGATTTCAGAGAGCTTTACAGGAAAGGGAGGGAGATTTCCAGAGGCAAAAATTACTATATGCAAAAATTTTGCGGATGTTTTTTCTCATATAGCGAATCTGATCACCCAAAAAAGCCGATATATAATTTTGATTAGGTTTTTAAAAAATTTGTAATCTTATTGTTTAATTTAAACCGCAAAAATCGTGGTAAAATTAACAATAGAGACCAAATGTACGTAAGAAAAGCTTCAAGAGGTGTGAAGAATGAAGAAAATCATGTCAATATTGTTGGCTTTTTGCCTGATTTTTTCCCTTATCATTAATCTACCCATTCAGGCTCAAGCATCAAATGCTCTGGAAATTTCAACAGGAGGAACTGTTTCAAAAGTTACATACCTACAGAATGACAATTCTGAAGAAATACGTATTTTCTCTACTTCTACAGATATCGTCAGGCAATATATTATTGCTCCTGAAGGATCAATAAAAAATTATCGTCTTGTATTTGAGATATCAAATGTATCAGTTTCAAAATCCATTAAGTTTGATATCAATAAAGGTTCTGTCGTTCAAGTACGTTTAGCAAACATGTCCGATCCAAAACGTACAAGTGTTGTTGTGGAAACATCGGTTAAGCCGGTTTATTCACTTAAGCCTTCTTCTGATCGAAAATCTTTAGTATTGGTGCTAAATGGAAGTTCGACCAATACAACTGTTCCGACTCCGACCCCAACACCGTCAACAACTCCAAAACCGTCAACAACTCCAACACCTTCGGCGACCCCACAACCAACAGTAACTGTTCCCGCTTCGTCCGGTTCAAATCAGTCATCAGTAATAACAAAAAACGGTCCGCTTTCTTGGTCCTTATCAGGGCAAACCTGCAAAATTGAATTAACTGGTATTAGTTTGACTCAAACAACAGTAGGAAATACTCCGAGGTTTGAGATCAGAGAGAAGGAAAAGCTAATTCAAATTACTATACCTGGGAAGGACACCAGATTTACTGATGGATTTTTAAGTGGAAATTCAGTAATTCACGGGATACTTGTTTGCTATAATCTAAAACAAGACAGTACAATTATTCGTATTTCTTATCCTGAGAAGATAACATATTCCCATACCGTTTCAGGAGGAAGTTCTATTTTTTTGATTAATGGAAGTAATACATCTTTACCTGTAAATTCTCCTGTACCTACTACTACTCCTGTAGCATCACCAAAGCCTTCGTCAACACCAGCACCGTCGACTAGTCCTACTCCGTCAACAACTACACAACCATCAAATTCACCGAGTAACATAAAGGCAGGGTTGGGAGACGGAAAAACCGTCTTAAGACTGATGGGCTCAAGTATAGTAAGTAAATACAATAGTTATAAAGATAAGATAATAATAGATGACCAGGGAAAAGGTTCTGTTACTTTCATGATACCTGTGAACATTGTCAATTTAGGAAATGGATCGATGACAATAAATGATGGTGTAATAAAGTCTATAACCATATTTTCAACTGCCCAGAGTTCATTCCTTACTATTGAGAAGGTTGATGCCGGTAAAAAATTAGAGATAACCCCGGGATCAAGTGCTGATGAGCTTTATGTTTCTGTTGCTTCAACCAGTACCCCTGTAAGTAGCTCAAAGGTTGTGGTTCTGGATCCAGGTCATGGCGGAAGTGATCCTGGGGCAGTGATTAATAGTTATTATGAGAAAACATATAATCTCGACATTGCTTTACGATGCGAAGCCATATTGAAATCCAAGGGTGTCAATGTCTATATGACTCGTACCACAGATGTCTATGTAAGCCTTGAAGATAGGGTGAAATTTGCTAATAGTAAGAACGCTACAGTCTTTGTTAGTATCCATAATAATAGTATGCCAAGCGGAATGAAGGGATCAATGGTTCTTTATCATTATACAAGCTATAATGGGAAGGCTTATGCTAATATTATGCTTGAGAATATGGTAAAAGATCTGAAAACCGGTAATTTGGGCCTTTCAGCCAGGCAGAACACTGTAGTTCTTCGAGATACTAAAATGCCTGCTATCCTGGCCGAGGTAGCCTGTATGTCAGATCCGGGAGATTTAGCTTTACTGAATACTGACTCATTTATCCAGAAAGCAGCAGAGTCATTGGCAAACAGCATTATTCAAATTCTAAATAAATAGTCAGACTGCGCAAAAACATTTACTATGCAATTATTTGTACTCTATTTAAATCTTTATTAAGCGGCGTGCCTGCGTACGATTTAAAGCGGAGCAAGGATTGCGTAGCGAGCGCGACTAGAAACAGGATGTTGGCCCGGAGCGCTAAATCGTTGCAGGCTTTAGCCGCTAAACTTGAAAATTTTTATGTTAAGTAATAGTTTTAGCCTGACGACTTAAATTATAAAAACATAAACGGTTCATAGACTGTATTGTTATATAAATACGCGTAAAAAAGAAACGGGCTATTTGCCCGTTTCAACGTTATCCTGAATAAGAATCCTTACTTCTCGCAGCAAAGCTCATAATTTTATATAAACTTGAGTTATATCGGCAAAGGCATTATTATGGGCTGCTTTATTTAATGGTTTTTATGAGGCTGTGCTTCGAGGGACGCTGCCTCGCTTCAAGGATACCTTATTCAAGTCCTGATAAAGTATATTTTTAAATACTGGATAACATGCTATACATGTGATAACATTATTAAAAAAAAGAGGTTATTATGGACAAAGGCAGAGTAGACGGAAGAAAATACGATGAATTGAGAAATATTAGACTTACCAGAGACTTTAATAAGTATGCTGAAGGCTCTGTTTTAGTTGAGTTTGGAGAAACGAAGCTCATTTGCACAGCAAGTGTTGAAGAAAAGGTACCGCCCTTTAAAAAAGGTACCGGTGAAGGCTGGGTTACTGCTGAATACGATATGCTTCCCAGAGCTACATCCACCCGAAACAACAGGGACAGAAATGCACTGCGTATAAATGGCAGATCAAATGAGATACAAAGACTTATAGGAAGATCACTTCGGTCTGTTATGGATTTTAAACTGCTAGGAGAAAGAACTATAACTATAGACTGTGATGTAATCCAAGCTGACGGCGGTACCAGAACAGCCGCTATCACAGGTGGATTTGTGGCTCTTATGGATGCATGCGGTACATTGGTTAATAATAGGATAATCAGTGAAATACCAATTAAGGACTTTGTTGCTGCCATCAGCGTAGGATATGTAAATGGTGCTGAACTTTTAGATTTGTGCTATCAGGAAGATTCAAATGCCACTGTAGATATGAATGTTGTTATGACTGCCTCTGGGCAGCTTATTGAGGTGCAAGCCACAGGAGAGGAGAGTCCCTTTGATCGTGAAGTATTAGATAAATTACTTGATATTGCAAAACAGGGGATTGAGAAGATTATCGATATCCAAAAAAATGCTCTATTAGGTAAGAAGACTTTATGAAAAAGCTTATTATTGCAACTAATAATTCTGGTAAGGTTAAAGAGATAAAAAGATTATTAGATGGCTATGACTATGAGGTGCTTTCTCTTAAAGATATTGGTGTTGACATAGATGTTGAAGAAACAGGTAATAGCTTTGAGGAAAATTCCATTATAAAAGCAAGAGCAATTCATAAAATAGTCGGAGGCCTGGTTGTTGCAGATGACAGCGGTTTAGAGGTAGATTTTTTAAATGGCGCACCCGGTGTTTATTCAGCAAGGTTTATGGATAATGCATCTGATGAAAGAAAATATGAAGGGATTCTTGCACTTTTGGATGGAATACCGGATATTTATCGCTCAGCCAGGTTTAGATGTGTTGCTTGCCTTGTGACTGACACGGAGGAGATTACGTTTTCCGGTGCCATAGAGGGAAAAATTGCCTTTGAACCAAAAGGCAATAACGGGTTTGGTTATGATCCGGTTTTCTTTGTTCCTGGATATCAGAAAACCATGGCACAATTGGATTCCGATACTAAAAATCGAATTAGCCACCGAGGGAAAGCTTTTGAATTACTTGCCACAAAACTTAAAAACCGGAGCTAACAATGAAACTATTTCTCGTAATAAGCGACACACATGGAGATATTTTTACCGCTAAAGATTTAATTAAAATGTATCCCCAAATTAATGGGATAATACATTTAGGGGATTTTTATAAAGATGCTGTTATACTAAAGACGCGATTTCCGGATATTGAATATTTTATGGTTCCGGGGAATTGTGATTTTGTATTTGACACACCAACCGATGTCGTTATAGAAGTTGAGGGAAAACGCATACTAATTACTCACGGACATCGGTATGATGTTAAAAGCAGTATAGGAAGGCTGGAGGCAAAGGCTGTAACAGAAAGAGTAGATGCGGTACTTTTTGGACATACTCATATTCCTTATATTGAAGTACGATCGCAAATACTTTTTGTTAATCCTGGCAGTTTAAGTCATTCGCGCGGTTCCGGAGCAAAAACATATGTACTTCTGGAGGTTTCTTCAAAAGGAATTGAGGCTCGCGGCCTAGATATATAAACCGTTTGGTATGGAAATGGAAGGCAAATAAATGATATATTTTGACAACAGTGCAACAACAAAGCCATATAAAGAGGTTGTTGAATTAATTTCCCGGATTATGCTGGAGGACTTCGGGAACTCATCTTCACTCCATAATCTTGGAATACGTTCCGAGCGTATACTTGAAGAATCAAGAACAAATATTGCCAATACCCTTAAGGCTCAGCCCGATGAGATTATTTTTACCTCGGGAGGCACTGAATCAGATAACATGGCATTAAAAGGCTCAGCTGAAATTCTTAAACGGTCAGGTTCACATATTTTATCATCACCCATTGAACACGCGGCTTGTTTGGAGACATTGAAGGAACTGGAAAGAATAGGCTATGAGCTTGAATATCTTGATGTTGATGAGTACGGGAAAGTTAAACTTGAGGATTTGAAGAACAAGCTCAGAAAAGATACTATACTTGTTAATATCATGGCTGTCAACAATGAACTAGGTACGATAGAACCGGTTACTGAAGCAGCTAAGATTATCAAAGCAAATAATACAAAGACAATTTTTCATGTTGACGCTGTTCAGGGCTATGGTAAGATTCCAATAAATACAAGGGATATGATGGCTGATTTAATTTCTTTCAGCTCCCATAAAATCCACGGACCAAAAGGCGTCGGAATGCTCTATATGAGAAAGGGAACCAGACTGCATCCTATGATGCATGGGGGAGGACATGAACGAAAAATGCGTTCGGGTACCATAAATGTTCCTAGCATTGCCGGCTTTAGTTTGGCGGCATGCACTAAGATTAAAAACATAAAAGAAGATCAGGCTAATAATAAAAGAATAAGAGATAGGTTGATATACGAACTTACTACTGCTCTTGATTCTAAAATAAGAGTAAATTCACCGCCGGATGGGGTCGAAAATATTCTTAATATATCATTTAAAGGAATAAAATCAGAAACATTGCTTCATTATCTTGAAATGAAGGAGATATATGTTTCAAGCGGTTCGGCATGTCATTCCAAGAAGGATACGATAAGCCATGTACTGAAAGCGGTGAGGACTCCTCAAGCCTGGGCAGAAGGAGCTATAAGGTTTAGCTTTGGTTCCTTTAATACTGAAGATGAGGCGGTCATAGTTGCAGAGGCTATAAAGAACATTATGGATAAAATACAATATTAAGTGAGGTCATTTTTAATGGAGCACATTATTTTAGTAAGATATGAGGAAATCTTTTTAAAGGGTCTTAATAAGTATGTATTTGAAAATAAGCTAATTAGCAATATAAAGAGAAATCTTGCGAATCTCGCAATTGTAAAGGTTACAAAATCTCAAAGCCGGATTTATATAGAATCCAACGACAATGATTTTGATATGGATGAGGCTATGATCAGACTAAGTAAAATATTTGGTATAGCTTCTGTCAGCCCTGTAATAAAAGTATCCTCGGAATATGGAATAATAAAGGAAGCAGCAATTAAAGTGGTCGCTGATCTATTAGCCAAAAAACAGCTAAAAACTTTTAAAGTTGAGGCAAAGCGTGGAGATAAGAAATTTCCTCTCAATTCTCCTCAGATTTGTGCTGATTTGGGAGGGCATATATTGGATAACTTTTCCCAATTAAAAGTAGATGTTCATAATCCGGATTTTATTCTATATATTGAGGTCCGTGAAGAAACATATTTGTATTCACAAATAATTCCGGCAGCAAAAGGATTGCCTACCGGCACAGGCGGAAAAGCTTCGCTGCTCCTTTCAGGTGGGATAGACAGTCCGGTTGCCGGTTGGATGATTGCAAAAAGGGGAGTAGAGCTCGAAGCCATATATTTTCATAGTCATCCCTATACCAGTGACAGAGCAAAGGATAAGGTTATTAAGCTTGCCGGGAAATTAGCCGAATGGTGTATGGGCGTAACTCTTCATATTGTGCCATTTACTGAAATCCAATTAGAAATCAACCAGAAGTGCCCTCAAGAATATCTTACAATAATAATGCGCAGATATATGATGAAAATATCTGAAAAGATAGCAGAAAAAAACGGATCCCTTGCCCTTATCACAGGTGAGGCTATAGGACAGGTTGCTAGTCAGACTATGGAAAGTATGCTAGTTACCAATCATGCCGTCACACTGCCTGTATATCGCCCTTTAATTGGTATGGATAAAAATGAAGTGATAGAGATAGCAAAAAGAATAGATACTTTTGATACATCCATTCTTCCATATGAAGACTGTTGTACGGTTTTTGTTGCTAAGCATCCGGTTACCAAACCATCTCTTACAAGAACCCTTGAGTACGAGAAGCTTCTTGACGAGGAGAATCTTATCAGCAACGCCATATCCCAGACCGAAACATTAAAAATATAGTTGTTTAATCTTTGGGCTTAATGTGGTAATTGAATTATAACGCTTAGATTTGAAGGGACGAATATTAATGGCTGAATACAGTACAATTTATAATTCACATATTGAATGCCCTGTTTGCAATACAGATATTGAGTTTACAAAGGTAAGGTCAAAGACAATAAGATTATTGAAACAGGATACTGATTTCTGTCCATACTATGAAGGTGAAAACCCTCTGCTCTATGAGGCAATAATATGTCCTGAGTGCGGTTATGGTGCTCATATTACTAATTTTAAGAATATAAACAAATATGAACGTGCCAAGATTAAAGAAAAAATAACCCAAAGGTGGACTAAGCGAAGCTTTACAGGACATAGGGATAATGAAAAGGCTCTTGAGGCTTTTAAACTGGTTTTATTGAACCTTCAGGATATGGAAGCACCTAAATCAGAATTAGCTAAGATTTGTATGAGAATTGCATGGCTTTATCGATACAAGAATGAAGAAAAATATGAGAAAAAGTTTATGGAACACGCATTAAAGAACTATATGGAAGCATACAGTCAGGAAGATCTGACTGTGGAGGGAAAGCTTGATCAGTATACTTGTCTTTACATAATCGGTGAGCTAAATAAAAGGTTAGACCATTATGAGGAAAGTGTTCAATGGCTAAGCAGGCTTATTATGAGTTTTGCTGATCCGCAGCAAAAGGCTAAAATACCTCAGAGGCTTATAGACAATGCCCGTGATTTATATCAAGAAGTAAAGGATATCATGGCCGCTACTAAGGAGGAGAAATAATTGAAGTTGGAAATAGGTAAGATACCAAACGATATATTAGAAAAATTGTTGTCAGAATTTTCAGAACCGGAGCGTGCAGAAGTACTTACAAAGCCTGGAATAGGTGAGGATTGTGCCGCTCTTGATTTTTCGGGAGATTTATGCGTAGTAACCACTGACCCTATAACAGGAGCTGATGACGAGATTGGAATTCTTGGAATAAATATAGCACTAAATGACCTGGCTTCATCAGGAGCAGAGCCCATCGGCATATTGGTTACAATTCTTGCACCTGTAAACACAGAACTTGATGTATTAGAAAAGCTTATTAAGCAGATTAAGGAAACTTCATCTGCTATGAAGATTGACATTTTAGGTGGTCACACAGAAGTTACTGATGCGGTTAATCGTATGGTATTAAGTATTACGGCAATCGGAAAGGCAAAAAGAAATAACCTTATTACGACAAATGGAGCAAAACCTGGAGATTCAATTATACTGACCAAATTTGCTGCAACAGAAGGTACGGCAATATTAGCTTGGCTTTTTGAAGAGGAGCTGATAAAAGAATTTGGTGAAGAATTTGTTTCATCGTCTAAGAACCTCTTAAGTTCAATAAGTGTTGTCAAAGAAGGTTTGCTGGCTGCCCAATTCGGAGTAAGCAGTATGCATGATGTAACAGAAGGAGGCGTTCTTGGCGCTGTATGGGAAGTCGGAACAGCCAGCGGATATGGTGTGGAAATATATAAAAAGCGCATTCCGATACTTGAAGAGACACGACGCATATGTAGATTTCTTTCATTGGATCCATTAAAGTTAATATCAAGCGGCTCTATGTTGATAACCACTCCAAATGGGGAGGAATTACTTAGAATTCTAAATCAAAATGATATCAAAGCTTCAGAAATAGGTCGGATAACATTCGGGCAGGATTTTATATTAAAGGATGAAGATATTTCTATTAAGATTACTATTCCTGAATCCGATGAGTTATACAAAGCACGAAAGATGAAGGGATTGATTTGATGATTGATATTTCATCAGCTGGATTCCAATTATTTATTAAAATTATTATTTTTATAGCAGGATTATGTGTTGGTTCCTTTTTAAATGTATGTATATATCGCATTCCGTTGGAAAAATCCATTGTATATCCACCATGGGGTTGTCCAAAATGCAATAACCGTCTAGAAGCAGTAGATATGATTCCTGTTCTGAGTTACATATTTTTAAAAGGAAAATGCAGGAATTGTAAAGAACCCATTTCAATTCAATATCCCATGGTAGAATTATTGACTGCCGTCATTTGGCTGGTAACTTATTTAAGATACGGTTTTACTTTTGAAACCGCAGGCTTGATTTATTTATTCACAATTCTAGTCCCCGTTTTCTTTATTGATTTAAAACACATGATAATACCAAATGGATTGGTACTGACCGGACTAATAGGGGGTGCAGCGGTTTTTGCCTACCATGTATTTGTCGAGCCATTTGCAATTTATGAATCGACATTGTGGTATACTCCTTTGATCGGTATGGTTTCAGCATCGGGGATATTATTTATTATTGCCATATTTGGTCTTATCATATACAAAAACGATGGTGCAATGGGTATGGGAGATGTTAAGCTCTTTATGCCTATTGGTCTATTTTTAGGTTGGAAGCTGACTGTGTTAACATTAATTTTAACAATATTTATTGGTGGTATAACTAGTATTATACTTCTTATATTTAAAATTAAAGACAGAAAAAGCGCTATTCCTTTTGGTCCATTTATAATTAGTGCAACTTTCTTTACTGCATTATACGGAAACCAATTTATAAGATGGTATTTTCAATTATAACTTAGCTTACGATGTTTTACTAGTTGACGAGGACTATCTGCAGTATATACCTAAGTGTTGTTCGGGATATACTGTCATAAATGCCGATGGTTTTGTTGAATGCCCAAGAGAAAGTAATAAACATATTCCATTATATTTTGGAAAAACCATTCAGAATAAAAACACGGTTTACAAAATAAAATATCAATGATACTATTACTCATGTTAAAAGGGAAAAAAACCTTCTTGATACACTGGAGGAAAGAATGTCAAAGTATCTCGTTATAGTAGAGTCACCGGCAAAGGCAAAAACTATCAGAAAGTATTTGGGAACTGATTATAAAATCGCTGCATCAATGGGGCATATCAGGGATCTTCCTCAGAGCCATCTGGGTGTTGACATAAAAAATGATTTTAATCCCATGTATATTATTATTGCAGGAAAAAGCGAGCTCATAAGAAACCTGAAAGAAGATGCCACAAACGTTGAAAAAGTTTTCCTTGCGACCGACCCTGACCGCGAAGGGGAGGCTATTTCATGGCATCTTTCACACATATTAAAAATTGATCCTCAAACCGATTGCCGTATTACATTTAATGAGATAACAAAGAATGCTGTTGTAAATGCAGTAAAAAATCCCAGACAAATTAATATGAACCTTGTTGATGCTCAACAGGCGCGACGTATACTCGATAGAATCGTTGGTTATGAGATTAGTCCTGTTCTATGGAAGAAGGTTCGAAAAGGTCTAAGTGCCGGAAGAGTCCAATCTGTGGCAACCCGTATTATTTGTGACAGAGAAACTGAAATAGAAAACTTTATACCTGAAGAATACTGGTCCATAGATACAAAGTTTAAGAATGAAGACGGTCTCACATTTGCGGCTCGTTATCACGGCAAAAACGGGAAGAAGTCTGAGATTAAGAATAAAACCGAAGCCGATGATATTCTGGCTCTTTTAAAAGATTCAGATTTTCTGGTATCCAATGTAAAGAAAAGCGAAAAAAAGAGAACACCTGCTCCTCCTTTTATTACAAGTACCCTACAACAGGAGGCTTCTCGAAAATTGGGCTTTAGTGCTCAAAAAACCATGATGGTCGCCCAACAGCTTTATGAGGGTGTTGATATAGGCAATGAGGGCTCAGTTGGATTAATTACATATATGAGAACTGACTCTGTGCGTATTTCTGATGATGCACTTTCTGATGCGAGAAAGTACATCCTTGAGAAATTCGGAAAAGATTATTTGCCATCCAAGCCAAGACATTTTAAGACTAAATCGGCAGCTCAGGATGCTCACGAGGCCATTCGTCCATCATATGTAGACAGAGATCCCGAAAGCCTTTTGTCTTCGCTTGCAACTGATCAATATAAACTATATAAGCTAATTTGGGACAGGTTCTTAGCTTGTCAAATGGAGCCTGCAGTTTATGATACAATTACTGTTGAAATAGAAGGAAAGCCTAAAACACTTGGCAATACAATAGTCAATTTAAGGGCAAGCGGGTCCAAACTTATTTTTAAGGGATTTATGGCCCTTTATGTTGAAGGCCGGGATGACGATGAAGAAGAGGCATTACAGCTTTTACCGTCAATAAATAAAAATGAGAAGCTAGCTTTAGTCAGTGCTGATTCCGATCAACATTTTACCGAGCCGCCGCCGAGATATACTGAAGCAACTTTAGTAAAGACACTGGAAGAAAAGGGGATAGGAAGACCGAGTACCTATGCTCCAACCATCAGTACAATTATTAACAGAGGATATGTGGAGAGAAATAAGAAACAACTTGCCCCAACAGAACTAGGAAAGATTGTAAACCAGCTTATGACCTCTAATTTTGCTGACATAGTAAATATAGATTTTACAGCAAATATGGAAGGAAATCTTGATAAGGTTGAAGAGGGAAGTGTTGAATGGAAAACTCTATTGAAAGAATTCTATGGTCCTTTTAGCGAAACTGTAAAGAAAGCAGAATCAATAAGCCGAATAGAAATGCCGGTTGAGGTTTCTGACGTTGTTTGTGAAAATTGCGGAAAAAATATGGTTATAAAAAGCGGACGCTTTGGAAAGTTCCTGGCCTGTCCCGGATTTCCTGAGTGTAAGAACACTAAGCCCTTCCTGGAAGAGGCCGGTGTTAAGTGTCCGAAATGCACCGGCAAGGTTATATATCGTAAGACGAAGAGGGGTAGAAAGTATTTAGGTTGCGAAAATTATCCCAAATGTGATTTTATGACATGGGATATGCCTTCCGATAAGGTTTGTCCTAAATGCTCCAGCTTTGTAACCCAAAAAGCCAAAGGCAATATAATCACCTATAAATGCGCCAATTCGGATTGTGATTATATTGAGGAACAGCAAAAAGAGGGTACAAAGAGCAAGGGTACAAGGGAAAAAAGCAAAGCCCCGGCAAAGAAAAAGAAAGAATAGACAAAAAAACCTCTTATAGAAAATTATCTATAAGAGGTTTTTAACTGTTATATATTTTACTATTTTTCAGCTTGATAATCTGTAAAATAATCTAGGGTTCTGTCATAGGAATCATAAGCCTTCTTAATCATCTCTTCAGGATACTGACTGTTATCATAATAGTTACGGTTCGGTATTGGAAGTATTCTATGGGTAACATTATCTGTTTGGATTCCTTCTCGGCTAACCCAGGCCGGAGTATGCACAACTTTGTTTATTATAGTTTTATCTGTTTCCGGATCTTTTAAAAGTTCTATGGTAACTATCAAGCTGTCTTCTCTTAGCCACTTTTTATCCATTGGGTCGTCAAACCATTCATGCCACTGATTAGTTAAGAAATTCCCCATGGAGTAAACAATATATTTTGTCTCTCCATTAACCGTGCGGATTTCTGTGGGCTGAATAACATGAGGATGAGAACCTAGAATAATATCGACTCCCCATTCAAACATTTCATTTGAAAGGCTGATTTGCTGTTCATTGGGCTTTCTCCAGTACTCATGTCCCCAATGCATTGAAACAACTGTAATATCAGCTTTCTCTTCCATTTCTTTTATTTCTTTTTCCATCCTTGGTTTATCAAAAAAAGCTAAATACTTAGAAATCTCCTGAGAAGTAAGTAATCCTTCATTGCCGTTGCTACCGTAGGTATAAGACATAAAGGCTACTTTTATACCATTAAGGTCTTTAATAATATATCGCTGCTCTTCTTGGCCGTCATAAGAGCCTATATTCTCAAGACCTGCTTTATAAATATTATCCCTTGTTTCAAGCATCCCCTTTACTTTTCTGTCCAACTGATGGTTGTTAGCGGTGTTAACCAAGTCAAAACCCGCATTTTTATATGCATCGAACAATTCTGGAGGGCAATTGAAATAAGGAAATCCGGCATAATCATTTCTATTACTGGTTGCAGCCCCTTCATAGCTTACAATGCTATAATCAGCTTTCTCTATGAAAGGCTTTATTTCTTCGAACATATGATTAAAATCATATCGGTCTTCGCCTTCGATTTTTGCATCCTTTTGAAGATCATAATGTATTACACAATCCCCTGCAGCTACTATGGTGGCAGTGATGGGTGTGGGAGAAGGCTCAGGAGTTGGAGTAGGAGTGGAAACCGGAGTGGTGGTAGGAGTAGGAGTTAATACTGGTGACGAATCTGCACTATTTGTAGGAGTAGGATTATTATTTCCCCCCTGGTTATTTGAACAGCCGTTTAGCAGTAATGCAACAACTAATATTAAAATTGCGAACACTCTATTTGAGATTCTCTTTATAGTTTTCAAGACAACACCTCGTCCATTAAATAATGAGTTTATTTTATCACTTCATCACTAAACATGACAAGGAGTAAAGGGGACGGTGACTTTTACTCATTTTACTCAAGAGTATGTCTTAAAAATGAGTAAAAGTCACCGTCCCTCTTACTCATATTACATGCGTTGGTTATTATTGACATAATATATAATATAATGTTATGCTTTTGTTAATATATGTAGAGGCAATAAGTTTATCCCATTTTCACATAAAGATAACTTAATCACTTATAGATCAGGCTGCCAATAGTATGTTATCAATAAATCTTATTGTCCAAAAATTTGTCAGGAGTATTTGCCCTATGAAAAAGTATGTTTTGTCTTTTCTCTTAATTCTTATTATTCTAGTAACTCCTTTGTTTTCATCACCTCTGGTGGCAGCAGGTAATAATAATATCAACGAATTGCGAAATAGTATAAAATCAGTAAACGACATAGATACAAAAATGTATATCAACCTCGAAACAGCTATTCTTGAGAAGTATACGGATGTAAAAAAAGGTGATTGGTATATGAGTGTCATGATAAAGCTTGTGGGTTTAAGCGCTCTTGACGGTTCTGTAAACAACACCCTTGATCCGCTGGATACGGTTACAAGGGCTATGTTTATAAAGCTAATTATTAGAGCCATGTATGGAACTGAAGGGTTGGAAGGATTGACCCCATCTTTTAATCATTGGGCGGCTCTGGATGTAAAAAAAGCAGAAGATATAGGGATTTTGGAACTTGGAGAATATGTTCCGTCAAATATGTCGGAGCCTATTTCAAGAGGCGAAATGGCTAAGATTATTGTTAAGGCATACAAGAAGTTTGAGGATAATCCACTTACAGAAAAAGAGTGTAAGCCTTTATCTACTGTTGTCAAGGACTACAATCAAATATCTGAAAATCAAAAGGCGGATGTTCTCATTGTATACGGCTCAGGGATAATATCGGGTTATACTGATGGGCGTTTTGCAGCTAATGATATAGCTACAAGAGCTCAGGCCGCCGCTTTTATTGTAAGGTATCTGGATAAGAGAGAAAGAGCTAAGGTTGTAATTCCGAAGATTGAAGCAGAAAGAGAGCCAATGATACTCAGGTATGACGACCCAAACAGACCCATGGCAATAGAAGGGGATACATTTATCAAGCCAGACGGGACTGAGGTAGTATTAAAGGTTGGCCCATCGGGAGTGCTGGGGGAAGAGCAAGGATGTGCGACGGAACTTGGTAGGATAGACCGTGGTAAAACACCGATTCAGCATGGAGATTTAGGTACGGAAGAACCTTTTATGGGACAACCCTATCTTGTAGATGAAAAGACAGGTGAAGGGCACTATAGAAGTGAATGGTTGGATATTGGTGATAGATTAATTAAAGAAGCACTTGAAAAGCTTGGTCATCCTGCGGACGGAACAACATATGGACCTTGGCTCTTATACAAATATGGCGGATGGTGCTGGATTGGTCCTTAATTATGGGGGTAGGAATTGTGAAAAAAATTCTTAAGCTTTTGTTTATATTTTTTATGTTCTCATTATTTCTCTCAATCGCTTCAACAAATGTTGATGCCGGAAACAATGACAGCCTTCCTTCTTATGGCTATTCGGGTAAGGGCGATGATAAATGGAAGTACCACCAGAACTATTCCGGAATGAGGATATCAATATATTGGGCCCCGGATGAAGCCTCATTTACCTCAGGATTAGGTGTGATTCAAGTGGGTACTACCACTGATTTTTCTAAAACAGGGCCATGGTATAGGGTGGAATCTTATACAGACTATTCAATATTTGAATACATGAATAAAGACAATATAGGGAAAGGTAGACCTTATAAATATAAGATATCCGATATTGAGACATACGAATGGGCCGGTTATGATGATAGTCAGGATATTCAAAACATAGTAAATAAAATGCCGGATGTCTGGACAGGAACAAAAGCACAGTGGGATAACTGGTTTGAGGGACCTATTGATTCTGTCACCAATGAAAAAGGATATAAGAACATTCCCGATATAGCACGTCTTTGCGGAGCAGAAATAACAATTGAAGACTTCAAAAATGGAATCTTTACTGAGCGTGAATTCAGGTCTGATCCGGGCATATACAAAGTCTTCTTCGAGCCCGTCATATATCCAATTGTAGACGAAGTTTGCATGGCTATGACTTTAAGGGATTTAATCCGATGGGAAGAGGCCTTTCACAGAAACGATATAGCAACATCGGATGGGAAAGACCTCATAGAGTGGATTACACCGGTTTTTGTCTTTACCTCAAACTCACAGTTTTTAATTGAAAATGAAGCTGCAATATCCATGTACGGCAAAAATGTAAGAGATTACACAAAAGCCTATTCAGATACTAAATATCCTATGTTTCAAAGCAATATCTCAAAAGTCGGTACATACAAAGCAATTTATGATTCACTCGATATAAATGTAAGAAGAGCTCAGAGAGCTGCTATTAAGGAACAATTAAATCCTAAAGGTGGAATAATCTATAACTCCATGGGCGTTGGTGTTGTAACTCCCTTTGAGAAGAAAGAGTCAGAACCTGAGCCCATAATTGAATCAGAGCATGAAGAACCCGTTGATTATACCATGCTCAATGAAAATGCCTTCATAAAGGCAGATCCAAGAGATAATGAGGCCTTTGATATAACAAAGGGTATTCCGTCAAGTGAAGCAGTCTATACCCAGATTATTGTAGACAGCTATTTATACCGTCTAAAAACAAATACTGTCAGTGGCTCGGTAAACACAAGTGTTACGGTTAATCATCTTAATGAAGAAGGAGAACCAGAAGAAACTATAGTAAATGTATCTCGCTCATACTCATATATTGAAATTACAGGCTTTGAGCTATACGGAATAGAAAACGCTACAGTTGAAAATAATGCATTACCCGGTAAAAAAGTGATACTTACCCCAAAGGGAGGCTATCATGCTCCTATAGTAGAGGTCACCCACAACCCTAATGACAGATACTCTTACCATGTATCGAGCAGTTCCAATATAACCATTACCTCTGAAGCGGTTACTGAAGAAGAGGTTGAAGCTGCAGCGCAAGCTGTTGTTTCATCACCTTCAGTAAGAAATGATAAGCTAATTATCAACGGCAAGGTGATACTGAATCCTCAAAGTGGCATCATATCATCAAATCAAACCCCTGAGAAGATAGGAAGAGATGTTCTTTATTCAAATAATTTATTTATACCTCAAACAACCTCTAATGGTACATATGAAAGCTCCGGAACAATATCCTATGGAAGAGTCTATTCATATAATCCTGAGAACCCGGAAACCCTTACATTTAGCTTAGATAATATCAACCCAATAATTGTTCATACCCCTGTTTACGTAGATATGAGTATTTCGAGTGACGATATCCATAACCAAAGGATAAAACCATCAAATAGTGCCAGCGCATTAGTTTTAGGCCGTCCCTTTACAGTTGATATCTCCAACAGCGGTACACACAGGAATATTAAAGGCTATGGAAGCAGGGATTATACCAAATACATAAAAGACAGAGAGATACGTTTTACTTTTGATACATACTTAGGGACCGATATGACGGGAACCTATTTAAAGGCTAATACATGGTATTCTCTTGAGGGGTTAGGTATATCCAAATCAGCTACACAACTTACCTTATACACACCCACATGGGTTGACGAAGGCTTATACAATGTAGAGATAAGGAATATCGCCATTAATGATATCTCAAAGAAAAGTGAAAGCAAGGCCAATCTAAACCCTACAAATACAGCAGCTTTGGTAAATAGGGCTGTTGAGGTATCCGGGCGGATCTATGATTTTACCATAACCGATGTAGACGATATATCCTGGGAGCTTTTCTTCAGAAAAACCGAAGGCAGCCATGAAAATACCGGAAAGGTATTTTTCACAGGACTTAAGAATATAAATGGAGATATTGATAGCAAAAGAAAATACATCATGCCCATAATGCCTGGTAAAAACGATGTAAAGGGCTATCAGCAAAGGGCTGTAAAGCTTGGGTACACTGTTAAGTTTGAGATAAAGACCGTAGGAAATTATTATGATGAGTTTGATTATGTTCAGATAAAGCCGACCTTTGCCTTTGTAGACAAGGAAGGGAAAAACAGAACCGAAGTGGATTTATACTATTCCACAACCCAAAACCCGCTAGTAAAGATAGGAAGCCCGGAGGATAAAGAAATACAAAAGATAAAACTGGATTTCAAATACCGGGGTATAGCCCTTTCAGAATTTACAAACACAGCACAAGCATTATTCCGCCTAAGAGGAGGCATAGGAACCTATACCATTGAAAAATGGATGGAAGGCTTTCCTAAATTGTCTCAAAACGGAGTGACTATATCCAAATACTCAAAGATTCTTCTAAGCGAACCCATACGAACCTTTATGGGACCCGACAGGGGAGTTCCTTTAAACGTCAATAAGGATAAAGCCTTTGCTTCAATACAAAAGTGGTATGGAGAGTATCATTTACCGGCTGACTTGCTGGTTGTTCCAAAGGGTACGGATCTATCAAAGGAAAGAAACCTTACAAGAAGTTCTCCGGTATTTATGAAGGATGGCTATGTAATTGTCAATTTCAGAGATATCACTGTAATCAATAACGATGATTTTGACAATCCCATCCTCGGCTATACAGGTAAGACTGGCGATGGGTGGGCCTTGGAGGGATATAATCTGAATCAGGGTGGCTGGCAACTTACAACCGGTGATATACTGGCCTATTACGCCGATAAGCGCGCCTCAGATGATTACATTGGCGCTGGAACTCATTAATGAGTTATAATTACCCCTATAAAAAAAAGCCTGATAACATTATAATGTAAACATCAATACTTAAGGAGATAATGATGAATAGCAAATACATTAATGTTATAGGCGCGGGGCTAGCAGGAAGTGAAGCTGCATGGCAAATTGCTAAACGCGGTATAAATGTTCGTTTATTTGAAATGAAACCCCATAAAAAAACTCCAGCGCATCATAGCGACACATTTGCTGAGCTGGTTTGCAGCAATTCGTTGCGTTCTGACATGTTGGAAAACGCCGTTGGACTGTTGAAACAGGAACTACGTATATTAGATTCCCTTATACTTTCTTGTGCGGATGAAACAAGAGTGCCGGCAGGGGGCGCATTAGCTGTTGACAGACAAGGATTTTCTCAAACTGTTACAGATAGAATAAAAAGTAATCCATTAATTGAAATAATTGATGACGAGGTGACTTCATTAAGTAATGATGTTATTACGATAGTCGCTACCGGTCCGCTTACCTCCGAAGGGCTAGCCAGTGAAATTGCTGATATCATTGGTGAAGACAGCCTTTATTTTTTTGATGCCGCCGCTCCCATAGTCAGACTGGAAAGTATAGACATGAGTAAAGCCTTTAGAGCCTCTAGATATAATAAAGGTGAAGCTGACTATATTAATTGTCCAATGAATAAAGAAGAATACGAAGCATTTTATTATGCACTTATTAACGCAGAAACTGCTCAACTGAAAGAATTTGAGGATAAGAAAGTATTTGAGGGCTGTATGCCAATTGAGACAATGGCTAAACGAGGTATAGATACAATGCGCTTTGGCCCATTGAAACCAGTTGGGCTTCCCGACCCCGAAACCGGTAAAGAATACTATGCAGTAGTTCAGTTAAGGCAAGATGATAAAGCAGCGACTCTATACAATATTGTAGGTTTTCAGACCCATCTTAAGTGGGGAGACCAAAAACGTGTGTTTTCAATGATTCCAGGATTGGAAAATGCTGAGTTTGAGCGCTATGGTGTAATGCACCGAAATACATTTCTGAATTCACCTATTTTGCTTGATAGCGCATACAGGTTGAAAAAACAGCCGAACCTCTTTTTTGCAGGTCAAATGACAGGGGTGGAGGGTTATGTCGAATCAGCCTCGTCTGGCTTTGTAGCCGGGATTAACGCTGCAAGACAGTTTATGGGTTTACCAGATCTGATTTTCCCCGGAAATACCGCAATAGGATCATTGGCTCGCTATATTTCAAGTCCAGGAACAATTAAGTTCCAGCCAATGAATGTTAACTTCGGTATTATGGATTCTTTAAACGAAAGAATCAGAAATAAAAAAGAAAGGTACAAGGCTATAGCTGATAGGGCTTTAGATACTGTCGAAAGCATGTCGAAAAACCTAAATATCTGATTTATCAGACAAAAAAGTCTAAATATCGTATTATTCTATATAAGTAATAGGAGGAGATTTTTAATGAAGAAAAAAGGATTTCTATTTATTATTCCTTTAGTCTTGATTCTTGTGAGCTTATGGTTCACGTCAGGTATTTATACCCTTAAATCTGATGGTGGTGAACGCGCTGTATTAACCCAGTTTGGGAGATATGTAAAAACAGTTGAAGAAGCCGGATTACATTGGCACTTGCCATATCCGATACAAAAGGTTGAGATTGTCAAATGTGATGTTTTACGTACTATAGAGCTGGGGTACAGATCAAATCAAGGTGGATCTGGAAATACTAATTCATCTTATAATGTTGTTCCCGAAGAAGCTTTAATGATAACCGGAGACGAAAACCTAGTAAATACGGAATCGGTTATACAATTTAGAATAGTCAATGTTAAGGATTATGTGTTCAATGTCAACAATACTCTTGATACATTAAAAATGGCTGCTGAATCTTCAGTACGCCGTGTTGTAGCCAACCACAAGCTCGATGATGTATTGACAGATCAAAAGGATATTATTCAATTTGAAATCAAAGAAGATTTACAGAATATATGTGATGAGTACGCCATGGGTATATCTATTACGAATATTCAGCTCCAATCCGTTTATGCTCCGTTAGAAGTAGAAGAAGCTTTTAATGACGTCATAATGGCTAGAGAGGATATGAACCGTTACATAAATGAAGCAAAGAAGGAAGTCAATGAGATTGTTCCTGCTGCCGAGGCTAAAGTTCAAGAGATAATGAATGAAGCAAACGCATATAAAGAAAAGCGTATCTCTGAGGCGAAAGGTGATGTTGAGAACTTTAAACAAGTATATGAAAAATATATGTTGGGAAAAGAGGTCACACGCATTCGTATGTATCTGGAAACAATGCAGGAGGTACTCCCTAAGGCTAAAATCTATTTTATGAATGATAATGGCGACACACTACGGTTCTTACCCCTTGAAGGAAATAATGGTTCTGGAAGTGTGAAAGTTGATGAATAGAACCTTAAATGAAAGGAGTTAACTATGGATAATATTAATTTTGAATATCAGCAACAGTTTAAAGACCAGAAAAAGAAACCAAAGGTTGTAAATAAAGAGAATTTAAGCGGGCTTTTTAAAAGCCTTGGCTTTGTTGTAGCAGCTATTGTGATTTTAATACTTGTTTTAAGTTCCTTTGCTTTTACCGTAGGTGAAAGGCAACAGGCTGTAGTTACACAATTTGACAGGATAATAAGAATAATCGTAGATGATATAAATGAACCGTCCATACAGACTCTAAAAAATGATCCCCGTTTCGATAATGTTAAGATAGAGCAAGGTAAGGGGTTATTTTTTAAGATTCCTATTTTACAGAATGTAGATTATTTTTCAAATCAACTTCTTACATATGATACCTCAGCCGATGAGGTGACAACAAAAGATAAAAAGCGAATATTCCTTGATAATTTTGCTCAATGGACCATAAAGAATCCCGCCACCTTTATGATTAATATTGGAAGCAAGGATACAGCTCAGCAAAGAATAGATGAGGTTATCTATTCTAAAATGAGAGAAGAAATCGGTAAAATAGATGCCCATGTTCTTATTGCTGATAAGGATTATATGGTTTCCATGCTTGAGAATGTTGAAGATTACGTTAATAGTCAGCTAATGCCTTATGGAATAGAGATTATGGATATTCATATAAAAAGGACCGAGTTCCCCGATGAAACAAAGCCCAGTATATACCAACAGATGAAGTCCGAAAGAGAAGCTGTGGCTACTAAATATCGTGCGGATGGCCAAAAACAAGCCAGAACCCTTCGTGCAGAAGCAAACAATCAAGCGACAATAATAGAAGCTCAAGCATATGAGCAGGCCCAGAAGCTTATGGGTGAAGGAGATGCAGAAGCTTTACGTATCTATGCCGAAGCCTATAATGCAGATCCAGAATTTTACGCTTTTTGGAAAACTCTTCAAACATACCGGGATGTTATTGACGAGGATACAACTATCATTATCAGCCCCGACTCACTATTTGCCAAATATATCTACGGTGAATAAAACATAATAGTATAGTTTTAAAGGTCCTTCATTGTGAATTTTAATTCATTTTGAAGGGTCTTTTTTTTTTATTAAATACTTTAAAAACAAGATTAAATCAGCCCCAAAAAAACAATACTTATATATGAGATGAACCTATGAATTTATAAATCCCTATCACTTGGTTCAACTGTTATATTCATATATAGAGAGGACAGATATGATGCTTAACAAAAAAAGCTTAGAGCATATAAGAATTTTATGCTTTATTCTAGTGGTGCTATCTTTTACTTTTTCTTCATGTTCCGGTCCAAAACAGATTAGTGACACTAATGTTAAAAGGACACCTGTTAGCGTATTATCTGTAGAAAGGGGCGATATTGACAATATAACCCTTTACACGGGTTTAGTAATACCAAAAGAGACATCATATGTTACTTCTGTATTATCCGGGAAAGTATCTTCTAGCTTTTTTGATGTTGGTGACCGTGTAAAAAAGGGAGATTTGTTATTCACTGTCGAAAATGCTGAATTAAAGGATAGTATAGGTATCTTAGAAGAACAGCTTAAGGTTGCGCAAGCTAATATATCATTGGCAAAAACAGGGGTTGTCTCCGCTATGGGAAGTGGTTTCAAAGGCCAAAAGCTTCAACTAGAAGCGGCTTTAAAAAGCTCTGAGTATAACTATATTGCCGCAAAAAAGCTATTTGACAGTTCGACCCTGCTTTATGAATTAAAAAAGATAAGTGTCTTTAATTATAATAAGGTGAAGAATCAATTCGAGCAAGCAAAAACCGCTCTGGAAACAGCCCAAACGGCCTATGAGCTTTATATAAATGAGGTTTCAAAGGATGCGGTTGATTCAGCTAATGAACAACTAAATCAAGCACAGGCTTCCTATGACGCAATAAAACTTCAATTGGAAAGTACCAGAAAGAAGCTTGAATATACCCGAATTACTTCTCCTATAAGCGGAATAATTGCTGTTAAGGATTTAGTTTCAGGTGCATTGATTACAAATACTATGGTCCCCTATGTCATTTTGGATACCGATACTGTTCAAATTTCAATACCAGTTACTGAACAGATTATAAATAAAGTAAAAAAGAACGATACACTTGAAATTACCATTCCGGCTGCAAGAACCGAGCCCTTTACAGGGGTAGTAAAGACAGTATCGCCGGCACCCGATACAAAAACTATTACTTATAACATTTTAATTGACGTCTCTAATGAGGATAATTTAATAAAACCGGGTATGACGGCTAAAGTAGGTATGCTTACCGAGCAACGTAAAAATGCTCTTTTAGTGCCTCTTAACTCTGTTTTGTCGGATAGTGAGGGCAAGTATGTATTCATTATTGAAGATAATATAGCGATAAAAAGGTCTGTTGACGTAGGGATTACCAATAATGACATGATTGAAATTCTTAAGGGTATCGAAACCCATGAGCTTATAGTGGTAAAAGGACAGCACCTTTTGAAGCAAAACTATCCTGTAACCATAGTAGGGGAGGCTTTAAAATGAACCTGCCTAGGTTGTCTATTCGTCGTCCAATAGCGGTCATAATGATTATTCTGTCTATAGCGCTGATAGGGTCAGTATCTCTTTCAAAGCTTAAGGTTGATTTGCTTCCCGAATTAAATATGCCCGTGGCTGTTGTTACGGCAAAATATGAAGGTGCGGGTCCAAAAGAAATAGAAAGACTCATAACTATACCCTTTGAGGAAGTACTCACCACAGTAACCGATTTAAAGTCCATTGAAACGGTTTCAACCAGTGAATACTGTCTTTGTATTCTGTATTTTAACGATAATACGGACATGAATTTTGCAACTCTTGAAATGCGTGAAAAGATAGATCTGGTCAAAACCTATTTGCCTCAAGGTGTCACTGAGATTATGGTCATGCGCATCGACCCCAACAATTTACAATCTTCATTTGAATTGGGTATCAGCTCTGACATGAAGCTTGAAGATATGACAAGATTGGTAGAAGACCAAATTGTCAATAAAATGGAAAGAATCAGCGGTGTTGCTTCAGCTAAAGTTTCAGGCGGTCTAATTCAAGAAGTCCGTATAGACCTTATTAAAGAAAGGCTTGCTCTATATGGGCTAAATGAGAGTTCCTTAGCTCAATATATAATGACCGAGAACCTCAATATACCAGCAGGTAGTATCGAAACCGCAGGAATGTCAATATACTTAAGAACATTAGGCGAATTTAGAACAATAGAAGAAATCAGCAATTTGATTGTACCAACAAGCACAGGAACTACAGTTTTTTTAAAGGACCTGGCAAAAATCAATCTAGTAGAGGTGGAAAAAACCAGCGAAAGTT
This sequence comes from Bacillota bacterium, assembly GCA_023411795.1. Classification (GTDB taxonomy): domain Bacteria; phylum Bacillota; class Clostridia; order DSM-8532; family DSM-8532; genus DTU059. The sequence goes on from JAEYOK010000043.1 coordinate 45,054, forward strand.
ATATTAACGGAAGGCTATCGCTCAATCTTTCAATACAGAAGCAAAGTAATGCAAATACGGTTCAGATTTGCAAGGCGGTAAGAAATGAACTGACTAATCTTGAAAAATCATACCCTGATTTAGAATTCAAGATCATTTACGACAGCTCAAATTATATAGACAAAGCACTCGATACAGTGGCAGAATCAGCTTTTCAAGGTGGAATACTGGCTGTTTTAATCCTTTATCTCTTCTTAAGAAGCTTTAGTGCTACGTTAATAATAGCTGTATCTATGCCGGTATCCATTATTACTTCTTTTGTTTTGATGTATTTTTCGGGTATAACTTTGAACTTAATATCACTGGCAGGTTTTGCTCTTGGTATAGGAATGCTGGTTGATAATTCAATTGTTGTTTTAGAAAACATATACCGATTCCGGGATGAAGGCAAAGAACTCAGAGAAGCAGCTGAATACGGTACCAGAGAAGTAATGTTATCTATTTCAGCATCAACATTGACAACAGTCATAGTTTTTGTACCCATTATATTTGTCGAAGGAATGACCGGAAAAATCTTTAAAGAGATGGGACTTATAATAACCTTCTCTCTTATGGCCTCACTAATAATTGCTATCACTTTCTTACCTATGATGGCTTCAAAACTACTTAGCAAAAAGTCAGGGAGGGACCATAATAAAAAGAGCTTGTGGACAAAGATTTTTGATGGCTTTGAAAATTTTTATGTATTCATTTGCGGCTTATATAAAAAGCTTTTGATTCTCTCTTTAAAAAGGCGTGGGTTTGTAATATCTTTGGCCCTTTTTTTATTCATTATTTCTCTTATATCACTTCCTGTAATAGGCTTTGAGTATTTTCCCGCCATGGATGAGGGGCTTATATCAGTTGAGGTAGAGTTGCCAAAAGGAAGCACGATAAATGAAACACATAATATAGCCTTTGAGGTTCAGGAAAGAATAAAAGAAATTTCAGAGGTTAAAGGCATTAATATGACTATCGGCGACGGGGGCTTTGTTCTGGATAGATCGGGTACTGAAAAGGCTACTTTGAATGTTGATATAGGTAGTATTAATAATCGAAACAGATCAATAAAAGAAATAGCCGGCATTATAAGGAATAAGGTTTCAAATATAGCAGGTGCGCAAATAAAAGTAAATGACGACAGCAGAATAATGGGTTTCTCTATCGGATATAATGACGTCGATATTAGAGTTTCAGGAGAAGATTATGATACACTGGCCAAAATATCAAGTGATTTAGTTGAAATTTTAAAGGGAGTAAAGGGACTGCAAAATTTACAAACCACTGTTGACCAGGTGATAGAAGAGGCTTCCATAATAATTGACAGAAGCAAAGCTTTGCTATACGGGTTAACTCCAGCACAGGTAGGACAATCAATTCAGGCAGGAGTAAACGGAATTACTGCAACAAGGTTTCAATATAGAGGATCGGATATTAATGTGATAATCAGCACAATTGATGGTAAGCTTACCAGTCTACAGGATATAAGCAACATATCAATACAAAGCCCCCAGGGTGTGAGTATACCATTATCTGATCTTGCTGAAATTCGCCTGGAAAAAACAATACCAAATATTATTAGAAACGATCAAAAGAAGACTATTTCTATTACTGCCGATTTAGAAGACAGAGCCCTGAATAAAGTAACCGATGATATTGACAAAGCATTTACCAATTATGAATTTCCATCGGGATATAATTATAGCTATGGTGGCCAGCAAAAGGATTTTATTGATTCTTTCGATGAGTTATTTGATGCACTTATTTTATCAGTTGTTATTGTATATATGCTTTTAGCTGCTCAATTTGAGTCACTATTACACCCATTCGTTATTCTTCTTACAGTACCGCTGGCCTTAACTGGAGCTATTATTGCACTTCTGATTACCGGGAAGTCATTAAGTATTCCGGCATTTATAGGTATTATACTGTTGGTTGGTATTGTGGTGGACAATGCTATTGTATTGATTGATAGCGTAAACAGGTATAGAGAAGAAGGTCTTAGCAAAGAGGATGCTTTAATCAAAGCCGGACCGCTAAGGCTTAGACCAATTCTAATGACTACCTTAACAACTATTTTGGGCATGCTTCCCATGGCGATCACCAGAAAGGAAGGAAGTGAAATTCAGATACCTCTTGCTATAGTAATTATTGGTGGCCTGACTGTTTCAACACTTGTCACATTAATAGTCATTCCTTCGTTCTATATGACCTTTGAGAATATCGTAGATAAAACTAAAGGGAAAAAAGGAAAAAAACTTAATTCAATTATTTGACACAAGGTAAAAGAACAAGTAGAATTATTCAGTACGTTTTACAGTTAAAGAAATTTGGCAATTAGAAACAGCAGGTGATTTAGTGAAAACAATACGCAACGAAATAAGAAATGTAGCAATTATCGCACATGTTGACCATGGAAAGACAACTCTGGTTGATGCAATGCTCCGCCAAAGCGGAATTTTTAGAAGTAATGAAAAGCTTGTGGAAAGGGTAATGGATTCCAATGATCTGGAACGGGAGAAAGGCATAACTATTATGTCCAAAAACACTGCCGTTCTTTATGGTGATACGAGAATAAATATTGTAGATACTCCCGGCCATGCTGATTTTGGAGGAGAAGTCGAACGAATCCTAAAAATGGTCGATGGAGTGCTCCTTTTAGTAGACGCATATGAAGGAGCCATGCCTCAAACCCGTTTTGTATTAAGAAAGGCTCTGGCGCTTCATCTTAAGCCTATAGTGGTAATTAATAAAATTGATAGAAAAGAAGCCAGACCTGCAGAAGTAATAGACGAAATACTTGATCTATTTATAGAACTGGGAGCAGATGATGATTTATTGGAGTTTCCTGTAGTTTATGCATCGGCAAAAGAAAAAATAGCTAAGCTTAGCCTTAACGATGAATCAACTAATATGGATCCTCTCTTTGATACAATTATTAATCATGTACCTGCACCGGTCGGTGATATGGAAGCTCCTTTGCAATTTTTGGTATCCAGTTTGGACTATGATGAATACATCGGAAGAATTGCTATAGGACGCGTTGAAAGAGGAACTATCAGAAGAGATCAGCAAGCAGCTATCTGTAAAAAGGATGGGAAAGTACTTCAGGTTAAGATTTCATCTCTACAGAGCTTTAAAGGTCTAAAAAGATCGGATATTGATAGTGCTTCATTAGGTGAAATAATTGCAATCTCAGGTATTCCTGACATTACAATCGGAGATACAGTATGCGATAAGGACAACCCTGAACCTATCCCGTTTATTGATATCGATGAACCAACCATATCAATGTACTTTCTGGTTAACAACAGCCCTTTTGCCGGTAAGGAAGGAACTTATGTCACATCTCGTCATCTAAGAAACAGGTTATTTAGAGAGGTGGAAACCAATGTAAGCATGAGGGTAGAAGAGACCGATTCATCCGATGCGTTTAAGGTTTCAGGACGTGGTGAGCTTCATCTTTCCATACTTATTGAAACAATGAGAAGACAGGGATATGAATTTCAGGTATCAAAGCCCGAAGTTATAACAATAGAGCGAAATGGTCAGATTTATGAGCCAATAGAGGAGCTTGTAATTGATGTCCAGGAAGAATATCTAGGAAATGTTATGGAAAAGCTGGGTATGCGTAAAGCCGAAATGATTAACATGCATAACCCTTCGCAAGGTTATATCAGACTTGAATATAGAATTCCCGCAAGAAGCCTTATAGGTTATCGTTCAGAGTTTTTGACTGATACGAGGGGAAATGGTATAATGAATCATGTTTTCTATGGCTATGAACCCTATAAAGGGGAAATAAAGGGCCGTTTACGCGGAGCTTTAGTAGCATGGGAAGCAGGGGAATCAGTAACCTATGGATTATATAATGCACAGGAAAGGGGAAACCTTTTTATAGGCCCCGGAGTTCCTGTTTATGAGGGTATGATTGTAGGGGAGTGCTCTCGTAACGAGGACATAGTAATCAATGTCTGCAAGAGAAAGCATGCAACTAACATGCGTGCATCGGGTTCGGACGAAGCCCTTAAGCTGGTTCCATATATTAATATGAGCTTGGAACAGAATCTTGAGTTCATTGAGGACGATGAACTGGTTGAGATAACTCCGACCTCAATACGTCTTAGAAAGAAGATTCTGAATACAGAGCAGAGAGCCAAGGTGAGAAATAGTGCAAAAAAGTGACACCTCAACGAAGACAATAAATAAGGATGGATTTAAAGCGGTTAAGCCCAAGAGAAAAAAGAGGGTTAAAAAGAAGCGCTATCTGTTTTTAAAGTTCCTTATTCTTGTTTTGATTTGTGTTGTTGTTTTTATGACCTGTGCCCTGTACGGTTATCGTTTTATTATGGAGGGATCTGCTCAGGCCGATGTGGTATTGACCGAAGAAAATGGAATAGTATTTAAAGTGCCCTATGGCTCCAGAACTGTTAATATTGCTGAAGAGCTTAAAAATCAGGGTTTTATAAAAGATACAAGGATTTATAGGCTTATCTCTAAGATACTTGGCTATGATAATGCATATAAAGCAGGAAAGTTTATATTAACAAAGGATATGAACTACTATGCCATTATGGTCAGGTTAAGCGGAGAACCGTTAAAAAATCCAACCCAGGACATCAGAATTCCAGAAGGAAAAACCTTAATTGAAACTGCTAAGATTTTGGCGGATCAAGGTTACATTGATGAAGCAAAATTTCTCAAGCTTTGTGAAAGGGAAAATACTTATCATTTATTCCTTAAGGATGTAAAAGTAACCACAGCAAGAAAATATCCCCTTGAAGGTTATCTCTATCCGGATACCTATAAGATGGACGAGGGGTGGACAGAACAGGATCTGATTGATAGACTTCTGAACGAATTTGATAAAGTGTTTACAAAGGATTATTATGATAGAGCTGAAGAGTTGGGTCTTACAATTGATGAAGTTATTACTATTGCTTCGTTAATTGAAATGGAAGCAAAGTATCCGACTGACTATAAGAAAATATCAAGTGTTTTTCACAATCGTTTAAATAGTGATGCCTTCCCTAAGCTTCAATCTGATGCAACCATACAATATGCAAGGGTTTATGATGGAATAGGCAGAACAAGCTCGGTGCTCTTTAAGGATTTAGAAATTGATCATCCTTATAACACCTATTTGCATGATGGGCTTCCTCCGGGACCAATATGTTCGCCGAGAATTGAGTCCATAGAAGCTGCTCTATACCCTGAAAAAACCAATTATTATTACTTCTTTGCCACACCTGACGGATCAAATATTTATAACGAGACTCTTGAAGGTCATAATAGAGATCAACAAAAGTATGGTGTAAGCGGACAAAACTAATGGAAGAAAAAATTACTTTCCCTGAGATTGATTTATTCCTGCGCTCAACCATAAAGAGGGAAGAGGGTATTTTAAAAGAGCTTGAAGAATATGCAGCATTAAACCATATACCCATTGTTCAGCCCGAAACTGCTGCTTTATTAAAGGTATTCGTAAGCTTAAGCAAGCCTAAAAGGGTATTGGAAGCGGGAACTGCAATTGGCTATTCATCCATAGTCATTGCTAAAGAAATGGGAGAGTCAGGTATTATAGACACTATTGAAATAGATGATGATATGGCCGAAGCAGCACGTAAAAACATCGAACGAATGGGCTTAAGTAATCAAATTCGCGTACTTTTAGGGGATGCCTTAGAGGTTATGGAATGTCTGAATTCTTCCTATGATTTTATTTTTCTCGATGCCGCCAAGGGCCAATATAACGAGTATTTCAACCATGCAATGAGACTGCTGAAACCAGGTGGTCTCTTAGTTTCTGATAACGTTCTTTATAAAGGTCTTGTGGCTCAAAACCAAAAGGTTATACATAAGCACCGAACAATAGCAGTTAAGTTAAAAGAGTATCTTAACCAAATATGTAACGACGAAAGACTTCAGACAACTATTATTCCAATAGGTGACGGTTTGGCTGTAAGCATGAAGAAAGGTAGTTAGATGAGTAAAATAGAACTTCTGGCTCCGGCCGGAAATCTTGAAAAACTAAAAATGGCAGTGCTCTTCGGAGCCGATGCGGTTTATTTAGCCGGTGAAGAATTTGGGCTTCGCACAGCCTCTGATAATTTTTCCTTTGAAGATATGAAGATAGGGGTTTCCTTTGCCCATGACAGAGGTAAGAAGGTTTATTTAACTATGAACATAATCCCCCATAACCAGGACATAGCAAAGGCAGCTTCATTTTTAGAGAAAGCAAAAGAAACGGGAATTGATGCTGTAATAGTATCAGATCCCGGAATGTTCTCGTTAATAAGGAAAATTGCTCCCGAATTAAGTATACATATAAGTACTCAAGCTAATATAACCAATATTGAAAGTGTTAACTTCTGGCATTCTGTCGGAGCTTCAAGGGTTGTATTAGCCAGAGAGTTATCTCTTGAGGAGATTAAGCAGATAAGGGACGGAGTACCATCCGATATGGAGTTGGAAGCATTTGTCCATGGAGCCATGTGTATGTCCTATTCGGGTAGATGTCTGTTAAGTAATTACTTAACCGGGAGAGATGCAAATAAAGGAGATTGTGCACAACCTTGCAGATGGAAGTATCACCTTGTAGAGGAAAAACGCCCTGGAGAATATTACCCGATTCAAGAGGATGAACGGGGAACATTTATATTTAACTCCAAGGATCTTTGCATGATAAGACATATACCGGAACTAATTCAAAGCGGTATTTCAAGCTTTAAAATTGAAGGCCGTGTAAAGAGCTCTTTTTACGTAGCAACTGTAGTTAAGGCATATAGAGATGCCATTGACGCGTATTACAGCGAGGAGCCTTATCAATATAATGAAGAATGGTACGAAGAAATAGCTAAAGTAAGTAACCGTGATTTTACCACAGGATTCTTTTTTAATAAGCCGGGAGCTGATGACCATAATTACGGAACCAGTTCATATATCAGGAATTATGACTTTGTGGGTGTTGTAAAGGGTTATGACAATGAGAACGGTTTGGTTCTAATCGAACAACGTAACAAATTTGAGGTAGGGGATACCGTTGAGGTTATGCCACCAGAAGGCCCTATTACAAAGTTTATAGTAGATAAAATGCTTGATGGTGAGGGAAATACTATTAATGTGGCTCCTCATGCACAAATGGAAATTAAATTGCCCATGATGCCATTACCAGAAAACTCTATACTGCGTGTTAAAAAGCAACATTAGAAATTTTTAATGTTACGTGCTGGAAACCTGTGGTATTATAGTAATATGAAAGGCTAGACTGTATATTAGCGTACAGAGCTAAGCAAATATAATATCTTTCTATAAGGAGGTCTATATCATGGCATTTTTTGATGACGTAAAGAAATTTGGCAAAAATATTACAGAAAAAGGTAAGGACGTAATTGAAATTACAAAGTTAAACTCTCAAATTAGCTCAGAGAAGGATAAGATTAAAGACGCATATGCAAAAATAGGCGAAGATGTTTACAAAGCTTATACTGCTGGTCAGAGCTCAGCTTATGACGAAGCATGTGCACAGATTAAAGCTATTGAAGATGTAATCAATGAACTTCAAGCAAAGGTTCTTGAGCTTAAGAATGCATCAAAATGCCCCAGCTGTGGCGCAGAAGTGACTAAAGATACCGCTTTCTGTTCAAAGTGCGGAGCTAAGGTAAACTAAGGACTATTTGAAAAGCGGCCTCATATAGAGGCCGTTTTTTTTTCGGCTACCAAAAGATAGCAATGGCTTAAGAAAAGAAGCATTAGAGTAAGTTCTGATGGAGATTATTCATGGAAAAATTCATTATTAGAAAAACAGTTTTAAATAAAAGAAAAAATCTAACTACTGATGAAGTAAAAATAGCATCTTATGTTATTGTTAATAAGCTGACCGATTTGCCTTGTATAATAGATAGTAAGGTAATTATGTCCTATATGCCATATGCAAATGAAGTGGACATAAGGCCATTAAATCAATGGATTTTAAACCAGGGTAAGATATTATGCCTGCCGCGGGTTATTAGTGATTCCCAAATTGATGCTGTCGCTGTGGATAATCTTAATGAAGGATTTGCTAAAGGCAGCTATGGTATACAGGAACCTGATCGATCCAATGAGGCTTTTGATATAAAAAAAATAGATACAATTCTTGTACCCGGTGTTGCTTTTGATATTAACGGAAACAGGCTTGGGCATGGTAGAGGTTACTATGACAGATTTTTAGCCTTATGCGATAAGCACACTATATTTTTAGGTATTGGGTTTTCATTTCAGTTGTTGGATTTTATACCTTCAAGTCAATATGATGTCAAGGTTCATAGAGTAATTACCGAATGACTGATTCCATCAAGTTATACTTTATCAAACATAATAAATATGATATGATAAAAGAAAGAATGTTCTTTTAATGGGGTATTAACTTGCAGGATTTTGTTCACTTACATCTACATACCGAATATAGCCTCTTAGATGGCGCATGCCGTATAAGCTCACTTGTAAAAAGGGCAAAGGAGCTTAATATGCATAGTCTTGCCATTACAGATCATGGCTCCATGTATGGTGTTATAGATTTTTATAAAACATGCAAAAAGGAAGGCATAAAGCCTATTTTAGGGTGCGAGGTTTACACTGCTCCAAGATCATATAAGGATAAAGATCCCCGACAGGATGCCGATCAGGGACATCTGATACTACTTGCAAAAAACAACACAGGCTACAAAAACCTTATGAGACTCGTATCCATAGGCTTTACCGAGGGTTTTTACTATAAACCCAGAATAGATTATAAGCTTTTAGAAGAGTATCATGAAGGGCTAATATGTCTTAGCGCCTGTATAGGGGGAGATATTCCCCAAAAGCTTCTAAGCGGCGACTATGACGGTGCAAAAGCTCTCGCACTTAATATTAACCGGTTTATGGGCCAGGGAAATTTCTATTTGGAACTCCAGTACAATAATATTGCAGAACAAAAGGAAGTTAACGCGCAACTGGTTAAGCTATCCGAAGATACCGGTATACCTTTAATTGCAACAAACGATATTCATTATGTCAATAGAGAGGATGCCAGGGCTCAGGAGATACTCATTTGTATCCAGACCGGTAAAACTATTGAAGACCCTGATAGACTAAAGTTTGAAACTGACGAGTTCTACTTAAAAAGCCCCGATGAAATGTGGGAGCATTTTAAAGCGTACCCTGAAGCTCTTTATAACACTGTACGCGTTGCACAAGCCTGTAACGTGGATATAAAGTTCGGAGAGCTTCATCTACCTAAATTTGATGTCCCCGAAGGTACTTCAGCCTTTGATTATTTACGTACCCAATGTATAAAAGGTTTCCATAAGCGTTACAGCATGAACCCATCATTACTCGAAAGAGTTGAATATGAGCTGTCCGTTATAGATCAGATGGGCTATGTTGACTATTTTCTTATTGTTTGGGACTTTATTAAGTATGCCAGAGATAACGGAATCATGGTTGGTCCCGGAAGAGGTTCAGCCGCCGGAAGTATTGTGGCATACTGTCTGGAGATTACAAATGTAGACCCTATAAAATACAATTTAATTTTTGAAAGATTCTTAAATCCTGAGCGAATATCAATGCCTGATATCGATATTGATTTCTGCTATGAGAGGCGACAGGAAGTAATTGATTATGTGGTCCGCAAATACGGCGAGGATCACGTAGCCCAAATAATTACCTTTGGTACAATGGCAGCAAGGGGCGCGATAAGGGATGTAGGCCGTGCTTTGGCAGTTCCTTATAATGAAGTTGATAAGGTCGCAAAGCTAATTCCAATGATGCCCGCGAAGCATATAACCATAGAAGATGCCATTGATATGATTCCTGAATTAAAAAACCTATACAATTCAGAGCCCGGAATGCGGGAATTACTTGACACTGCAAAAACTCTTGAAGGGATGCCGCGTCATGCATCGACACACGCAGCCGGGGTGGTTATCTCTAGCGAGCCATTGACCGAGTTTGTGCCTCTTTATTGCAATGAAGGTCTTATATCCACACAATTCCCGATGAACACTCTTGAAGAGCTTGGATTATTAAAAATGGACTTTTTAGCTCTTCGTACCATAACAGTTATCCGGGATGCTATTGAACTTATTAATAAAGACAGAAACATTGAAATTGATATTGATAATATAGATTATGAAGATAAAGATGTCTATGAGATGATAAGCAGGGGAGAAACAGCAGGTGTATTCCAGCTGGAAAGTCAGGGTATGACTTCTTTTATGAAAGAGCTTATCCCTAGCTGTCTTGAGGATATTATCGCCGGTATTTCACTCTATCGTCCGGGACCTATGGAGCAGATTCCAAGATATATAAGAAATAAAAATAATCCTGAGAATATAACTTATGTTACTCCATTGCTTGAACCAATTCTGAACGTAACCTACGGATGTATGGTTTATCAGGAACAGGTCATGCAAATTTGTCGTGAACTTGCTGGGTACTCTCTGGGTCGAAGCGATCTTGTTCGCCGTGCCATGTCTAAGAAAAAGAAAGAGGTTATGGACGCTGAACGCCAGAATTTTGTATATGGAAGTTTGGATGAAAAAGGCAATATATTAATCCCCGGAGCTATTAGAAAAGGTGTTTCTGAGCGAGCTGCCAATAAAATCTTTGATGAAATGATGGATTTTGCAAGCTATGCCTTTAATAAATCCCATGCAGCAGCTTATGCTTATGTTGGCTATCAGACAGCATGGCTAAAATATCACTATCCCGTTGAGTTTATGGCTGCGCTTCTCAACAGTTTTATGGGTAGCCTTGGTAAAGTAAGTCAGTACGTCATGGAGTGCAGAAAATTAGGAATTAAGGTTCTTGCTCCTGATATTAATGAAAGTGAAAGCGCTTTCTCGGTAAAAAATGGTTCAATTAGATTTGGACTTTTTGCCGTAAAAAATGTTGGAGCAAATGTCGTTAAAAACCTGATAGAAGAACGAAATAAGAATGGCTTATTCAAAAGCTTTATTGATTTTTGTGAGCGAATGGAAGGAAAAGAGCTAAATAAAAGAACAGTTGAAAGCTTGATTAAATGTGGAGCTTTTGATTGCTTTGGAATCTATCGTTCAAGGCTTATGGCCAATTATGAGATTATTCTTGAAAGAGCTTCTCAGAAAAGAAAATCTTTGATTTCCGGACAGTTATCGTTATTTGACACAGCCCCCGGTCAAGATAAAACAATGGAAATCCAGTGGCCCCAAATGACAGAATATGATTCCAGACTTCTTTTATCAATGGAGAAGGACATGCTGGGCCTTTATATCTCAGGTCACCCACTTGATGAGTTCGCTGATGAAATAAAATCTTTAGTAACAGTTTTTTCATATGATTTTGAATTAAGTGATGAAGGTGCTTCAAATGAAAGCCGCCTTATTGACGATCAATTTGTTAGAATAGCAGGAATAGTTACAGATATTAAATCAATAAGCACTAAGAATAATAAAATGATGGCTTTTGTAAATGTAGAAGATTTATACGGTCAAATGGAGGTTATTGTTTTTCCGAATGTCTATGAGAAGTATGCAAGTTTTCTAACAAATGACAGCCAAATAATTGTTGAAGGCCGTATCTCTGTAAAGGAAGAAGAACAACCAAAAATTCTGGCAGATAAGATAAGGGTATTGGAATCAAGAAATAAGAACAATTTAGCTGATAGTTCATATAGTCCTATTGATAGTAAAATATCTGAATCAAATGATATTATGGGAAATAATAATATTAATGAAGAGCATTCAGATTATATACCAATTGTTGCTATACCACAGGCCTCCAACGATAAACATGGCCGTGTTATGAAGATACTAATCAACAATACTATTGAGGAGACAAAGAGAAAAGCTGCCTTGGCTCTTCTGCGGTATTTTGAAGGGCAGGACCGGGCATTGGTGTATATAGACGATACTGCAAAACCCAAGCTTAAGTTAAATATACAAATTTGCGACCCTTTAATTAATGAGCTTTCAGCCCTAATTGGTAAATCATATATAAAGCTGTAATACGCATTGAGACTTATTTCATTAGTGGAATATAGCCATACATAACCAATACTTATACTTGCACTTTGTATAAAAATAATATAATATGTTTTTGGGGTGATACATTGGAAAGAAATGAGACCGATAAATCTTATGCAGACTATATAGTTATTGAAGCAGAGGAAAACGGAGTTAATGTCATTGGTCTTACTCGCGGAAAAGATACACGACTTCATCATACAGAAATTTTAGATAAAGGTGAGTTACTGATAGCTCAATTTACCGAACAAACATCGGCTATAAAGATAAGAGGTAAATGTAAGGTTCATTGCAGCCATGGAGTGGTCGAATCCGGGAGCAGACAAGGAGGGCATTTGTAATATGTGGACAGTTGTTTACATGGCACAAAACAAGGAAATAGCAGAAAAACTCAAGTCTGTCCTCGAAGAAGGGGGTATCCTTGTAAGGATTAATCCCGTTAGTCGTAAAGAGAAAACAGACGATTATTTTGAAGTTTCAGTACCTGAGGCCGAAGTAGAAGAAGCCCACGGTATAATTATCGAAAAAGGATTTTAACTCTTACCCGTGTTCACTTACACGGGTCTTTTATAAATAATCTTTACTTTCAATTCGGGAGGATACAAATGAATACTATCAAAACTGTAGCAGTTCTTACTAGCGGAGGAGATTCCCCCGGTATGAATGCTGCTGTTAGAGCAGTAGTTAGAACAGGGATATACAATGGGTTAAGAGTACTTGGAGTAAAAAAAGGATATGAAGGTCTTTTACGCGGAGACATTGAGGAAATGAGCCTGCGTTCAGTAGGGGATATAATTCAAAAAGGTGGTACTGTTCTACAGACTGCCCGTTCAAAAGAGTTTACTACACAAGCAGGTCTTGAAAAAGCAATGTCAATGGCAAAAGTTTTCGATATTGACGCATTAGTCGTTATAGGTGGGGATGGCTCTTATAGAGGTGCTCATGACTTAAGTAAACTAGGAATGAATGTTATTGGTATTCCCGGCACCATCGATAATGATATTGCATGTTCTGAATACACTATCGGTTATGATACGGCAATGAACACCGTACTGGATGCTATTGATAAAATTCGTGACACATCCTATTCCCATGAACGTTGCAGTGTTCTTGAGGTTATGGGAAGAAATGCCGGTTGGATTGCTGTTAATTGCGGTATTGCAGGCGGTGCTGAAGCCATTATTTTACCTGAAAAAGAATTTAATATCGACAAAGATATTATTATTCCTATTGTAGAAGGTCGCAACCGTGGGAAGAAGCATTATCTTGTTATAGTTGCCGAAGGCGTCGGCGGTGCAGTTGAGATAGCACAATATATTGAAGATAAAACAGGAATCATTACCCGTGCTACCATTCTAGGTTATATTCAAAGAGGAGGGTCCCCCACAGTAACAGACAGAGTTACTGCCAGCCGTATGGGGGCATCAGCCATTAATATACTTCTTGAAGGGAAAAGGAATCGTATTATTGCTGTTAGAGATGCTAAAATCACTGATATTGACATAAATGAAGCCTTGAGCATGAAAAAGATCATTGATAATGACTTGGTTAATTTGAGTAAGATTCTGGCGCTATGAGGTGGCATTATAATGGAGGTTGTGACACGATTTCCGGTAAGATATGCCGAGACAGATCAGATGGGTATTGTTCATCATTCTGTTTATCCTGTTTGGTTTGAGTGTGGAAGAACTGATTTTATAAAGCATTACGGAATATCATATGACGAGTTGGAAAGACTGGGTCTAATGCTCCCTTTATCTCGTTTAACGTGTAAATATTTAGTACCAATAAAATATGGAGAAACCGTTTTGGTTAAAACATGTTTACAAAGGGCTACAAAAGCACGACTGATATTAGAATACAAAATATATGCCGAAGAAAGAAATGTCCTTTGCGGTGAAGGTACCACCGAACATGCCTGGACGGGTACCAATCTAAGACCGGTTAATATAGCAAAATATAAGCCCGAACTATATAAACTGCTATTGCCTATGTATAATAGTGTTACAGGAGAGAGTAATAGTTTATGAAATTCATTGTAAAGAACATTCCAAACATATTAACTGTACTTAGAATAACCGCTGTACCTGTGTTCATTGTATTAATGCTTAATAATGAGTTTTATCCGGCTATAGCTGTCTTTTTATTAGCTGAGATTACCGACGTCTTGGATGGTATCATCGCAAGGCGTTATGATCTTATAACTCCCTTTGGAAAGGTTGCAGACCCGGTTGCTGATAAACTGATGCAGCTTTCGGCATTGTTTATGTTTTCAATAAAGGATATGATTCCTAAGATTATTCCATGGCTGTTTTTCGGGAAAGAATTCTTTATGCTGGTATCGGGTATTTACCTGATAAGAAAAAAGATTGATACTTCAAGTAAATGGTTTGGGAAGCTAACTTCGGTTATACTCTTTATTTCTATCATGCTTGTGTTTTTAGAAGTACCCAGAACTATAACAGATGCAATTTTTTGGGTATGTGTAGTAATGTCATTATTTGCAGCTCTGATGTACATAAGAAACTACTTAAAAAATGTTAAACAAAAAACTGAAAATATATAGAACACAACATTAAATTATGGAACTAAAAAGAGCGGGGCAAAAATGCACCCGCTTTTTAATCGGTGACGAATACGGCACTAATCACAGCAGCCGCCATCTTTATTAAAGAACAGGCAGAGGAAAATGAGAATAAAGAATAATATTGTACAATCGTTATTGTCGCGTCCACAACCCTTCATAAACGGCACCTCCTTCCGGGTAAAACTTAATTACCCTACTGTCAATCGCAGCACTTGTCGTCATCACCACATCCGTTGCAGAATAGGAGAAGGAACAGGATAATGAACATTAAAACTTCACAATTGCCGCCGAAAAAGTTACATCCTCTTAATCCGAACATATTAAAACCTCCCATGCCTTTTGAACTCAATATATACTATTCTTAATAGATTCAATGGGTTACAATACAGGTTCTATGTTTTAACATGTATGAATAGTATTAAGTAGTTGACAAGACTGTATCGGAGGAATATTTGTGGAAGAGAATTACCGTGCAAGGGTTTCCTCAGGCTATTTGAAAAGCATAATAAAATCAGTTGTTGTTGCTCTTATTGTCACCTTCATAATTTTATTAATAGCTGCTTTGTTGCTTTGTTTCACCGATTTTCCCGAAATGTACACATTGCCTTCTGCTATAGCGGCAACAATCTTGGGAGTTTTTGCCGGAAGTACTATGGCTGCTAAAAATAATCCTGACAAAAGCCTGGTTATGAGTCTCTTAACTGCATTTATATATTCTCTTTTTTCATACATAATCGGGTCAATTCTCGAAGGTCGTTTATCCTTTACACTTAATACCGTACTTTTTGGAGCCATAGCTTTAATTACGGGTGCAATAGCAAGTATACTTGCAACTCGCTCAAAGAACCCAAAAACATATAATAAAGGTTCAACGGGCTTATTTAATCAATTTAAGAAAAAAATCAATCCCAAAGGATACCGCTATAAAAGTGGTAAATTATAACATTTAAAACGTAATCATAATTCCATCATATTGTTTTTATTTTTCCGGTGTACTATAATAAGGATGGCAAGAGAATTCTCAAATCCCCTTGTCATTTTTGTTTTATCAAAATATGGATGGTTTTATGATACACATTTATGTCGGTGATGGAAAAGGAAAGACCACTGCTGCTATAGGTCTAGCTATAAGAAATATAGGTTATGACGGTAAAGTTTTGTTTGCCCAATTTCTTAAAAATATGAGAACCGGTGAGATTGGTGTTTTAAGTAAAATAAATGGATTACTATTAAAAAGACCTGCTATGCGACATAAAGGTTTCATATGGAATATGAATCAAACTGAGCTTGATGAGACAAAAGAGGATATAGAAAAAGGCTTTATTGAAATATGTGAGATAATTAATAAAGGTAGTTTTTCCCTAGTAGTTCTGGATGAAGTTCTGGATATAATAGATTGTGGCTTTTTAAATGATGCGGACATACTTTCCTTACTGGAACACCATCCTGAAACTGAATTTATATTAACGGGAAGAAAAGCATCTAAAGATTTAAAAAAGATTGCTGACTATATTACTGTAATGAATAAAGAGAAACACCCTTATGACCGGGGGATAAAGGCGAGAAAAGGTATAGAATACTAGAATGAAAGGCGAGAATCACAAATGCAAAAGAGAAAATTTAACAGAAAAAAAACGATTAGATTACTGACTATATTAAGTGTGTTTATTGTTTTTATAGCTTATATAGTTATTATGGCATTAAACAGTGATAAAAATCCAATAAGTAAAAATTCATCCGATCCTACTCAGACTGGACTACCTACAGATTCACAACCGCAGAATACTGAGCCTACGCAGACTTCTGAACCGTCACCAACGCAGTCTGAAGATCCGGCTGCTAATGAAACACCATCTGCCAGCCCTACCGAAACGGATAAACCTGATAATTTAACAATAAGAACTGATTATGAAGCTTTCTTGCCCAATGAGGCAGGGGAGATACCTATAGTAATGTTCCACAATTTGATTGAAGCTTACGAAGTGAATACTGAAAAGGAATATACCACAACATTCGCTGAGTTTGAGGCATTACTTGAAACATTATATAATGATGGATACAGACTTATAAGCATGGAGGATTTCATTGACTGTAATATATCCGTACCTGCCGGAACAAAACCCATGGTTTTTACCTTCGATGACGGTTCCCCGGGTCAGTTTAATCTGATTAAGGAAAACGGAACCTTAAAGGTCAATCCCAAATCTGCTGCCGGCATTATGATGGCTTTTAATGAAAAGCATCCTGACTTTGGACTTAAGGGTATTTTTTATGTTAATATGAATCTAGGTGACAATACCTTCCAGGGAGAAGGAACACTAAAAGAGCGTTTTGAAATACTGCTAAGCCTGGGCCTAGAACTTGGTAACCATACTTGGGGTCATACGAATTACAGTAAAGCTGAAAATAACTCTCCAGGAAAAATACAGGAAAGCTTAGGTAAAAACCAGGAAAAGGCGGAAGAGATTCTTCCGGGCCTTCGTTTTTATTCATTAGCTTTACCCTATGGAAGCGTGCCTTCCGATAAAAATCTTACAAAGTATTTGCAGTCTGGGGAGTATAACGGAATTTTATACAATAATGAGTCAATAATGGCTGTTGGAGCAGAACCTTCTGTACCTCCAATACACACGAAATATAACAGTCTTTATGTACGAAGAATTCGGGCACAGGGTAGGGAAGAGGTAACGTGTGATCTTACCTGGTGGCTTCCAAGAATGACTTCAACCAGAATGTTTATCAGTGACGGTGACCCTACAACAATAGTTGTTCCGGAAGCAAAATCCGGGGAGATAAACAAGGAAAAACTTATCAATCAAACACTTATTACATACTAGTTATAATAAGCTTCTAAATGTTAATTATAAAAAGCTCTACAAAAGCATGGGAAACATTGATTTATGTTACGAAATGATGTAAAATAGATATATTGATTTCCATTTGCATTTGAATATAAATATAAGAGTATAAGCATAAGAGCACAATTACATCAGGGTACAAAAGCACAAGGGTTAAACTATATTCCCGATCCGGTAATTTATTTAATTGCCGGATTGAGGTTTTTTCAGGGTTTAATACAATTGTTTTAAAGTGAATTAATATAATCATTGTTTTGAAAGGAGGGAACGAAAAGTGTCAGAATCAAAGGATATTAAAAAACCAATCGACGAAACAGAAGTAAAAAGAAAGGCAGTAAAGTTAGTCGTAGCCCACCTTAAAAAGAAGGTTTCAAAAGAATACATGGGCATTCAATATCTTATTGGTTGGCTTGAAGAAATGGATGAACTCCTTACTAAGGAAGAGTTTGACGTCAAGGAGTATTATGCAATGAGAAAACAACTTAATAGTGTCATCGAGAGCACCCTTGATGAAGAAATGCGAGGTAAGATAAGAAACTCCTGGCAAAGCTTCGGAAAGGCATTGGATAAAAAAGTTAAACCATACTAAAAAGCCTCGATGGATGAAATCGAGGCTTTAATTATGAAAACAACAAGGTTCCTAGCGGGGTGGGGTTCTTATTTTATGAATCAAGAAAAAGTCTACCGGCATTTATGGATTCTTTGACCCTTTCTTTGGACGGTCCTCCGGGCACTTTTCTGTCGTTCACACAAGTTTCAAGGCTGATGGCATCATAGACATCAGCCTCAATCTTTTCCGAAAAGAATTTAAATTCTTCTATTGATAAATCATCTATGCTAATCTTCTTATCAAGACAATATGCTACCATTTTTCCGATTATCTCATGAGAATCCCTGAAAGCTATACCTTTCTTAACAAGGTAATCTGCCATATCGGTAGCATTGGTAAAGCCTATCTTAGCCGAGTTATACATGATGTCTTTTTTGATTTTCATGGTACTTAGCATCCTTGAAAATATCGGGAGACAAAGTTTAACAGTATCAACAGCGTTAAAAATAGCTTCCTTGTCTTCCTGCATATCTTTGTTATAAGCAAGAGGAAGGCCCTTCATAACAGTGAGCAAGGTCATAAGGCTCCCGTAAACACGCCCTGTTTTACCCCGCACCAATTCTGCAACATCAGGATTTTTTTTCTGGGGCATTATGGATGAACCTGTGCTATAGGCATCATCAAGCTCTATAAAGGAAAATTCACTTGAACACCATAGAATTATCTCTTCACTGAAACGAGATAAATGCATCATAATTATGGACAGACAAGATGCCAGTTCAATGGCAAAATCCCTGTCACTAACCCCGTCTAAGCTGTTTTCAGTAATACTTTCGAATCCAAGCTCATTGGCCACCATCTGCCTGTTCAGGGGATAGGTTGTCCCGGCTAAGGCCCCTGAACCCAAAGGCATCACATTCATTCTTTCAACACAGTCATTCAAACGTTCTATATCGCGCTTGAACATCTGAAAGTATGCCATTTGATGGTGCGCTAGTGTTATGGGTTGAGCCCTTTGAAGATGAGTGTATCCCGGCATAATTGTATTAATATTCTCTTCAGCAATCTTTATTATAACTTCAAGCAGAGCTTTTAGCATTGCTTGTATTTCATAGATTTCGTCCCTAAGGTACATTCTGATATCCAAGGCTACTTGATCATTACGACTTCTTCCTGTATGAAGACGTTTTCCCACTTCTCCAATTCTGGATATCAGGATTTTTTCAATATTCATATGAATGTCCTCAGCAGACACCTCAAATTCAATTTTACCGTTATCAATATCCTCAAGTATCTCAAAAAGAGTCCTATAAATTAAATCAGCATCAGCTTGAGGAATAATACTGCATTTGCCAAGCATTTTGGCATGTGCAGCACTTCCTAAAATATCCTGTCTATACATCCTGCTGTCAAAATGTATTGATGAATTAAAATCATCCATTACTTTATCTGTATTTTTTGAAAAACGTCCGCCCCAAAGCTTCATAACAAAACAATTCCTCAATTCTTTATAATAGGGATAAATATACACTGTCAGTCTAATTAAAGGCTGACAGTGTATTCTTAATACTTAATACTTAATCCTTAATATTATTGGCTTTCTTCATGTTTGCCTGGACCTTACAAGGTAATCCAAAGAGATTGATAAAGCCTTCAGCATCTTTTTGATTGTAAACATTATCCTCACCAAAGGTACATAACTCTTCACTGAATAGTGAATAGGGGGATACTGTTCCGGCAGGAGAAATATTACCTTTATATAGTTTAAGCTTTACTGTTCCGGTTACGTATTTCTGAGTTGAATCCACAAAAGCTGATAATGCCTCACGCAAAGGAGTATACCATTGACCAAAATACACAAGTTCTGCAAAGCGCTGAGAAATAAGAGCTTTATAATGGGAAGTATCTCTGTCAAGAGTTATGTTTTCGAGTTCCTGATGTGCAGAATACAAAATAGTTCCGCCCGGAGTTTCATAAACGCCTCTGGATTTCATTCCCACAAGACGATTTTCAACAATATCGATTATACCGATACCATTTTCGCCACCCAATTTATTCAGGGTTTTCATAAGCTCTATTGGCGGCAGCTTTTCACCATTAACTTTGACCGGAATACCTTGCTCAAAATCAATTTCAACATAGGTAGGCTTATCCGGAGCTTTTTCAGGTGTTACCGAAAGCTGAAGTAATCTATCATATAATGGTTCGTTGGCCGGGCTTTCAAGCTCCGAACCTTCGTGGCTTAAATGCCAAATATTTCTGTCCCTGCTATAATTACTGCTCTTGCTTACCGGAATGGGAATGTCACGAGCTATTGCATAATCGATTTCTTCCTCTCTGGATTTGATATCCCAGATTCTCCATGGAGCAATAATTTTCAAATGGGGAGCAAGAGCTTTTACAGTGAGCTCAAACCGAACCTGATCGTTTCCTTTTCCTGTAGCTCCGTGACAAATAGCAGTAGCGCCTTCCTTTTCAGCAATTTCTACTAATCTCTTTGCAATGATGGGTCTTGCAAAAGAAGTTCCCAATAGATATTTACCTTCATAAACTGCTCCTGCTTTAAGAGTAGGGTATATAAAATCGGTTATAAATTCTTCGGTAAGGTCTTCTATAAATATTTTGCTTGCACCTGTTTTTATAGCCTTTTCATTAAGATGATCCAACTCTTCAGCTTGTCCAACATCTGCAGCAACTGCAATTACTTCGGCGTCATAGTTTTCTTTTAGCCAAGGAATTATGATAGAAGTATCCAGTCCGCCTGAATAAGCGAGTACTATTTTTTCCTTGCTCATTAAAAATCTCTCCAATCTGTGCTAGAATTAATATAGATATTTTTAATAATTATACAATACGCTGTATAAATATTCAATACTTTTTATTATATCTTAGGGAGAGAATACATGCGAATAATTGGTATAGATCCCGGGTTTGCAATAACGGGCTATGGGATTGTTGATTACATAGGAAACAAATTTTCTATTGTTGATGTTGGTGTTATTTCAACCGAAGCCGGTCTAGAATTATCGGACAGGCTACTTTCTATAAGTAATGGTCTGGATATGCTTATTAATAAATATAAACCCGATGCAATGGCTGTAGAGGAGTTGTTTTTTAATACTAATGTAAAAACAGCTATTAAGGTTGGACATGGAAGGGGAGTGGCCTTACTTTCAGCGGCAAAAGCCGGTATAAAGGTTGCTGAGTATACTCCGCTTCAAGTAAAGCAATCTGTTGTAGGTTACGGAAGAGCTAAAAAAGAACAAGTTCAGCAAATGGTCAAGATATTACTCAATCTTGAGAAAATTCCTAAGCCCGACGATGCAGCCGATGCTCTTGCAATTGCAATATGCCATGCCCACAGCAGCAGCTCCATAAGACGTCTATGAGTAATGGGGACGGTGCTTTTTACTCATTTTTTGATTTCTGTAGCCCATCCTTAGTGCTGCTCTACTTAGATTTGTTCCCGTTAGGTTAGGCGGACCCCAAGGTTCTCCTTACAGCTAAACGTATTAGTGCCTGTGATTAACTCTACAGGCACCTCAATGGTTATAGATTAAAATAATCTTTACTTTACTTTAATAAAAATGAGCATGAAAAAAGCCGGTTCTCTGGCTTGAACCGGCTATGAATGGCTGCGGATTAAGGATTTGAACCCTAACAAACTGAGCCAGAGTCAGTCGTGCTACCGTTACACCAATCCGCAATGAAGAACTTTACGTTCCGAATTCTTATTATAATATGATTGCAAGATGATTTCAAGCCTTATTTTTATTTTTTTAGTTAAAGTGAGTTTAGGGAACTAACCCCAAACCCACTTAACTCATTATTATACTTTTACAATCCAGTTGAATGGGTCGGGAATTTTTGTATATTGAATAGCTGTCAAATTATCATAAAGTTTTTGTGAAAGCTCTCCAATTTTACCACCGCTTAAGGATAATTTCTTATCATTCCAGAAAAGTTCTCCAATAGGGGAGATTACAGCGGCGGTTCCGGTTCCGAATGCTTCTTTCAGTAGCCCCTTTTCACTTGCCTCATAGATTTCATCCATAGATATTTTTAGTTCAGAAACTTTCAGTCCCCAATGGCGTAGCAGTTCAATACATGATTTTCTTGTTATACCAGGAAGAATACTGCCATTGAGCTCAGGAGTTACAACTTCATCTCCAATAACAAAGAACACGTTCATCGTGCCAACTTCTTCAACATATTTTTTCTCTATACCATCAAGCCAAAGAACCTGTGAATATCCCTTTTTCTTAGCAACTTCTTGAGCCTTTAAGCTGGCTGCATAATTAGCACTTGCCTTAGCTTGGCCAAGGCCACCAATTACGGCACGGACATAATTGGTTTCAACATATATTTTAACCGGATTTAGACCTTCTTTATAATAAGCACCAACAGGACCGGTAATAATGATAAATTGATAAGTATTAGAAGGACGAACTCCAATAAACGGGTCTGTAGCAATTATGAATGGACGAACATATAAGGATGTTCCTTCGTTGTTAGGTACCCAATCAATGTCGATATTAATAAGCTTTTTTAATGCACCGACAGCAAATTCTTCGTCAATTCTGGGTATACATAACCTGTCACATGATTGATTCAGGCGCTTCATATTCTCATCTGGTCTAAACAGAACCACCTGTCCATTTTCGGTCCTATATGCCTTAAGGCCTTCAAAAATACTCTGGCCATAATGAAATACCATCAAAGATGGTTCATAGGGAATAGGGCCATATGGTACGATTCTGGCATCATGCCATCCTTTGCCTTCTGTATAGTCCAAAATAAACATATGATCAGAAAAGTAATTTCCAAAACCAAGATTGTTGAAATCCGGCTTTGATTTTTGATTTTTGGTTAATTCAACTCTTATTTCCATAATTGATACACTCCTTTGATAAAATAGTTTACACCATTGTTAAAAAAAAATCTATAACTTTAAAGCCTCAAGCAACTTAATATGGAGATAAATATGCATCTAAATATGTTTTTACCGGTAAGCAAAGAAGCCTTTCACCGCATATGTTAGATTAGAAACTTTTAAACCTTCTTATGTTCAATTAATATGAATTCTATGCATATTTGGCAGACTTTATAGAAGGGAATGATTATAGAACATGGATATTCATGTAGTAAAACCGGGCGAGAGTGTCTATACAATTGCAAACCAATACGGTGTGTCATGGCAGAAAGTTGTATCTGACAACGAGCTTCAAAATCCAAATCAACTGGTAATAGGTCAAACCTTGGTCATTCTTGAAGGCAACAGGCAGCATGTCGTACGAAGGGGAGAGTCTCTCTACATTATAGCTATGGAATATCAAGTACGAATAAGCGATATATTGAGAGCAAATCCACAGATAACAGATCCTTCCAGGCTTACAATAGGGCAGGTAATTAACATACCGCAAAAAAATATCAAATTTGGTCCTATTCAAGTTAACGGTTATGCTTTTCCAAACATAAGTATGGATGTATTAAGGAAGACTCTGCCTTATCTAACATACCTGAGTATTTTTAGTTATCATGTTAATAGCGACGGAAGCCTTGATCCAATAGAAGATACACAACTTATTCAAGCTGCCCGTGCAGCCAGGGTAGCCCCTTTAATGGTTATAACAAATTTAGGTGAAGAAGGCGGCTTTGACAGTGATTTAGCAAGTACTATTCTTAACAACAATGCTTTACAGGAAACACTTATTAATAATGTAATAAGAGTGCTGGAAGAAAAAAATTACAGTGGTTTGGATATTGACTTTGAATATATTAAGCCCGAAGACAGAGAAAGCTATAATAACTTTTTAAGAAAGGTGGTTGCAAGGTTACGCCCTATGGGTTACAGTATCACTACAGCTCTTGCCCCAAAAATAGCGGCAGATCAAGAAGGTATATTGTATGAAGCACATGATTACCCAGTTCATGGAGCTCTTGTCGATCACGTTATTATCATGACTTACGAATGGGGATATACATATAGTCCTCCCAGGGCCGTCGCACCAATTAATGAAGTTCGTAAGGTTCTTAATTATGCGGTTACCGCTATACCACGCGAAAAAATATTCATGGGAATCCCCAATTACGGTTATAACTGGACTTTACCTTTTGAAGAAGGTACTGCGGCACAATCAATATCCAATGTAGGTGCAGTTGATTTAGCATATCAGGTAGGTGCAAATATAAACTACGATCCCATAGCACAAGCTCCTTACTTCAGATATTATGATGAAAACGGGAGAGAGCACGAGGTTTGGTTTGAAGATGCCAGAAGCATCCTTGCAAAGCTTACCTTAGCAAACGAATTCAGGGTTGGTGGAGTCAGTTATTGGACTATTAATAGCTACTTCCCACAGAATTGGTTAGTTTTGAACTCGGTATATGATATTCAGAAGGTATTGTAATTAATCTTAATGTAAATAATGGAAATTATTTTAAAACATAAACAGATGTAATATAGCATTTGTTTATGTTTTTTATCTATAAAATTGGCGAAACTTTCATAAAAGCAAAAATTCTTTTTAATTATTTACAAGAAGTTCACATTTTTAATGCTTTTGTAGTGTATAATTGAAACATTAAAATACATGGAGCGTGTTAAAATGATTAAATCAAAAACAATACTAAGCCTTTTTTTAGTGATTGCTCTTACTTTTAGTGTGTTAACCGGTTGTGGAAAAGCCATTACGCCAGAAGCCTCTGACACCCCTGGGACCCCTTCATCTAATACTCCTTCAACTGTAGGGTTTAACTTTAGTGATGGCCTTGATGCTAACGGTTTTTGGAATAATATTAAAGCAAAAGACTACGTAGAACTTGCAAAGTATTCAGGAATATCAATACCAACCGATATTCATACAGTAACAGATGAGTCCGTACAAACACAAGTAGATGAATTATTATCCCAGTATCCTACTAAAAATCAAATCACTGATCGCGCCGTCAAAGATGGAGATACAGTCAATATTGATTATGTCGGCAGTATTGATAGTGTACCGTTTGACGGGGGTAACACAAATGGTTTAGGGACAGAGGTTACTATTGGTGTTACAAACTATATTGATGACTTTCTAGAACAGCTTATCGGACATAATCCCGGCGAGTCATTTGATGTAAACGTGACTTTCCCGGAAGATTATGGAGTTGAGAATCTAAATGGAAAGGATGCTGTTTTTACCGTAACAATAAACCATATCGTCGAATCAGTAAAATCCGAATTAACCGATAAATTTGTTGCAGATAATTTTTCAGCAACCTATGGATGGAATAACATTTCCGAAATGAAGACTTTTATCAGGGATTATACTAGGAACCAAGCTATAACAGAATATATACAGAAATACCTTACTGATAATTCAACGATAAAATCGATTCCTGATAGCATTATAAAATATAATGAAGATGCATTAGTTCAGAGCATTCAAAGCTATGCTGATTCATATAGCATGGAATTAAATGATTATCTGAGTACATTTGAAGGTGTAGCAAATAAGGAAGAATTACTCAGCTCATATAAAGAACTGAATACTAATTCCGCTAAACTATATCTAATCGTACAGGCAGTAGCCGAAGATGCTAAAATAACTGTATCGGATAATGATGTTTTGGAGTATTTTAAAGAGAACATGGGAACTGATGATTATTCTTCTTACGAAGATTATTTTGGAATGCCTTATCTTAAACTGATTGTTCTTAACCAGGCAGTTTTGGATTATTTACAAGATAATGCTGTTTTAGAATAATATTTTTGATGATATGAATATGAAAATGGCAGAAGCAATTTGCTCTGCCATTTTTTGACCGTTTTTAACTCTCATTAAAATCCTTTCTCTTATAATCATTCATTTTAGCCAATACTCCTTACAGTCTTTTGTTCTTTCCATATAACCATATTCTATAAGATAACGCCTTATTGTCGCATAGTCTTCATAGATTTCTTTAATAATAGAGTTTACCTCTTTTTCAGTATAAACTTTACCATGTTCAAACTGTGATGCTATTTTTCTTAATATAACAATTTTCTTTTTCTCTTTTGGAGAAAATATTTTTAATTTTAGAGGTTGTAAAGATTTAAATACGGAAGCTAATATCTTATCTTCTTCCGATTTGGTAATTAAATATCTATCATCAATCATTTTTGCTCCTTCATGAATACTAATTAATTCATTTTCAATATTTTTTACTTTCTTTTCAGATGCTGACTTCTCCACAATTTCAAATATGGCAAGGTATAACTTTGCTTGTTTTGCTTTTTCTCTGAAAACAAATCGCTGATGTCTAATGGTTGCTGGAGCTACACCGGTTTTCTTAGCAATTTCATTATCTGACAAACCATTATAAATCAGGGAGAGCAGTTCCTTTTGATTTTCAGTAATCCCTGTAAATTTCTTATCATTTGAAGTCAATATTTCAAACATATTGCCATGTTCTTTCTCAACATGAATCCCGATAGCCTTTGATGCCTCGAAAAACCTTCCATCATAAGAAAACATTTCTCCAACTTCAAATTCCTTGCCACAAGTAAGACAAGTATATACATTTGTGCCCGGATTAAATGAGTATCCGTTTTTAACCTCATCCAGTGACATTTGTAAAATCTTATCAATCACAATAATACACCTAACCTTTATATGTTTATTAATTTCATAAACATTATATCATATTATATAAGTTTGGCAATATTAATATGAAGAAATACAGTTTAAATTCTTTAGAATTTACTTATCGAAGTTTTTCAAGATATAACAAGGCGGTAACTTCAGAAAGAAGCACCGCCTTGTAATCTGGTAATCAAATCATATAATCCGCGTCATATTCATTGTTTTAAACGTTTCTATCTTTTCATGCACTTTAATTTTTTCCAGAGGTTCATGTAGTTGTTCGGATTTATAGAATTTTTTCAAATCCAGTTTCATATCATATCTACCTCCTTAAAACTTATAGCTCGCTGCGTTTACTATTTTTACATCCTTCAGGCTATCCAGGTCTGGTATAAGATTGCCGAGCAGACCTTCAGAACTTTTACCGGAATCATCAATATGCACTGCGTCCGCGATTTGTTCCACCGCACTTCGTTGCTCCGGAAAGCATCGAATATTAACGCAATCCTTAAGTTCAAGCCGTTCAAGCAGAAGCTCCGGTGAAGCATCCTCTGCAATATTCACGTTAACACAGTCGATAACAGTGATACCGCCGGGGTTATCATTAAGCATACGGTTGTCGATACAGAGCTGTACTTTGTCGGTGATGCACTTATCACGAACAATGTGAAGATTCCTGTACTCTGCATTAATACCGGAGAATACTTCCTCAAGCGTTTTCGGAAGACGAATGTCGCCGTTTACATGGAGATATTCAAGTTTTTTTAGCATCTCTTCATCTGAAACGCCGACAGTAAAATCTCCATTGATATAAAGCTTTGTTCCATGCTTAAGCAAAAGCGATTTGGAAAGCGTCGTGTCATCATTGATGAAACTGCAGTCATCCGGTACCGCAATGATCTCGGTACTGTCGGAGAACATCAGGAATGAAGCCTCAAGAAGTGATTCCGCCACTATTGCTTTTTTGGTAATAAAATGGACACCTTTATTAGTCATTTCACCAACGTCGAGTGAAGGTTCAATGAGGACAACAAGCTTCTGGGCGCAATATTTTGAATCTTTACACCGCTTTATGAATGTTTTATCCACTATAAAGGTTCGATTCAACAATATCGCATCGTCAGGGTAACAATTTGTGCTACCGTTTACTTTAAGCGTACCAAGGCTTGAGGTCATACTTTCCGGATAAGTTACACTGCCGTTAACACATATGGATAAAAATCGGCTTACTGCCTTTTCAGCTCCCGGTTCAATTGTAAGGGAGCCGTTTACCATGAGAATAGCCGGCTTACCTTCTATATCTGACGCATGTATGGAATATTTTCCGTTATGCACCATCATATCAACATCATTGGCAGTTTCTAAAACATCTGAGGAGTTAATAGTCACATTATACTTATGGAGAAGCGAACGAGACTCAAAAGTTATAACTATAACTGCGGCGTTAATGGTAATGCTCTCGTAGCACTCAAGCATATCCTCGCTAATGTTTCTAGCATCGCACAAAGCGGTATTGATGACCAATTTTTTCTTTGACATCATGATTCCTCCATTTCATTTTCATTTAACATTTTTCTCAGCTTCGCCCTCGCGGAAGCAAGCCTAGATCTGACTGTGGCAGACGGAATATCAAACATTTCTCCAAGCTCCGTGGCATTATAGCCTTCAAAATATCGTAGTTGGAACAATATTCGTTCATTTTCCGGTAGTCTACTGCACAACATCTGCACAATCATATTGGAATAATCGTCTTCACTAAAAGCCTCTTCTTCAGGTTCAGGACATTTTGCCATTTTCCTGGCATTATCGATAATAATGTTCTTTGCGGTCCGATATAGCCAGGCTCTGCATTTGTATTCAGGCAGATCATTGAGGATGTCTGAGTTAGCCAATGCGCGCAAAAATGCTTCCTGCACAACATCCTCGGCAAACGCTGGATTCCGGGAAAAAGAGTGGCAGAAACAGAGCAGATGGGTGTAATATTTTGAATAAAGCAGTTCTATCATTCCGGCACTCCTTTCCTTTCTTGTGTGTTCACATATATAACGAATGAATAACGATAAGTGTTTAGATAAAAATAAATTTTTTTTATAAGCTAAAACCACGATTCATTTTGTAAACAAGAACTCAATATGCTGACCTACTATTATTATACCTGAATCATTAATGGAACACATAAACGAAGAGCTTACTCACATAAAATTAATATTTTACTCACTAACGATTATACTAATGGTATAATTTTTTTATTACTTTTAGTAAAAACGTTATCTGTTCTATTTGGAAATAACTGATACAATAAAAATAGTGAGGGAAATGTGATGCTAAATGAAACTATTAGAGCTTATCGTAAAAAAATGAAATTAACCCAGGAGCAATTAGCGGAAACTATGGGCGTAACGGTAGGAGCTGTTTCCAAGTGGGAATCGGGGCTGTCAAACCCGGATATTATGCTGCTACCTAAACTTGCCGGACTCTTTGGAGTTTCTCTGGATGTACTGTTCTCCTTTGAACTTAAGGATTATTCGGCCAATGATCTTGCGGAGGAGATCAAAAACTTTCGTCATGAGAAACAATACGATAAGGGAGTAGAAATTGCTCTCGATGCAATCCGCAAATACCCTAATCACTTTGAGATTATTCACCAAAGTGCTGCGCTTTTTATGTTGCAGGGTATTGAAAGGAAAGATCAAGAATCACTGGAAAAGGCTTTGGAGCTCTACCGACGTAGCTGTCCTCTAGTTGGACAAAGTAGGGATGAACAAGTAAGTGAGCTGTCTATTCAGGTAACCATTGGTGCAGTGTTAACTTATCTTGAAAGAACAGAAGAGGCCTTTGAGCATTTAAAAAAATATAATTACTGTGGTATAAACAATGGCATCATAGGTGTTTTACTGTCACAGGAAAAGCAGCCACAAGAAGCATTTTCTTATCTTTCGGAATGTTTGATTGATACTATTTCACAACTTATGCGCTGTTGTGTGGGATTTGCTAATGCATATTTTGAAATTAGAGAATATAAGCTTGCCTATGATGTTTTTAATATGATGTACGATTTTTCTATGCATCTTAGAAAAAATGATAAGGTTTCCTTTATTGATAAACTTCAAGTAATTCTTCTTGCCGGTATGTCTCATGCTTATGCCGGCAGTAGGCAGTTTCATGAGGCAGAAGAATGTTTGATAAAAGCATATGAACTTGCGAAAAAGTTTGATGCATCACCAGATTATAATGCTCAGAACATTAAGTTTTATAAAGGGAAAAAGCAGATTTTTGGTGATGATGCAGGACAGACAGCCATGGAAGGTGTTGAAAGATTAATATCGTTGGAAGAAAGTAATGCAGATTTTCTGAAAAATACCTGGAGTAAAATAACCAATAAAACTAATTAATACAATCAAATAATAAAAGGGGAAAGTGCATGAGGAATCAAAGAAAGAAAGAGGATTCAATAACGCAAAATGAGGCTGCAATTCAGTTAAGTCAAAAACTTAGGGCGCAGTTTATGCACAATAATCATTTAAATTTTGCTGGTGCCCTTATTGCGACTTTACTGTCTGCAGCAATAAATCTTGTGATATCTTGGTTATTGCAGCAGATTATTGATGTAGCGACTGGAAGCAATCAGGTATTTAGTCTATTTCAGCTGCTTATCATCAGTATTAGTCTAGCCATTATATTGATAGTAATTGTGCTTTTAGATCGAAAAACCAGTCCCCGTTTTGTTGAAAAAGCAATGTTCCAGTATAAAAATATGATATTTTCAGAGATTTCAAAAAAAAGTATCAGTTCTTTTGCAATAGAAAATACTTCAACGTATTTATCAGCATTATCCAATGATGCTACCAGTATTGAAAAAAACTATCTTGCATCGAAATTTCCTCTGATTCAACAGATAGTTTTGTTAATTGGTGCCTTTTTGATGATGCTCTATTATAGCCCTTTATTAACACTTACAGCAGTTATATTATCCCTATGCCCGGTGATTGGATCTATACTTTCAGGAAACAGACTAGCCGACATGGAAAAAAGAGTTTCCGAGAAGAATGAAAGTTTTCTTGGAACGTTGAAAGATATGTTAACTGGATTTTCTGTAGTAAAAAGCTTTAAAGTAGAAAAAGAAATGATGAAACTCTTTCGCGAAAGCAATGAAGAGGTAGAAGCTTCTAAAAGAAAAAGAAGACAGATTGAGCTTTTGATCAAGATGATTGGGGCCGTTACAGGAATTATCGCACAGTTTGGTGTGTTTTTATTTGGTGCCTATTTGGCCTTACATAGCCGGACAATTACAGCAGGTGTGGTTATTATCTTTGTACAGCTGATGAATTTTGTAATAAGCCCCATAGGAGAAGTACCACAGATTCTGGCGAACCGCAAAGCAGCTCTGGCCCTGGTTGATAAGCTTGCACTTGCTTTATCGGAACAGGTGGAGCAAAAAGGGATTTCGGTCGGTCAGACCCTGAATAAAGGTATCGAACTGGAACATGTATGCTTTGGATATGAAGAAGACAAGACTGTTTTAAAGGATATATCCATTCAATTTGAAGCCGGGAAAAGCTATGCTTTGGTTGGTGGTTCCGGTAGTGGAAAATCAACCTTACTAAATCTTCTTATGGGAAGTTATTTCAACTATCAGGGCGAGATTCGCTTTGATGGACAGGAATTAAAACAGATCAATCTGGATTCATTATATGATTTGGTGTCGATAATACAGCAGAATGTATTTGTGTTTGATAGTAGTGTACATAATAATATTACTTTGTTTAAAGAGTTTGATGATGACAGAATAAAAAGTGCCATAAACAAGGCGGGTTTATCAGATTTGATTGATCAAAAAGGGATGAACTATGATTGTGGCGAAAATGGAAATGGGTTGTCCGGAGGTGAACGCCAGCGTGTTTCCATTGCCAGATGCCTATTAAAAGGAAGTTCTGTTATGCTTGTGGATGAAGCAACTGCTGCTCTGGATGCAAAAACAGCGGTAGCTATCACCAATTCGATACTGGAGATCGAAGATTTAACAAAAATAATTGTGACCCATAGGCTGGAAGAAGCAATTCTAAGAAAATATGATAAGATTTTTGTTTTACAGAATGGAAGCCTTACAGAACAGGGTACTTTCGAAGAACTGATGAATGAAAAAGGATATTTTTATTCGTTATATATGGTATCCCAATAAGTTATTGGTGAATAAAAGTAATTTTGAGTTTATTGGATAGTTATGGATTAAACATATTAATTATGGTATAAACAATATAAGGATTAATCTAAGGAGAGCATAAAGAATGATTAGAATAAAGAAAATATTATGTCTTTTATTAATCGTTATGTTGATTTTGGGATTATATGGCTGCAACAGCGGCGATCTCAGCAATGAAAGCAACAGTGAGCAAACAGGCAGTAATAACAGTGAGCAAACAGGCAGTAATTCAATATCAAAATATGATGGAATGACTGCCGAAGAAATCACTGCTATTCTGACTTTAGAGCAAAAAGCTTATCAAATGGTTACTCCGGGTATTTACAACATTACAACAGAAGACATGAAGAAGTACGATTATGGGGCCGTTCTATCTCAGTCAGCACGTATGGATATTTCGCAAAAAGGATGGAAGAAGCTGATAACAGAACTGCAAAGTGCCGCTTTGAAATCGGAAGCAGCAATACCATTCTACTATGGAACAGATGCGGTGCATGGTGTAGGATATTGCAGGGGAGCGGTTGTTTTCCCGCATAACATTGGTATCGGGGCAGCAAACGATAAAGAGCTTACATATAAGATGGGGCTTGCGGTAGCTGATGAATTGAAACTCACCGGAATGCTCTGGAATTATAGTCCATGTGTAGCCGTTGACATAGATCCAAGATGGGGTAGAACAAAGGAGAGCTATTCCTCAGACTATCGTATGGTGGATTCCCTTGCAGAAAGCTATACCAGAGGATTGCTGGATGGCGGTATTACGGTCTGTGCAAAGCATTTTTTAGGTGATGGAAGCGTTGCGTTTGGCACGGGTGAAGATGATATGCTGATCGACCGTGGAGATGCGCAGCTTTCTGACGCTGAGATCCGTAACCTTTTACAGGTTTACCAAACACAGATTGATACAGGAGTACAGTCAATCATGATCAGTCATAGCAGCTTAAATGGTATCAAGATGCATGAGCACAAGAAGTATATTACCGATATTTTAAAAGGGGAAATGGGATTTCAGGGCTTTGTTGTAAGCGACTGGGAATCAATTCATCATATTTCTGCTGACAATTTAGAAGATATGGTGATTATTGCGATTAATGCGGGAATTGATATGCTGATGCAGCCTGAAGACTTTAAAAGCTGCGCCGAGTATATAATAAAAGCTGTTCAGGAAGGCAAGATTTCTCAAGAAAGAATAGATGATGCGGTTACAAGAATCATTCGAGTGAAAATGAATACCGGACTTTTTAAAGATCCTATGCAGAAATCAATCGTTACAACCGAAGAAAAGGTCGGATCTGATACCTATCGCAAACTGGCAGCACAGCTTGTAGAGAAAAGCCTGGTACTTGTCAAGAATGAGAATAACGTATTACCACTGAAACATGGTTCGAAAATCTATGTGACTGGTCCGGCATCAGATAAATCAGGAATCTATTGTGGCGGCTGGACAGGGCAATGGATGGGAATAGAAGAAGTAGATGGCGGTTCTACTATATTAGATGGCTTGAAAGAAATCGCTGGAGAATATAATTTAACCATAATAACAAATCAGAATAAGGCAAAAGAAGCAGATGTCACTCTTCTATGCATAGGCGAGAAAACTTATGCGGAATGGAACGGAGATACGGAGGATCTTTCGATTACCGGTGCCTTAGGATTAAAGGGCAATATCGATGCGATAAAAGAAGCAGAGGAACTTGGAATTCCTACAATTACCCTTATTGTTGCCGGAAGAAATACAATCATCCGTGATTATATTGATCAATGGGATGCTGTTGCGATGTGTTATCTTCCGGGTTCAGAAGCAAAAGCGATTGCTAATGTATTAAGCGGAAAAGTCAATTTTACAGGAAAACTCCCAATGCCATGGTATTCCTCTGTGGATGAAATCGGAACAGAGAAGAACATGTTCCCGTTGGGATATGGATTAGATTATTAAGTAAAACAGGGGGGCAATTGCTTTTATGTATATTGAATTACGTACCGATGATTAGTTGGTGAGTTTAAATATTCTTGTTAGCAGCCCCTTTTAGCTTCACTAAGTCCCTAATCGGCTAGAATATCTCTAGCGTTGCTTTACGAATAGCAATTTTTTCAATGGTCTTAAAGAGAATAACACTAAGCGTCAAATAGACAATTCCCACGCACATTTCATGTCCCAGAAGGGTTAATAGACGATTCTTATCAACCTTGCCAAACAACATATTGGCAGCCTCAATACTTCTTGTAAAAGGCAAGCAATATGAGATAAACTGTACAGGCTGCGGTAAATCTTTTACCGGGAAATTGGCACCGCAAAGAACTAACATGGATACATTCACAAGATTTAATATAAGGTTCATGCTATCAAATAATAGGGCAAAGACACTTAAAAACAGTCCAAAACAAATAGCCGCCAAGATACCGGCAATCATAATTAAAGCAAAAAGACCAAGATTGACATTGGAAAAATCAACTCCAAACAATAAGCTACCAAAGGTAATACACAGAACAACTGTTGCTATACTTT
Source organism: Bacillota bacterium (assembly GCA_023411795.1). GTDB lineage: Bacteria > Bacillota > Clostridia > DSM-8532 > DSM-8532 > DTU059. Next base: position 79,405 of record JAEYOK010000043.1, read on the forward strand.
CAAATATAAAAAATAACCCTTTTTGTATTACCGTTGCTATGCGACTGTAAGGTGAAGCAATAAGCCACTTAAGTCTGCCATAATATCTCTCACCTTCAAAGGTTCCACCTATGATAAATACACAACTATAGTTGCATAATAACATGGAATTACCAATTACCCATTCGGTCAAGTGCTCCGCCTTGAAACTATTTTTGGCGATAAAGCAATAATAAACCAAGGTTACTAACGGTATTGCAATTCTATAAAATATCAATTCTTCCCAATCCAAATGAGCATTACTTCCTTTATAATAAAGCCAACATTGCTCAAAAAATCTTTTGATACGATCCATCACATCAGCTCCAAACTCGCTTTTATTTTTACTTCACGTTCGATGATTCTATACAGTAATTGAAAAGCTATAGTAAATATAAGGACTTCAATCACAATAATCATGAAACAGAACAAGTATTCATATCCAGTGAAATTTACATCAAAGGCTCCCCGGAATAATTTAACCGCCCAAGTCAAGGGTAAAGAATAGGAGAGGGGCAGAATCCATTTTGGAAGTAACTCAACCGGTATTACAAACCCACATACTAAAGCAATAGGAATACTTAAGCAATTCATATAAAGAGTGGTTTTTCTCGAAAGAGTCAGTAAATAGGCAAATGCCTGGGATATAACCACGAAGGTACAGATTGCAAGAATGAGTGCAATAAGAAAGAATAAAACATTTGCAATACGAATACTTGCGCCAAATAATATCTTCGCAGTTAATACCGTAATAACCAAGGAAGCCAAGGATAATACCGTGTTCCCTATAATTTTACCTAGGATAATGAGGTTAAATCCTGCAGGCGCACAAAAAATAATAGGAAGGGTTCCATACCAGCGCTCTCGATTGATGTCACCTACCGAAGAAAAGCAAATACATTCCCATAGACTACTGAGGCCTGCACCCACAATGACGTATGTCATAAAATCGCTCATAAGAGAGTTACGAAACATATAATACAATAGAATGGTATTACTAATTGGATTAACCAAAAGGCAGAAACGGTACATTGGCCTGACAAATGAATTTTTCATTTGAATTTTCATTGTACCTAAGATAATACTTGCTACATTATTCATACTTTCTCTCCTAACAGATGAATAAAAACATCTTCCAATGTCAACTCCTTCTGTGAGAAGGACGTTATGTCATTTGTGACTTTTAACATATCTGAAAGAATATCTGAATCCCGATTATACTTTATCGTATAGATGTCTTTCTCTTCGCCTTCCTTGAACTCAACATCTTTTATTCCATTTATTTCTTTAAATTTTTCGCAGAAGTTTGTCATCGAATGCTTAATTGCCAACTCCATGGTTTTGGTGTTATCCAGTAATTTTTTAAGTCCCTGTGGTGTATCCAAAGCAGCAATTTTGCCTTTATTCATAATGGCAATTCTATCGCATAACTCATCTGCTTCAAATAGATAGTGGGTAGTTAGTACTATGGTTTTGCCATGTTCTTTCAGCGTTTTAATTAAGTTTCTAAGTGTTCTTGCCCCTAAAGGATCAAGCCCAATGGTAGGCTCATCCATAAATAGAATCTCAGCATCATTCATTAGCCCTCTGGCAATCTGCAATCGTTGAATCATACCTTTGGAATAGGTTTCAACTAAGGTATCTGCTTTATCACTTAAGCCTACAATTTCAAGGACTTCGTTTACCTTCCTTTTTGCTTCTGTTCTTGGAATATGATATAAATTAGCGAAGTACTGAAGATTATCTCTGCCCGATAAGCGGCGGTAAACGCCCATCTCACCACCAAAGATAAAATTAATCCTGTTTCTAATTTTCTTTTCTTGGCCAAAGGTGTTATATCCTAACACCTTACAGACTCCAGAAGTGGGTGCAAGTAAAGTAATCAGCATCTTAATGGTAGTCGTTTTTCCCGCTCCATTTTCACCTAAAATCCCAAATATTTCTCCTCTTTTAACATCAAAGCTAATTCCATTAACTGCAGCAGTTACTGTTTTCTTTCTATTGATGAGGCCCTTTGTTTTTATGTAATCCCTTTTTAGATTTTCTACATAAATTACCTGTTCCATCAACGCTCCCCCTAAAGCCTTTTCTTTACTTTCATTTTGTGTTACCTTACAATTGTAATTAATTTAAAAATGCTAATAAAGTGAAATTTCACTTCCGAAGGAGAGTCCTATGGCAACCTATTGTGCCGGTGTTTTAATAGCTGAACTAAGAAAGAAGAGAGGGATTACACAAGAAAAACTGGCCGAAGGAATTTGTGACAGAAGAACGATATCCTATATTGAAAATGGTAGTATATCTCCTAGTAAGTATTTGTTTGAACAACTGATGCAAAGGCTAGGAGTCGATTCAAAACGTTTCTCAAGTTATATTGCCAGTAAAGAAGAGTTGTATTTCGATGAAATGCGATCAAGAATTGCAAAGCTTTTTCATGAAAATAAGACAGATGAAATTCTGGCTTTACTGGAATCTATGGAACAGAAGAAAGCTTTCAAAAACAATAAATATATCCTTCAGTACATATTAAAAACCCGCGCCTGGATTGTTGCCGGCGGGATGGATTGGCATAACGCTTCTAATTCCGGGCTTTTACCTCTTTTAAATCATGCAATTAATCTAACTGTAGAAAGCTTCGATATCGAACATATCAATTCTGATCTTTATACCGTCATTGAGATTGATCTTATAAGGATGTATGGACTATGGAAACTCTTTACAGGTGAAAAGGAAGATGCACTGCGGATTTTCACCCAGCTTGATGCTATCATCCAAACAGGTTACATTTTTTCGGAAGATATTTCAGACATCCACATAGTCCTTTTAGTATCTTTGGCGAAATGTTATCGTTGGCATGGAAATTACGAAGCAGCTCTATCTACCAGCGAAAGAGGCTTGACTTTATGCGTTGAAAATCGTAATTATCGCAGTCTTCCCTGGTTATTGTATCAAAAAGCCAGCGCTTTATATTGGCTTGGAAATAGGGAAGAAGCTCTTACTGTTTTTGATGAGGGAATCATTATAGCAAGGAATTACAAAGAACAAGAGATGACGGAATTTATGGAAAGCAGAAAACTGGACGCACTTAGTGGAAAGTTCTGATTCCAAGCAAGACAGTAATACATACAAACAAAGAAATAAACTTATAATAACTATTGAGGTTCAAATATGAAAAGAATATTAATTATTAATACTGGCGGAACTATAGGCATGGTAAAAACATTAGAAGGTTATAAGCCAGACCGAAAATCATTTTCAAACCTTCTCCATAATATGGACATATTAAAGGCTGAAGGTATGCCTTTATGGGATTTGATAGAATTAGATGAACTACTTGATTCTTCAAATATGACTGTCGCTGAATGGAATAAAATAGGAAAGCTTATAGCCGAAGCATACGAAAATTATGACGGATTTGTTGTGTTACATGGAACAGATACAATGGCATATACTGCATCTGCGCTTTCATTTATGCTGGAGCATATTTCAAAGCCAGTGATCATTACAGGATCTCAAATCCCACTTTGCGAAATCCGAAATGATGGAAGAGACAATATAATAACATCATTATTAATTGCATCGTCAGACATAGTTCATGAGGTCTGTATATACTTTGGAAACAAGCTTTTAAGAGGCAATCGGTCAATTAAGTATTCCTCTGACGGACTAATTGCTTTTAAATCGCCTAACTATCCGGTTCTAGCAGATGCTGGAATATCAATTTCATACAATAAAGCATACCTTAAGGAGATAGATGGCGAAGAATTTTGCTATGTTCCTTTCGAAAACATTCCTATTGGCGTTATTAAAGTATTCCCGGGAATCCAATTTGAACTTTTTGAATCAATATTGACAGAAAGACTTAAGGGAATAGTTATAGAAACTTTTGGCGCCGGTAATATACCGGGATACAGTGGAGCATTACCTCCTATTATAAAAAAAGCATTTGAAAATGGAACAATAGTTACAGTATGTTCACAATGCCCGCAAGGGTCTGTTTCACTTGGTGAGTATGAAACAAGTATGGCTCTTAAAAATGCCGGAGCAGTAAGTGGATTTGACATTACAACCGAGGCCGCTGTTGCAAAATTATACTATCTTTTTAGCAAAGGGTACACGGTTGATAAAATTAAATCTTTAATGGAAAAGAATCTATGCGGTGAAATGAAATGATACTGTTCTGCCTGAGAAGTCAAACCTATTTGGAAATAAATAGATGATATCATTATCACATTACAAGTAATGTGATATAATTTTTTATAATGCTATATTAATAAATGTATTAATATCCTTTAATCGGAATATTAACTAACAAAGGCAGGAGCATTATATGAGCATATGTGAAATTCAAGGCCTGACCAGAGATTACGGTAATGGTCGCGGGGTGTTTGATTTATCCTTTTCAATTAATCAAGGTGAAATTTTTGGTTTCCTTGGGCCAAATGGCGCAGGGAAAACCACGACGATCCGTCACTTGATGGGTTTCTTGAAGCCTGAAAAAGGATATTGTACAATCGACGGGAAGGATTGCTGGAAAGAACGTGCTGATATCCAGAAAATGCTAGGTTATATTCCTGGCGAAATGGTGTTCTTTGATGACATGACTGGGACAGACTTTTTAACCTTCATGGCGAAGTATCGTAAGGTTAAATCAAACGAGCGCACCAAAGAATTACTCGATCGCTTTGAATTGGATGCGCGGAGCAAACTATCAAAAATGAGCAAAGGAATGAAGCAAAAGGTAGGTATTGTGGCAGCCTTTATGCACGATCCGAAAGTTTTAATTCTTGATGAACCAACCAGTGGGCTCGATCCGTTGATGCAAAACAGATTTATAGAATTAGTGCTGGAAGAAAGGGCAAGAGGTAAGACCATCCTAATGTCGTCTCATATATTCGAGGAGGTAGAGCGCACCTGCAGCCGTGTTGCCATTATTAAAAATGGAAAGTTAGTGGCCTTGGATAATGTGGAATCATTAAAGGCAGCACAGGTAAAGAAATATGTCATTACACTGGAAAATGAGACTGCCGCCGCTGCATTTGCAAGCGAGGGGTTGCGTGTCTGTGATGTTTCACACGACCAGGTTACTGTGATTGTGCAGAACAACATCAAAGAGTTAATATCCGTCATGAACCGTTATCCCGTCATAAATATAATCACACCGAATCAAAGCCTTGAAGAAATTTTTATGCAGTATTATGGGGGTGGCCGATTATGATAAATTGGACTTTATATAAACGCGGTATCGGGGGAAGCTGGAAGATGCTTTTGATCTTTGCCGCAGTTATTACCATGTATTTTACTGTTATCATCTCCATGTTTGACCCTGCATTTGGAAGTGCTCTGAACGAGCTAGCTAAAGCTATGCCGGAACTGATGGCCATAGTTGGTATGAATCCTGCGTCCGCTGAGCTGGTAAGCTTTTTGGAGGCTTATCTTTACGGATTTATCATGCTTATTTTTCCTATGCTTTTTAGCATACTCAGTGCAAATAAGCTAATCGTTCGCCATGTGGACCGCGGTTCTATGACTTATCTGCTATCGGCTCCAGTTAAACGTGAAACGGTTGCTTTTACTCAAATGCAAGTAATGGTCACTGGTCTGTTCGCTCTGGTTTTCTATTCTACCTTGTTAGGAGTCGTCAATTGCGAAATCTCGTTCCCCGGCAAACTTGATATCGGAAAGTTTATCCTGCTCAACATCGGTACACTGTGCCTTCAGCTTTTTATAGGCGGTATCTGTTTCTTGAGCTCCTGTGTCTTCAATGATAGTAAATATGCTGTCGGGGTAGGTGCCGGAATTCCGGCGCTTGGATTTATTATTCAAATGATGGCCAACGCCGGAAAAGAACTGGAAAACGCAAAATACGCTACATTCTTCACCCTGTTTGATTCAGATGGCATCATTGCAGGAAAATCAGGTGCATTCTTGGGGATCTCTATCCTTTTTATAGGTGCCATCGTACTATTCTCAACGGCCATAGTTATTTTTTCAAAAAAGGACTTGCATATCTAGACTTTCCTGACCAACCCGCCTATGTTATGAGTGATGTAGACCCAATTATGAAAAACTCGGTTACCGTATAGAGGGATAAATATTTGAGGTTAAACTGTAATTTAAATCAGTTTCTCAGGAATAAACGTAGAAGAAATTCTTTTTATCAATATATAATCAAGTATTAAAAGAACACCACCTGCTGTAACCATAATAAAATTATTGAGCATAATTACACCTGTAATTTGACCTACCAATATAAGAATTACAGGAAGAACAAGAATACCACTTACCTGCTGTGCTTCCTGAAAGGTTTTTGCCTTTGCTGACACCATCACAGTAAAGGTCAAGGATAGCAAATTTATTGCAGGTGAAATCAAGAGTATAATGATAAGCCATTTTATGTCGGGAAAAATAAGTCCTCTAAAATACATAAAACCACCTATATTGATTATTGTGCCAAAAGCTAAAAATGAAATCAAAGTTATAACATAGGAGGGTATAAAAACACCTAAAATTTTAGCTTTTAGTAGTTGCTCCATGGATATGGGTGTATATAGCAGCGTCTCCATTGTCTTATGCTCCTTTTCACCCACAAAGCTACTGGCCCCAATAACTCCTGAACACATTATAGGAATTATAAGAAAGTATGATGGAAATAAATAATTTACAGCAATTTTAACTACAAATTGTGCAGGGCTATATGTTGCATATTCAGAAGGCAGCTTATTAACAAGATTTCCTAACCCACTTAGAACATCTATAGAATTCTCTATATATTTGACACCGATAATTAATGCCAAAGGTATAAGTACAGTAAGAACAATAGGTACAATAGCCATAGGCAGAGCTACCATCTTCGAACTTGTTATCTCGTTTAAATCTTTTTTAATTAATGCCATTTCACTTCTATTCATCATAACTCCTCCATTATTCCAAAGTTACACCGTCAGCTTTACCATTTATATAGGTAAAATACAACTGCTCCAAAGACCATTTCTGTTGTACAGCCTCATAAACTTCGCCACCGTTTGCGATTATTTTATGAATAATAGCATTCACTTCTTCATCTCCTGAAATAGCTTTACTATATAAATTATTATCCTCATGAATAAGTCCAACTTTATCTGATATATTTTTCCCTTTGATTTTTAATTGAAGCTTTGCTTTTTTCTCTGAAGCTAGTTCATCAAAAGTACCGAAACCAAGGATATTGCCATTATTTATGAAGCCATACAATGTGCAGATATCTTCAGCATACTTTAATTGATGAGTACAAAGAAAAATCGTAACTTCATTTTCTTTTGCAAGTTTTTTTATAAGTTTTGAGACATTAAGTGCATTTTCAGGATCCAAACCAGAGGTAGGCTCATCAAGAAATAAAACCTGAGGATTGTGAATAAGAGCTATAGCCAGGGAAACTCTTTTTCTCATTCCTGTACTTAACGCTTTAACTTTTTTATTCCTTACATCAAGTAATTCCAGCTTCTCTAAAAGGAAATCCGTGCGTTCCTTCAGCAGCTTGTCTTCCAATGCATGCATTCTTCCAAAGAATATCAGATTTTCTTCTGTAGTAAGATTTTCATAGCAGGAAGAGCTTTCGGTCATAACACCACAGAGTCTGTGAAGTTCAAGATTATTGTCTTTTACGGGTATTCCTAATATTTCAGCATGCCCTGAGGTCGCTGAAAGAATTCCATTAAGAACTCTGACAGTAGTTGTTTTTCCTGAGCCATTTGGACCAAGAAAGCCAAATATTTCACCCTTGGGTATCCTCAGATTAATATCATTTATTGCATTAGTCGGTCCACCATAGGATTTTTTAAGATTTTCTATATATATTGCATCCATCTGTATTTAGTTACCTCCCAATTTCAGTTTCATGATTTTAATAATACTCTTATATTTGGGATGATCAGATAGCACTGTAAAAGCAGGATTGTTTATAATAGACTGTATCATACTTTCTTTTACTAACTTTTCATCACGAGGGGGAGAAGTTCCAAAGTCAAACTCATTAAACCATTCTTCAATACAGTTAAAAAAGTCATCGCCATGTAGTGACAGCGGGAAAAAATTCATTGTACAAATATCTGCATACTTTTCAAGCATGTTAAGAGCTTTTTCCATATTTCCCTGCATTGCATAGCCCTGTGCTGCTATAAAGTACAACTGAACTGCCATATTGGGGTTTAGCGTTTCTACTTCAAATGCTTCCAAGATCGAAATGGAACGCTTTAGAATCTTCTCAAACTTTTCTACTTCACCCGCATGAAGCGACAAGTAGGTTGTACAGGCAGCCAGACTACTAAGTAAATGTTGATATATGCTTATTTGTATGACTTCTTTTGCCTTTTGCACATCTCCTGACATAGAATAAGCATTTGCAAGTAATGCATCATCGTTTGAAATTGGTTTCATTGTGCCATCCAGTAAATCCAAAACCTCTTGAGGCTGCTGTAAAACCATATAGCACAGCGCTTCAATAGAATTAGCCTGTTTTGAAACCCACACATCGTCATTTTCAGTTTTTATGCGGATACACAAGTCGATAATCTCCTGAAGCAATTTTTCCTGAGTTTCCTTTTCTTTGGCAAGCATATGGTGATTAACAAGTAAAATAGCCATTTCCAATAAAAGTGGAAAGCAGGAAAAGTATTTTTTAATAATCGTACGACATTCAGCTAAAACCTCATCAAAAGGCTGGCTACTAAATTCTGATGATAAGCGGTGGTATAACTTCTTAATGTCTTCCTTAGTCATCTGCGGTGAATAGCCAATTAGCTCGTCTATACTGATATTGAAATAAGTGGCTAATTGCGGAAGGAAGGTAATGTCGGGATAGCTTTGTCCGGTTTCCCATTTTGAAACAGAAGCCTTTGAAACACCTATATAAGCAGCAAGTTCATCCTGCGTAATGCCTTTTTCTTTTCTCTTTGTAATAATCGTTCTTGCAATATTTATTTCTTTCATATGACCACCTCATCTATAATTATACAAGAGGATCATAAAACCACAATGGATACTAAGGCAATATTGGTTAAAAAAATCAACCTGTAAGAAACAACATCTTCTTTGACGCTTACTTTTAAGTGGTATATAATGATGTAAAAGATTACTAAGACTTGATACTATAATGTGTATTTATATTAATAAAATATTACTTTTTTTAAAATTAAAATATCCAATGAGGTGATTTATTATGAAAAAGTTTCTTTGCATAATTACAGTAGTTGTAATGCTTTTTTCAATACATACAGAAAATGTATTTGCAAATGAAACTGTTGTGGCAAAAAAAAATACCTCTCCAGTTCTAGTTGATGGTGTTGAACAGGTATTTGAAGCTTACACTATTAATAACTATAACTATTTTAAACTTAGAGATATTGCGTTTATCTTATTGAGCACAAATAATCAGTTTGATGTGACTTGGGATGGCAAAAAGAATGCTATTAATCTTACATCCCAAAAGGCTTATAGTGTAGTTGGTAGTGAAATGAAAGTTTTAGGAAATAAGACATCTGTAAACGCTATACCTAGTACATCTAAAATATATCTGGATGATTTTGAGATTTCACTGAAGGCTTACACTATTGATGGCTATAACTATTTTAAGCTTAGAGATCTTGGTGTTGCTCTTGGTTTTAGTGTAGATTGGGACGATGTTAATAGCAGAATTAAAATTACAACATCAGATGTACCTTATCAAACTGTTGTACCAAAAAAAACATCATTGTTACCTAACAATAAAGATGAAGATTTTGCTTTATATTCTTATGTAAATCCGGATGACAAGACAATTTTTGAATTTAGTTTTGTATCAGACCAAATAATTGAGAAAAATCTATTTTTTGAATTTGATCTATTAATTCCAAAAAATGTTGAAGAATCAATTAAAAATAAAAAAGGTATGTTAATTTCACGAGCGACTGTTGATGTGTATCAAATTGATCAAACTGAGATAATAAAAAAAGCAGATGATTTTAAAAATATACCTATTTCTTTAAAAAACGGTAAACTAATATTTACTAAATCAAATGGTGAGCAAATTATTGGAAAAGATTGTGGATTGTACTATAGCTTCCACATTAAAGAGCAAATGAATTACGAAGTTAAGAACCAACAAACTGCACATAAATTTGTACTAAGAGTAGATATTTTTGTTGAAAAGGACGGATATGACGGTGAAATATATATTGATAACATAATACTATCAAACATAAACAAAACAATTGCAAAATGTGATTTTAACAATAGATATGGTATAAAAGGTCAAGAAGGGATGCAAATTCACGTTGGAAATAATAAGAATACCGATTTAAAGCTATGGGGAAGAATAGATGATATTGGTAAAATAATAAGTTTCAACGCATTACGAGCTGAGGTTGAGTCAACAGGGGAGGCTTATGAACCGAATAGTTCTTTATATCTAGGTAATATAGATAAAAATGAATTGCATAATCCTGAGCATGATTGGCGTAATTGGATGGGTGAAAGCATTTGGTGGCACGATGGATATGATTTACCTAATAATTTAATTGGTAGCACAAAAATTGTTATACCTAAAGAAACATTTAAAGGTTTTATAAATCAAGACTCATATATTGACATTAATGTAAGTTTTGTTTTGACTTCTGGTGGAAATGAAGTTTCACATAATTTGCTTAATGAAGATTTTATCATTACTCGTTTAAAAGTAAATTCCAAGGGTGTTGTTTTTTGTGATAGTATAACACGTGGAGAGGTATTGTTAACTGAGTACTCAGATTCTTGGTTGGTAACACTAAGGGGGCAATTAAAAAATAAAATTAGTTCAACGGAACACCTATCTATGCAGGTAAAAGAAACACTTAGTGGAGTAAATTATAGAGGATATTGGTATTATACTGATTTTCTTATAATGGATGGAGATAAAGAGGTAGAGAATTTTAAAATGAATGGTAATGATTTCCCCGATGATTTTTATAACCACGGAACAAATGGTTCTTACTATTATTGGAACCATACGGGTTCATATATTTATCATCATGGTTTAGATAATATAGAAAATATAATACCTACTGTTTTGGAAGTTTCAAATTAACTTTAAAAATGATTTAATTATTATGTTAGAAAAGGGATCCGCTATATGATTCTAGACGTAAAAACTCTGGCATTGATGCAGTACTTAATTTCTATAACTCAGGTAATCATTCTTTTTGTTCAATTTAAAGTTGGCAGAGCTTACCGCGGAATTGGATGGTGGGCACTTGGTACTTTGACTATGTCTCTCGGGATTATTTTAATGCCGTTGGTTACAGAGAAATCATTGCAGGTCCTTGCCAGTTTTTCAAATCCATTAGTGGTTTTGGGACAAATTTTACTCTACATAGGGACCATGCGCTTTCTCGATAAGAAGGAGAATCGAAAAGTACTTGCCACGATTTTCGCGGTGTTTATCATATCATATTACTATTACATATATGTAAACTTTAGTATATCTGCGCGTACGATTCTCATCAATGCGGCATTGGCCATTATAATTCTGATGACGGTATACAATCTGCTTTTTAACAAGGACAGAAGACTTTTCGTTTCGAAGCTGTTCGTTGCGTCGGGGTTTTCATTCTATGGGTGTTTTATTGTCTTCCGCATGGTATATACGCTTATGACACCTCCGATTCTCACATATCAAGATCAAGCGCCAATGGTGATCGCAGCCTTTATTTTACCGACAATATTCAACATTCTATGGACATTTGGTTTTATCATCATGTTGAACCAGCGCCTGAATGTAGAGATTCAGGAAAGTGAAGAAAAATACCGATCAATCATGAATGCGTCTCCCGATGATATTACGATCACAGATTCGAACGGACAAATCATAATGATTTCGCCGGCAGCAAAAAAAATGTTTGGTTATGAAGAGTCTTTTGAGGATTTCATAGGGTTGAATATTATTGACTTCATCGTGCCAGAGGATGTGGAAAGAGCAAAAGCAAATATGGCTCAAATTTATCAGAGCGGTCATTCTAAGGCCAATGAATACCTTGGGGTGCGAAAGGATCACAGTACCTTTCATATAGAGGTAAATAGTGCGCTTATTAAAGGCTCAAGCGGGCAGCCAATCAAAATAGTGTTTATCATACGAGACATAACAGAGCGCAAGGTGGCGGAACAAAGAATCCAGTTGCTGGTTGAACAGCTGGAGCGGGAGAGGAATACCGCCCATCAGAACTCAATTACGGACAGCCTTACCGGGCTCGCAAACCGCAGATATTTTGATGATATGCTCGCAAAGGAACTTTACCGGTTGAAACGTAACGGATCTAGTTTATCCCTAATCATGCTGGATGTAGATTATTTTAAAAAATTCAACGACTCGAAAGGTCATTTAGCTGGAGATGAGTGCCTGAGGCAGATCGGAAACGTATTGAAATCACTTGTTGGACGCACAACAGATATCGTTGCACGTTACGGCGGAGAGGAATTTGTTGTGATACTACCCGATACGGAAGCGAAAGGCGCCGTTCATTTGGCGGAACAAATGCGTAAGGCGGTGATCGACCTTGTGATACCGCATCCCGAATCCGATATTTCTAGATATGTTACTGTTAGTATTGGTGTTACATCAGTATCCGCTAATTGTGTGACATCACCAGACCAAGTGATAACACTCGTTGATGAAGCGCTTTATCAGGCTAAAAATGGCGGACGCAATCAAATTCAAGAGAAAACAAAAATAGGGGGCTGAGACGATATTTGTCTTTGCCCTTTTTCATAACCATGAAAGTGATAATGTCTATTTAGAGGTAGAATATTTGTAAGTAGTCAGGGTTATATTGTTAATAAGAGAATGAAAAGAGGTGATGCCTATGTCAACCGAAAAAGCCAATCGATTAATCAAAGAGAAGAGTCCATATCTTCTTCAACACGCTTACAATCCAGTAG
>JAEYOK010000027.1 GCA_023411795.1 Bacillota bacterium
ATATGAGCCGTTTTCACACAGTATTACCAACACTTTGACTCATAAAATATATTTTACCCTGTTGACAGGTGGAATATTTGTGTTATAGTTAGTTATATGAGTAATCAACCAGTTAACCAATTCACCATTTAAATAGTAGCCTGGAAAGGAGGAATAGGAATGCAAGTAAACTTTGAAGATGAGCGACCAATCTTTATTCAAATTGCTGAACAGATTGAAGATGCCGTCTTAGCAGGGGCATTTCCTGAAGAGACACAAATTCCTTCGACGACCGAAATATCCATCAGTTATAAAATCAACCCTGCAACAGCATTAAAGGGAATTAATATTTTGGTAGATAACGGAATCGTCTATAAGAAAAGAGGTCTTGGTATGTTTGTAGCCACAGGCGCAGTAGAAATTCTGCGGGAAAAGCGGAAAGAGGAGTTTTTTGATAAGTACATTTCAAAGCTACTTATCGAAGCTAAAAGATTAAATTTTTCAAAAGAAGATATTATTAAAATGGTAGAAAGAGGGTTCATCAAATGAAGGGGTTAGTCATAACCAACATTACAAAAAGATTTGGTACTTTAACAGCATTAAAAAACATCAATCTTGAATTACAAGAGAATAAAATATACGGTCTTTTAGGCAGAAACGGTGCAGGTAAAACCACTTTGTTAAATATAATTACGGGAAGAATTTTTACCGATGAGGGGTCTGTTACCTTGGACGGAGCAAATGTTCATGAAAATGATAAGAACATGTCAAAGATATTTTTAATGAGCGAAAGTAATTATTATCCAGAAAATATGAAGGTATCAGAAGGATTCCGATGGACGAAAGAATTTTATCCGACTTTTGATGAGAAAAGGGCTTCGGATTTGTCTAAAAAGTTCGGCCTTGATGTGAATAAAAAAATTAAATCTCTGTCTACCGGATATGGTTCAATATTTAAGCTGATTACAGCACTAAGTGTCAATGTGCCATACATCCTTTTAGACGAGCCTGTGCTAGGATTGGATGCAAATCACAGAGATCTTTTTTATAAGAACTTGATAGAAATATATGCGGAAAGTCAGTCTACCTTCATTATTTCAACCCACTTAATTGAAGAAGTGTCAGGTATGGTTGAGGATATAATAATTATCCGTGAAGGAGAAATCATCCGGAACCAATCAAGAGAGTCTTTATTATCAGATTATTACTGTATTACCGGAAGCATTGCTGCCGTGGATGCATATCTCGTCGGGAAAAAGGTTCTAACAACAGAAACACTTGGGGGATTGAAAAACGCATATATAGAAGGTGTCCCTGATAAGAAAATCATACCCGACAACCTTGAAATATCAAAAATGGATCTGCAAAAACTATTTATTCAATTAACCAATGCATGAGGGAGGATATAAAAATGAATATAAAAGCTGCTCTTAAATACCGACTATACGACACTAAAAAGTCAATTATTATTTTCTACTCTGTCATTATCACTTTGCTGATTTTTATGTCTGCGGCATCCTTTTTTGGTCTAAACGGATCGGCCAACGGAATTGAAATAACAACAGCATTTTTCCTATTTGTGCTAGGATTGAACTCCTTTAAAGAGGTATTCAGACTTTTTATGCAAAATGGAGTTTCAAGAAAGACAACACATGTAAGCCAGATATTAATTACACTTATCATTTGTTCAATAATGTCTTTGATCGACAATATTCTCTCATTAATTGATAAAAGCATACTAACTTACAGCAATGTCATGAGTTACAGAGGACTGTTCCAAATGATATATGGCAAAGATATTAGTAATGTTGGAACTTTTTTAACATCTATCCTGTTTTGTTTCTGTCTCTATGCAGTTTCATTGTCGTTGGGTTATTTTATTACCACTTTGTACTATAGAATGAATAAAGGTCAAAAAATCGCTGTATCTATTAGTGTTCCGGCCCTTTTATATATTGTTTTGCCTATACTTGATTATGTATTTTTTAAGAACAACTTGTTCAGGGCAATCGGAAAGTTCTTTGTGTTCGTTTTTAGCAGCCCGCTTTCAGGTATGTTATTATGTTTAGTACTCACTGTGATACTCACCTATATAAGCTGGCTACTTATAAAAAAAGCAGTGATCAAGGATTAAGGATAGACATGGGGACGGTTCTCCTGTCTAGACAGTAGAACCGTCCCCGTGTCTATCCCGTCTCCGTATTTCACTTTTTTACTGTTGGCAAGGGTGTAAACCCTTCACCTAATACTTCTCGAGCATCCATTAGAAGAACGAATGCTCTTTGATCGCAATCCTTAACAATTTTCTTGACAACAGGAATCTCTTCACGTTTTACAACACATAGCAGGACTGTCTTATCCTGCTTGCTGTACATACCCATTCCCTTAAGTCCGGTTACCCCTCTGTCCACCTCTTTCAGAAGCCTTTGGGCAATCATTTCAGATTTTTCTGATATAATAAGCAAACTCTTTGAAAAATGCATTCCTTCGAGATATGCATCAATACTTTTCGAAGCAATATAGAGACTCAATGAAGCATAAAGACCAAGCTTGACACTTCTGAATGCAATTGTTGCAAAGACTATTACGCAGCCATCCATAAAAAGAAGATACTGACCAACCGAGAATTTTTGAAAGTGCTTCTTTAAGACAGCGGCTAAAAGGTCTGTCCCTCCGGTCGTAGCATCTTCCTTAAGTACAATGGCTAAACCGAATCCCATTATGCCTCCGCCAAACAATGAATACAATAATAAATCAGGATTTGCCATTTCAATATCGAAACTAATAAAATACTCATTTATAAGCCAACTAAAAAATGGAGATGTCAAATCTATCATTAATGAAAGAAAAACCGCCCCAAACAAAGAGCGAATAATGAACCTGCGGCCTTTGCTCTTATATCCCAGAAGAAACAGCGGTATATTAAAAATAAGCATCAGAATCCCCACAGGGACTGTTCCGCCGATAATATAATAAAGGACGGTAGAAAGCCCTGAAACTCCACCGGGTGCAAGCTTAAAGGGAATAAGAAAAACGTTCATTGAAGCAGCAGTAATTAAGCATCCCAGAGCTATCAAAACGTAAGATTTCCAAGATTTTTTCTCTCTGCCCATTAATCTTCCTCCACTCTGTTTTCATAGTATATGTAAAAAAGAGCGCTTTAAACTTTCCACAAATGCTTAACACAGAACCCTCGGGAGCTTTGCTCCCTCTGAACCTTGTTACTGCGTAATAAAAAACCGGGTTTACACCCGGTTCCTTATTACTATTTAATGCCGTACTTCTTCTTAAACTTATCAACACGACCACCGGTGTCAACAAGCTTTTGTTTTCCCGTAAAAAATGGATGGCACTGTGAACAAATTTCTACTCTTAGTTCCGATTTTGTTGAACCTGTTTCAAAAGTTTCACCACATGCACAGCGAACAACGGCTGTTCCGTATTTTGGATGGATACCTTCTTGCATGTTTTCACCTCGCTTAAATCGACTTGTTTCATTTATTGAAACTTGACTTTTTACATTCATTTAAAAAGCACCGAATGGTATTGTACCATAATGGCACAATCATTTCAAGTTACTTATAGATAGTATCATAATTATTTTTTTCGCGCTGAGTCAATGCTGTATTAATACCGTTGACAAAATCCACATTTGCTTTTGTATTCATTAGCCTATTTACAATCATTTCAGTAACGTCAGCAGTTCCAACATTACTCATGGCCTTACGAATAGTCCAAATACCTTCAAGTTCTTTCTGGGATAGTAGTAGCTCTTCTCTTCTGGTTCCGGAACGATTAATGTCTATTGCAGGGAAAATACGTTTCTCGGAAAGCTTTCTGTCGAGATGAAGCTCCAGATTTCCTGTTCCTTTGAATTCTTCATAGATAACATCATCCATACGGCTACCGGTATCGATAAGCGCTGTAGCTATTATTGTAAGGCTTCCACCGTTTTCAATATTACGTGCCGCACCAAAGAAACGCTTTGGTTTATGAAGGGCTCCAGGATCAAGACCACCGGATAAAGTTCTCCCGGTAGGCGGAATAGTAAGGTTATATGCCCGTGCTAAACGTGTAATACTATCCATGAGTATTACTACATCCTTCTTGTGTTCAACTAAACGCTGCGCTCTGTCTAGAACAATCTCCGCTACCTTAATATGATGTTCAGGCACCTCGTCGAAGGTTGAATAAATTACATCCCCTTTGATGGAACGCTGCATATCGGTAACCTCTTCAGGACGCTCATCAATCAAAAGGACAATAACCTCAATTTCGGGATGCTTGGATGTAATCGCATTGGCTATTTTCTTTAATAATATCGTTTTACCGGCTTTCGGAGGTGAAACAATAAGTCCACGCTGGCCCTTTCCTATAGGAGCTATCAAATCTATTAAACGAGTTGATAATTCCTTGGGATCCGATTCAAGTGTAATACGTTCATCGGGATAAATAGGTGTCAATTGTTCAAATGGACGTCTTCTTTGAGCTACCTCAGGTGGATCGTCATTAACAGAAGTAACATATAATAGGGCTTGGAATTTCTCCCCTTCTTTTTGGACTCTACCCTTTCCTACAATTCTATCACCGGTCTTGAGGTTGAATCTACGGATTTGTGAGGGTGAAACATATATATCCCTTGGCCCCGAAAGATAATTATGGCCTCTCAAGAAGCCGTATCCATCAGGCAATACTTCCAATATGCCAGTTACCGGATTTTCACTTTCTAAACGTGAAAGATCTTTATTTTTAATAAATTTATATGATTTGTTGTCATCGCCGTTAGTATCTGCTTTAGCCTCTGCTTCTCTTGGAGCCTCTTCAACTCTAGTCTCATCCTGTGGTTCGACAGGGCCCTCAGCAACAGTTGGTTGAGAGACTTCTTCTTTTGGATGGACACTTTCAACAGTAGCACCTTTAATGATAATATGCTTTGTTGTATGAAGTCTCTTTGGGGCCGGTATTTCGTCCGATATTTTTGCTTCTTTTGGGGAATTATCCTTAGATTCCTCTATATCTTTTGGCTCTTCTTTTTCAATTGAATCTACTTGTATAGGTTGCTCTTTCTCGATTTCATTCTCTAAGGATTTTTCAGGAGATTGCTCAGTTGCCTTTTTAGGACGACCGCGGCGAGCTGTTGTTTTTGTTTTATTTTCTGTTTCTGTAATAACCTCTTCAGACTTTTCTTCGGCTTTTTTATGTGAAGTAGCTTTAGGCCTTCCTCTTTTCTTTTTATCCTCTTCCGGTTTTTCCAAAGAAGCTATAGCGTCTTTAGTGTCATTATCACCTTGGGTGCTATTCGCATCCTTGATTTCATTAACAATTTGGGTGTCTTTAACCTCCTGAGAAGTAAAAGCTTCTTTAGAAGCTTTTACTTCTTTGGATGCTTTAGCTTCTTTGGATGCTTTAGCTTCTTTTGAAGCTTTAGATGCATTATCTTCTTTGGTTGCTTTAGCTTCTTCGGATGCATTAGCTTCTACGGTTGCTTTAACCTCTGTGGATGGTAGACCTTCCTTGGGTTCGGCAACACTAATAACCGATTCAGCATCAGGTGAAGTTGCTAAAGTTTCTTTAACGGCTTTGCTCCTTGAAGCTTTTTCATCATCTTTGGCTTGTTTCTTTTTGAGAGTACTCTTTTCTTTCTTCTCGTCCTTAGGTTCGGATGTATCTCCTACACTAATAATCAATTCAATTAGGTCTGATTTTTTGTACTTAGTAAGGCTTTTGAACCCCAGCATTTTTGCTATATACCTGAGATCTTCAAGGGATTTAGCCTCAAGGATGGACCTATCTTTCATAATACACCGCCTTGTGCAATCTTTATAACAAGTTCCTAAATGTCCCCCACTTCTTAAGTGGTAGGTAATATTTCATGTCTTAAGCAGTACATATACCCGCCTTGACTTTCAATAACTTGACCACGCGTAATGTCATTATAATAAATCACATGAAAAAAATAGATTAGTAGAACGTTATTTATTAAACTCTAAATCATTTAATCACTACCCTCTAACCTGAGCGTAATGACTGAAAGTATCAACAGTATCATATTTATTCAAATTCCATTTGTAAATACATTTTGGGAAATATCTCAGATATGAATACCACCTAACTGAATCAATATATCAATTAATATCACTCCTTGTCAAGCATAAAATCTCATTTAATGGAAAGTTATTATTTTATTTAAGCATTTTACTCCTGATCGGGAAAACTATTTTATATTTTTTCTAAAGAAACGCAACAAGATGTTTTTTTTCGGGGTATTTTCCTGAGGAATTTCATCGAATAATAGTATAAAAAGAATTAATATATAATTGTCTTAAGATTTACATAAAGCTGTTGTCATAGATAGAGAAAAACATCAGCGCTAGGCGCAATATTATCTGGGGTGGTAAATATGCCGGACATAACAGAAGACTCCAAAACATGGATCGCTGACCGAATGTCTATAACAAAAGAACTTGGCAGCAAAAGACTTCTTCAGTATTTTCCCGTTTTGGATCGGATTCAGGCAGTAAATTCGATGCATAAGGCATATGAGCATAATAGAATTACATCGGGCAAACATATTGATAACAGCACAGCAACAGGGCTGCATCAAGAACCGCAACTAGGACTACAACACGGACCACAGAATAAGTTACATCATGATTTACAACATGGAGCACAGCATAGGCGACATCATTGTTTGCATCATTGCCGACATCTAAGTTACGACATAATTTATACAGCTTTGAGTTATTAATCGCACAAGTTAGGCTTTGGTCAAACTTGTACGTTAAAATATCCTGTAATTATCTTATAAAGCGGTGCAGTACAACTGTTCCGCTTTTCATTACTCAATATTTAATGGAATTTCATTTTCTGAAGCAAACTGCTTAATTTTCTCCAGCAGAGGATCATCTTGATTAACCGGCAGATCACACAGCATTTTTTCATCCACTATCTTTACTTTTACATTCATGCCCAAGGTCTGATTTATAGCTTCACTGATTGTATCTATACTTTCGTTCCGACTTAAAACTGTCTTCTTTAACGAATCATCCCCGGATATAACCACATTAGCTGTTCCGTCTGCTGATAGTAGACATTTGGTATCCAATAGATACGCATATACCTTCATTTTCTTCATAAGACGGATGTTCTCTATGATATTTGGCCATTCCTTAAGCTCATTATTATTACTTCCGGTACTGGAAAAGCTCTTTTTATCCTTTTCCACATTAATCTCGTTCTTTTGCTTTTTATCTGCAGGGGGCTTACTAGACACGGAACGTACAGCGGTAATTGGAATTTCATTGAGATTACCCTCTGCCATTGTTGAGAGCTTTTGCTCCAAATTTCCTATGCGGGCTTCTATATCAGCCAAATTGCCTTCATGACCATCATCGCTTATGGAGGTCGTAGAACAAAGCTTCACCGCAGAAACCTCCATGACAATTCTTTGATTCTCAGACCATTTAAGACGACTTTCAGTTTCCGAAAGCTCCTTAATAATGAACAAAGTTTCCCGGAGAGTCAGTAAATTCGCTGCCTCACAGACAGGCTTTTTCTCTTCATCACTAAGATCAACGAGTTTGAGAGCTTCCCCTCCGGTTTTTATTAACATAAGATTTCTAAACCATTCAATAAGTTGATTGCATAATGGTTTAAGATCACGGCCCTCGTCCATGGCATCTTTTATTGCGTTAAGTGCGAATGAAGGTTTTTTATCAACAATGGCCCGCGCAAAAATGTTTACAGCTTCGTCAGCCGATAAACCGGATATATCAACCACATCCTGACGGACTATTGAAGTTTTACCCTGAGCAATACATTGATCAAGAAGACTTATGGCATCCCTCATTCCGCCTTCAGAAAGCCTTGCTATTAACTGTATTGCACTATTTTCAACCGACACCTTGCAATTCTCAGCAATGGTTTTTAATCTTTCTTCCAGACCTGATAAAGTTATTCTTTTAAAATCAAAGCGTTGACACCTGGAAAGTATCGTGGCCGGAAGTTTATGAGGTTCAGTGGTAGCAAGAATAAAAACCACATTTTCGGGAGGTTCTTCAAGAGTCTTCAAAAGGGCATTAAATGCACCTGTAGAAAGCATGTGAACTTCATCTATAATGTAAACTTTAAAGCGTGTGACTGCCGGAACGTACATTACGGCTTCCTTGATTTCACGAACATCATCAACACCATTATTAGATGCTGCGTCAATTTCTATCACGTCAATTATGGAGCCATCTAAAATACCGGTACAGCTTGAGCATTTATTACAAGGGCTTCCATCCACCGGAGCAAGGCAATTGATAGCTCTGGCAAAAATCTTTGCCAATGTGGTTTTCCCTGTTCCCCTTGTACCGCAGAAGAGATAAGCATGATTGACAGTATTGTTTTTTATGCTGTTTTTTAAGGTCGTCACAATATGACGTTGCTCAACAACATCTTCAAAGGTAAGCGGTCTCCACTTGCGATATAAAGCCATATGTGCCATAGTAATCATTCCCTTTACGAAAGTCAGTTTTGACTGCACTAATAGTTTATCAATTAAGACATGACTTCGCAAGGGAATACCTATGTATCAAAAACCCCCGCCAAATAATGCATATAATTTGATTAATGCGAAGTAACCAAATGTAAAATGTAGCCCACCCTTAGTGCTGGGCTACTTCTATTGTTTGTCTGTGTTGATATTGTCATATTTAGGTCTTAAAGCGGGAGCGAGAACCTTTTCAGTCCGCCAAAACTAACGGGAACAAATTCATAATACAACATGGGGACACACCCCTGCTTTGTGGGTCTAGCTTGCCGAGGAATGTCCCCGCTTAGTTCGGAACACAGATGAACCGTCCCCCTGTGTTCCGGCACAATAACCTAAAATGAGTAAAAGTCAACGTCCCCTTTACTCATTTTGTCAGAACGCAAAAAAACGAGGGTAAACCTCGCTTTTTACAAATTAAACCGTGCACCTGTCTTCGACAGACAAATACAAACGTACCATGCGCAGCATACTCGAATCAGGCAAACTCGCGGCACACCCAGAGGATCCGCTTACCGCTGCTTCCTTCCGGACCTGACGGGGTTCACAGTTCTGAATTGCGCAAGACCCAATCTTCATTGTACCTTGCAACATAACTGACTCTACACTTGTAAGCCTCTGACAGGGATTCAACTCCGCTATAGCGGATTGCGGATACAGGGCACCGCTACCTCCCCGTCTAGCACGGTAATGCTAATTATATAGTATTTTGTTGCATGAAGCAAGCCTAATAATTGGTTTCAAAGCTGAAATAAAGCTGTCATTGCTTGACTAATAAATGAGGACACACCGCTGCTTCGTGAGTCTGGCCTGCTGCGGAATGTCCCCATTTTTTCTTACGCAAGCCTAATAATTAGGTAAAGGGCTTATTTTTGGTCCTTGGCACGAATTTCAGTACGGCGGATTTTCCCGCTGATGGTTTTTGGGAGCTCTGTTACGAACTCTATTATACGGGGATATTTGTATGGCGCAGTATGGGTTTTAACATACTCCTGAATTTCTGCCTTTAGCTCTTCGGAAGGCTCATATCCCTTTACCAGTACAATTGTAGCTTTTACAAGCTGGCCTCTTACAGGATCGGGTACACCTGTTACGGCACACTCCAATACAGATTTATGCTCCATTATGACACTTTCCACTTCAAATGGCCCGATGCGATATCCGGAGGACTTAATGATATCGTCTGTTCTGCCCACATACCAGAAATAGCCATCCTCATCTCTGTATGCAGTATCACCGGTATGATAGAGCCCATCATGCATAGCTTGTCTTGTCTTTTCTGCATCTCTGTAATACTCCAGCATAAGACCGGTGGGAATGCCTTTGTCAAGCCTTATGACTATCTCTCCGACTTCACCAGGTTCGACGCTTTTTCCGTTTTCATCTACAAGATCCATATCATATAAGGGGGAAGGCTTACCCATAGATCCGGGTTTAGGATCCATCCAGGTGGATGTCAAAAGGCATAGTGTGGTTTCGGTTTGCCCAAAGCCTTCCATCAGCCTGATACCCGTTAATTCCTTAAATCTGTTGAACACTTCCGGATTCAAAGCTTCGCCTGCAGTTGTACAATACTTTACAGATGAAAGATCATACTTGGTGAGGTCTTCTTTTATAAGAAATCTGTAAATTGTCGGCGGGGCACAAAAGGTTGTTACCTTGTATTTTGCTATCCTTTTTAGCATTTCATCAGGATTAAACCTATCAAAATCATAGGTAAAAACAGCAGCTTCAGCAAGCCACTGACCATATAATTTTCCCCAGACAGCCTTCCCCCAACCGGTTTCGGCAACAGTTAGATGTAGGCCTTCAGGGTCCACATTATGCCAGTAAACTGCAGTAGGGATATGCCCAAGTGAATAATAATGGTTGTGAGCAACCATTTTGGGCATTCCAGTTGTGCCTGATGAGAAATACATAAGCATTATTTCTTCGGCTTTAGGCCTTTCTTCACCTGTGGGTGCCATGAAAGCGGGAGCTTGCGCTATTCCATCTTCATAGCTTAACCAGCCCTTTTTATTTCCTCTTGCCAGAATCTTGATACTGAGAGTATCTGTCTCTTTTTGAGCTTCATCAATTAAGTCAGAAATATGTCCATCGGATGTACAAACTACAGCTTTAATGCTGGCAGCGTTCACACGATAGACTATATCTTTTATCATTAGCTGATTCGTTGCCGGGATGGCTATTGCTCCAATTTTATGGAGAGCCATCATGCAATACCACCATTCAAAATGGCGTTTAAGAATCAACATAACCGCATCGCCTTTTCTTATCCCAAGGCTCAGGAAATATGAAGCAACCTTATCGCTGTTTTCTTTCATATCTTTAAAAGTAATAAATTTCTCATCACCGGTTTCATTACACCAAACCATTGCCAATTTATCCGGCTTTTCATTTGCCAGCCTGTCAACAACATCATAAGCAAAGTTATAGTTCTCATCTTTTTTAAAAGATACCTTTTCAACATTTCCTTCTTTATTAAGTGTTTCGATTACAAACTCCTTATATAACCTCGACATTAACCCATCCTCCCGTCTTGATCCTTGATTACAACAGCCAGAAACAGACATGTCTCCCCATTTGTAGCAACCATTCCATGTCTGTGTGAGGCATCATAATATACCGAGTCACCAGCTTCCATGACAAACTCGTGATCATCAATTTTAACCTTCAATGAACCTGACAGAATATAGTCAAACTCTTGGCCGTCATGACTCCTTTGAAGAATCTCGCCCTTATCGGCTAATTCGTCGTAAGTAGCCTCAACCAGGAATGGCTCGGCATTTCTGTTTTTAAAGAGATATGCTAGGCTTTGATACTTAAAGCCCTTTCTTCTCTCAATTGAAAGGCCTTTTCCTTTCTTTACGTGTGTGTAAACCGAAAGAGTCGGGCTGCTGCCTGTCAGAAGCTCGCTTATATCAAGACTCAGCCGAGTGGCAACCTTATACAGAAAGGTAAAGGAAAAATCCCGTTTCCCGTCTTCATAACTTAAGTATTCCTCCTGTGAAACTTCAACAAGCTGCGCCATTTCTGCTACAGAGATGCCAAAATCCTCTCTTAAGCCTCTAATTCGCTCTGCAATCTCAATAATCTTGTCATTCATTCCATTTACCTCCTTCATTAATATAAGGGCTAGTATGGCTAAACATAAGCCACACTGATAATAAGAACCGGGAACCTTGTTATTTCATAATAAAAAAGCCCATCCCGGCGACAGTTAATACTGTTGCAGGGACGAGCATATAACCCGTGGTACCACCCATATTTGGCTTTAATAAAGCCCTCTTTGCAGGTTCCGACAAACCCTGGCCTGTAACGCAGCCTCACGCGATACCTTACAAATTATCTCAGATATCGGGCTTCGGAGTGATGCCTATAGTAAATATCCCTCCTGTTTTCACTAGACACAGGCTCTCTGAGCGGATAGAAAAACTACAGAATCTCCTTCATCGCTTTTCTTATATGATTACCACTATCATACAATTACATTTATTCTCTGTCAATAAAAAATCCCAGACAATTCTCGAGAACTTAAAGTATTTTTCTAACGAATTTTATTCGTTTAGTTATTCTTTTTCTTTTACCCTCTTGATTACCTTTAAGCGGGAGAATTCTTCCCTGTCCTTCTCCTCAAGAACATTGGCTATTGTGGATGTGATATCCTCGTATTTTGGAATCATTATGTTCTTAAGTGCATTGGTACGTTTCATAGTACGCCGTATATTAGTTGCAAGCCTGTATATGGAATTTTCAATTTCAGCTAATTGTGTTGTAAGGATTTTAACACGTTCAAATTTCTCCCTTGCTATATCAAGGGTTGCATTGGTCATACGAAAGCCGTATCGTGGTTGCATTTGCTTTTGATCAATAGAGACTATGGGTATTTCAACACCCATAACACTTTGAGCTCTGATTTGTATGCTTTCCTCCTCCGGTATGGCAAATCCTATTTGCTGAACAAGCGAGATTCCCATACTGACATTTGCATCTTGAAGGGCCTCGTAGGCTTCGCTAAAAACAACAAGTATTTCATCATTGACCTTTCTTGCCTTGTCAACCATATTCATCATTTCACGAACAAGAATGTTCCTTTTTTTATCAAGCAACTCATAGCCCTGACGAGATAAAGCCAGTGAGTTTTTAGCGATTATCAGGTTGCCTTTAGTCGGAAACAGCGTCATATCCATGATTAAAAATCACCATCCCCTGAGTCGGTGCTCTGATAATACTTCTCTATGGTTTCCGGAGATAGACGGTCAAGTTCTCCTATGGGTAGCAATCTCAAAAGTCTCCACCCTAAATCAAGAGTATCTTTTATGCTCCTGTTCTCCTGGAAATTCTGAGCAATGAAATTCTCCTCAAATTCACGACCAAAATTCATATAAAGCTTATCAATATCGCTCAATTCTTCCTCTCCGATTACCGATGCAAGAGCTCTTACATCCTGTACCCTAGCATAAGAAGCAAATAGCTGGTTGGAAACCTGCGCATGATCGTCCCGTGTATAACCTTCCCCTATACCATCCTTCATAAGACGTGAGAGCGATGGCAATATGCTGATTGGCGGATATACCCCTTTAAACGCAAGGCTTTTATCCAATACAATCTGACCTTCGGTTATATACCCTGTTAAATCAGGAATAGGATGAGTAATATCGTCATTAGGCATTGTAAGAATAGGTATTTGGGTTATTGAGCCTTTACGCCCTTTAACCATACCTGCACGTTCATAAATCGAAGCTAAGTCACTATATAAATATCCCGGATATCCTTTTCTTGAAGGGATTTCACCCTTGGATGAGGATATCTCGCGCAAAGCTTCGGCATAGGATGACATATCGGTCATAATAACCAGTACATGCATATTCTTTTCATAGGCTAAATATTCGGCCGCAGTTAAAGCACATCTCGGGGTTACTATTCTTTCTACAACGGGGTCATTGGCAAGATTTAAAAACATAACCACCCGGTCAAGAACACCGCTCTTCTGGAAGCTCTGTTTAAAATACTCGGCCACATCATGCTTAACTCCCATTGCTGCAAACACAACCGCAAAGTTTTCGTCCTCGGTATCGCCAATTTTAGCTTGGCGTACAATTTGGACAGCAAGCTGATTATGAGGCAGACCGCTACCTGAAAACACCGGTAGCTTTTGTCCCCTGATTAGTGTAGTAAGCCCATCAATAGAAGATATGCCTGTCTGTATAAAGTTTCTGGGATACTCCCTCATTACAGGATTAATAGGCTCTCCGTTTACATCCCAGCTTTTCTCCGGATATATTTCACCAAGCCCGTCCACAGGTCTGCCTACCCCGTCCAGCACTCTTCCCAGAAGCTCCATTGATAGGGGCATTTTTAAAGGTTTTCCTAAAAGCCTAGTATGAGTGTTATCAAGGGATACCCCACGGGTTCCTTCGAATATCTGAATTACACATAATTCACCATCTATCCTGATAATACGACCTAGCCGTTTATTCTTCCCCACAGTGATTTCAACCATTTCTTCAAAGGAAGCATTCTTTACTCCATCAATGACAACCAATGGTCCCGTGATCTCTTTTAGCCCCATGTATTCTACATTCATACTTCCTTCACCCTTCCGGAGGTCTTATAGTCCGAATCAATGCCATCAAGAATTTTCTTTATTTTTTCATTCAAGCCATTAAAGGCTCCCATATCCTCATTGGATATATTATATTTAATCTTTATTAGCTCCTCAAATGCCCCTGTTCTACGAATTACAGAAACAGGTATTCCTTTAGAAACCAGCTTTATAGCATTCTCATAAAGTTTAAGTAAAGAATCCATCATAAAATATTGTTTTTGAATCGGAACATAGGTATCCTGCTCATGGTAAGCATTTTGCTGTAAAAAGCCCTGACGTATTACCTTAGCCATTTCAAGAACAAGCTTTTGCTCCTCGGGGAGAATATCGCTACCTATTAGCTTGACGATATCCAAGAGCTTGCCTTCCTCCTGTAAAATACGGCTAATCTTTATTTTCTTATCCATAAATTCAGGATGAGCATTTTCTTTATACCAGTTATTGAGCTCGTCACTATATTCGCTATAGCTATTGATCCAGTTAATAGCGGGGTAGTGCCTGGTATATGCCAATGCCTTATCAAGAGCCCAAAAGCACCTAATAAAGCGCTTCGTATTCTGAGTAACAGGTTCGGAAAAATCTCCTCCCTGGGGTGAAACCGCTCCAATTATTGATACCGAACCCTGAGTACCATTATGGTTCTCAACACGGCCGGCTCTTTCATAAAATTCCGATAGCCTTGAAGGCAGATATGCGGGAAAGCCCTCTTCAGCAGGCATTTCTTCCAAACGCCCCGATATTTCTCTTAAGGCTTCAGCCCATCGTGATGTGGAATCGGCCATAATAGCAACATCGTAGCCCATGTCACGATAATACTCAGCTAGGGTTATACCGGTATATATTGAGGCTTCTCTCGCTGCAACAGGCATATTTGAAGTATTACCGATAAGTACCGTTCTTTCCATCAAAGGTCTTCCACTCCTAGGGTCTATGAGCTTAGGGAAGTCCTCCAGCACCTCGGTGATTTCATTACCACGCTCACCGCAGCCTACGTAAACTATAATATCTGCATTAGCCCATTTGGCCAGTTGGTGCTGGGTAAGGGTTTTTCCTGTACCAAAGCCACCTGGGATAGCTGCCGCTCCTCCTTTTGCCATAGGAAACAATGTATCTATTACTCTTTGACCTGTAATCAGTGGTATATCGAGAGGAAGTCTGCGACTATAAGGTCTTGGCTCACGTACAGGCCATTCCTGAACAAGAGTAAGCCTATGCATCTGCCTTTCGCCTTTAACCTTTACAATTGTTTGGTTAATGTTATATAAACCGTCATCAACAACTTCAATAATCTCTCCCTCTATATTTGGGGGCACCATTATCTTATGGTTGACCGACTCGGTCTCTTTAACCTCAGCCAAAACTCGGCCCTGTTTTACATAATCACCGGGCTTAACAAGTATTTTTACTTCCCACAGCTTATCTGTGTCCAGGTTATCCATAACACTGCCGCGTTTTATAAATATTCCGGTATCTTTCGCAATCTGTGTAAGAGGCCTTTCAATACCGTCGAATATATTTCCTATGATACCCGGTCCGAGTTTAATTGTGAGGGGTCTGCCCGTTGAAATCACAGGCTCACCGGGTTTTAACCCTGTGGTGTTTTCATAAACCTGGACAATGGTTTCAGTATCCAGTACTCTTATAACCTCACCAATAAGCCTGTCATGGCCTACCAACACCATTTCAAGCATCTGGAAAGCATGCCTCCCGCTAACCTTAATAACCGGACCGTTTATACCATATATAATACCATGTGATGTTATTTCCATTTACCCACCTTCAATTTGTATCAGATTGATTTTTAATCAATAGAAAGTCCGTAGTTCTCCAAAAAAGCTGCTTTCTCATCGTTCAGCCGCTTTTCAAATGAGTAGTCATGCATGAAACCCTTTGTCATGTTCCTTATCAAGCAACCGCCCAGCAGTTGTTCTTCACTCTCAGATAACTCAAATATAGCGCCTGTTTTGGTCCTTATCTCTTCAATGAGTGGAATATCTTCACTATCCACATTCACTTGAATCTTTCCTTGACCGATTTCTTCTAAACCTCGCATAATAGTTTCTATCATAAAGTTCTTATACTCTTCACTTCGTCTGAATTCCTTCAGTTTTGCTCTGACACTAGAAAATACTGATTTTAAAATCTCCTCACGACGATTGAAAAGAGTCTGTTTGCTTAGTAAAATAGCCTTTGAAACCTCTTCATTAAAGTCTTTTTCTATATTAGTCACCGATTCATGAATCAGCTCATACGCATGCTTTAAGAATAATATCTCTTTTTCTGAGACTTTTTGTACACTTTCCTTCTCAGCCTGAGATATCATCTCTTTTTTCTTTGCATCGGCTTCCTTCATTACCATATATGAAAATTTATTGAACTTTTCTTCATTCCTGTCCATAAAAACTCCTGCCTCTTACTATAGCTTTATACCAATAGCCTCATTGACACTTCCCATAATGTAATCAGGCGGACGTCTGGTCCCATGACGATCCGGAATCTCGACTATAAGAGGTCTTGAGCGATTAAGTTTTATATCGGAAATAACTTCCGGAATAAGCTCAACTAAGAGCTCCGTAACAAGGATGATGCCTATATCTTTATCAGCCATGGCTTTTTCTAAAGCAGTCAGTACTTCCTCTCGCCCTTGCACAACTACACCGTCAACTCCTGCAAGCCGCAAGCCGATTCTTGTATCAATATTGTCACTAATCAGAAACATTTTCATGTTGACCTCTAAGCGTTAAGAATGAGAATCGAAACAATAAGGCCATAAATAGCTATACCTTCTGCAAGACCGACAAAAACGAATGCTTTACCAAAGATTTTGGGGTCTTCACTCAACGCACCTAAAGCTGCTGCACCGCTTGAGGCAACGGCTATACCTGAACCTATAGCTGAAATACCTATAGCTAAAGCCGCAGCAATGTATTTAAGCCCTTCTGCCGATGAAGCTACTGCCTCTGCCCCCTCTGCAGCCGAAGCAGTTAGTCCGCCGGAAAGCAGTATTATAGTTGATACAATAAGAATCCCTACCATTGCGGTAACATTCATTCCAAAAATCTTTTTGAAGTTTTTGCCTTTAATTCCTTTACTTACACAGGCAACTCCAATTCCTATTGTTGACAATACCAAAGCCAGTGCCACGATTAATATAAATCCCATAATTACGACCTCCAAATTTAATCTAGTTTTATTCTTAAACCGACAGAATTCTGTCAGCTAAAATCATATCACTTACTCTTCTGTAACCCGGATGGGTTTAAATTCATGGCCTTCGCCAATATAGTAGCGTCCGAACATTTCATAAAACTCCAGACGCATACATTGAATACCTACAATAAGTCCTTCAAGGCCTATTGTAATGACATTTCCAATGATAACAACAAGGATTCCACCTACGCCCCTAATCATACCAAACAAGGTCCATACAGCAAGAGACAAACCTGCGTGATTAAGTGCGAACGCGCCTACTCTGGCAAAAGAAACTGTACTTGAAAAGAATGAAAGCAGAGTCTCAAAAATATCAAAGCCCGCCTCTACAAAGTACATACCTTTTTCCTTTGGCATAATGTGATCCTTACCCATAATCAGGTTTTCAAGAGGCTCTTTAAATAAAATCATCAGGGTTGGAATTATTATTACAACTAAAAGAGTTATCCCTGATAAAGCAAGCTTCCCGGTTTTTAAGAAAATTAGAATCACTACTACAACGCCCCCATAAAAGATCAAACCGGCAAGTCCATTTTTATCAAACAACAGCTTACCCCACTTACGCATCTTGATATTGTTAATCACGTTTGCAATCATGGTTACTATTATAATAAAAGCACCATATCCCACTGAAAGATATAGGATAGTATTTATATTCGTTTTACTGTGAAGAGGACTTATCCATATCGGCGCTAATATCTCTTCATTACCAAAAACACTACCGTATACAAACCCAAAAATAGTTGAAGATATCCCCACATAGAGCATAACTCCGCCTAAGGGCATTTTTTTTACTTTGTACAGTACTAATCCCAGTATCGAAATAACTATGCCTTGCCCCACATCACCAAACATAAATCCGAACATGAGTATAAAAGTAATGGCAAGCAACGGTGTCGGGTCAATCTCCTTGGCTGAGGGTAGTCCATACATTGTGACCAGACTTTCAAATGGTTTAAATAGTCGGTTGTTTTTCATGACAGTAGGGGGAGTAGCATTTATGATGCAGTCGGGATCATCGCATTCAAATACTATCTGATCCATAGCATCAACTTTTTTATAAAGGCTTTCATAATCAGCCTGAGGAATCCATCCAATCATGAAGAAAGTCTCATTACTATGGGAACAAAGTTTCTTAACCTCGTTTAATTTTTCAAAATATTTCAATCTATGCAACAGTTTAATAAAATCAGGCTTTTTCCCTTCCAGAAACTCATCCAAGTGCTTTTGGTCTGTACTAAGCTTTTCTTTTAGCATAGTAATTTCCGAGTTCATTTTTTCTATTGTAATTTTCGGTGTACCTTTAACCTTGTCTGAAATTCTGACACGATTAAAGCCCATTGTGGCAAAAACATTATCAATCACCGGAGCAACAGATGCAGGCATAAAATATGATAGCCATATATTTTCATCCTCTTCCGATACAGGTACAACAATAACATCTAACTCATCAAGATTTTTTTTCTGCCGGTTGAACAGTTCTTTTGGTACCATTCCAAAACGGAATTTCATAAATGAAAAATGAAAAAGCTCATCAATATTTATATCAAGAGAGGATATGGGGAGAATCTGTTTTATAATCTGCTCTCTCCCTCTGATATCGCCTTTAATCTTCTCCGACTCTTTTCTAAATTTGGATAACCTATCCTCAATCTTCTTGATGAAATCATCAATTTTATCATTATTCATAGGACGAAAAAGCTCATCTTCTATGGTTTTATCGTCATATTCCTTTATTTTAACGTGATACTTTTCATTAAGCACATTCACCCTTTTTAGAAAGTTATCAAGTGAATGATCCTCTTCAAAAGGTATCAAGCCCGGCACATTTAGTTGCTTATAGGCGGGTTCCAGTTCAATATTCCCATTAATAACATGTTTAAGAGCAAATTCATCGAATTTGCTTAATGGCCCCATTATCCTGATGTATTTCATCGGTTCGATTGCCATTGCTCTTGCCTCCCTCTCTTTCCTACAAGTTTATTCCGGTAACAAATTTTTGTATCTCTTTTTCGGAAAGATTATAACGAATGCCTTCAATAATCGAAATAATATTAGCTATCTCGATCTCTCTCAACCTTAGATAAGAGATTATACAAGCTATAGAAAAAGGTTGCCTTCTAAAATTCATTTTATGAAGCTTGTAAATATACTCGATATAATTATGTTCGTAAAAAAGTTGATTCTGTCCCTCGAATAAGAACCCGTAGGGTGTCTTTTTCAATATATCCACATAATCCGCGTAACCCTCTGCATCTATTAATGCTTCTATAGTACGCTTATTTAACTTATTTGCAATATGTGCCGAATAACTTTTTATTAACTCATTGCTCATATTATAAAAAGTCTTACTTCTATATATCCAGAATATATTATAAATATCGGCTTCAACTCCCAGAAGCTCTTTCACAACCATTTGGTCTGATTTATCCAAAAGCTTCTGATACATTTTTTGGACACTACGAAAGTAATATAAATCCAAAGTCATCTCAATTTTAAAAAGCCGGATTTCTTTATCATCAGAAGCAAAGGGCCTCAATAATTCATAATAGTTTGTCCCCTGGAGTCTATAAAGAAATTCCTCCAAATCTTTTGAGAGAGACAATTTGGGTATATTCAGCTTATCGTGCCTAGACATAAATATAAGTGATTCTTCTAGAAGATTATAATCTACATTTCCTGCTTCAAAGGCCCTAAATATAAGTTTCAGGCTTTCTATCTCGGTTTTTGAATAATAAAGGTCTATGAACTCCTTTAACTTACCACTGGTAAATTTAAAAAATTTGGCATAGTCATTTATGATATCCTTTTTTAATAGGTTTTCAAGATTTACTCTATGAGCATTAGTTTCATCAAGGTCAGCAAGTATGGCACTATAATGGGTATTACTTTTTAGATACGATACCACTGCGCTTACATTCTTTTTTTGCATTAATGCAATGTATTCATTTTTATCCAGTAGCTTCCCGTACATTGCTCTTGCTTTGCCCGATAAAGCACCATATCTCATTTCCCTTAGCATGTTATGCCCATGCCCAGCATTTCTCTTAAACCATAATTACAGAGATGGCATGGACACGGTGTCTCCTTCAAATATTTTATTTAGTCACTTTTGGCCTCTTCACATTCTAAGAATCCGATCAAA
Source organism: Bacillota bacterium (assembly GCA_023411795.1). GTDB lineage: Bacteria > Bacillota > Clostridia > DSM-8532 > DSM-8532 > DTU059. The sequence continues at coordinate 20,476 of JAEYOK010000027.1, forward strand.
TATTTGGCTTTCCCATGTCTCCCGGTTTTTTGCTACATATTCCTCAATAATGTGTATCCTATTTTCAATGCCTTCATTGATCTTCTGAATCTTCTCAACGGCCTCAATCCGATTTTTTTCTCTCAACTGATCAATCTTGTGATTGGCCATTTCCATAATATTATCTTCCATATCCTTAAGCTGCTCAAGAGTACTAATTTGGATTTTCTCAACTCGCTCATACCCCTGGGAAACAAGCTTTTGGGCTTCATATTCAATTTCTATTATCTTTCTAATAGCATCTTCCATAACATACTCCATCAATTTGCTTAGCAACATTTGAATTTACTATACATTGTATTCCTCTATTTTAAAGCTTTCAATCATTATCTTCTTCAATTTATTAGTTATTTATCGCCATATTTTCAGTAATAATTAGCAAAGAGTATTGAATAATTATACAACTTTATGTATAATTATTTAACAGGATAAATAGGAGGCGGTTTCATGACTCTAAATGAGATAATCGCATTGGATAAAAAGTATTTTATGAACACCTTTGGGGACAGATTACCCGTATGCTTTACAAAAGGTCAGGGAATGAAGCTTTGGGATATGGACGGAAAGGTATATTATGATTTTCTCGGCGGCATAGCAGTAAGTGCTCTTGGACATTCACACCCTGCTCTGGTTAATGCGATTACTGAACAAGCCCAGAAGCTCATACATTGCTCTAACTATTACTATATTGAGTCTCAGGCAAAGCTGGCACAACTTATTGTGGAAAACTCCTGCTGTGACAAAGTCTTTTTTGCTAATAGTGGGGCCGAAGCGAATGAAGGTGCAATAAAGCTTGCCCGCTTATACTTTAGGAAAAAGGGCTTACCTGAAAAGTTTGAGATTATAACGTTGGAGAAATCTTTCCATGGCAGGACCCTCGCAACTTTAGCTGCTACAGGACAGGAAAAATACCAAAAAAATTACTGCCCTCTTACTCCAAAGTTTCTGAGTGTTCCAATGAACGATATAGAGTCTCTAAAAAATGCTATAACTGAATATACCTGCGGCATTATGCTTGAACCTATACAGGGTGAAAGCGGTGTTAACCCGGCCAACGTTGACTATATTAAGCAAGTTCGCAAGCTTTGTGATGAAAAAGGTGTGCTGCTTATATTTGATGAAGTTCAGTGCGGTCTTGGCAGAACAGGCAAAATGTTTGGATTTGAGCATTTTGGTATAGAGCCGGATATCTTCACATTGGCCAAAGCTTTAGGCGGCGGGTTCCCTATTGGTGCTCTATGTGCCAAAGAACCTTTTGCAAGTGCTTTTGAACCCGGTGATCACGGTTCTACATTCGGTGGTAATCCTCTGGCATGCAGCGCAGGTTTAGCGGCTCTTTCCACTATAATCAACGATAAGCTTTGTGACAATTCCGCTAAAATGGGAGATTACTTTATTAATGAGCTTAAGAAGCTTAAAGATAAGCATTCCATCATTACCGAGGTTCGAGGAAAGGGCCTTATGATAGGGGTTCAGCTTGCTTCGCCAAAGGCAGTTGATATAAAGGAAAAGTGCCTTGAACAAGGTTATTTGATTGGTTCTGTCGGAGAAAGTATCATCCGAATGTTACCTCCCCTTATTGTTACCGAAAATGATATAGACATGCTTATCAAAGCGCTTGATGACATACTTTCAGAACTTAATAATGGCTAGGTACGGCAATTAACGCTTTACCAATGATAAATATATAAGTAAAAAGAGTATACTTCAGTATGCTCTTTTTTCCTTTTCAAAAATTCTTATCGTAAATTCTGCAACATGACAAGCCGAGCTGCATACAATTGAATGCAGAAGTTTATTTCTTGGTGATAGTTATGAATGACTATAATATGTTTGACAAAATCGGTGGGAACATCCAAAAGAAAAAGCTTGAAAAAGCTTTGGAGATGTTGAGAAATGAAAACCCTCAGGAACTAAGGAAGAAGCTTGGACAAATGGATACAAGAGAAATTCTCGAAAAAATAAATGAGTTTGATCCAAAAAAACTTAATCAGATGGGGATAAATATTGATGAAATAAAAGGCAGGGTTACCGAAAAGGATTTTGAGAAGCTTATACAAGTCCTAGGCCCTGACGGAGCTATTATCGCCCAAAGGCTTAAAGCCTTATTGAAGCAATAGAATAGGAGGCGTTCCCTATGGCTGATGACCTCGATAGAAAACTTAAACAAATAGCTGATATGTTTGGGGTTTCGGATACCAGTGGTTTAAGAAATATTGTGGAAACCATAGCCCCTCAAGCTTCAAGTTCGGGACCAAGCACCGTAAGTCCTCCTCCCGAACAAACCGGCCCTGCTTCTAGTGAGAGTCCCACCTACTCATCTCCACAAATACAGTCCGGAGGTCTTGATTATGGAATTCTCTCTAAAGCCGGTGAGATGCTGAACATGTTTAATAATGTCAGTGATTCCCGAATCACTCTCCTAAATTCGGTGCAACCATTTTTGGGGTCTCAGAGGCAACAGCGTCTGGGCGGTGCTATCCAGCTACTTAAAGTTATTAATATTTTGGGCTCGATTTCGCCTACATTCAACCGCAATGCAAAGGGGTGACGAACAATGGAACCCAGAGGGCTGAACGCCATTCCATTACCCTATGAGGTAGATGATAACAGTCATCATGAGGCATCTTCCCTTTACCGCCCCCAGCAGTTTTTACCACCTTTTTTAAGAAACCTCAAACAGGAGGATATTATTCTTATAGCATTAATTGTTATTCTTCTTTTGGAGGGCGATAACTGCGATCTTTTATTGGTGGGAATCCTTGTGGTAGTTTTTTTAGCCGGGCTGGATTGAAAATTTAATATCATGTATAATTTTTGACCTATTGCAAATGCTTTTCATGGATACTTTATTTGGAGGTACTTATGAAAAGGAAAACTCATATTGCGTGGGTCTATTTTATTGCCGCTATTGTTTTAATTGGGGGATTTATATTATCCAACTATGCTGTTGATAAAAATCAATTCAGCAAGGCAGCCATATCTTATTACGGTTCCAATGGTAAAGAGGTTACTGAAATTCAAAAAAGGCTTAAGGCCTGGGGCTACTATAAGGGTACCGTGGACGGTAAGTATGGGTATCAAACCTACCAGGCAGTCAGGCTGTTTCAGAGTAAAAACGGTTTAAAAGTTGATGGTATTGCCGGTAAGGCAACCTTATATGCTCTGGGTTTGCCAACTGGGACTACAGATTATAATAAAAACATAGACTTAATTGCGAGAGTTATCTATGGTGAAGCCAGAGGAGAACCCTATGAAGGGATGGTCGCAATCGGGGCGGTTATTCTCAACAGAGTCGCAGACAGCCGATTTCCTAATACTGTTTCGGGAGTAGTTTATCAAGCCGGTGCTTTTGATGCGGTATCGGATGGGCAGATTAATCTAACACCTAATGATCAAGCCTATCGTGCTGCGAGAGATGCAATAAACGGCTGGGACCCGACATACGGGTGCATATACTACTTTAATCCGGCTACAGCCACAAGCAAATGGATATGGAGCCGGCCCTTGGTTATTAAAATCGGAAATCATAATTTCTGCAAGTAAAGATAACTAGAAAAATAAATCAGGCGGAGATATATTACATTTCCGCCTGAAAAAACTTATTTTGAACTTGGAGTAGTAGGTTGTTTCTCAGGCGAAATTTTTTTCGCCGCGAAAAACCTACTTTGAACTTGGAGTGGTAGGTTGTTTCTCAGGCGAAAAACCTACTTTGAACTTGGAGTGGTAGGTTTTTCGCCGGATTCGACCGTCTTACTTATGGGCTGATATTTATCTTGATAAAGCTCTTCTACTACACCATCAATTGTCCGATAAACATGAACTGTATAGCCCGGAACGCCTTCAGAAACAACCCTGGTTTCATTAGGAGAAAGAGACCGGTTAACAATAGTGATTACCGTAGGTGGTACTTCATCTTTTTTCTCTACCGAAAGTGTTCCCGTTTTAATCTCATCTAAAGAGGCTATATAGACTTTAAATAAGTCCTCTTTTACTTCGATAAGCACCATTAAGGGCTTCCCGGTATCGTTCTTCATTACAAGATCTGAACCTTCGCTCTCAATAACGGCCTCAAGACCGGGTTGAGAATAGGATACAGGCATTTTTGCAGGAATTCTGTTGGTGAAATTTATCCCGACAACTGGTAATGCAGCTTGATAAAGGGCTGTTGCAATACGATTCAATAAATCCTTTTCAACATCACCCGTGAACTTAGAAAAATCTAAAACAGATCTTAGGCTTAACTCCCTGCCATTGTCCACAATTACTCCCTGTAACCCTGAAGTATAATTTCCAACCATTTCAATTAATTTCGAATCAATACTAACGGACCCAATAGATATAATTGTTGTATAGGGCTCACTATTTTCATCTTGCGCGATCTTTACAAATACTTCCTGCGAATCGCTATATAATTGTAGTGATGCATTTTCTGTAAACAGCATCCCCTTAAGCTTTTGCTCCAAATATGAATAGTCAACCTTAATCCCTGGTATTCCGGAAGTCTTGACCAAAACGCCATCCACAACTTTATAGCTTTCGGCTATGGATTCCTTTTCATAATGGGAAAAAAGCTCTTCACATTTTTTTAACAGCTTACCTGAGTTATATGTGAATACGGGTATTAGTTCTGTGGCTTCTCCGGAATCGGACAACAGCTTTTCCAAACTATTCTTTGGTATATTATTATTTAAAGCCCCAATTGTTTTCTGGATATCCACTTTGACATCAATATCTGAATATGAGATAGTGAAAGGGGTTCCATCTATTTCTATGGTCAGTATCCCATTTTTTATCTGTTCTTTATAATAATCCGAAACTATTCCTTCAGCTTCCGCGGGACTAAGACCATCCAGTGAAATATCACCGACATTTGTATTAATAATCTCAGGCCCGGTTTTCGAGGCTGAAAGAAGCAGTAATCCGGCACCGGTTCCTGATATGGTTTGAACAATAATTAATAAAATCCAAATATAATTCTTAATATGCTTCATCGTTTATTTCAACTCCCATAAAAATACATGACATGATATGAGAAACGGGTCAGGATTTCCTGACCCGTCCTTCTCTATTCTTCATAATTCATAACCAGTTCAATTAGTTTACCTTCGGCTTTAACGTCATTTATCATTTGCTCGGTTATTATTTCACCGCTACTTACTATAATTCCGCCTGAGGAGTTATAGATGGCCTTAGTAACCTTCTTCCCCACCAGATATTGCCTTTGGCGCTGCTCAAAAAGTTCTGCGGCGCTCAAATGGGTTTCCTCTTTCTGTTCAGTTTCTACAGACGCTTCCGGTAATATCTCATAACTTGGTTCGTATGTAATCTCTTGCTCATTGGTTTCAAATGGTATTTGTAAGCTACTGTCTAAATTAAGATTTTCTATTTCTAAATCTTCTTCATTTTCAACCTTTAGTTCTTCACTTACAATTTCAGGCTGCTCTACCAATATCGGCTCAGATAATACTGCTTCAAAGGATGAAACCTGAATATCTAAACTAGAATTTTTTTTTTCGTCTATTGGCTCTGAAGTTATATCACTAGGAGTCTCAATAAGCTGATCAATGAAGTCGTCCTGTACCACCAGTAGGTTCTTACCAAAGGTAATTATACTGCTTCTGGGGATAATTCCTGATTTTATCCCCTTATTGGCGGGAACAAATTCAACCCCTGTAATATTGTAGGTATCCTGTTCATTTACAAAAATATCCCCCGTTTCACCTAAAAGGCTTCCTTTCCTGGTTAAAACGCGAGTACCCTGAACAGTAATGTTCTTCTGCATGAGTTCGATAGCTGCTGGAATCTTAACTATGTCACTGATATCATCTGGCTGTTGAATAGTTAATGCATATTCTCCTATTCCTAACACTCTTTCTGCAGGAATCACGCCTCCTGCAAGTGACCTAATGCCACTATCAATGACAAAGAAGTCAATCGTACCTTTTGATGCATTAATGATGATATTTTTGACCTTTCCAATCTCATTGCCGTCAAAAATGCTCACCACCGGCAAGCCGATAATCTGCTGAGCAGTTTTCATCCTCAGCTACCCCCTTATATGGATATAATTTATTGAGCTAAATGTCTCAATAAGGAATGATGATAGATTTAGTATAATAATATCAGTTTAATTTCTTAATATCAATGATTTGTCACCAATTTATTTAAAGATTTCTCAAAATATCTTCTTTTATTTCTAAATTTAACAAATCGCACCGGGTAGATTCTAGAATCTTGTTGATCAATTCAGGTTGATTAGTCTTTTTATAAAGGGCGCATAGATCAAGAATTATTAAGAATCGAAGATCATCTTCAGGGTTCATAATCAATGCTGTCTCATAATAGGAAATCGCCCCGTAGAAATTTCGCTGGTTCTTCAATTCAAAGGCTCTATCCAGAAGCAACACTATATCTGATTGATCGTTATTATTTTCACTGAATATACCTGAGAGTTCCCGTTTCTCCGGTTCTTTAGGCTGAGCCTCGGGCATATCTTTAGTTACATTTGAGGTTTCAATCTCTTCAATAATAGCGGTTTCATTTATTGTCGCAGGATCACCTGTGTCCGGATTCTCAGAGATCAGTACTTCGACATTTTCATGAATTGCTGCAGATTGAGCTGAACTTTCTATCATCTGCTCGATTAGACTTTCCTTATTTTCACCCGATTGGTCCATACCCTCTAACGAATACTTCTTTATCAGCGGCTGTAATAGGAGGAAAATAGCAGATGCTATGCAAAATATCACTATGAGCGAAACAACTAAAGACCCGGTGGTAGAAAAAGACAGCCCCTCTAGTAAACGCTTTGCCAACAACGGAGCAGTTACCGCACAAATAATAGAAAGAGCTGTACAAACTACAAGATTAAATATATTTTTCTTGTTGACTTGATTACTCTTTTTCATAATGTAAAACATGACAAGACTCGTCACAAATATAGTTCCACTAGTAATTAAGCAATAATGAAAATACATAATCAAGTACACTCCATCTTTAGTAAAATTATAATCTAGTATTTATATCGGATATTTATATTTATAGATTACTGTTTTGCGAAAAAATCATCTATTCCCTGCTTAATACCCTTGGCGATAAGCTCCTGGTATTCCAAAGTTTTCAGCTTGGCTTCCTCCTGACTATTTGAAAAAAATCCACATTCTACCAGTGCTGTGGGCACTTTCAAATTTCTGAATATCATTATACGTTCTTTTTTAAGTAATGCCACCCGCTTATTTGTCGGATCTACCACAGATATCATAGCATTTTGGATAGTTTTTGCCAATCTCTCACTGTCAGTGGATGAGGGTGGATAAAAAGTTTGTGCACCATAGGATTTTACATCTGAAAAACCGTTCATATGAATGCTGACAACTATATCAGCCCCACTTTCATCTATGAACTTCTTCCTGTTGCTGAGATCATGCTTTCGTTTCTGGTATATATCCTTAGTCCCCTCAGGATAATTTAGTATATCCTCTGTTCGTGTCATGTGAACAGTATAGCCATCCTGCTCCAGGTAATCTTTCAACAGCTGTGCAATCCGTAAATTGAGATCTTTTTCGGCCAGGCTGGAATAATTACTCACAACACCGGGGTCTTCTCCTCCGTGACCGGCATCCACCACCACGATTGGACCATTTTTTTCTTTACTTGTTTCGGTTATGGGGTTTGCCCCTCCGTCAATACTAAATATTGCTATAGATAAAAACAGTATAAGAAGTATAAGTACAGCATTTTTCCTTTTAACTAAAACTATCATGTGTTATCCCATCCCCATGTGTATCTTTGTACTAAGATATTCAAGGGGGGGTTGGCCATATCACAAAAAAACGTGCATGTCTCCTTTATCATTTTACATTTTTATTTTTTGCCTTCTTTTTCATGCCAAGCTTATCTCTAATGAAGTTCAAAAAGTAAAAATCCTTGTACCCTGCAAAATAACCCAATCCTGCAATAATAATAATCAGGATACAGGAAATTATATAGTGAATCGGTTCGTCTCCCAAAAACTTTGAAAACCAATACAGAGGCCCTCCAAATCCTTGGTAAAGCCTTCTTTTAAATGTCAGAAAATCTTCGGGTACTTTTAGCATCAAAAGTATTACTTGAAACAGAGTCAAGGGGATTATACCAATAATGCCATAAAAAATTCCTTTATACGCAGGAGGATTAATGTTGTATTGAGGCCTTTTCTCTTTAAGTGCTATAACACGCATCTCTACATAGACAGTGTAAAATAGAAACAAGAAAATTAAAAATGAAAATATTGTAAGAGCATTTTCCATACCGTCTTTTGCAATTGTAATAATAGGCAATGTAAATATAAGAAACAAAATAAGAGTTAGAATATAACCGGTTGTTACCTTAAGCCCTCTTAATAGCTGTGATATTATGCGATTATCCATACCTACCATCCTTTTACTTGTTCTATATTACTTGTTTGCTCTTCTCTAAAGTATCAAATGGTTACACTTTTGTACAGGTTAATATTATTCGATAGATGGCGCAGAACCAGAAAAAACCGCCGGTTTAATGCCGACGGTTTTAATTATAAGTTTAGATCCTACATCTCTGGGTTTTCAAAGGAATTCATCACAAATTCCTCATTTTCGGCCTCTTTGTTGGCTGATTTGCAGACTTCATAAACAGATCTAACAAGGGCTCCTGTTCCAAAAATCCAAATTGCAATATTTAGAATAAACGATACTATACCCACGATGCTTGAAATAGCTTGAATGTTCGAAAGAAAATCTAGAATTATCTTTATAACAGAAATGGATGCAAAACCTATAGCCAAACGAGTGGGAACGCTTAAATTTCTGTTAGATATCACGCTTCCGAGCCACATGGAAACCGGTATATCAGCAAATATGATAGTCAATACTGTTACAAAAATCAATACCAGGCCACCAAAAAAGGCTACAGACCCATTAATTATGAACAGTGCCAATATGAAAAATAGTATTAAGGCAAGACCTCCGGCTACAAGGCTTCCAAGTGTAGCTATACCTATTCCGGCTGAGTTAAGGGGCTTTGCTCCGATAAAGTCACCCGAGCGGACAAAGAATCTCGGGAAAAGCTTATATATGAGCAATGCAAATAAGTAATAGACCAGTAAAGTAAATATTTTTTTAATGAAGCTCCATAGAGAAAAAGATGGTTGATTTTTTGTATTATTCACCGGCTCTATTTTAATGAACGAGTAGCTACCTACTTGAACATCATCCGGAACCTCAAACTTCGTAATTCCCTCATATGTGAGTTTTCCCTTAATTATTGTCCCGGGAAGAAGCTTAAGGGATGTGCCTTCATTCATATCATTTATTGTTACATCCCCTTCATATATACCTCCAAGGGTGACATTACTGGCATGTATGCTTGTATTTCCCAATACTCGTCCCGAAGCATTAACAATACCACCTAAATAATATGCATTACGTTTGATAACAGTATTTTCCCCTATTGTAACAGTAGAGCCAAAAACCATTGCGTTTCGCTCGATGCTACAGTTAACTCTTGCCTCAGCAGCTCCTACTCGTAGACTTCCGCCGATTTTGCCACTAACGTTTATTTGACTGGCACCGGCTATCAAATCGCCTTCAACCTCGCCAGTATTTGTGAGAGTCTGGACTCCGGCTATAAAATCACCCAGGATAACTCCATCATTTGTTATTGATACCCCACCTGCTATGACATCTCCTTCACGGGTTTGACCCGCTCTTATAATAGGGTTATCCTCTGCCGCTAAAGCTATAACTGTGCCGCCTAGCAGAACAACAGCCAGTAATGAACAAATTAATACCTTCCAATGTTTCTTCATCTTTAACCCTCCTGAATCTCAGTTTCTGAACAACGCCTTTTACGCGCTTTCTGAATAACAGATATTAAACTTAATACTCCGATTATTGAACCGGATACCACAATAACAATAATTGCCGGTCTTAATAAGAATGAATCCCAAAATCTTAGGAAAGCAGTTAATACGGCTGTAGATGTATTATAAGCTGCCGACATTCCTTTATAAATCTCGCCTATAAATGACGCTATACCGGTCTCAAAAATTTTCTCCATCCAGAAAATAATAATTGATATAAAAATAATAAGGTTTACTATCACATAGGGAATTATAAAATCCTTCTCTTTTTCTACAGCATCCAACCTTGCCATGACTTTTTTCTCGATATCCGAGGGGGCCTTTTCATTTAGGTTATCCATCACCAAGAAAGCTTCGTTAAGTGATTCAAACTTCTCTTTGCAAACGTTGCATTTATTAAGATGGACATTCAGCTTTTCATGCAAAAATGGTTTTAAATCACTATCAAGATGCTTCATCATCAAGTTCCATGCCTGTCTGCAATTCATATGGCTTCCTCCTTCTCATCTGACTTTTTTTGATAAGCGCTCAGCTTCTCTGCAAGGATTTTTCTCGCTCTGTAAATTCTGTTTTTGACAATACTCATAGGATGTCCCGTAATCTTACATATCTCATCATAACTCATGTAATGTTGATGGTATAACTGTATAACTGTCCGGTAAATCTCAGGAAGACTGCTTATTGCTTCTCTGACATCTCTGCATTTCTCAGTTTGCAACGTGAAAGCCTCAGGGTTATCCTCCTCAGATACTAACATTTCCATCTCATCCTCATTCCAAGATGATGATTTCTTGCTTTTCTGATTCAAATTGATGCAATGGTTTATAGTAATTTTTGCTATCCAGGCTTTAAAACTGAGCTCCGGATTAAATCTGGATAGATTTGCCCAAACTTTCAAAAAAACATCCTGAGTGACGTCAGCAGCTTCTTCCTTATTTCTTAGGTTGTTCAATGCTATACTGAATACCAGATTTTTATACTTGGTAACCAAACCTTCAAAAGCTTCCTTATTACCTGTTAAGCATTTTCTGATTTGGACAAAGTCCTCCATCAGTTCAACCTCCTGTTTACATGGAACAATACAGCCGAGCTTTATAAATGTCTGATATTAAAACAAGCCTATTTGAATATTCTCTTTATCTTCTTCCTTAAGATAACACCCGATGGCAGGAATATTGGCCTTATAGTAATCCGGATTAGTTATTTTAGCCTGGTCTAACGGGACTATCCTGATTAATACACTACCCTTTTTGGATTTAAGAACGGTTACTCCCTGAGAATCACGAGTGGTTTTAGGATTTATTTGAGATGTGTTAAAAACTAGTACCTTATCAATACTGCTAAATGAAACAAAATCCATATCATTTTCCAAGTAGAATAAATCCACTAATTTTGAGTCAGCGTTATATGCATTTGAAAGCTTTTTCCGGTTTGTTTTAGTCTCATAGCTGGAAACCGGTATTTTAGCCATCTTGCCGTTTTCATACGCGAAAAGCAGGTGTCCTCCATAATTATCGGTAGCATGCATCTTAATAATTTTTTCACCCGCTTCAAGGCTTAAAATATTATTAAGATAATCTCCTAACTGGCTGGCCTTGCTATCTGAAAGCTCATGAATCTTAACCTTATAAACGACATGTTTATTGGAGAACAAAAGCAGATCAGCCTTGTTCCTTGTCTCAGATTCCTGAACAATATAGTCCTCATCCTTAAGCTTATGGTCCCCTGAGGAACGTAAAGAAACAAGTGATATCTTTTTAATATATCCCTGATCGGTGAGAAACAGTCTTACATTATAGTCCTCAATAAGGTTCTCCGGCGTTATTTCCTCAACGTATTCATCGCTAATAATTTCAGTTCTTCTATCCTGCCCGTATTTTTTGGAAATATCGCTAAGCTGGCTGCATATGATATCCAGAACTCTGGCATCATGCGCGACTATATCCTTAAGATCTTCAATTTCATTCTTAAGCTTCTCGATATCGGAAGTCTGTTTTAGTATATATTCCCTGTTTAAATTCCTTAGCTTGATTTCAGCAATAAACTCAGCCTGAGTATTATCTATTCCAAAGCCCTTCATTAAGTTTGGGACGACCTGAGAATCTTGGTCGGTATTACGAATAATTCGAAGAGCTTTATCGATATCCAGAAGAATCTTGGCTAAACCGTTTAACAGGTGAAGAGCATCACTCTTCTTCTTAATGTCAAACTCTGATTTTCTCCTTATACAATCCATACGGAATTGAATCCAATGGTCAAGAATGGAAAGGACACCTAAAACCATTGGCTTCTGACCAATAAGAATATTAAAATTACAACCAAAGCTATCCTGAAGAGGAGTAAACTTAAAGAGCTTATTCATTATATCATCTGGATCGCTGTTTCTCTTTATATCGATTGTTATCTTCAGTCCTTCAAGATCGGTTTCATCCCGCACATCGGTTATATCTTTCATCTTACCGGTCTTTATAATACTTGCGATAGCTTCAATAATTGCCTCTGATGAAGTGGTATATGGAATCTCATATACATCTATACAGCTATTTTGCTTGTCAAATCGGTACTTTGCACGGACCCTAAACGAGCCTCTGCCTGTAGCATAAATCTTCCGCATCTCTTGTTCATTTAAAATTAACTGGCCTCCGGTTGAAAAATCAGGAGCCTTTAAATAACGCATTAAATCAATATCATCATTTTTTATGTAAGAGATAGTTGCTTCGCAGACCTCTCTTAAATTAAAACTACAAAAATTGCTGGCCATACCGACAGCTATGCCCTGATTAGGGTTAACCAGAATATTAGGAAATACAGATGGAAGAAGCACGGGCTCTTTCATGGTCCCATCATAGTTATCAATAAAATCTACATTGTCTTTATCTATGTCCCTGAAAAGCTCCTCACTTATTGGAGAAAGTTTAGCCTCTGTATAACGAGGTGCGGCAAATCTCATATCACGCGAATATACCTTGCCGAAATTACCCTTTGACTCAACTAATGGATGTAAAAGAGCCATATTCCCCGTTGTCAACCGCACCATGGTTTCATATATTGCCATGTCTCCATGGGGATTGAGTTTCATGGTCTGTCCCACTACATTGGCCGATTTTGTCTTCTGGCCTTTTAATAGTCCCATCTTATACATGGTATACAATAGCTTTCGATGGGAAGGCTTCAATCCGTCAATTTCTGGAATAGCGCGGGATACAATTACACTCATTGCATAGGGCATATAATTTACTTTCAGTGTATCCACAATTTTTTGCTCGATATGTTTATTGTCCATAGAAATCCTCCTGTAGGTATTGAAACGGGGGGGAATGCTGTGCGAAAACTATCATTTACTATATAATTAAGTTTTAGCGGCTGTAGCCTGCAGCGATTTAGCGCTCCGTGCCAACATCCTGTTTCTAGTCGCGCTCGCTACGCAATCCTTGCTTCGCTTTAAATCGCAGGCAGGCACGCCGCTTAATTGCATTTAATAACAAATAATAAACATAGCAAAAGCGTTTTCGCACATACTGCCAGTTCTCTCACTCATGATACATCAATCAATTCCATATACTCATGGCCGTGTTCAGAAATAAAGTCCTTTCGACCTTGAAGATTATCACCCAAAAGCAAGTCAAAGTATTTTTGTGTCTCCTCCATATCATCGGGTGTGACCTTAATTAACCGCCGTGTTTCCGGATTCATGGTGGTGGTCCACATCATTTCGGGGTCATTCTCACCTAATCCTTTAGATCTTTGAATAGATACCTTCTGATCTTTTATTTTGTCCAGTATTTTAGATTTTTCCATTTCAGTATAGGCAAAATAGCTTTTCCCTTTACTGGTAATCTCAAAAAGTGGCGATTCTGCTATGTAAACCCGCCCCTTTTCAATGAGGGTGGGTGTAAGCCGATAAAGCATTGCCAAAATCAATGTCCGAATTTGATAACCGTCAACATCGGCATCAGTACAGATAACAATCTTATTCCACTTCAGGCTGTCATAATCAAATGAGCTTAAATCCTTGTTATGCTTGGACTTTATCTCCACTCCGCAGCCTAAAACTTTTATTAGATCCACAATAATATCACTTCTGAATATGGTATCGTACTCAGCCTTAAGACAATTGAGAATCTTTCCTCTAACAGGCATTATAGCCTGAAATTCGCTATCCCTACCCATTTTAACTGATCCTAAAGCCGAGTCTCCTTCAACTATATAAAGCTCTCGTTTATTAATATCCTTGCTTCTGCAATCCACAAATTTCTTCACGCGGCTTGCTATATCCATTGTTCCACCGAGCTTTTTCTTTACATCTATTCTCGCTCTTTCAGCCGATTCCCGGCTTCTCTTATTTATAAGAATCTGAGAAGCTATTCTTTCGGCGTCTTCCTTATTCTCAATTAAATAAATCTCAAGCTGTTGTTTGAGAAAATCAGTAATGGCCTCCTGAATAAACTTATTGCTGATAGCTTTTTTTGTTTGGTTTTCATAGCTCGTCATTGTGGAAAAAGTATTTGTAATCAGAATAAGACTGTCTTCAACATCATTGAACGTTATTTTGTTCTCATTCTTATTGTATTTATTATTGTTCTTCAAATATTTATCCAGCTCAGCCACAAAAGCATTTTTAACGGCTTTATCAGGTGCTCCTCCGTGCTCCAGCCAGCTTGAGTTATGATAATACTGAATAGAATTAAACTCATTATTAAAGCAGAAGGCAATCTCCATCTTGACCTTATACTCAGGCTTATCATCACGGTCCCTGCCACGAGCAGAGCCCTCATAGAAGCAAGGCTTGGTTAATCCTTTGTCCCCACTCAACTCAGTAACATAGTCAACAATACCGTTCTCGTAAAGGAATGACTCGGTAGTACCATTCTCTTCATCAGTAAATATAAAAACGAGTCCCGCATTAACTACCGCCTGCCTTTTAAGAACGTCTCTAAAAAACTCTGAGGGAATTCTGATGTCAGTAAAGACTTCCCGGTCAGGCAGCCAAGTCTGTATTGTACCGGTATGCTCATAATCGGTTTTTGTCTTTTTCAATCCACCTATATTATTACCCTTTTCAAAATGCAGCTCATATTTATATCCGTCACGGAAAACCGTTACATCCATATATTCTGAGCTATATTGAGTGGCGCACGCACCAAGGCCGTTTAGACCCAAGGCATATTCATAATTCTCACCAGTATTGTTAGAGTATTTGCCTCCGGCATAAAGCTCACAATATACCAGTTCCCAATTATAACGTTCTTCCTTTTGATTGTAATCCACGGGAACACCACGACCCTGATCTTCAATCGTGATAGATAAATCCTTGTGTCTTATTACCCGAATAAGATTACCATGACCTTCTCTGGCCTCATCAATAGAATTTGACAGGATTTCAAAAAAAGAATGCTGGCATCCTTCCAATCCGTCCGACCCAAATATTACCGCAGGCCTTAACCTTACACGGTCGGCTCCTTTTAATGAAGTAATACTTTCGTTTCCATAGTTTTTCCTTTGTCTGGCAGACATTTTTCCACTCCCAACGTACTCTTGAGATTCACATAGACTATTCCTGTCTTGGCGTTTCCTGTACACTCAATTGTGATTCCCTCGTATTCTTTTGTCAGCTTAACTTTTATTACACCTTTTTTATACTCGTTATAGGCATCACTAAAAAACAATGTGCACAATCCCATAGTTTGCTTTTCATTAAAGATTGGCTTCAAATATTCCTTTGCCAGTTTCATAACCTTATTAATGTCCTTATAGCTGAATTCCGGGAATTTACTGGCATCAGCTATGATTTCGACTGTAATATTATCGCTGTCTTTAGCCACCTTAACATCTACAATTTTATCTTCCGATGAATATTTCATCTCTTTTTTCTTACCCATATCATAGGCCAAATCTGTAAGCCCTGTCTTTATGGTTTTAAAGGTCCTGGTTTCTACTTTTTCAAATAATCCTCCCTTTTCACCGGTAAGCCCTGCTGCAGCCATAACAGTGCTTGGGCTTAATATTGCAATACACGATGCCACTAGGAATAATACACTTAATAATGATACCACAAACTTTCTAATCATAATATAAATCCTCCTTGGTTTGTATTCAGAATTATATTGTCCAGACCAAGGAGAAACTTGCATATTATCCCTTAAAATTTATAAATGAAATAAAAATTTAATATAAGCCTTCGTTTAATTATACCAAACATTTGTTCTTTATGGAAATGTATTTTAGAAAGGATTTTCGGAACATAAAAAATCTGTTGACAAAATTATCCCTATACTGTACTATTGTATTAAGCGCTTAATACAATAGTACAAGGGAGTGATAATATGCCTTGGGACCTTAAATCAGACAGGCCCATATATACTCAGCTAATTGAGCAAATAGAATTAAAAATATTTTCAGGTGAATATCCGCCAGGCACCAAATTACCATCGGTTCGTGACATAGCTCAGGAAGCTTCAGTAAATCCAAACACTATGCAAAGAGCTTTGGCAAAGCTAGAAGAAGATGGCCTCGTGATTACGCATCGTACCAGCGGAAGATATATAACGGAGGATATCAAAATGATTAAACTAGCCAAAAACCAGTTAGCAAAACAGCAAATAGCAGAGTTCCTAGAAAAAATGCAACTAATGGGATTTGAGAAGCAAGAAACCCTTGCCCTTTTATCTAACATGTTGGAGGAGATGAAATGATGAATGCAATCTTAGAATGCAAAAACCTAAAAAAGAATTTTAGTAAGAACCATGCTTTGGCTGGTATTGATTTAAAAGTCGAGCGTGGCAGAATCGTTGGTCTATTAGGACCCAACGGTAGCGGAAAAACTACAATAATTAAGCTTGCAAATGCGCTTTTGACTCCGACATCCGGGGATATACTCATAGATGGAAAGAGACCCGGAGACGAAACAAAAAAAATCGTATCCTATCTTCCCGAAAAAACCTATCTTAATAATTGGATGCGGGTTCAACAAATAATTGAATTCTTTTCCGACTTCTACGATGATTTTAAACCCGAAAAAGCCCACGATATGCTCAAAAGGCTTGATATAGACCCAAATGAAAGGCTTAAGAATCTTTCAAAGGGTAATAAAGAAAAGGTTCAGCTAATCCTTGTCATGAGCCGTGAGGCAGATCTTTATCTTTTAGATGAACCCATCGGCGGAGTGGACCCTGCGGCAAGAGATTATATACTTGAAACAATAATCAGTAATTATCGCGAGAACTCGACTGTAGTAATCTCCACACATTTGATTTCGGATGTAGAAAAAATTCTTGATGATGTTATCTTTATCAAAAATGGGCGTATTGAATTAACTTCTTCGGTTGATAACATCAGGGACGAAAAGGGTAAGTCGGTAGACGCTCTATTCAGGGAGGTGTTTAAATGTTAGGCAAATTAATGAAGTATGAAATAAAGGCCACCGCAAGAATTTTCTTGCCATTATATTTAGTCCTTATCGTATTTTCAATTATTAACAGTTTTATGAATTTTAATATGGACAGCTTTACACTACCGCAAGGAATAACCCTTACTATTTATATAATTATTCTCGTAGGAATGTTTGTTGCTACATTTATTGTAATGATACAGCGTTTCTATAAGAACCTTTTGTCTGAAGAAGGCTACCTGATGTTTACTATTCCGGTAAAGCCCTGGAAACATATAATCAGCAAACTGATTATTTCTTCCATGTGGACGGCTATAAGTGTTTTAGTTGCTATCCTATCAATCGGAATAATAGTTTTACAGGAAGTTTCTTTAACCGATATGTTTAAAGGGATTAGTATGATATGGTCAATGGTATATGAAGAGCTCGGAGATTCACTCTATCATTTAATTGCTCAGATGATTGTAGGGATTATCATCGGTACTGCAACAAGCATACTAATGGTATATGCTTCCATTTCAATGGGGCATCTTTCAAACAATCATAAGATAATGGCTTCTATCGGGTCATTTCTCGGATTCTACGCGCTAAGTCAGATTGTTGCTGGTATTTTATTTTTACTCCCGATTAATTCTAATCAATGGTTATTTTATTCCTTTAATGCTCAGATGACACAGTACCCTTCCGGTGCCATTTGGGGAGCTATAGCTTTATCTGCTGTTTTCGCTTCAATTTACTTTATCATCACCAATTTAATTTTAAGCAAGAGGCTTAATCTGGAATAAAAAGCGCCCATACATGCGGGTAAAAAAGCTGGTATGATTTCTATGCGTATCATACCAGCTTTTAAATACAATTTTTTATATCATGAACTAAATTCGAGTTAAGCATTCTATGATGCCGGGTCTATCTCCCGCTTTTTCTTTTTCACCGCAGGAAGAGCCTTGCGTTGCTCGCCATAAATCAAATCGGGCTGCTTGTTGTTAATAACAGTATCACTTGTAATTATGCACTTCTCAACATTATCGGCCGAAGGAATATCATACATCACGTCGAGCATTATATCTTCCATTATTGCCCTAAGACCGCGAGCACCAATCTTTCTTTCAATGGCTCTATCAGCAATTGCTTTCAGTGCTTCACCCTCAACTTCCAACTGAACACCATCAAGTTCAAAGAGCTTCTTGTATTGCTTCACCAAAGCATTCTTGGGCTTGGTTAATATATCCACAAGAGCATCCTTATCCAGTTGGTTCAGAGTTACAACTATGGGAAGCCTTCCTACAAACTCAGGAATCAGACCGTATTTTAATAAATCCTGTGGGTTAATCTGGGTAAACAGCTCACCCACATTTCTCTCCTTACGGCTTTCTACCTGAGCGCCAAAGCCCATGGTTTTCTTACCGATACGGTTCTCTATAATCTTTTCAAGCCCTTCAAAAGCACCACCACATATAAATAAAATGTTAGTGGTATCTATCTGAATAAACTCCTGATGGGGGTGTTTTCTTCCACCCTGCGGAGGTACAGAAGCCATTGTGCCTTCCAGAATCTTTAAAAGCGCCTGTTGAACACCTTCACCGCTTACATCTCTAGTAATGGATGGATTATCTGATTTTCGGGAAATTTTATCAACTTCATCAATATATATGATACCTTTTTCAGCACGTTCAATATCATAATCGGCGGCCTGAATAAGCTTCAGTAAAATGTTCTCAACATCTTCCCCCACATAACCTGCCTCAGTTAATGAAGTCGCATCAGCAATCGCGAATGGAACGTTTAAGATCTTAGCCAGAGTTTGTGCAAGGTATGTCTTGCCACAACCTGTAGGACCCATTAGCAGAATATTGCTTTTCTGCAGTTCAATATCATTGCGCGAGCTTTCGTTATGAATGCGCTTATAGTGGTTATAAACAGCCACTGACAAGGTGCGCTTTGCCTTGTCCTGGCCAATTACATATTCATCCAGTATTTTTTTAATTTCCTGGGGCTTGGGAATCTCATCCAAGGGCCTTTCAACCTGAGCATCTTCGAACTCTTCTTCTATGATTTCGGAGCAAAGTTCAATACACTCATTGCATATATAGACACCGGGGCCGGCGACTATCCGGTTAACCTGCTCTTGAGTCTTTCCACAAAAAGAACATTTTACTTGCTTCTTTTCATCATAACGCGCCATTCTATCCCCCCGTTACCCTGCGCTCCATCACCTGATCAATCAAGCCATAATCTTTAGCTTCAGTTGCGCTCATAAAATAATCTCTCTCAACATCAATCTCAATCTTTGAAAGAGGTTGCCCGGTTCTTTCGCTTAATATTTCATTGAGATGCTGCTTCATCTTTATAATCCATTCAGCATGGATCTTGATATCAGTAGCTTGACCCTTGGCACCGCCAAGAGGCTGATGAATCATAATTGTACTGTTCGGGAGAGAAAAACGTTTCCCTTTTGCGCCTGCTGCCAAGAGAAATGCCCCCATGCTAGCTGCCATACCGACACAAATTGTCGATACATCACACTTTACATGCTGCATAGTATCATAAATAGCCATTCCAGATGTAATGGAACCTCCGGGGCTATTTATGTATAGCTGAATGTCCTTATCAGGGTCTTCGGCTTCCAAAAACAGCATCTGTGCTACAACAAGACTTGCAGTAACATCATTGACTTCATCACTTAAGACTATTATTCTATCTTTCAACAGTCTTGAATAAATATCGTAGGATCTTTCTCCTCTGCTACTTTGCTCTATTACTATTGGTACTAACGACATAAATCTAACCTCCTTAACACTAATCTAAAACAGGTTACTTCATATAGATTACCAAAGCTTCCGATGTTTTAGTCAGTTTTCCCAAAAAGAATTTTATTCCTTTGCATTTTCTACAAGTAACTTAACGGTCTTTTTCCGTTCAATAGAATCCTTAATATATTCTATATCGTCATCATGTAAATGTTTCTTCATTTCTTCAACGGACTGGTTATACCTTGTGGCCATCTGTTCAAGCTCAGCATCGTATTCTTCCGGTGTAGCTATGATGTTTTCAACCTCTGCAATTTTTTCAAGAACAAGCTGGGTCTTAACATCTTCATGGGCATTATCGTGATAATCTGATCTGATCTTGTTAATATCCATGCCCATCATCTTTACATAGTTATCTAGATTCATACCCTGATAACGAAGCTGCATATCAAGCTGGCTCATCATGTCATCAAGACGATGATTTACCATGACCTCAGGGATTTCGCATGTTGCATTATCAACTGCCTTCTTTATTACTTCATCCTCAAATTTTCTATCCACTCTGGCTTGAGCCTGCTCGGTAAGCTTAACCCTAATATCAGCCTTATACTCATCCAGTGTTTCAAATTCGCTTACATCGGAAGCAAACTCATCATTTATTTCAGGAAGCTGCTTAAATTTAATTTCGTTAACTTTTACGTTAAACACCGCAGCTTTTCCCTTTAATTCGTCACTGTGATAGTCCTCAGGGAAATTAACGTTGATATCAATCTCATCATTGAGATTAGTACCGATGAGCTGGTCTTCAAAGCCGGGGATAAATGTTCCAGACCCGATTACAAGATTATATCCTTTTGCTTCTCCACCATTAAACGGTACTCCGTCTACGCTGCCTAAATAATCGATATTGACGGTATCGCCGCTGGCTACAGGACGATCCTCAACTGATATAAGCTTGGAATTTCTTTCAACGATTCTCTTCAGCTCTTCCTCAACATCCTCTTCTGTCACTACAACAGGATCCTTGGTTATTGAAAGGCCTTTGTAATCACCCAGCTCAACCTCTGGTTTAACAGTAACGGTAGCTGTAAAAATAAGATTTTGTCCGCTTCCGATCTGAATAATATCCAACTCCGGACGGTCAACAGGATGAATATCGTTCTCTTCAACTGCTTTGTCATAAGCATCGGCGCATGCATAATTTATTGCGTCCTCGTATAGAACCTGTTCGCCATAGTATCTCTCTACCATGCTGCGGGGTGCTTTACCTTTTCTAAACCCTGGGATATTGAAACGTAATCTATTTTTGCTAAAGGCTTTGTCCATACATTCATCAAAAACCTTGGCATCTACCTCGATTTCAAGTTTCAAAATATTTTTGTCAGTTTTTTCGATTTTTACACTCATGTGTGTATCCTCCTAATTATGTTTACATCGCTATATCATAAGCCATTATAATGGCAAAAGATCAAATTAATTTAATTATTATACCATAGCTTTAATTTTAATCCAATAGCCGCCCCTCTAAGGCAATGTTTAAACAACTCTTATAGGATTAAAATCTATAATATTACAAGATATAAGGTAATATTGTATATTTCCGATTTTCTCGTTCTTCCACGCTTCGTTAGCCCTACTGTGTATATGCCCGTACACACAAAAGCTGACATCGAACTCCTTTAAAAGCTCCGAAAAATCATTAGGGCTGTGATTAGTGTCAAAAGGGGGATAATGAAGCATGGCAATAATTTTTTTACCTGTTTTTTTCCCTTCCTTTAGGGAGTTCCTTGTCCTTTCCAATTCACGATGATATATCTTTTTATCTTCCTCATCAAAGTCGTCATCATCGGTAGGCTTCCATCCCCTCGATCCGCAAATTACATAACTGTCGGCTTCATACATGTTGTTTTGTAGCATTTTAAGTGTCCGGTATCCTCTGACCTCACAATGCTGTTCAAATTTCTTACGCGTACTCCACCAATAATCGTGGTTACCTTTAGACAGAATCTTTATTCCGGGCAACGCGTCAATGAAGGCAAAATCGGGATCAGCCTCGGTAAAATTAATTCCCCAAGAGATATCTCCGGGAATAATAACATAATCATCTTCTTTGACCTTACGAGTCCAGTTTGCTCTTATAAGCCCGGTATGGTCCCCCCAACCGAAGATATCCATTGGTTTATTAGTCCCAAGGGAAAGATGCAAATCCGAAATAGCGTATATTGCCATCAAAAACTCCCTCTAGTCCTCTTTTTTAACCATAGCAAAACGGATAATACCCTCGGCTGCAACAACACCATCTACAGAGGCTTTAACCGCTACCTTACCCATATCTCTTCGGAAGGCAAGAAATTCGACTTCAAGTAAAAGAACATCGCCCGGATGAACCTGACGCCTGAACTTCATGTTTTCTATTCCGGTAAGCAGTCCGATCTTTCCCTTATTTTCCTGAAGAAGTAACCCCCCTGCACCCGCACATTGAGCCAGAGCTTCAACAATTAATACACCCGGCAATATGGGGTTATCAGGAAAATGCCCTTGAAAATACGGTTCATTATTGGTTATATTCTTTATTCCCGCTACCTTCATGCCAGGCTCTATCTGCACTGCGCCTTCACGGGGAAGCAGAATAAGCTTATCCAATAAAAGCATAGGATATCTATGGGGTAATATTTTTCTTAATTCCATAGCATTCAGCTCTTTTACTACATCCATATTCTTTCTCCCTAATCTTGATCCCAATTATGCCAGATGTTTTGAACATCATCATGATCTTCAAGCCTGTCTATAAGCTTTTCCATTTTTTCGACTGCTTCCGGATCAGTAAGCTCGGTTGTAGTTTTAGGAATCATAGTGGTCTCGGCTGACAAGAATGTCAGTCCTTTTTTCTCTAGGGCCTCACAGACCTGAGTAAAATCGTCGGGCTCGGTCAATATTTCAAAGTACTCATCCTCGGCTGAAAAGTCTACGGCTCCTGCATCCAGAGCGGTTATCATCATTTCATCCTCATCCATTGAAGAATCCTTTTCGATGATAATCTGTCCTTTCATGTCAAAGAGGAAAGAAACACATCCTGTAGTTCCCATATTCCCGCCAAACTTATCAAAAAGATGCCTAACATCCCCTGCTGTTCTGTTGCGGTTATCTGTGTAGGCTTCAACAATAACTGCCACGCCATTTGGACCGTACCCTTCATAGTTTATAACCTCGTAATTTGAGCCATCTCCTTCTCCTGCTGCTTTCTTAATGCTCCTCTGGATGGAGTCATTGGGCATATTATTCGCCTTAGCCTTAGCAATAATATCCTTCAATTTAGCATTCGATGAAGGATCAGCCCCTCCGCTTCTTACCGCTATTGCTATTTCACGCCCAAGCTTTGTAAACATCTTTCCTTTTTGACCATCAGTTTTTTCCTTCTTGCGCTTAATATTGTTCCATTTTGAATGACCTGACATAATAACACCCTCTTTATTCTTTTTTTCCTTATTTTTTACCTTTTAAAACATTTCCTTTAATATCTGTATAAATATTCTCCACACCTAACTCTTCCATGCGCAACACTCCTCCGGTTATTTCCCGTATCTGGTTCTCCAGAAACTCTTTACGCTCCATGGATGAATAAATTGTATACATCACTTCATCAGTATAGCTAGTATCGGCAATAATAAAATCTTCGTTCAAAAGCATATTTTGTAGTTTCCCGGACAGATGATATTCTATAGGTAAATTTAATTTAAGGCAAGGCTTTACCCAAATTTCACCGCCGTTCTCGAGACCTCCGGCGCAGGCTTTACTATAGGCTCTGACCAAACCGCCGGCACCTAAAAGTATCCCACCAAAATATCTTGTTACGACCACCACAACATTTTGAAGGCCTTTTTTTCTTATGACATCAAGCATTGGTAGACCTGCTGTGCCCTGCGGTTCACCGTCATCACTATACCGCTGGTATAATGAATCGCTGTCTACCGAATATGCATAACAATTATGTGTCGCATCCCAGCATGTTGCTTTAAGCGACTGAATAAAGTCTATGGCTTCCGCCTCGGTTTGTATAGGCTTAGCCCTTGCGATAAAGCGGGACCGTTTTTCTTCAAACAGGAAATATCCCTCTTGCATTATGGTTTTGTAACTTTTCAAATTTTTATTACCTCATAGAACAAGTACGGCTTTCGCTGACTTTGTCCATCAGAAATATACTTGCATAATAAAAGGATGGCATTGGTCATCCTATTGACCTATAGCCATCCTTCATTTTATCAGATTACTGTTCATCTGTTCAACCACTTAAACTTCCGGCTTTTTTCCTATCTTTTCGCAAAGCTTTTTATAAGATTGCATAACCAATGACTTATCCTGGCTATAAGTTACCATGTCAAGCGCTTCCGGAATACTGTAAAATCCACCTTCAGAGTACTTCTCAGGTTCATTTATCTGAAACTGCTCGTTGTTTGTCTGCATTATATACCATGCAATACGGTTACATACCGGCTTTTGTCTTGTAACAGAATAAAACTCATAATACGTTCTACCTGCCTGTTCAACTATACTACCGGTAATACCTACCTCCTCAAAGACTCTTCTTATAGCAGCATCCTGAGGATTTTCACCACTTTGAATCAGACCTTTGGGTAAAACCCATTCGCTTTTCTCATTAAGTATTAGGAAAACCTTGTCATCATGAAACACTACGCCACCGGCACAATCCCTTAAAAGCATTTTAATCCCTTCCTATCATTTTGAAACATAACAACAAAAAAAAGGCACTGTCGTCAATTTATCTATAAAATAATTCCTAAACTCGTGCCCCCAGTTCAGATAATATGAACTGATTAATAATTTATATAATAAAGGAGGAACAAGAATTCATTAGTATAATATTAAGTTTATACCATTGCTTTTTATATTCTAAACAATGTTTTTTTACAATAATAGATTTTCATATAGTTGATTTAAGGGCGCAAGAGATAGCTCTTATAATTCTTGCGCCCTCTTAAGCCAATAATTTAGAATTCCGGTTCTATTAGTCCGTATTTTCCGTCTTTACGACGATATAATACGTTAACAGTCTCGGTATCAGAGTTAATAAAAACGAAGAAGCTATGTGAAAGAAGATTCATCTGTAGAATTGCCTCTTCAGTATTCATGGGTTTTAGAGGAAATCGTTTAGTCCTTACGATATCATAATCCTCTTCCTCATCAATATCCTCGTTAATAACAAAGTTCTCCGGTATCATTGCCTCTTGATGTATTTGCTTTCCGAGCTTTGTCTTATTCTTTCTGATTTGTCTTTCAAGCTTTTCGACAACCATATCCATGGATGCATACATGTCATTGCTTTGCTCTTCGGCCCTGATTATAGTACCACCTGAATATATTGCTGTTTCAAAGATATAACGATCTTTTTCAACTTTAAACGTTAAAATTGCTTCTGCTTCGGGCTTGAAGAACCTTTCAAATTTGCTGATTTTCTTAATGGCTTTCTCTTGCATTGCGTTGGTCACGCTAACTTGTCTACCCTTAACAATGTACTTCATATAAACAACCCCTCTCTATGCAACCATTAATTATATATATATATTTCGATATTACCCAAAATAATCCGTTTCAAATCAATTAACTTATAAATCATACCAATTAAAAACGGCAGAAGCCATTAGTCCCGCCGTTTTTGTCATCACTATTCTTTATTAAGCTCAAAATTACTTTCTTATAAACATTTGAACAAATACATATCCATATTTTGTGCTCTTTGAAATACCAATTCCTGTATAATTATAATTGCCATTCATAATGTTATTTCTGTGGCCTTCAGACTTCATCCAGGAGGTAACCGCACCTTCTACCGTTGAGTTTCCCGCGATATTTTCGGCTGCTGCTTTAAATGTTATACCAAATTGTCTCATCATATCAAAGGGAGAACCATATGTCGGTGAATAGTGTGAAAAATAATTATTCTTAGTCATGTCATTAGCTTTTGTTTTGGCTACATTCATCAGCTCTGAATCAGCAGCTAAGGGTGCTATATTACTCTTTGCCCGTTCCTGATTAATTAAATCAAGAAGCAGTTTTTCCTGCTGTGACAAATCCCCTGACTCTTTACCTGTTGAAGGTGTAGGCGTTGATGTTGCAGACGGTGTACTTGTTGGTGTTGGGTTTGCCGACTGGGGCGTAGTGGGCTTATCAGCCTGCTGATTTACAGTTTCAGCTTTTGCTAAATATGCTCCCGACACACACCCTACCATTCCGGTTTCAGGATCAAATACTGCATACCAGTCACCTATTTTTGCCAGTACGTTGAGCCATTTGTGTTTTTTGTACTGAGTAATAACATCATGTTCCAAAGAAGGTCCGTTTCTTAAGTTAAGTTTGTTTGCTATTACCACGCCATTAATGAAGTCTACCTTTTCAAATGTTTGAGTTGCCTCAGCCTTTAAATATTCACTGCCTGTAAGTCCAACCAAGCATAGTGAAAGAAAAACCATCATTGACGCAGCCAAAATACGTTTTTTCATACTCTCCCTCCATAATCTAATTAAGATTTCACCCCTAGTATTCTCGTTTTTTCATGAATTATTTTATATAGTTAAGATTATTCGGTACGAAAAATACACAGATAAAGGTAAATTCCAAAATGTATTCTTGCCATAAAACAAGAAAATAACACTTCCTTTTATCTGTTTGCTTAATATTTTTATCAGGGCATGAAAAAAAGAACCCCTTCATAATAAAGGCACGGCCTTTGAAGGAAAATTTGAATAAACTTATTTGGTCTTATAATGTTTATTGATTAAGCAGATCTATGATCTCATTCTGAGTAAAATGATACTTGTTATTGCAGAAATGACATGTCAACTCCGCTCCTTTTTCATCCTCAGATATTTCCATTAAATCATTCCTGCCAAGACTTAGCAGATTCCTTTGCATCCGATCTCTTGAACAATTGCATTTATAACTTACCGGAACTGTCCCAAGCATTTCTAATTGTTCAGCCGGAAAAATCAGTTTGATAATATCCTCCGGTGTTTTTCCCTGGTGAATGAGCGATGTAATCGACTCTATATTTGTAATACTATTTTCAACTATTTCTATTGTCTCCTCATCTGCCTCAGGCATAAGCTGAATAAAAAAGCCACCTGCAGCTTCAATCTTGCCTCCCGCTCCTACTAAAACTCCCAAATTCATAACTGTCGGAATCTGCTCGGAGGATGCGTAGTAATAGGTCAAATCTTCGGCTATTTCACCTGAAACTAAATCAACATACCCAATGTAGGGCTCTTTCATTCCAAGATCCTTTATTACATTCAAATATCCGGAACCCACAGCGGTCTTAATATCAAACTTGCCTTTATCATTTAGAGGTACATCAAAGTGTGGATTATAAACATAACCACGTACACCGGCTTGAAAGTCGGTAACGGCAACAATTCCTCCTATGGGGCCGTCTCCTTTAATCTGTATAGTTATTGTCTGGTTAATTGCTTTCAGCGTTTGGCTCATCAATGCGGCCCCCGTCAGAACCCTGCCGAGAGCTACCGAAGGCGTAGGATTCATCTTATGAAAGATTCGCGCCTTGTCAACAGTATCGGTTGTTACTGCAGCAAAGATGCGCACCTTACCATTAAGTGCCATTGCTTTTGAAATATAATCATTCATATTTTTACCTCACTTTTTTCTTTAATAGAGTACACTATGTTCGGCTATCAAGCACAAACAACGCATGTTAATACCCAACATTTTAATACTCACAATTAATACCCGTTATATAGCTTAAATCCGGAAAAAGATCATCAATGCTCTCTTTTCGGAATATCCTTCTAAATACTGTGTTTATATGAATAGCCGCTGTGTCGGCTGCGTCTTCAAGAATCTCATCAACCGAAGTATCATGAGTTTCACCCTCGACAAAAGGATTAACCCATGTCCGCTTCTTCCTGTTAGCCCAGTCGATACTACTGTCAGCCATTGTTGGATATGGCATCTTAGGAGGTTTGACACCGCCTCCGGTAAAGTTATCCAACCAGTTTACTATAGCTTTTATCCAGCCTTTTGGATCATAAAGCAGATCATTCCCTCTATATAAACATTTCAGTATTTTATTAAGCTCATTTTCTGAAGTTTCTATTCCGTATATATCCCTGTAAGCTTCAATAAGTAGCTCCTGTACGCCTTCCGGCCATCGCTTACCTATGTTAACCAGTTTACTTGTCTTCTCTTTGTATGCAGGTTTTCCTTTTATCTCTTTCCAGTACATTGTATCGAGTGCTGTTTCAACCTGTTGATGGGTCACCGTTCTAGGCGTCCCCTCAACACCCCATATCCATTGATTAGATGCCCAGGAAACATAGGGATGAATCATTCGGTCCAATGTAAAGTGGCAAACAAATCCACACATATAGATTGCAATATTCATCCAGCTTTTATCATAGGAAACATCTTGGAGCTTCGAAAAACCCTTTAATAAGAATACTCCGGTTTTCTCTCGATGCATCACACTTCCTAAATCCTTCAAAGCCCCTTTCCCGGAGCCTGGAAAGCAATTGTAATAAAATAACGTATCAGGGCCTTGAGCTCCCAGATGATAAAGAGAGCGCTTTTTATTAACGCCCTCAAAAATTCTTCGACTTTCTATTCTTTTTAGCACAGCATCAGCAAAGATGATATGAGTTAAAAAATCGGCCATTTAAATGGTCATTCCTTTCTGATTCTGGGGGTATAATGGCATAAGGACATAAGGACATAATGGCATAAAGGCATAATGATATAGGAGAATTAAATTAAGCAGAAAATTCCTCAGGTTTTTTATCAGATAATTTAAAATAGTAAAGGAGAGCTTCACAAATCCGTTTTGATGCTTTTCCATCCCCATACGGATTTACGGCTTTAGCCATCCTTTGATATTCTGAATTATCTTCTAAAAGCAGTCTGGCCTCCTTATAAACATTTTCTGCTTCAGTACCTAAAAGCTTCACGGTACCGGCTTTTATGGCTTCGGGCCTTTCGGTCTCGTTCCTAAGAACAAGAACAGGTTTTCCAAGTGACGGTGCTTCCTCTTGAAGCCCGCCTGAATCAGTCATAATCAAAGTTGATCTGTCCATTAAATTATGCATGTCCTGTACATTTAATGGATCAATCAAATGTATACGTTCATGGTTTCCAAGAATTCTACCGGTGGTCTCGCGAACGACCGGATTCAGGTGAACAGGATATATCAAGGAAATATCGGAGATATCGTCAACCAATCTTCTCAGAGCCATACAAATGTTTTCCAGCGGTTCTCCAATATTCTCCCGTCTGTGAGCTGTTACGAGAATAACTCTTTTGCCGCTAAAGCTGAAATTACTCAAAAATGAATCGTTAAAGGAGTAGTTTGGAAGAACTGTTGATGCCAGAGCATCGATAACAGTGTTGCCGGTAATATATATAGTATCTTCTGAAATGTTTTCCTTAAGTAGATTTTTCTTATTAGCCATAGTCGGGGCAAGATGTAAATCAGCTATTGCACCCGTAAGTTTTCTGTTCATTTCCTCAGGGTAAGGAGAGTATTTATCATAGGTCCTCAAGCCTGCTTCGACATGACCTACTTTCACTTTAGCATAAAATGCCGCTAACGAAGCTGCGAAGGTTGTGGTAGTATCGCCGTGAACTAAAACCATATCAGGAGCATTATCGCGAAAAACATCATAAAGCCCTTCTACAGCGCGAGATGTAATATCAACCAAGGTCTGCCTTGCTTGCATAATATTGAGGTCAAAGTCCGGTACTATGTTAAAAATTCCCAAAACTTGATCCAGCATTTCTCGGTGCTGTGCCGTAACACATACAGAAGACTCTATGGTCTCATACTTTTTTAATTCCTTTACCAGTGGTGCCATTTTAATTGCTTCTGGTCTTGTACCGAACACGGTCATTATTTTAATCTTGTTCATTTTATTTCTCCGACTTTTCCTTTTCTATCTCTCCGTGATCCTCGGAATCATACTTTTCTTTCCGCTCGGATGGCTTGTCATGCGACTTATCTCCGGAAGCAACTTCAAGTTGCGCGCTCTCTAAGCCCACGTCCTCTACTGCGTCCTTCTGCCAAAGTCTTTTATCTTCAGGAAGCATTTTCACTTCTTTTAGATTTCTGGCTCCACCTATACCAAACATAACGAGAACTATCATAAGAATAATTGAAGGCAGAAGTCCCTTATCAACAAGCGCTATTGAAACCAGTCCGAGAGCCCCGCTTACTATATAGAGTATAACTACTGACATTCTGTGGCTAAGTCCCATGTCTAAAAGTCTATGGTGAAGATGTCCTCGATCGGCCTCACCAATCGGTCTCCCATTAATTAGCCTTCTTATTATAGCAAAAAGCGTATCAAAAATCGGAAGACCGAGAACCAAAATGGGTATTGCCACCGCAATAGCAGTAACAGACTTCATCGTTCCTTCTATTGAAATAATAGCTAGAAGAAACCCTAAAAATGTGGCTCCGGTATCCCCCATAAATATTTTTGCTGGGTTAAAATTATAAGGAAGAAAGCCAAAGATAGCCCCCACCAGAGAAACGGCAATAATAGCAATATCATCCTGCCTGCGAATAACAGCCACAATATAAAGTGTCAGCGCTGCAATTCCAGACACTCCAGCTGCCAGACCGTCAAGACCGTCAATAAAGTTAATGGCATTTGTCATCCCTACTATCCAAAAAACTGAAATAGCAAAAGCTAAAATATCCCCCAGAAAATACATCATACTGGGTTTTGAAGCCATAGTGCTCAGAAATGGCTTAGAAATAGCAACAATTCTGGTGCCGGTGGCAACCACAATAATAGCCGCAACTGTTTGAATGGGAAATTTAACTCTTGCTTTGAGCGGTCTTATATCGTCAACTATACCTAAAACTATGATAATAATAACACCTATTAACAGTCCTAAGGTTTTAGGCTTTACCAAATATCTGGTGAATAAAACCAGATTCTTTGTAGCAAAACTATAAACTATTGCGAGAGCAAAGCCTACTATTATGGCCAATCCACCTAAT
Organism: Bacillota bacterium; assembly: GCA_023411795.1. GTDB lineage: Bacteria > Bacillota > Clostridia > DSM-8532 > DSM-8532 > DTU059. The sequence continues at coordinate 51,558 of JAEYOK010000027.1, forward strand.
AGAGGCATTGGTTTTTTATGAACACGGCGACTATCCTTAGGAGTATTAACAGCTCCGGCACTGATTGCAATTTTTCTTGCAATTGGAGTTGCAAAGAATGACACAATTAAAGCTACGGCAAAAGCCACCAAATGATGAAATTCAATAATGATCATACTTACACCTCTGATATTTTCAACTGGCCAGGCAGGTCACCTACAATTTGGGTGTGCGACGCCTCTTAATTCTGCAGTATTACCCTTGTAATCACGATTGGGGGTCCTCATACTTTACTACACGAACCCCCGCTTCCTTTAGCATCTCCATTGAAAGTTCGTCAGGATAATCCCCTTTGAATATTATTTTTGTAATCCCGGCGTTTATTGCAAGCTTAGCACATAGCACACAGGGCTGTGTGGTTACATAAAGTGTACCATCTTTTACGCTTGTTCCTGAGTACGCAGCCTGGGCTATCGCATTCTGTTCGGCATGGGTCGCTCTGCATATTTCATGCCGTTGGCCCGACGGTATCTTAAGCTCTTCTCTTATGCAACCAATTTCCTCACAGTGTTTACATCCGACAGGAGCACCATTATATCCCGTAGCCAAAATACGCTTATCTTTTACAATAAGAGCACCTACTTGTCTTCTTAAACAGGTAGAACGTGTTTTGACCAACTCAACAATATTCATAAAATATTCGTTCCATGATGGTCGCATATCAATGACCCCCAAAGTTATTATTATTTTGTTCCAAAGAGTCTATCCCCTGCATCTCCTAAACCGGGTACTATATAGCCAATCTCATTAAGCTTTTCATCTACAGCTGCGCAATAGATTCCCACATCAGGATGCTCACGGTTTAGCCTTTCAATACCTTGCTTTGATGCTATGAGACATACAAACTTAATACTCTTGGCACCATGCTCCTTTATAAATTTAACCGCATCACAGGCTGATCCTGCGGTAGCTAACATTGGATCAAGGAGAACCACATCTCGTTCACATATATCAGGTGGCAATTTGCAGTAATATTCCACAGGCTCTAAGGTTTCATGGTCACGATAAAGTCCTATATGACCTACTCTGGCCATTGGAACTAGCTCCAGCATACCGTCCACCATACCCAATCCGGCTCTTAAGATAGGAACAAATGCAAGTTTCTTTCCTGATATTACCTTGGTCTTAGCTATACCAATTGGTGTTTCAATTTCTACTTCTTTTAACGGGATATCCCTCGTGACCTCATATCCCATCAGCATGGATATCTCAGAAGCTAACTCACGAAATTCCTTACTGCTGGTATTCTTATCTCTGAGAAGAGATACCTTGTGTTGAATAAGCGGGTGATCAAAAACAAAAACATTATTATTCATTGATGGCCTCCTGATCTCTTGTTTATTTTAAATATTCTTTCTCAATTTCTGTAATGGCATCAATACGCCTTTGGTGTCTTTCTCCTTTGGAGAAATCGGTTTTTAACCATGTATCAACTATTGAAAAGGCAAGCTCTTTACCTACAATAAATGCCCCCAGCGCCAATACATTGGTATCATTATGCTCTCTTGTAAGTCTTGCCGATAATAAATCCCCACAAAGTGCAGCCCTTATTCCCCGGACCTTATTTGCAGCAATTGATATACCAATTCCGGTAGAACAAACGAGTATTCCTCTATCACATTTCCCCTTACTTACTGCAATAGCAGCTTTTAAAGCAAAAGCGGGATAATCCACCGACTCAGTGCTATACGTTCCAAAATCCTCAACTTCATAACCATTCTCGATAAGGTAGCTCTTAACGCTTTCTTTTAAGCCAAATCCACCGTGGTCACTTCCTAAAGCAATTTTCAAAATAGCCGCCTCCTTTTTTCTAAATAAATTCTATAGCAATCATAGGGGTATGTCAAAAATTTTATATCTTTTTACAGTTGTATTTGTCCTGTGATAATTCTGTCTATGACATCAAGTATGGACTCCTCCAGTTCATTTGCACATTTTTTGTATGTGTTATAATCCTGTCCGAAGGGATCAATAATATCGGTATATCCCTCTGAACCTGCATATTCTTTAAGCAAATGTACCTTGGAGACCGCCTCCGGATATATATCCAGTATCATTTGTTTGTGATGTTTTGTCATAACGAGGATTATATCCGCATCCTCAATATCCGAACCATCCAATACTCTCGCTCTGTGCTTAATCAAATCTATACCATATTCCTTTTTCATAACCTCTATAGCCTGTGGACTGGCACCGTCTCCATCAAATGCATAAATACCGGCTGATGACACTAATATCTCATTGGCCTGACCCTTGTTGTTAATCAGATCCTTAAATATAGCTTCGGCCATAGGGCTTCGGCATGTATTACCTGTACATACAATAACAACCTTTTTCATATTTACTTGGTCTCCTTATATTTCTATAATTCTTCCGCCAGAGGCCTTTCTCAAGCGGTTCATAATTGCTCTGCCCATATCCGCTTCAATAAAGGTCTCACTATAAATCACATCTACTTTATCCTCATCAAATTTTCTCAAACCATCATATATCCCTGAGGCAACCTCTTCCAGAGAGTTTACCGACCCTACGTCAACCACAACATCGGCTATATATCTGTTTTTGTTTTCAGAGCATGATAAGACCCCTGTCTTTATACCTTCAGCTTTGTTTTTAGCCGTAAGATTGTTTATTTCTTCTATAACCTTCTCAAAATCTCCATTAACCATGATCATTTCTGCCTTTGGAGAATAGTGGCGATACTTCATTCCCGGTGAGCGTGGTTTGACACCATCCTCAGGTATTAAAACCGAATCGGTTTCAACTTTTCCGATGACATTTTCAAGCATTTCTTTGGTAATCCCTCCGGGCCTTAGTATAATGGGTACTCCCGAAGTAATGTCAAGAACCGTAGATTCCACACCAATCTTACACTGGCCCCCGTTTATTATATATTCTATACGTCCTTCCATATCTTCCACAACATGACGATGTGTCGTAGGACTTGGGCGTCCTGAAAGATTCGCACTCGGTGCCGCCACAGGCACTTCGGCCTCCTCTATAAGTCTTAATGCGATAGGGTTATTAGGCATGCGAACAGCCACTGTGTCAAGACCTGCAGTAATAATATCAGGAACAAATTCTGATTTTTTTAGTACCAGAGTTAAAGGTCCGGGCCAAAAGGTATCCATCAGTACCCTTGCCTGTTCCGGAACTTCCTTAACTAAAGACTCCAGTTGAGATATCTTTGTTATGTGTACAATAAGCGGATTGTCCGACGGACGTCCCTTTGCCTCATATATTCTTTTAACAGCTTCTGGATTAAGAGCATTTGCACCTAATCCATAAACGGTCTCAGTGGGGAATGCGACAAGTTTGCCATCCCGCAAAGCCTTTGCCGCAGAATAGAAACGTTCATCTTCTGTGCCATTTATTACAATGGTCTCCATAAAAATGACCACCTTATTACATTATTAATTTGCCACAACATCGCAGCATTAATTATTATAACATAAAATTGCTATTTGCCGTCAAAGACGGCATAAGACTGCGAAACATTAAAACAAAAAAGGTAGCTGTTTAATTCTACCTCTTTTTATCATTGATCTCACGATATAATATACCCTTTTTACTCTTTTCCTGATCGTCATCACTAAATTTTCCCGGAGCACTTTTGGGAAAGCCACCTGATCCTTTAAACTTAAGCGCCTGCCCATCCTTGTAACATCCATCACAGAAACGACCACTATTTAATGGGCGGCCACATATCTCGCATTTTATGAATCCCTTATTGTCACCAACTATTTCCAAACGATCTTCTTTTAAGTAGCGCTTGATGGATTTCAAGCTTACTCTGATATAACTCATCACCTCATTGGAACTAGCTCCGGGGTGAATAGTAAGATATTCTTTTATCTTACCAAACTCCTCCTCTTCAATAGGGAAGCATGTTGGGCAGACCTCCTCAAACGCAACTTTTTCAAAAATTCTATGGCATCTAGCGCATTCGTGATTGGCCATTATAACTCCTTATGTTGAGGTTTACGTCGTGGTCTCCTACTTTTTAGTATCAAAATAATGGGATGTCCCGCTGCTTTGTGTCGGATAATAAGCCCCCTGTACACGTTTGTGTGCACTATTATTGTTCATCTTTTCTTTTAAATCCTTCATCTCAGCTTTCACAAGTGTGATGTTCCCATCATCGATTTCCTTAATAGCCTGAAGTTTCTGATGAATACTTTCTACTATGGTCTTGAGTTCTTGAGTGCCGGGCAGACCAAATTTAGGCAGATCTTCAAAGGAGCTTATTGATAATATATCTTTAAGTCTGGAGGAATAAACGGTAAACTGTTCGTCAAGCTTGTCCACAGCGTCCATCCTTTTTTGCTTTTCTTTTAAAAGCGAGTCCATTTCCTCAAGTCTCTGTCCTTTTATTACCTCATTCTGGCTGCGCACAAACAAAAGAATCTCATCCACTAATGTCAATTTTTTTAATGAAATCTCCTTTAATCTCTGAACATACTCTTTTGCTTCCATTTTTTGCTCCTGATTAAACCGTAGTTACGACGGGTTTTCTATTCTGTCGCCTTGATATTTTCATAGCTTGCTCCCAAGTATCCCTAAGAGCTTTAGCGAAATCCAACACTTCAGCAAGTATGTTTTTGTCCTTAGCAACGTTAGCATCGATTAATCTTCTCAGCATGTAATCATATATGGTAATTAAACTTCCGGATACCTCATAATTCATGTCCAATGTATTCATGAACTCGGAAACTATATTTTGTGCTTTAATAATATTAGTGTTCGCCTCTTGTATATTCTTTTTTTCAATACTGTCTATACCCCTCATTATGAACTTAACAAGACCATTATATAGCATTAGGGTGAGCTCTTCTGGGCTTGCTGTAAAAATAGAATTTTCCTTATATTGATTGTATGCATTATAAGCAATCATAATATAGCCTCCACTTTCTTTGTATGTAAACCATATTCTTTTTATTGACCCGAACTGAACTGGCTGGTAATCCATGCACTTTGCTGATTCATTTGTGCAAGAGTAGTCTCTAGTGCCGAGAATTTCTTATAATAGTTCTCTTCTTTTTTTGTAAGTTTTTCTATCAAACTACTGATTCTATCGTCATAATCTTCTAATTGCTCACTTATCAAGTTCTCTGTATTTGACAAATCCCCATCGATTCCGGCCTTTTCAAGGAGTATACCCTTTCGTCCATCGGCATCTCTACGAGTGGAAACATGATCCTCAATTACATCTGAAAGTCTTTGTAAAACACCGGATTTTTTATATCTGTCAGCTCTTTGCTCTGACGTAGCAATTCTGCTGTAGGTTGGATTTTCATCAGAAACTCCGTTCAGAAGTTTGGCAACCTCATCAGGCTTACTTAACAGGGCATTCTTAAGCTTATCCTCGTCCAGATAGAGCTTTCCTTTATCAGAATAGGATTTGCTTTCAATTCCTATATCCTTTAATGATATGCTCACTCCCTCAACCTTTTCATATAAAGCTGTGCGCATAGATAGAGCTAGGCTCTGAAGTATACTGTCATTACGCAAAAGCCCGGTTTTCGCCTGTTCCTCCCACTTTTCAATGTCTTTCTCACTCATTGCTTCCCTTTGGGCGTCGGTTAAGGGCTGATAGTTTCGATTATATTTCTCGGTTGTTTTACTATTAATACTGTCAATAAGCTTATTATACTCTTCTATAAAGCTCTTAATATTATTGATGACTGATTCGGTATCCTGAGCCACAGTAATAGAATCGCCTGTTTCGTCCACGCCATGGGCCTTATGCAAGTTGTATGTGATTCCGTTAATGGTAAAATTGTTAGTACTTCTAACTAAGGTCTCGCCGTTTATTGATACAATTGCATCCTTGCCCTCAGTTTTTTTATCTAAATTCAGTGCAGACAGGAAGTTCCCGGAGTTGTCCTTAATTTCTAAATTACTCCCTGCTCCTGTAATGGTGGATGTAAGGGTAATCTTGTCAGTAACCTCATCATAGCTTATTTTAGCTTTTACCTTATCGTTGTTATTTATTTTGTCAAATACCTGTTGTAGTGTGTCAGTGGATTTAATTTCAATTTTTTCACCATTAATACTAATTTCTGCTTTTCCGTCTTCATCAAATACCAATGTCTCACTAAATGCATCTTTCAGATTTATAAGCGCGCTGTTTAATGTAACTCTGTTGGATTGATTTTCCATCAATCCTAAATCCTCCAACCCAGCCAATTCGGTTGTCGCGCCTGAAGGACCATAAACACTAACACTAGTAGCACCACTGCCGGCAGCGGTATTTATGGAAAAATCAAAGCCATTAGAAGTCTCATTAAAAGTAGAAACATCAAATTTTGATAATTCCTTCCCATCTATGGTTACTTTGCCGAAAGCCTCATCTAATGCCGTTTGTAGTTGTTGTTTAAATTCTGTTGCATTAGTTCCACCTAATTCAATCTGCTTACTAACTCCATCTAAAACCACAAAGATTTTCTTACCTGCAATGTTATCAAGTTTTTCCGAAACACTTCCACCCTCATCTGCGGTGACACTTCCGGTTATTCCCCTGCTTATCCCTGTAGAATTGCTTAAAGAATTTGCTGTAGCCAACTGGGCAATCTTTATTCTCTGTTCTCCGATACTGGCTCCGCTTGATGCGGTTGCCGTAACATATGAACTATTACTGCTGGTGGTTGCCATAGCCTTAACAGAATTTGAGGATAACAGGTACGAAGAACGATTAACTATATCAAAAAACTTGCTCTTAAATCCCATAAGAGATGTACTTATTCCCCTATAGGCTTCCTGCTTCCATTCAACAACTGTTTTTTTCTGCTTTAGTGTATCCAAAGGTATTCTCTCGGCATTCATAAGCTGAGTAACAATAGACTCTGTATCAAAGCCGGATAAACCTGTTAATCTTGTTTGTGACGTAAAGCTTGATATACTATTCATAATTACTCCTTTCTTTACGACAGCAGACATTTATATAGAATCAAATAATGTCTTTCAAATTAAAGATGTATACTATCTCTTTTCGTCAACAATCAGACCGGCCAGTTCCAACATATTGGCGAACATATCCAAAAGTTTTTCCGGCGGAATCTCTCTGATTACTTCCTCTGTTTCAGAATCTACAACTTTAACTATTATTTCATTAGTTCTTTCGTGAATTTTAAATCTCAGTGATCTGTTCTGTATCTTGAATGTCTCGTTTGCCTTATCGATGGCATGTGCTAAAAAGGTATCACTGACTTGTTCTTCTGCATATATCGATTTTTTTTCATCATTAAATCTGGCAGTATCCGGAACAGGCCTTTCCGATTTAAAAGGTAAATCCGGTTTTACCTGAGAAGGCGCAACACCTACAGATTTAATAGTTGCATCCATGCTATCAATTCTCATAATAGATCCCTCCATGAATCTGATAAATCTAATAATAATATCGACATTAATAAAACATCCATTAAGCAAATTTTGTTACATCTATTACATCAATTTACCACCATAGAGAGAAAAAGACACAATATAATAATCAAAAAGTAACTTCCCCCCCTCAAATGGTTGGTGTTGAAGTTACTTTATCTAATAAAAAATATCAAAGTATTGCTTATGAGTTAATCAAATCAATATAGCTCTGGCAATAAGCTTTATCTGCTAGCATTGTTAATAATACATTTAATCTTTTTGTTTTTAACAATATTATCCATAGGTAACCTCGCTTTCAACTAAAAATAAAACAGCAACACTACAATGTAGTTATTTTACTGAAAATTATACCACACAAGATAGTATCGAAATTCACTAGTTGATATATGGTTTGATTTACCATCCACTTAAACAAAATCGGAATTTTTTTTGTTTAACTATAATGTTGGGTGGTAAATTGCCGATATAAAAGATGTGAAGCTGATTCATTCCCGTTGGCGCCAAAAGGGTTTGAAAAAGTTCATAACCAAAGTCCCGGTTGGTAGGGACCAGAATACGGGAGAAAGGATTCTCCCAAAACAATTATCAAGGAGGATTTTACTATGAGAATTAATCACAACATTTCAGCACTTAACACCTATCGTCAGTTATCTGTTAACACAACCGCAGGGGGCAAATCCCTTGAAAAGTTGTCATCAGGTTACAGAATTAACCGTGCAGGCGATGATGCAGCAGGTCTTGCTATCTCTGAAAAAATGAGAGGCCAGATTCGTGGTTTGAACCAGGCAGAACGTAACTCACAGGATGCTATTTCTCTTATCCAGACAGCTGAAGGTGCTCTCAATGAGACCCACAGTATTCTGCAGAGAATGAGAGAGCTCGCAGTTCAATCGGCTTCCGATACCAATACCGATAAAGACCGCGCAGAAATCCAAAAGGAAATCACCGAGTTACAGACTGAGATCACAAGAATCTCCACCGACACTGAGTTCAACACCATGAAGTTACTTGATGGTGACTATGCTACTACATCATTGACTTTCCAGGTTGGTGCCAATGACGGTCAAGTAGTTACATTGAATATTGGCCAGATGGATGATGTAACTTTAGGTGTAGACGCTGCTAAGATTGATTTAACATCCCAGGCAAGTGCATCTGCAGCTATTACAACGATTGACTCAGCTATTAGCACAGTTTCATCTGAACGCGCTAAGCTTGGTGCTGTACAAAACAGACTTGAGCACACAATCAACAACCTCAACACAACTTCTGAAAACTTGACAGCATCTGAATCACGTGTACGTGACGTTGATATGGCTAAGGAAATGATGGAATTCACCAAGAACAGTATCCTGCAGCAGGCAGCTACAGCTATGTTAGCTCAGGCTAATCAGCAACCTCAGGGAGTTCTGCAGTTACTGCAATAATTCTCATTTAATATCTATTTTCTTTAGTTATATGGGTCAGAGTCTTCGGGCTCTGACCTTTTTTATTGAAATCAAATCGAATTATATTTTTTTAAGGGGAGTACTATGAAAATATCATCCTGTGTCATCGTAAAAAATGAAGCCGAAAACATCGAAAGATGCTTAAATAGTATAAAGGATATTTCAAATGAGATTATTGTTGTTGATACAGGATCTACAGATAATACCAAAGAAATTGCGTCTAAATTTGGGGCAAGAATATACGACTTTAAATGGGATGATAATTTCAGTAATGCGAAGAATTACGCTTTAGATAAAGCAACCGGAGACTGGATAATTTTCCTTGACGCAGACGAATACTTTGAGACAAATACCCAAAAAATCTTAGGGCGTGTATTTAAACATATACACAACAATAAGGCAATAGATGCAGTGCTTTGTAGAATGATTAATACTGAAGGATTTAACGGAAAAATCCTTTCTGAAAACCCAACGGTTAGAATTTTTAGAGGAAGATGCGGAATTCGCTTTTCAGGAGCTGTTCACGAACAGCCGCTAAAGAATGGCAATTCCTTTAGTGCTGCTAAAGTAACCGATTTCAATCTATTAATATACCATACCGGTTATTCATCAGCTATATTACCAGAAAAGATAAAACGTAATCTTAAAATACTTGAAAATGAGATTGCGAATAATCAGATTACAAATTTAACCTATTATTATATGAGTTCTATGCATAACAATCTGGGTAATTATGAAGAGTCTATTAAATATGCACTTCTTGCTCTTAAAGAACTGACTATAAAAGATACAATTATGGCATATCAGCCGTATATATTATTAATTAAGTCAATGCTTGTCCTGAAAGATAAATATGTGGCCGATGAGATTGAAAAATACGCAAATGAAGCCATAGAAGCATTCCCCACCCATCCTGAAATTTGGTATATAAAAGGTATGGTCAAGAAGGCACAACATGATTATCCTGCAGCAATAAATTGTTTTTTAAAGGCAATTAATTATAATAAGAACTTTAATCTATTATTGAATAATAATTTTCCTGGACAGACTGAAAATGTTTATTTCAATTTGGCAGAATCTTATAAAAAGTTAGGAGATCAGGTTCACGCTCTAGAATATTATTTTGAAGCATTAAAAATAAATAAAATGAACATCGATACTTTTTCCGGGTTATATGATTTAATTGAAAACCAGGATTCTACAGAAATAATCTTATTTTTAAACAGTATCTACCATAAGGAAAATAAAAATGATATGGCTTTTTTAAATGTTGCTATGGCAAAGCTTGGGGATAATGTCCTTGCCAACTATTATTATAATACCTATAAGAAAAATTAGTAAGCAATACCTTAATTGATTGTGTACAAACCTCAATCATTTTGATTATATTTCTATTTCACTTAAAGAAGGTGCATAAATGAATAAGTTATTGGAATCAGACTTTAAGGATATAGCAAGTTTGGACATACCATGGAACAAGATAGATGAAAAAACAATCCTTATAACTGGAGCAACAGGTTTTTTGGGATACCTGTTGATACTTTTTTTTACTTATTTGAATAATGAATATCACCGAAACATCAAGTTGATTGCTTTGGTCCGGAATTCGGGAAAAGCCAGAAAATTACTCGGTGACAACATCATTATAATAGAAGGAGATATCTGTAATATCCCTCACATACCTTTTGCTATAGATTTCCTTATTCATTGCGCAGCCGAAACGAATTCCAAAAAAATGGTGGAAACGCCCGTTGAAGTGTCAGAAGGAATAGTTTTAGGAACCTTCAACATAATGAAGCTGGCTAAACAAAAAGGAATAGAAAGCGCTGTATATGTCTCCTCAATGGAAGTATACGGCCAAGTTGCAGCAAAATCTGATAAAGTTCTTGAGAATGATAGCGGTTTCATTGATATTTTGAGAGCTAGAAGCTGCTATCCTATGGGTAAAAGGATGGCTGAGAACATATGCTATAGCTATTATTATCAATATGGAGTACCGGTTAAGATTGCAAGACTGGCACAAACATTTGGCCCAGGTGTTCGTGAAACCGACAATCGTGTATTCGCGCAATTTGCCAGGAGTGTTATAAATAATAAGGATATCATTCTTCATACCGGCGGTTCATCTATCGGAAACTATTGTTATTCGGCAGATGCAATATCAGGACTAATCCTTATACTATTGAAGGGAACAAACGGACAAGCCTATAACGTTGTCAATGAGGAATCGACTATGACAATATCACAAATGGCAGAGTTAGTCGCCACTAAAGTTGCAGAAGGGGATATTTCGGTTAAGTATGAAGTGCCTGAAACCAACATCTATGGGTATGCCAGCCCTAGTAAAAATAGGCTTTCATCAGAGAAATTATGCTCACTTGGCTGGAAGCCTATGTATGGCATGGAGGATATGTACCGAAGAATGATAGAGAGCATGAAAGCCCAGTCCTCTGATAGTAAAATATGAAGTACATGGAGAGATTCAATGGATTATATTGATGAAATAAAAAAAATTATAACCACACGACTGGGGAGCATCACGAAAAACAGAGAAGCTATACTAGATCATTTCAGGCAATTGTCGACCTGCAAAGAAATATGCTTATTCGGGGCAGGTCAAGCGGGTAAATCGCTCTATTTTACTTTAAAAGAACAGAATATTAAAGTGGAATCGTTCTGCGACAATGACAGAAATAAGTGGGGAAAAATCGTTGTTGATTCTAAACCATGTATTTCATATAATGAGCTTTTAAAATACAAAGATAATGTAATTTGCGTTATTTCAACAGGACCCGGCTATGGCAGTGAAATATACAAGCAGTTATCAAAAAGCGGATTTAAAAATATATACGGAAGAGAGATATTTATTTCACAGACAGTTCATCCTGACATTGTTCTTTATGATTCAGATGAAACATCTCAAAGGCTACTGCGAATAACACGTTTGCTCAATGATGAATACTCATTGAAAGTATTATTTTATAAGCTCAAATCTTTGACTGCCGAGTTGAACGAATGGATGAACTTCAGTTTTAATGATATCCTTGACAGGAACATCTATTTTATCGAGAATGGACGGTATCTGAAGGATAATTGTACAATAATCGATTGCGGTGCTTATAATGGAGATACTTTGTTGAATCTGATAGACACACTGAAATATGTGAACTTTCAGAATTACATTTGCTATGAGATGGATCCGGAGAATTTCGGACTGCTTCAGAATTTCATCGATAGACTACCTGACCCATTGCGGCAAAAAGTTACTGCATATAACCTAGGTATTGGTAAAAGCACAAGCAGTGTAAAGTATCGTGGTAATCTGCTCGATTGCTTCATTGATCCAAATGGGGAAAAAAATGCGGATGTCATTAAAATTGATGATCATTTGAAAGGAATAGATGTCGATTTTATTAAAATGGATATTGAAGGCAGTGAGATGGATGCATTGATTGGAGCTGAGAAAACGCTGACAGAGTGCCGTCCTGTCTGCGCAATATCTATTTACCATAAGTTTGAAGATTTATGGGAAATCCCTTTATTTTTCGAAAAGGTTATTCCAGACTCCAGATTTATTCTTAGGCACCATAACAACTGCTATTATGATACGGTTTTTTATGCGATACCAGAAGAACGGATTTCGTAAAAGTCAAAATCTTTGTTTAATATTGTAAGGAACGGTAGCAGCAATGGAAATTCCAAAGGCAGATTTCAGGAAAATTCAACTAATTATGTTGGAGATGCTGATTGAATTTGATCGGATATGCAATAAGAATAATATTGTCTATTCTTTGGATGGTGGTACACTATTGGGAGCCATCCGCCATAAAGGCTTTATACCTTGGGATCCGGATATCGATGTCATCATGCATCGAAAGGAGTATGAAAAGTTCAGGGAAGCCTGTAAAGTTGATCTTGATACAAGGCGTTTCTTCCTACAGGACCACACTCTTGATCCCTATTACCGATGGGGTTATGCGCGCTTAAGGCGCAAAAGAACAGAATTTGTTCGAGCTGGACATGAACATATGAAATACAAAAGAGGAATTTTCATAGATATTATGCTTGTAGATAATGTGCCGGACAGCCGTTTTATGCGTCCTATACATAATTTTTTATGCTTCTGTATCAGAAAAATCCTATGGGCAGAAGCAGGTAAATTTTTGCATTCAAAATGGTATGGTCGAATATGGTACCGGTTATTGTCACTGATACCTGCAGAATGGGTATTCAGTTTAAGAGATTGGATAGCAGGTATTAATAATGCCAGGAACACAGAACTTATAAGGAGAATGACAGGCGAATACCCGAAAAGGTGCAAATACGGTACACCAAAATACTTTTATAATAATAGGGTTAAAGTTGAGTTTGAAGGACATATGTTCTGGGCTTTTGAACAATATGATCAATATCTCAGGCTTGTTTACGGGGATTACATGCAATTACCGCCACCGGGAAAAAGGGTTCCTCATATTCCCTGTTCAAAATATAAGCTGATAGAGCCTGAATTATGAAATCACATATGTCATGCAGGACTTAGTGAGCAGAAAAACCGTAGCCAAAAATGAACCTATGCCCATCATATAACGGTTAAGGATATGGAAGGAATAAACCTGTATGGAGAAAGAAAGTCTTTATAATTTATTTGATAGTGGCTTTGCTCAGTATAAAGATATCCCTATAGCTCTATATGGGTTGGGAATAAATACTAAATATCTTCTAGAGGAAGCAAAAACATATAATATTGTTGGAATTATTGCAAATGAAAGAATTGGCGAAATTGTTTATGAAAAAGAAGTGATGGCAATCGAGTCAGTTCCGGGAAAAGTCAGAATAATTATTATTATTGCGCAGGCGAAATCAATCAAGACTATCTATGAACGGATTAAGTACATTGAAGATACCGGGATTGATATTTATGACCTCTATGGGAAAAAACTGAAGGACTATTATGATGAAGAAACCCCAAATGCGGTAAAACCTCTCACCTTTGAATCAGCCTCAGCGATGAGTTCTTATGACCGAATGCTATACTCTTCAGTGGCAAATGTAATTAAATATGCTGTAAATAAAAGTGATCACAATGTTTTGTACCTATTTTCCCAGAAAGCCTTTCATGACCCCCTGTCATTTGTAAAAGCAAAAGGAAAATTAACAATAGATGATATGTACAAGCTGGGCTACTATTGCTTTGCACCCATAACCGCTAACTTTCTTGCATGGTTGGTTAAAGAGTTTGAGAATATCAATAAATCCATAATTCTTTTTTCATCAAGAGATGGATATTTACTATTCAAACTGTACAGGTACCTAACAATTATAAGGCCGGAGCTGGTGCTTCCGGAAGCAGAATATTTTTATATTTCAAGAAGAGCTGCAACCGTTGCTTGCATTCGGAAAGAATCTGATATTGTTGATATTGTAGCTTCCGTTTTAAGGCTATCAATGGGAAACTTGCGGGAGACTTTGGAACAGCGTCTAGGAAAAGTATTTGATAAATGTGATCCCATCCTGAACCGTTCACTTACAGATGTTCTAGGAAATGATGAAATCGATAAGATCTCAGAGAGAGTTTTGAAATATAAAGCAGAAATACAGGAAAATGCGGCATTTGAACGAGAGAATTATTTTAAATATCTGAAAAAAATTAATCTTAGTTTATACAATAACATTTTTCTATTTGATTTATACTCAAGAGGAACAAATGTAACAAAGCTGGGTTCTCTGCTTGACAGAGAAGTGAAATTATTATGCTATGCCGTTAAGGATTATCCAAATGAATATATCAACTCCGAAAATAAATTTAAAAGCATGTTTGATAGCTCCAAAATCATATCGGGAGAGTGGTTCAGAAGATGCTACCAGTTGTTTGAGATAGTATACGCATCATCTGAAGGACAACTTGAGTGTTTTAACAAGGATGGTCTCCCCCTATTCACTGAGAACAGTCAATATAACTATGGCTATATTCAGGAAGTGCAAAAAGGAATTACAGCTTTTATAAACGATTTGGACTCTTTTGACGATAATTGGTATAGGAACGAATTTAGCCTGGATATGGTGGATTTCATGTGCGGAATGCTGGCTCAAAGATATTCTGTTTTTTCCCCTGATATACGTAATGGTTTCTTATATCAGGACAGTTTCTCATCGGATGAAACTATAAATATTTGGGATAGTATAATATGAGGTTTAATATTATGAGGAAGTTTAAAAAGGATATTATTATAGACCTTACTAAGTCATTAAGAGAAGCATATGAAAAACTAATTCTACTAGTGGATGATGAAGATTATGAAGAGGTTTACAGTCTTTTGGAAATCTGCCAGCAGGGAGCTTTATCTATTGGCACATCTATTGAAGAGTCTGAAAGTAATTATGAAGAAATTATACCGGAGCTGGAGGCATACTGTGATGACCTTTATCTCATTGGCAATAAACTGGCAAATCATGATTATGATTTTGATTCAGTTTTTGCGTCCATAGACAGGCGGCTCATTTTAATTGATAACTTCATCATAAATAATGTAAGGGTTATATATGAAATTGCTTTTTTACCATACAACGCATCAATGTGGGATTCAATGGAGAGTGTCTGGATGGCTGCTAATAAAGACTCAAGGTGCAACTGCTATGTAGTTCCCATACCCTATTACGAGATAACTGCAGATGGCTCGGTAATGAAATATGAAGGTTCATCATTTCCAAAATATGTTCCGGTGGTTCATTATAACAGCTACAGTCTGCAAGACAGGAAACCTGATATTATATATATTCATAATCCTTATGATCAGTATAACAGAGTAACCTCGGTTCATCCCTCCTTCTATTCTTCGGAATTGAAGAAGCATACAAATATGCTAGTATATATTCCATACTTTGTTACAGGAAGATTTGTACCTGAAACATTTTTAAGTCTTCCCTCCTATAATTATATTGATAAAATAGTGATACAATCTCATAATCAGCTCCGGTATTACAGGCAGCATATACCTGCTGGAAAGTTGATTGCCCTAGGTTCACCAAAAGTAGATAGGGTAATCTCTCTAAGCAAGCTACAGAAAAATTATCCTGAAGAATGGAAAAGCATAATTGGAAATAAAAAAGTTATTTTTTATAATACAAGCCTGTCGGGACTTCTTAAATACCGGGAAAAAGCCCTCGATAAAATGGAATACATATTCTCAGTCTTTAGTAACAGGGATACGGAGGTCTTATTGTGGAGACCTCATCCTTTAAGCAAGGCCACCCTTCGTTCGATGGTACCTGAGCTGTATCAAAGATATTGCGAGCTAGAGCAGAAATTTATAAATGAAAATATTGGGATATATGACACCACCTCTGACGTTTCAAACTCAGTTGCACTATCAGATGCATATATAGGAGAAGAAGGCTCATCTGTCGTCCACTTATTTGGGGTTACCGGTAAACCTATATTTTTGTTGGATATGGAGTTGCCGGAAGATATAATACATAAACAAGAAAATCTTGTGGGCTGCATGGATGCATATTTAGAAAATGATAATCTGTGGTTCATGCATTGCCACTATAATGCACTGTGCAAAATGGATATAAACACCGGAAAGGCAGAAATCGTAGATTTAGTTCCCTACGAACCTCTGAATAAGGACCGTTTGTTTTACGAAATAGTAAGAATAAATGAAAAACTGTATTTTGCTCCCCATAGGGCAAAAGAACTTGCTGTATATGATTTGTCAAAAAAACATTTTGTAGGGGTTGCCCATAAACGAGTTGTAAGAAATATAGCAACTCAGTTTTCAAGAATAGTCCATTATAAGGATTACCTGTTCATAATTCCCACCTATTACCCTGCACTGGTGAGATATGATATAAAAAATAATATATATAAATACTATCCCAATTTTAATGATGCTCTGAAGATGGAAGGAAACAGAACTTATCAAAATGGTCCTCTATTTTTGAACGCAGTGTATGTTGAGGGAGATCTATTATTGGTTGCTTCAGCAATATCTAATACGGTCGTTGAGTTTAACATGGAAACTGAAAATATAAACATTCATAAAGTAGGAAGCGCTGGAAACAACTACTTTGGTATGGAATACGATGGCAATGATTACTGGCTGATTCCCTACAAGAGCAAGGTAATCGTTAAGTGGAACAGAATAACGGGTCGGGCATTTGAGTATGCTCAATTCCCGGAGGGCTTTATTAGCGGAAACAATCCATTCTTTAGTATTATTAGTTGTAATGAATACATGCTGGCATTCCCTAAGCATGCAAATATGATAGTTAAAATAGACAAGAATACAGGTCATATGAGTGAATATAAGCTACCCTTGCACTATAGAGAAGGTGACAGGAAGGAATCCTATTATAGTTGGGTCAACAACTACTATTTTGCTAAGAAATCCGATGATAGGCATGTACTGGCATTGACGGCTTACGATAGCAGTTTATTAATTATAGACGTCGAAGCCCAAACTTATGTCACTAAAAAATGCATAATCGAGAAAAGAATCTTAGAGACTGAATTTGGACGCCTTGATGATAATTATCCATATGTACTTAAGGAGAGCTGTGACGTAAATCTGAAAGACTTTATTTATGAGCTGGAGGAAAAACGGGCTTTTGATCCTAATGTGCAATTAAAGGCATACTCATCAGTTTTTGATAATATGGATGGATCCTGCGGTGAAAAAATACATAGCTTAATAATTAGTGATATCGTATAAGAGCAGGAGGAAATAATGGATCAGAATTTTTTACAGGATGAAATGAGAAATGATTATAAGGTATTAAAAGAAATCAAGCAATTGTGGGCTGTTGAATTGGATCTGATTGAAATGCTTAAGGATGTGTGTGAGCGAAACCATTTAAAATATTTTATAGCCGGGGGAACGCTTTTAGGTGCTGTCAGGCATAAAGGATTTATACCCTGGGACGATGATGTAGACTTTTTAATGCCAAGAGAGGATTTTGAAATACTAAAAAAAATTGCACCTAGTGAATTTAAAGAACCATATTTCTTTCAAACCGAAGAAAGTGACCCTGATATTTTTCTGGGTGGTTATGCCAAGCTCCGAAATAGCAACACAACTATGTTTGAAAATATACATTTTTATCATAATGCGAATTTTGGCATATGGATTGACATTTTTGTTCTCGATTACGTACATATGGATTTAAAAAAGAGAAAAAAGCAGATTAAGAGGATAAGAAATCTGCAAAAGCTGATCTATGCAATAAATTACAGAGAATATAAAAAGTTTCTGAAACTATCATGGATTTGTTGGACCATATATAAAATAATAGCATTGTTCTGCAATAGAGCCCGGCTATGTAATCGGTTATTTAATGCCATGACATGCTGTAAAACATCAGACAGCCTTTCATGTTTAAATTACAGCAGCAATAAATATTGGCCGATATGTTTCAATAAAGAGGATTTCAAAGGTTCAATAATGCTGGACTTTGAGCACTTGAAGTTGCCGGCTCCAATTGGTTATGAAAATGTATTGAGATTGCTATATGGTAACGATTATATGGAATTTCCGCCTAAAGAACAACGAGAACCGCACCATAAAGTTATTCTTGAGCCGAGTATTTCATATAGAAGCTACCTCATAAAGTTTGAAAGAGTTTGTGAAGATTTTAAAGGAAAGACTATAGTCGTTTTTGGCGCGGGAAAGATGCTGGAGTATTTTCTAGATCATGAAGGTAAAATTTATCCACCGGTATTTGTAGTCGATAATGACGGTAATAAATGGGGCACAAATGTGCATAACATACCCGTTAAACAGCCCCAATCAATCCTTATTATCCCAAATGAAAATTTGCGTCTTCTCATCTGCAGCATACATTATCGTGAAATTGCAAAACAACTCAGAGAAATGGGAATAGATAATTATTATATATACGTGCAGGAAAAAGACTGGCTTTAGTAAATTGGAGGATATAATGACTGACCTTTTTGAACTATACAGAATCGCAGTTGAGAGCTCCTTTAAAGAGAGTTTTGAAAAATATAAGGACAAAAGAATCATACTCTATGGGACCGGTGATATTGCCCGTTTTATTATGGACAAGTATTCGGACTACAATATTATTGGTTTTTTGGATGGAAGCAGAAGCCACGGTGTAAAGCTGGGCAAGAGAATACTTTCTTATGAAGAAGCTGTACAGCAACATCCTGATATTATTATTGTCGCAGCTAAAAAAGAGCATTTAAAAATGATTTACGACAGAATCTGTTATATGTGTTATACAAATAATATTCAGCTATATTCCATAGATGGAAGAAATCTCTTTACCGTTTTTGGATATGGCGGGCTGTCAGCCAAACAGGAATCGTTCGGTGAATTAAGTGAATCCATGCTTAAGGAGGAGATTCTTAAGCATGATATTATATGCTTTGAGGTTTTTGATGTGCTCCTCATACGAAAAACGCTTATAAAGGCAGATTTATATAAGATAATAGAAGACAGGCTATGCAAGAAAGGAATAAACATCCCTGAATATAGCGATCTAAGGCATGGGCTTGAGAATGAGGTGATGTCAGCAGGCGGTAATATTTATGACATCTACGAAAAGTTGGCAGCCCGTGCAGGAATGAATCGGGAAACAGCCGAGACAGCGTTGGAGACTGAGCTTGCTGTCGAAAATGATTTATTGTGCTGCCGGGACAAAATGAAGGAATTGCTATTGTTTGCGGTTAACAGCGGAAAAAAAATATACCTTCTCTCCGACACATATTTCCCTTCCGATATTTTAAGGAGAATATTGAATAAGCATGGAGTCACACAATATGATGGCATGTTTCTATCATCCGAATATAAGACAGCAGAAACACAAGAATTATATGGCATTTTTAAATCCATAGTAAAAGGACATTCATACCTCAATATAATTGCAACCAAGGATAGCGATGATTATTACTCAGTCGAAGATATGGATATCTTTGAAATACCACGCCCCTACGACCTACTTCTTATGTCCTCATACAGGAATCTCAAATATAGTTTTAACTCTATAAATCATCGTTCCATGGTCGGTTTGCTTTCCTCAAGGCTGTTTTCCAATCCCTTTGCATTATACAGAAAGGCAGGACGTCCTGAGATAAATAGTATATATGATTTCGGTTATACATTTATTGCTCCGTCTTTAGCAAAATATGTACTTTGGATTATTGATACTGTTAAAGAAGGACAATATGATAATGTGCTTTTTGCTGCTCGTGACGGATTTATTACATATAAACTATATAACATAGCACAACAAGAGCTTGACATTAAGCTACCAGAAGGTATTTATTTTCAGACCTCTCGAAATTTATGTATTAATTCGGCTGTAGAAGATGAAAACGATATTCAATGGATTGCGGGTATACCCCATGCTTACTCTCCTGAGTTAATGTTAATGCAAAGATTCAGTCTTACTGAAAAGGATATCATTCAATATGATGAGAGCAGATTTACGGATGTAGTATCATATGCCTTACATCACAAGGATAGTATTCTTGAAAATGCTAATATGGTACGGATGAACTATTTAAAATATATGGAATCGATCGGACTAAAAAAGAATAAAAACTATGCATTTGTTGATTTTGTATCGTCTGGTACCTGCCAGCAGATGCTTAACAGATTTGTACCCTTCAATATTGACGGCTTATATTTTTGCAGATATGTTATAAATAATGATCTAAAGGAAGACCTGGTTATGAAAGCCATGTTCCAGAATCTATCGGAATCGAACATGTTTTGCAGCTATTCTTTTCACAATTATATGTTTTTGGAAACTATGATGACTTCACTAGTGCCTTCAATAGTTAGTATGAATGAGAATGGATTACCGATATACGCCAAGGAAACCCGAAGTAACGAAGAACTTAATTATGTTATTGATATTCATAAGGCAGTAGAGGATTATTTCAATGATTTTATTCAGAATCTTTACGCTAAAGATTCTGAAATTAATAAGCATTTTGTAGATTCTATACTAAGTTATAGGGAACATGAATTTACAAATGAACATTGTGATTTCTTTAATGATTTATACTTGTTTGAGGATCTGGGTAAAGGAAGAATTCCAGTATATAGAAAAACTATGGGTGGATCATAAATGGCTATATTTAATTCTGAAAGAAATATCCATGAGGAAAACTTAAAAGAATTAACAGCAGTTGAAAAAGTCATATGTGATTACATTGCTCAGAATGGCTCCGATAATTATGACACTTTGATTTCTGCAGATGATAGATGGAAAGTATTCTATCATTTATCGGGTATGAGAAAATCGCTGCTTAATTGGTATGAGTTTAAAAAAGATTCGTCATTGCTTGAGGTTGGCGGAAGTTTTGGCGCTCTGACAGGGCTATTCTGTGACAGATGCAGAGAAGTTACATCTGTCGAACGCTTCCTGCACAAGGCTGAGCAGATATATGAACGGCACAAAAACAGAGATAACCTTACCGTATATGCTGGCAGGATTGAAGATGTTCAGTTCAAAGATAAGTTCGACTATATAACAGTTATAGGAACACTCGAATATATAGCTAAAGGAAAGCCTGACAGAAGCATATACTCTGATTATCTCAAGAAACTTAAAGGATTGCTTAAGCCCGGAGGGAAAATTCTTCTCGCTGTTGAAAATAGATACGGATTAAGGTATTTTTGCGGCGCTCCCAATCCCCATACCGGAGTACCATTCTCGGGAATTAATGGATATCCCCACAGCAATGATGGATATTCATTCAGCAAAAAAGAAATAACCGATGTTATTGAAACCGCAGGTTTTAAGTATATGAAATTTTACTATCCCCTGCCTGATTATAAGCTTCCCCAGTTAATATACTCACAGGATTATATACCTCAAGCTAGTATTCGGGAAAGAGTAATCCCTTATTATTTGAACCCCTCATCTTTATTGGCATATGAGAATGATTTATATGATGATGTCATTGAAAACAAGGTTTTGGACTTCTTTTCAAACTCGTTCTTAATTGAATGCTCTGATTCTGAATATTTCTGTGATGTTGTTTATGCGGCACTTTCCACCGACAGAGGACGTGAAGATGGTTTTGCCACTACTATCCACAGTACAGACATCGCAAAGAAAACGGCTCTTTACCCTGAGGGAATTAGACGGCTGGAAACTATTACAAGAAACCATAAAGAGCTTGAAGACCGGAACATAAAAGTTGTTGAATCTAAACTCTCTGATAACGCCCTCCTTATGCCGTATATTCATGATGATACTTTATCGGATTACTTGAAAAAAATTATTAAGGTGGATAAAGATACGTTTGTATACCTATTTGACAAGCTTTTTGAGTGTATCCTGAAATCGTCAGGACATGTTTCAAAAGAGCATATTAAACTAAATTGTAAAGATTATTCTATAGATTTTGGCACTATATTGGAAAAAGCATACATTGATATGATTCCCATAAACTGCTTTTATCGCAAAGGAGATTTCATTTTCTTTGATCAGGAGTTCACAAGAGAGTTTTATCCGGCAAAATATGTGCTTTTCAGAGCATTAAAATATACCTATCACTTTATAAAAGAGGCAGATAATTTAATCACGCTGGAGTCGATGAAAAATAGGTATGGACTGTCCGGTTTATGGGACCTATTTGAAGAAGAAGAATATAACTTTGTTTCACAGAACAGGAAGTATGATGTAAACAGAGGTTTTTTCTCCCGTGCATATGTAGACAAAGAAAAAATTTATAGAAATGCTTTGGATTTATTGAAGTAAAAGAGGAGAAATGTCATGAATACTAGCAAGCTCATATCAATTGTTATTCCTGTATATAATACTGAGATCTATCTGGAGAGGTGTTTGCAAAGTCTGATAAACCAGACTTACCGCAATCTCCAGATTATTGTAGTCAATGATGCTTCACCGGGAAATGTTAATGAAATTATGGAGCATTATCAAACCATAGATAATCGTATCGTATATATAGAGCACAAAAAAAACATTGGAGTCTTTAAGGCCAGAATTTCGGGCTTGCAGGCGGCAAACGGAGAATATATCTCATTTGTCGACAGCGACGATTATATAGGAACTGATTATTACCGTTTATTAATTTCTGAAGCAGAAAAAAGTCAGGCTGACATGGTTTTTTCCAGAACCGTACTAGTAGGTCAGGAGAAAACCGTCTTTGGAATGCATGAAGTAGCATTCCCAAATGAAATTATTGACGGTGAAAGTATCTTTTTAGATTTTTTTCTTGCTCAGGAAGGAAGATGCTACAATTGGCATACCTTATGGAACAAGCTATATAAAAAGACCCTATGGGATAAATGCCTTATCTTTTTTGATCAATACAAAGAACATATTAATATGATGGAAGATATAGCCTGCTCCTTTCCCTTATTTTATTATGCCCGAAAAATAAGCAAGGTTGAAAATAGTGTTTATTATTATTGCCAGAATACCGGAAGTGCTACTGATGCTAAGACAGCATCATTTGAAAAGCTTAAGAAAAATCTTGCTGACACATTCAGAATATTTGAAATAGTCGAAGAATTTTTAAAATCAATCAATGCTTCTGATAAGGTATTCAGCAAATATTATGATTTCAGGAACTACTATATAAGAGATTGGAAGAATGGTATAGAGTTTTTCAACGACTCCGAAGAAAGAAAGGTACTTACCGGTATGATTACATCCACATATGGTGAAATAGGTAATTATATATTGGATGACAGGTTCTTCAGATCAGTGCGAACAATCTGGAATGATGATATAGAAGAGATAAAGAAGAAAATCTGTAATCCTGAATATGAATATATAAGCTTTGATATTTTTGATACTTTAGTCACAAGACCATTTTACAGACCTAGTGACTTATTCCATCTACTAGACAAACTTTTCGAGAAGATTTACAAAGCAAAATTAAGTTTCCACCAAATCAGAATAGATGGAGAGATAAGTGCAAGAGTAAATCTGCAAAAAAGCAGCTTAGGTTTCCAAGATATTACTATAGATGAGATATATGATAGTATCAGTGAAATATACGGAATACCAGCAAACATTTGTTCAGCTTTGAGAGAAGAAGAGAAAAGACTTGAAATCTTCTTTTGCACCATCAGGAAAACTACAAAAGAGCTGTTTGACCTTGCTAAATATTCAGGTAAAAAAATAATTCTTGTATCGGATATGTACCTCGACAAGAGTACTATTGAAAGCATTCTTCATAAAAATGGGTATACAGGTTACGAACGAATATTCCTTTCATCAGAAGAGCGGCTTCTTAAGCATACGGGAGACCTTTTCAAAAAAGTTCTTGGCGTTCTGAAGGTTGATGGAAGCAAAATCCTCCATATAGGTGATAACCATTACTGCGATGTGACCAAAGCGAATGAAGCCGGCTTACACACAGTATATCTACCACGGACGATCAACGTTTTTGAAAACAAAGTAAAAGAGCTTGATACCAGAGAATGCAGTACTCTTGCACAAAATGTCAGCGGTGTAATACTTGATGGAAGCAGGTTTCTTGAGTCAGTTGGGTACGGCTCAATGATAGCAATTGTAGCAAACCATTACTTCGATAATCCGTTCCGTCCTTTTAACAGTGAGAGCGATTATAATGCTGATCCATACTTTATAGGGTATTATGCTTTGGGGATGCATTTGGCGGGTTTAATAAACTGGATATTACAGCAATCTTACGTTTATAAAAGAATCCTGTTTATGGCGCGTGATGGTTTTCTTGTAAAGCAGGCATATGATATATGGACTGCGTCTATGGACAATACCCCTGTATCGGATTATGTCTATGCTTCGCGGAAAATGCTTCTCCCAGCATCTATTGAAAATACTGCTGATTTTTTTAATCTGCCTATTGTATATAGCAGTTACAATGCCATATCAATTCTTGAGTTATTGGACTTCTGCACAAATGATACGTCTGAAGAAATACGCAGTGCTATTTTTGAAGAAAACAAGATTCAGGAAAACCTAAATTTCAAGACGAAGAATGAATATTTTGAATTTATGAAATTCTATTTAAAATATTTCTATAATGAGGAAAAGCATAATGACTCAAAACAGTTATTAAAAGAATACTATGACGGGATCAGTAACGCAGACATTATATTTGATATAGGCTACACAGGCAGTGTACCGTATGCATTTAAGCAGATTTCAGGTAAATCTATTGACGCTTTATTTGTATATAGCAGTATTGCGAAGACTTCACAAATGAGTCGCAAGGGCAATTTCAAAATCAAAACTTTCTATGATTTTACTCCTGAGGTCCCAATGTTGTTGAGAGAGCATGTCTTATCCGCTCCTCACCCTTCATGTATAGGATTAAATCAAAAAAGTGATAAGATTATACCCATCTTCGAGGATACAGAAAAATCCTATACCGATACTTTCGTCATAAACAGGCTACATGAGGGGGCATTACAGTTTATTAAGGATTTCTCAGGGTATTTCAGGGATTATCTTGATTATACCATGTTTAAAAGCTATGAGGTTTCCATGCCATTTGAAGCTTTCCTCAGAATTCCTACAGGCAAGGACTTACAAATATTTGAAAGCTCCTATTTTGAGGATAAGGTTTATGGACGGCAAAATGCTATTAATATTGCAAGATATATAGAAAACTATTACAAGTCATTGCCTCAGTATACCAGTAATAATATGGTAGAATCCCTAAGAGATTCTTTGATTGATAACATAAAATATAACCGCAAGCTAGTTTGCTTTGGTACAGGGAAAAAATGTAGAGAATTTTTATCCGAATATCCCGATATCCCTGTGAGCTTTTTCTTGGATAATGATAGAAAATTAGCCGGTACTTATTTGAATAATAAAGAGATACGGCATCCTGAGCAAGTTGATAACTGGAACAGCATTTATATAATAATTACTACGTATTATAGTTCCGAGATTGAAAAGCAGCTAAGAAACCTTGGTCTGGAAAAATACAAAAACTTTATTAGTTTTCAGGAGTTATTTGGCATTGCATAAATGAAAACATTAAAAAAGGAGAAATAATTATGAAACCTTATAAAACTGGTTATATTGCGGGTGTTTTTGATTTATTTCACATAGGACACCTGAACCTTCTCCGAAAGGCAAAGGATAAATGTGAATACTTAATAGTGGGCATATTAACAGATGAACTGGTTCATCATTTTAAGAACAAGCTGCCTTTTATTAACCAGGATGACCGAAAAGAGATTGTACAGGCTATTAAATATGTTGATCAGACAGTTTTGGTTTCTTTTGATAATATCGATAAAATGAAAGCATGGGAATTATATCATTTTGACTGCTTATTTTCCGGTGATGACTGGAGGAACGAGCCAAGCTGGGCTGCGGACAAAAAGAGACTGAATGAGGTTGGCTCAAACATCGAATTTTTCACATATACTCAAGGTATCAGCTCCACGCAAATTAGGAGCCAGATTCAAAATGAAAACAAATAGAAAGATATGAATATTTTCTTCACTCTTATCCAAAGATCTGAGAGGTTTCTCTGGCATCAAGCATTGCCTTGAACATATAAAAATCTATCGCGGTCGTTACCTTTAGATTATCAGCAGAGCCTAATACCTGACGAAGTTTATGACCGTAATAACTCATAAGTGACGCTGTATCAATAAAGTTCATTTTATTTTCTGAATTTGCTTTTTTATGAACGGCTAATACATCCTTAATATAAAAGCTCTGGGGTGCCTTTGCTACTCTTGCAGTATTACGATCAATAACCTGATCTATAAAACCTTCACTATTAACAGTGACAACCGTTTCATACTGATATGCGACAGTAACTCCGCTGCCATATTTTTTGACTGACTCGATATTTTGGGAAATCAGCTGTTGGTTTATCAAAGGCCTGACACCATCATGAAGCAGAACAATATCATCATCCGAAAGGTCTACATTCTCTTCTATTTTTTTTAGTGCATTATAAATTGAACTCTGTACTGTTTCTCCGCCTTTAACAATCCACCTTACCTTTTTTATTCCAAAACGACATAATTCATTTTTAAGTGTTTCAATCCAGCTTTCAAGACATGCGACAACAATGAAATCAATATCTGGATGAAACTCAAAATGCTCTATCGTGTGTAATAAAATCGATTTGCCATGTAGCTCCAAAAATTGCTTCGGTTTGGTTTGACTATTCATGCGTACTCCGGTACCGCCTGCAAAAATAACTGCTATATTCAATAGTGACACAACCTCTCATTTTATTTAAGCAATTTCTCTATAATACTTATCGGTAAATTCATTAAAAAACTTATCCGGAACCATTTACGTAACCCGCTAAAAAGGCCCCGGATTTCATCTCCGGAGCCTTACATCTTTCTCGGTTAACAATACCATCCTAATCACAAAGTCTACATTTTAAACTTCGCAACAGTGCTTTGCATATCTTGAGCTAGTTGAGATAAATTTTCACTGGCTAATGTGAGCTCTTTTATTGATGCAACCTGCTGCACGGTCGATGAAGTCACTTCTTCGGTGGACGCAGAATTTTCCTCAGCAATTGCAGACAAGCTATCCAAAGTATTTAGAATAACATTTTTCATTTCAACCATTTCCTGTCCAGCTAAATTTAATTCTGAAATAGCTCGTTGAGATCCTTTCATTGCTTCATCAATCAATTTGTATTTTTCACTATTCTTTATGACACTTTCAGTCTGTTCCACTGTGATCTGGGATATCCTTTCCATAGTATTTACTGCATCTTGCGAATTCATTTGCAGTTCTTCAACTATTTGATCGATTGTTTTAATAGAATCGGTTGATTGTTCAGCCAACTTCTTAATTTGATCTGCCACGACTGCAAAGCCTCTTCCTGATTCTCCCGCTCTAGCAGCTTCTATAGCGGCATTTAAAGATAACATATTAGTCTGTTCTGCAATAGAAGCAATGATACTACTTGCCTGATTTATTTTTTGTGCGCTCTCGTATGTCTTTATTATGATATCATTAATAGTTTTGTTTGCTATATTGTTCTCGTCATTGATCTTAGTCAGTCTTTCGATTTCAGCAAGGCCTTCCCGGACAAATTCAGTAACATTAACAACGGCTTGGTTAATATTATTGGTCTGTTCGATATCCTTATCGATAATATTCCCTAATAAGACCGCTTTTGAAGCCCCTGTTTCAGTATTTTGGGCTTGTTCTGACGCACCTTTTGCAATTTCGTCAACGGCTCTTGAAACTTCCTCTATGGCACTTGATGATTCCTGTGATGATGCAGTCATTTCCTGTGAGGTCGCGGCCAGCTGCTCAAATGATTCTTTAATCTGCGTGATAACCCTTCGGAGGCTTTCTTTAATACTATTTAGCGATTGGGCTAAATCTCCGAGTTCGTCTTTTCTCGTTAGATCTTTTTCAGAAACTTCGATCCCGAGATTTAGGCTTGCCAGTTGTTTGGAAAAATCCGCTGCATTTTTTATCGGTTTCGTAATACTACTTGACAATAATAACCCACTTACAAAAATAATCACAACTAATAAGCCTATAATAATATTGCATGTTCTTTGGAACGTGGTAAGTCCTTCCTGTGCCAATTCAACACTGTAATCAACACCTACAAATCCGACAACAGCCCCTGCATCATTTTTGATAGGAAAATAAGTGCTTATAAGAGATCCCCACTTTTCATCTTCGAAGATTTCACTGTCTGTAAAAGCTTCACCGCTCCATGTCTGCTCATATTCCGGTATGGACTCTTCAGTGTCACCTATATGCGAAAAATCTTCATCAGTAGAGCCGTCTATCACATACATAAAGTCACCCTGATCGGTTTTTCTCATAGTATAAACATACTTTGCACCGCTTAATTCTCGAATCTTAATGAGATCATCTCTCATTTTGGTGTATGAAGGTGTATTCTCGTCTTCCATAGTTTCAAGCTTAACGAATTCATTTACATCTATTAGTTTACTTGCCTGCTCTGCTGTACTATAAGCTCTTATGGCAGTTTCCCTTAATAGCATTGATGAGGTTTGGTTGTATAATATTGCGATAAGCAAGAGGGTAAGAACTAATACAATAATTAGAAATAGCACTGTTATTCGCAATTTAATGCTTTTTTTCATAGATAAGTTTATCATGAATAGTACCTCTTAAATTTGTATTTTTTTATCTATTTTATCATATTATAATAATCTACAATATAATATTTTTTCTGGCATTTATCTACAAAAAAAGGCCCGATTTCCCGGAGCCTTATTACTCAATTATTACAGTATAACTTCAGTTCTTATCCTTGCGAAGGTGTATTTTTATCCTTCTTTTTGAACTTATCATTAAGAATTTGAATATTGGTTTGTTTTCCTGCAACCGCAGTAATATTCTCTTTTTTGATTTCTTCAAAAATCTCCTTACGATGGATAGTAACACTTTTAGGGGCATTGATGCCAATTCGCACCTGATCCCCTTGTATATCAATTATTGATAATTCAATATCATGGCCAATCATGAGAGATTGCCCTTTTTTTCTTGTCAGTACGAGCATTGTATCACTCCTCAGAAGCCCGTCAGAGCTTCAATTTTTAGTTTGCTTTTCCAAGATAGTACCGTATTGGAAGGCTGTCATTCTTTTGAATTACCTGTTTACCAAGCTTTTTATCCATGTTTATCAGTATCGGTGCCTTTAGATTAACCCTTATTTCATTTATCTCTTCCGGAATAACTACAATAGTCAAACTTAAAACCCGGTTGGTGTCAGTAATTCCCAGTAGTTCTACATCCTCGTCGTCCACATCCACTCCATATCCATCATAAACCATAAACGGGTCTGTGACAACAAAACATAATTCCGGCATATCTATACTCTGTAGCCAGAAGAATGTAGCCTCACCATCATCATTCCCTATTAGCATGTATTTTTTACTGTTTTCGAATCCAGGTATACCTTCTGGGAAATATATAAAATCCTCTTCATTAAAATCAATAACTCCAAAATGTCCTGTTTCCAACTGCATATTAAAACCTCCGTTTTATTTATCTTAACTTAAAAAATCCACCAAAGAGGGTTGGATAACCTTTGCGCCTGTTGCAAGAGAGGCCTGATAGACATTACTTTCATTCTGCAGGTTTATAATTGCTTCTGCGATATCAACATCTTCATTTTTACTCATTAACTTAGTGAAATTTACATTATCTTCATCAAGCCTGTCCGCAGTTAAATCGACCCGATTCATTCGAGCACCCAGACCTGCCCTTACGCGTAAAACATTACCCAGTTCATCATCCAAATCACCTAAAAGACTTGAAAGCTCACTTTTATCATCCGACTCCATTGCATTTATTACATCATCAAAGGTTTGTACAAACGAGCTTTTTGCTCCCGCTGTACCGGTGATTCCTTCATTAAAAAGGTCACTTCCCGGTACATTTATATTAATCTTGTCCCCAATGCCAATCTCAAACTTTATTTGCTCACCATTGGCGATATCAACATTAAAGGTACCATCATCATTCAGCAAAGGTTTATCGGTTTTAAAGCCCGAGAAAATGTATCGTCCTGCATATGTGGCATTGCCCAGACTGATTAACTGGGTTTTGAGCTGGGCTGCCTCCTCTTTGATCTTTAATAGGTCATCGGAGGTATTTGTTCCGTTAGCAGCCTGATTGGCAATTTCCTTCATTCTTTGAACCACATCGGTCATTTGACCCATGGTGGCTTCAGTAATATCCATCCAGGCCGTCGCATCATCTGTGTTGCGTTTATATTGAGATATTTCAGCCACATCAGTACGGAGCTTCAAAGCCTTGGATGCAACTATAGGATCATCTGACGGAAGGCTTATTTTCTTTCCTGATGCTAACTGATTCATGTATTTCTGGGTTTGGTTTAAATTGCCCGAAAGGCTTAGCATCATATTATTCATTAGCATATTGTTTGTGATTCGCATAAGTTTACCCCCTTTATATTCCGAGCCTGTTAACCAATATGTCCAAGACCTCACTGAAGGTTTGAATCATTGTGGCCGATGCTCCGTATATTTGTTGATATTTAACAAGGTTTGTCATTTCCTCATTTAATGAAACACCTGAGATAGACTGCCGTCTATTTTCAATTTGGTATGTTATTCCCTCCTGAACATCCAAATATTGATTATACTGCTGACCATCTACACCCATAGAAGAAATAACGGTCTTAATGAAGTCCTCCGGAGCACCTTCCATAAACATGTATGTGTTGTGCCTCATTTGTAGTAATTTATTGACGTTTTCATTATTACCCGCTTCACCGGGTGCTGAAGATGCTGATATGTTTTCACTTGGATCGTCTTCTATATCAAAGCTGATTGAAAAATTACGAGCCGTAATTTTCTGATACCCTGCTACAAGTCTTTCATCCCAAGCTGTCGTTGGGTCATCGGATATGCCCTTAGAAGCTGCGTAAGATAAAGCCTGAGCCTCAAAATCAGCGCTTGACATATACTCCCCATATTCATTAACCATAGAGAAGAAACGGATTCCTGATGGGGTTGTGCCTGTTAATGTATAGCCGTCTACATGGCCTTCCGATTTATTTAGCATACCATCGCCATCGGTATCCATGATGCCCTCGTTGAATGACATGGCAAAGGTTCTGACGAACTCATTCATTTTCCTCTGGTAATAGGGTATACCCTTGCAGTTTGGAGTACTCTTTCCATCCGAACCCGGTTCTCCGTCATTGCCGTCACGCATATCAAGATAAGCTTTCAACTCTCCGGATTTTAACTGCAACTTATTACCATCGGCCCAGGACACTTCATATAGGTTTTCAATATCCTCTTCATTGAGCTTCGTCTCCCTGCTTTCACACTTTAAGTGTACTGACTGCTCATGATCTACCAAAGCCTTGCCACTGATGGTTACAACGAAACGGGTTTCTTTTTCACCATTGGGAAGTTTCAGCCCTGTTTCAGTTTCATAGGCACTCACGTTTACAATCTTAGATAGCTTGTCTACGAGATAGCCTCTTCTGTCTCTTAAATCATTAGCTTTGTTTCCCATAACTTCAAAATGATATATCTGAAGATTTAAGTCCCTGATTTGGTCGGCTAGATTGTTTACTTCTTCCACCTTGGCATTGACCATGTTATTATAATCCTCTTGGAGATAATCGAAATGTGTGGCAACATTGTTAAAATAATTTGCCACTGCAACACCCTTTTCTTTTACCATGGCACGGGTGGAAAGACTTGATGGATCAGTGGTCAAGGTCTGCAACGCACTATAAAAATCATTTATTATTTTTGTATATCCATTATTACTTGGCTCATTATAAATTGTCTGCATATCCTCAATAATTGTTGACTTAACGCTCCATTCACCCAGATACTGAGCTTCGCTCCAATACTTTTCATCTAAATATATATCTCTGACCCTGTCTACGCTAACCACATCGGAGCCCATACCCAACATACCTGCGCTGTTAGCAACGAGTAATGGACGGGCAGAGGTTTGATTAATAACCTGTCTTGAATATCCCGGTGTATTGGTATTATCAATATTATGAGCAACATTAGCCATTCCTCTTTGAGATGAATAAAGGCCTCTCATTGCTATTTCCAAACCCATATATGTAGTATTATTCATTTAATCACTCCCATCCTTCGAATTAAAAATTACGATGCTCCCATTCTGAACATAATTGTCTCCAGCATCTGATTTATTACGTCAATTACTTTGGAGTTGGCATTATATGCAAATTTATATTTAATCATATTTGTCATTTCCTCATCCAACGACACACCCATTATTGACTGTCTGTTAGAGTCGGCCTGAGTTACAAGGCTCTGGTAGCTCGATACCATGTTGGAAGCTTCGTAACCCTTATTACCAATATCAAGAATTATATTTTGGTAGTATGTATCAAGACTCAGTACCTTTTTATTGCCCGTCATAAGATTCTGATTTCGTATCCCGGCTATAGCAAGGGCTATTTGATTGTCTCCGTTGGCATCTGTTGCAGATGCTGCGATATTATTCACATCTTTCAAATTATCGCTTACTTTAATGTTACCTAGTCCAATGGGTAGAGATGGCTCAATAGCTTCAAAAAACAGTCCCCCGGCGGCGCCCTTCAGAGTTGTTCCCGATAGATGAAGCCTGTTTACTTCCCGAGCCATTATATTAATCAATGCATTCAATTGCTTACTTACAGATGAAATAATATTCAGGTCGTCTGAAACGGTAGACATCTTCATATTTACGTCCGAATTTATATCAGACGATGCCTTTTTCATGAGTGCGTCAATATCGGTAGTTGCCTCTATGCCATAAGTCTTTCCACCGGTTTGTTCTGTAATGAAGCTCCATCCTCTTTCTCCGGTATCACCTTCAGAGTGATTAATAGGGTCAGTCGCAACCGAAACAGTTATACCCATTTTTTTCAATCTGTTTACATACCCTACCACAGTTGCATCACCGGTAACAGTACCCTCTCCGTCTATATCACCGTCCCCGTTAATACTTTCATCAGTAAAAACAAAAAGATATTTGTTTACATCTTCAAGGTAAGAATTACCCCCTACGGCATCGATAACATCCTCAAAATTATTTTCTGTTCCGGTGTCTGTTGTTAGAGCGGAGACAGCATTGACAAAAGCGTCGGTATCCTTGCCAAAAAGAGTATTAGTGACGGCTGCCGAGCCTCCGAAGGTGACCAGTCTAAAGTTATAATCCAATCCCCTACTCTTGATATCCCCAACAAAGGCTTCAATATTAGCCTTAATTTTTGCAAGGTTGTCGGCACCAGTACTGGAAATATCCACAGCAATGGTTATATCACTGGTTGTGTTAGGTGTTCCGTTCTCATAGCCGTTCTTTGCACCGCTTACTTCACCTCTGGCTTCAAGTAAACCCTTTATTATGCCCTGACCGACATTAATTGGAATATCTCCACCACTAGCTTGTAGCATGGGTGTATAAAAATGCGATAAATCACTATTTGGGGCAGCTACAAGTTTTGTCTGCTCACCCTTGCTAACAAGGAAATACCCACCTACCAGAATATCCATGCTGCCATCCCGAGTCTCCCAGGTTTCAACATCTATAAGTTTAGAAAGTCTATCGCATAATAAATTTCTCTGGTCATAATAGTCATTGGGTAAATTTCCTGCGGCTTCCGCACTCATTATTTTTACATTTAAAGCAGCAATATCCTCAGTTATATCATTGACCTCATCAATACGAGATTTTATCTCTGTGTTCAGGTCTGTTTGAAGCTTGGTAATCTGACTACCTACCTGATTCAAGTAATTTGTCAGCGAATCGGCTCTTTGCTTAACCAAAGCGCGGATTGTGAGACTCTCCGGAGCTTTGCTCAACTCCTGAAAGGAGTCCCAGAAATTATTTAAAGCTACCTGGAAACCCTTCTGAATAGGTTCTCCTAATATAGACTCCAGATCGGTAATTGCTTTGCTTCTGCTTTCCCAATACCCCAGATTATTACTTTCAGTTCGATAAATATTATCACTAAAGGTATGACGTATCTGGCGAATCTGTTGTATATCCGTACCCATCTCAAGATACCAGTTACCATATCTTTTTACCGCAGCCGACGCCATAACAGCACTCTGTCTTGAATATCCGATCGTGCCAAGATTAGCCACGTTATGGCCGGTTACTTCAAGTGCTTTTTGATTTGCAGTTAGTCCTGAAACGGCTGTATCCATTCCAAAAAAACTAATGGACATCTTCTACTCCTTTTCTTAATACCTAATATCCAGTACACTTCTTTTTTCGCCACCCGAGATCTCTGTTCCACTCCTGCCATAAGTAGGTACTGCAGGTTCGGGAGCGGCAATAAGCTGAATGTTAAAATCTAAATACTTTATGGCATTTTCGATTAATCTCTTGTTTATATTATTTTTTGCAGTTAATTTTCCTAGTAACTCGGTCATTCTACTCTGAATCTCATCAAGCTGCTTTTTATATGGTTCATTGACAAGCTTTTTCAGCTTATCAAGAGTCAATAACTTAAACTCCTGATTATAGTCTTCGGCCAAAGAGCTTAAAATCTGTTCCCTAACCTTATTAAGCTTAAGGGTTTGATCAGCCATTGCCCTTTCTTTTTCTGTAATTACAGCTATTTCAGATGCATCGTTCTTAACAAGTGCATCAGTTTTAGCCTCGGCAATTTTATAAATTTCCAGATATGTTCTATATTCATACTGCAGTGCTGTTATCAGCTTCTCTATAAGTTTATTATCGGGCAATTTAATTACCTCCCAGGCTATTATCAATAATTTGTTCATATACTTAGAGTATCGGAACTGTTTTAATAATTCCTTTACTATACGAAGAATCCGCAGGATTTCTTCAAATGTATATGAAATACGGTAGTAATTCATATACTTAGAGTATAGGAACTGTTTTAACAATTCCTATACTTTTATATCGGCATAAATTAAAAACGGAATAACCTTTCAGTTATTCCGTTTTTTATTAATTATATCTTTTTTGTTTCCAGAGACTCTACAATTTTTCCCGCCACATCAGTTGCCTTAACAGAATATTGTCCACGTTCTATTTTTTGTGTAATCTCATCTACCTTGTCCTGCCGAATATCAGGAATCTGTCTTAATGCCTTCATAATACTGGTAAAGTCTTTAGCTGTCCCGGATATTGAGAACTCATCCTTTTTAGATGCTACCTCACCAACCTTGGCTTGCTTGTCAATCTTACCGGTATTTCCATAGACACCCGTTACCTTGGGAATATTTCCCCAAATTTTCATGGTTTACCTCTCCTATTATTAACGCATTTGCTGGAACTTTCAGCACATTAATCTTTTGTGAAATGATTATGACACCCTAACATGATGTATATCGTCAGTAATCAATTGCTTCTTAATAGAATTTTTTATTTCCCCAAATAATTTTATTCTAATCTTTACGCTCACCATGAAGATAGCGTAATCCGGCTTTGTCTTTCGCGGACATATCGGAGTATTTATCAACTACATCCCTTAATGATCTCCCTGCCGAAATCATATCATTTGCCAGCTTTTTAGAACATGTTATACAAAAGCGCCCGCTTTTAATTCTTGATCCGCAATTTTCACATTGCAACGCAATAGGGCTTTCCTCGGACACCTCCAATTTTCCTTCCTTTAAAAACCGATAGAT
This sequence comes from Bacillota bacterium, assembly GCA_023411795.1. Classification (GTDB taxonomy): domain Bacteria; phylum Bacillota; class Clostridia; order DSM-8532; family DSM-8532; genus DTU059. The sequence continues at coordinate 87,532 of JAEYOK010000027.1, forward strand.
TAGCTGAGTGGGCACTAAGGTCTCCTTCGCGACCTCCTGAACGGTAGCTCCGGGAAATTCCCTTACAAAAGTACGTACTTTTTCAAATTCCTCTTCTTCAAGTTTCTTGCATTCATTACAAAGTTGAGGTCCCGTGCCTCCAAACATGAATATTCTTCTACACCTTTTACAATTCTTAACCTCAGGCATAAAAACCCTCCCCCGAAAAAATGCGTGTTAATAATACTATCGTCATTTTTCAGCAATTGCAATAACCATTGAATGAATAAAAGAGACACCTTTTTCTTTTAATATTTTAGCACAAGTATTAATCGTTGTTCCAGTTGTTAATACATCATCTACCAATAAAATGCTTTTTCCCTGGATAGAAGACCCTGAACGTACAGAAAAAGCTCCTTCAAGATTTTTTATTCTGTCCTCTCTTTTTAGCAAACTTTGGGCGCGGGTATATTGTGTTTTAATAAGAATGTCGGTTCTTATCTCTCTATTAAAGTATTTAGCTAAATGTACCGCAATCAACTCCGATTGATTGTATCCTCTATGTCTCTTTTTTCTGGGGTGCATAGGGACAGGTACTATATAATCAAATGTCGGTATCTGTCCATACTTATTGAGTTCTTCATATATAAGGTAACTCATAGTTTCAGAAAGTTTCGGCTGATTTTTGAACTTGAATGTATGAATTGCAGTCTCAACCCCATCCAGATAGTAAAATGCAGCGAAAAAGCTATCAACATCGGGAAGGATACCGCTTTCTCCGAAACCTCTTCCGTAGCTTTTAAGGCCTTTTCTGCATTGTTCGCATAGACATACTAAAGAATCCTCCCTTAAGATTGCTTCACAAACCATGCATTTTACAGGGAAGATCAACCGTATAATTCTCTCAATCAGTGAGACTGGCTTCAAGTTAGTTACTGATTCCACCGATTCTCTCCTTCAAGCCCGAATATCGTTCCTTTTCGTTAACGTTCCTAATCATTTCTTCCATGATTGTTGGACTTCCAACCAGTACCACAAGCTTTCTGGCTCTTGTTACAGCTGTGTATAGAAGGTTCTTACACACAAGACCTCTGGGCACACCAAGAAGCGGTATTACAACAGCCGGAAACTCCGTTCCCTGACTTTTATGAACTGTAATAGCATAGGCGTGTTCAAGATTGTCCAAGATATCGAACCTGTATTCGCAAACTCTGTTGTCATCAAACCTTACCGTTACAAGCTCTGCCTTTACATCAATATCCATTATAATCCCTAAATCACCGTTATACACCCCTAATCCTTCAGAAAAGCATCCGTTCTCATCTGTTAGGGTCCATGGCATTGAATAGTCGTTTCGAATTTGCATAACCCGGTCACCGAGTCGGAATATCGCACCACCATATACTTTTTGGGGCTTGTCCTCGTTTTCGGGATTAAGTACCTGCTGAAGAATCACATTTAGATTTCGAACCCCGGTTTCGCCTTTTTTCATGGGTGAGAGGATTTGTATGTCTTTTATAGGATCGAATCCGAATTGCTCTGGTATTTTATCTGTGCAAAGGTTTATTAAGCTTTCGATAACTCCATTATTGCTTAATTTCGGGACAAAAAAGAAATCTCCCTCTTCGTAGTTCAAGGTCGGCATAAGGCCCTGGTTTATAAGATGGGCATTGGATATGATACGACTTTGCTCGGTTTGTCTGAATATGGTTTCCAGCTTCACCACAGGGAAAGCCTCACTCTCAATTATATCGGACAGAACCTTTCCAGGCCCCACTGATGGCAGTTGATCCGAGTCACCTACCAAAACCAGACTTGCATCCTTTGGCAAGGCTTTTAGTAATGCTCTCATCATAATAATGTCTATCATGGAGGCCTCATCAATAATCAGCACTCGCGTATCTAGGGGGTTGTCCTCATCACGCATAAAATAGGGTTTCTCATCGTTCTCTATACTATAGCCAACCTCCAGCAGCCTATGTATGGTCTTGGCTTCATAGCCCGAGGTTTCGCTTATTCGTTTTGCTGCTCTCCCCGTAGGTGCAGCTAAAATTGAGTTAAGTCCCTTTTCTTCGAATATTTTAATCAAGGTTTTAATTATAGTCGTTTTTCCTGTACCCGGTCCACCGGTTATGATTGATAAACCGTTTGACAACGCACATTTTACAGCATCTTTTTGAATACTATCCAGAAATATGTTCTGTTCTTTCTCGTATTTTGCAATAAGTGAATCGCTTTCCTCAATCCAACCCTCACCCATACTTCTATTTAGTGAGGATAATCTTCTGGCGCAATACCTTTCAGCGTCTATAAAATCCTGCGTATAAACTCTCTCCGGATACTGTCTTTCGGTTACAATAAGACCCTCCAGGCGAAGTGAATCAAAAGCGTTCAATAAAAACTCTTCCTGGACCTTGGTTAACTTAGTCCCCAGCTTTAAAAGCTCTTCTTTCGGAACATAAGTGTGTCCGTTTGATATTGAAACAGACAATAAATACATAATAGCGCTTTTTAACCTCTCCATGGAGTAAGGCTCAAAACCGGCTGAGATGGCAATCCTGTCGCATACTGAAAAACTTAAGGCAATATCGTTTTCTGCTAATCTGTAAGGGTTTTTACGAATCTCTTCTTCTGCCATAGTGCCGAACTTATTCCAAATTTTTACCGCAAAATTTGATGTCACACCAAACCTTTGCATAAGCATAACTAAATTACGCATTTTTTCGTGTTCAAGGAAAGCTTGTCCATAAAAAAGAGCTCGCTCGGAAGAAATTCCTTTTATTTCTGTTAACCGATAGGGTTCAAATTGAAGAACCTCGAAGGTCTTTTCTTTTAAATACTCAACTATTTTTTTTGCTGTTGCCGGCCCCAAACCCTTTATAAACCCGCTTGAAAGATATCTTAATATTTCTTCTTCCCGAGTGGGATTTTTTCTTTCACATTGGTCAACCACAAACTGACGTCCGTAATCTGCGTGAATAACAAAATCGCCCGAAGCAATTACACTTTCACCTTCGACTAATAGGGGCATAATCCCGACTAAAGTGATATGTGTATTATCATCGGACTTTAATTCACATACAGTATATCCGGTCTTTTCACTGGTATAACGGATTGAGACTATGGTTCCTCTTATTTGTTCCACTATCACACCTGTTATTCATTAACAACTTTCTCTCTTTGTTATCATACAATAGGACACCTGTTCAGGCAACACCTCAAGGGGATACATTCTTTTTAGCTTCTCAATAATCTTTATAGCCTCATCATCCTGGGGTGAAACCATAAGATATATCTTACCGTCGGTCATTAACTTTTCAGGTATTGCTTCATTATAAATCTGCCTGATTAATCCCTCAAGTTTTGAACCGGAGTTATGTGGTAAGTATACAATGAGCTTAATTCCATTGTCTGCAAATCTAGACTTACATAAACTATTCAGATATAATATTGTATACATAATTCCGACTAAGGCAAAGACAGATAATACTACTAATACGAATACTTCCATTTAGACGCTCCATTGTGTGAGGTTATCCGGTAAGGCAATTATATAAATCCTGCGGGTATCCTTATATTGCTTAATTTATATTATGAAATACTACTACAGTGTGTTAATCTGGGGGACTTTCATGCAGAAACTTACGTTAAATGAATTGGAAGCCGGAATGAAGCTTGCCAAGGATGTAATACTTGATGATGGCCGTATTCTCCTACTCAAAGGCTTCACTATTAAGACCCGGCATTTAAAAAAACTTATGGCCTATAATGTTCCTTTTGTCACGGTTGAAGACACCCTGGCTAAACTGGAAGAAATCAGTGAAGAACGTGTATACGAGGATGCCTTTACAAACATAAAGGACATCATGGAATGTATTCGGTATGATGATCAGGTTGATATTGCCACCCTCAAAGAAACCGTAAACGAAATGGTTGAGCATATTCTTAATGACGATATGGTTTTCATGACTCTTACCGGAATAAGAGATATTGATAATTACACATTCCTTCATTGCGTTGATGTTTGCATATATGCTGTAGTCACAGCAAAAGCTCTCGGGATGAGTAGTGATGAAATTCAAGAGTTAGCGTTGGCCGCAATTCTCCATGATGTGGGTAAATGTAAGGTCCCTCTTGAGATATTAAATAAGCCCGGAAAGCTTACATATGAAGAATTCGAAATAATGAAACGTCATGCTATTAACGGCTTAGAGATTACCACCCATCTTCCCGGATTGAATGATAAGATAGCACGGATTATTTGCCAGCATCATGAGAAGTGGGATGGCAGCGGTTATCCCCTTGGTTTAAAATCATACGACATCGAGTTGGGTGCTAGGATTATCAGCATAGCTGATGTATATGATGCCCTTACGGCAAATCGGGTATATAGAAAACGATTCATGCCCCATGAAGCAGCTGAGTACTTAATGGCGCAAAATGAGAGCCAGTTTGACCCCAGAATAATAAAAATCTTCATAGATAATATTGCCGTATATCCTCAGGATATAATAGTCCTTTTAAATACCGGGGAGGTTGCCAAGGTATTACCTTCCAGAGGGATTCCCTCAATGCGTCCTAAAGTTTCGGTCATCACAAAAAAGGATGGTCCCCCGGTTTTTGACCCATATGAAATTGATTTACGCAATACTCCCACAGTATTCGTAGTTGATATTATAAGCTAATAAAGAATAGAGTTCCAAAGAATAAATTTCCTTCCGGAAATTTATTCTCTAAGGGAACTTATTCTTTGTTTCGGTTAGATTGAACCGGAAAATTCCGTTGTTGCGAAGCAACAGCCGTTGCCCGATTATGCATCGGAAGGAATTTTCTCACAGAGAAAAAGTTCCCTGAGGGGAACTTTTTCTTTGTTTCGGTTAGATTGAAACGGAAAATTCCGTTGTTGCGAAGCAACAGCCGTTGCCCGATTATGCAACGGAAGGAATTTTCCCACAGAGAATAAGTTCCCCGAAGGGAACTTATTCTTTATGATTGATTTCTCAAAATCTCAACCATGTCCAATCTCTCCCAGGTAAAGTCCGGGTCATTTCTTCCAAAGTGCCCGTATGCTGCTGTTTTCCTATAAATAGGTCTTCTCAGATCCAGCTTCTTAATTATTGCTGCAGGTCTTAAATCGAAGTTCTTTAAAACAAGCTCAGAAATCTTTTCGTCCGATATTTTTCCTGTTCCGAATGTATCAATGAGTACCGAAACCGGATGGGCAATTCCAATGGCGTAAGCAATCTGAACTTCAACCCTGTTAGCCAATCCTGCTGCAACTATGTTCTTAGCAACGTATCTGGCAGCATAAGCAGCCGAACGATCAACCTTGGTAGGATCCTTTCCTGAAAAAGCACCACCGCCATGTCTTCCCATTCCGCCATAGGTATCTACAATAATCTTCCTCCCTGTTAGCCCGGAATCTCCTTTAGGACCTCCTACCACAAAGCGTCCCGTCGGATTTATATAATACTTGGTATCTTTATCAAGGAACTGAGCCGGTATAACCGGTTTAATAACATGTTCAATAATATCCTTTTCTATTTGGTCATGGTCAACATTATCACCGTGTTGCGTTGATATTACAACGGTATCAATGCGAACAGGCTTGTCCCCATCATATTCAACTGTAACCTGACTCTTGCCATCGGGCCTCAGATATTCAAGCTCCCCCTTTTTTCTTACCTCTGCCAGTCTGGCAGTAAGCTTATGAGCGAGAGATATTGGCATAGGCATTAATTCTGGAGTTTCATCACAGGCATATCCGAACATCATCCCTTGATCTCCGGCACCTATAGCCTCGATATTGTCATCCATTAAGCTCTTTTTCTTTTCAAGAGCTTCATTAACTCCCATAGCAATATCAGCTGATTGCTCATCTATGGAGGTGAGTACGGCACATGTATCGTAGTCAAACCCATATTTCGCCCTATCATATCCGATATCCTTTATTGTCTCCCTTACGACCTTTGGTATATCAACATAACACTCCGTTGTTATTTCACCCATGACTAAAACCATTCCTGTTGTTACCGCTGTCTCGCAAGCAACACGGGCATTGGGATCTTTTTCAATAATTGCATCCAAAACCGCATCGGAAATATTATCACAAATTTTATCAGGATGCCCCTCCGTAACTGATTCTGAAGTAAATAACCTTCTTGACATAGTAAAATCCTCTCTTTCTGTATAAATGGAGATGCTAGAGGGCGATGCTACTTTTTCTACTCTAAATATCCTGTAGATATAAAAAATCCCTTCCAATGAAGAGATTACACAATACAAATACTCCTCATCTGTCAGGATTATCATCCTGCGGGAATTGGCACCATTGCTTTTTACAGCCGGTTGCCGGGTTTCATCGGGCCCAGTCCCTCTACCTCTCTTGATAAGGTTCCTTATTCAACTCAAAAAAATGATAACATACAAATTTTTAGCCGTCAAGGACGTTGACAAACTTACAATTATGTAAATATAATTGATATAAGTAAATAACAGCAAGGGAGTTAATTGAATGAGTAAAATGAAAGATACGGCATTAGACAGCTTCCAATACGCTGTGCAAGAGTTATTGGTTCGAAATAAAAGCATTTTGGATGAAATGTCCAAGCTGGAGGACTCCAATGCCCGTATAAACAGAACAATTTCCAAGGCCGTCACTCAATGTGGTTGTATAAAAATTAATGCCTGTAAGCAGGAATATCCTGAGAACATGGATTTAGAAAGAATTAAAGAATCTTTAAATTCACACTTGGAAGGAAAACTCTGCCCCAATTGCCGTGACATAATTGAAAAGGACATCGGGCGTCACTTGTTTTATCTTACGACTCTTTGCAATAATCTTGATTTGAATTTGTATGATATGATTCTAAAAGAATATGATAGACTACAGCTTCTGGGGAAGTATAGCTTAAGATAGTGTTTCAGAAAGGGCTTGATTGACGGTGGAAACCATCACAATATCAATGCCCTTTTCAATTCCTGATAAAATATTCTTTCCCAGTTTAGGTACTATACATCTTTTAAAACCAAGACGTAAGCACTCTGTTATCCTTTTTTCCATTTGGTTTACAGCTCTGACCTCACCTGTTAGGCCAACTTCTCCGAAAAATACTGTGGTAGGGTCTATTGCCTTATTTCTAAAGCTTGAAGCAATAGCCGCAATCACACCTAAATCTGCTGCGGGCTCATCCAGCTTAAATCCGCCCACCACATTAAGATATGCATCAAAGGCATTCAGTTGCATTCCTACCTTTTTTTCCAGAACCGCCATTAGCATTGTCATACGGTTATAATCCATTCCGGTGGCCTGTCTGCGCGCCATACCAAAGCTTGTGGCGCTGACAAGAGCTTGTACCTCAACCAATAGAGGACGCGTTCCTTCAATAAGCCCTACGACGGCTGATCCCGCTTGATCAGTAGCTCTACCTTCAAGCATAAGCGTAGAGGGGTTTACAACATCTTTAAGGCCTACCGAACTCATCTCAAAAATTCCTATTTCATTGGTAGAACCAAAGCGGTTTTTGACTGCTCGTATTATCCTGAAATCCTGGTGGCGCTCTCCCTCAAAATACAAAACCGTATCCACCATGTGCTCCAACACTCTGGGGCCCGCAATAGCGCCCTCTTTTGTAACATGTCCTACTACAAAAACGGTGATGCCATTTTTCTTTGAAATTCGCAAAAGCTTAGCTGTAACATCACGAACCTGGCTCACACTTCCGGGAGCTGACGTTAGTGCTTCCGAATATATGGTCTGAATTGAATCAATAACAATAAAATCAGGCTTCTCTTTTTCAATCAGCCCTTCTATTCTTTCAAAGGAAGTCTCTGAAACCATAAAAACAGATTTGCTTACAGCATTTAATCTGTCAGCTCTGAGCTTAATCTGCCCTACTGATTCCTCCCCGGAGACATAGAGCACTCTGCTGGATTTGGCTATTTGAGCGCACACCTGCAAAATGAGGGTTGATTTACCTATTCCGGGCTCTCCCCCAATTAAAATAAGAGACGCAGGAACCAGACCACCGCCCAGAACCCGGTCCAATTCAATACTTCCTGTTTTAATTCTGGATGTTTCGAGAATTTCAATTTCTGAAAGAGACATAAGCTTAGGCAAGGATTGGTCCATGACTTTTAAGGTGTGCTGTGGAGACTCTTCATAGACCTCTTCTATAAGAGTATTCCATTTGGTACAGGATGGGCATTTACCCATCCAACCGCTACTTTCATATCCACATTCGCTGCAAACATATTTACTGCGAAGTTTTGCCATTGTATTGCCTCTTTCTTATTATACTAGTGCCTTTTCCACTTAACACCCTGAGGTGTATCCATTAGCTCTATACCCATATCTTTAAGCTTATCCCTGATTTCGTCTGAAAGCTTCCAGTTCTTGTCCTTCCTGGCCTGTTGTCTTGCTTCAATAAGGTGTTCTACCTCGGCATCCAACTCAGGTTCTTCTTGAGCTTTATGCACTGAGTCTTTTACACCCAGGCCAAAAATGGTATCCATCCTCAAGATTAAATCATAGATATCCTTTGACTTTTCGGGGTATCTGACCATGTTCCATGCTATACCTAACGCTTTAGGGATATTTAAGTCGTCGTTTACGGCACCCTCGAAATCATTCATAAAGGAATTTAGAACATCCTTTGAAATCTCTGAAGTGCCTTCCTTATGCTGTAGAGCTCCTTCAATAAATCTATCATAGGAGACCTGGGATGCCTGCATAACATCCCATGTAAAATTAAGCTTATTTCTATAATGGGCATTTAAGCACATATATCTGAATGCCAGAGGATTAAAGCCTTTTTCCCGTAAATTGTCTATTGTATAGGCGTTACCCAGGCTTTTAGACATTTTACCGTTATTAACCATCATAAACTCGCCGTGCATCCAGTAGTTTACCGCTGTATGTCCTAAGAGCGCTTCAGATTGGGCAATCTCATTTTCATGATGAACCGGAATGTGGTCTACACCCCCGGTATGAATATCGAATCTATCACCCAGGTACTTTCTTCCCATAGCCGAGCACTCTATATGCCATCCCGGATAACCCATTCCCCAGGGGCTTTCCCATTGCATAATATGTTCTTTGGGAGCTTTCTTCCATAGGGCAAAGTCAGCCGGATGTCGTTTCTCGTCATTTACCTCTACTCGTGCTCCGGCCATCTGGTCATCCAGATTCAAGCGTGATAGTTTTCCATATTCTTCAAACTTCGAAATATCAAAATATATACCATCACTTGTCTCATAAGCGTAACCATTATCCAAAAGCCCCTTAACAAAGGCAATCATCTCCTGAATATGGTCTGTCGCCCTTGGAACAATTTCAGGCTTATCAATGTTCAAAGCTACAATATCCCTCATGAACACTTCAGTGTAGTATTCAGCTATTTCCCAGGGGGTCTTCTGCTGCTCCCTAGCCCCTTTTACCATCTTGTCCTCGCCATCATCTTCGTCAGACACAAGATGTCCCACGTCAGTTATATTCATTACATTTAGAAGATTATAGCCATTATATTTTAGTGTCCTGCGAAGAATATCCATAAAGATATAGGTTCGGAGGTTGCCTATATGGGCATAGTTATATACCGTAGGCCCGCAGGAATATATGGTCACTTTATCGGGCTTTATTGGGATAAATTCTTCCTTTTGTCGGGTAAGTGTATTATAAATTTTCATATTTTTCTCCTTATTTTAAGCTTCGTGTGACTCTTTTTCTTCATCAATCTCCATATCAGGACACAGCCTTATTTTCATCTTCTTAAAGGCTTCTTCATAAACTGAAAGCTCTTTTTTTAATCTATCTACCTCACCCCGGATTCTACAGAACTCTTGAGATACCGGATCCGGTGTGTGAATCTGATCCAACTCGAAGCTTTGTCTAATCTTCTCTCCGGCACGCTTAACGGCTCTTCCGGGAACACCTACCACAGTGGTATCGGACTCTACTTCACTCAAAACAACCGCATTGGCACCTATTTTAGCGTTATCCCCTATTTTCATAGGTCCGAGAATTTTAGCTCCACTACTTATAAGTACATTATTGCCAACTGTGGGATGTCGTTTCCCCTTGTCCTTACCTGTTCCTCCAAGGGTTACACCATGATATATCGTGCAATAGTCACCTATTTCAGCAGTTTCTCCTATCACGACCCCCATACCGTGGTCTATAAACAAGCCCTTTCCTATTTTAGCACCCGGATGTATTTCTATTCCGGTTCTGTGACGAGCTAACTGAGAGATGGCGCGAGCAATAAAATAAAACCTGTGCTTATGAAACCAATGTGCTCTTCTATATGCTCTTACTGCTTTATACCCCGGGTACTGAAGAATAACCTGCCAAACACCTCTGGCGGCAGGATCTCTATCAGCTATTGTTTTTGCTTCCTCATACCACTTAAACATATCTTCCACCTAATATGCATTTATGTTCTATCTTATTATGCATCCTTGATAGCAATGCTCAGGCCTTTTTGCTATATCCTATGGATATTATATTATAACATCCGGCATTCAGACACAAGAACAAACTACTTTCAAATATATAGTATAAGGCAGCGAAAATTGATTCTTCGCTGCCTGAATTATATATTACTTACTAAATAATAAACTTAATAGAACCCTTACTTATTTCAAGGGGGTAACAAGAGCCGCTCCGGCTGCAGTGGCATATTCGGCGTGATCTGGAATATGAAAATTAATATTAAATAAATCGGTCAGACCGTCGAATATAGCCTTTGACTGGGGTACATTGGTCAGATTACCTGTGAGTACAACATCGTTTACATTTTCTTTTCTCGATGCGAACACAGCCATCATACCTATAGTCTGGAACACAAGGTTAATAATACCGAGGGCAACATCGGCTTTTGAGGCAAGGTCACTTATCTTGCCAAAGTTAGATGCGGTGGTTTCCTTTGTTAAGCCCACAACTTCATCATGAGAGATATCGGCTATTGATAGATCAATATGCTTCAAATCGCCGGTTTTTGCCATTTCTACAATATCATTAAAATTTCTTATATTGAGCATACGGTTGGAAAGCCCCAATAGGGTTCCGCCTCCTACTCCCGTTCCGCCGATATGTCGAGCCTTTTCACCATCTGCCATAACGTATGCGGTTCCGGTACCCATACTTACTATTACCGCCCTTTTCAGCTTGCTCAATGACAGGCCGCCCAAACCTATGGCAAGAAACTCGTCCACCTTGTAGGTAGGAATATTGTATATTTTATCGTCTATGAATGTAGAGCCGACACCTGTCACCATAATATTGTCTATATCGGACAACTGTAATTTATTTTCATTTAGGAATCGACCAAAAGCTCCGTAAACAGAGGACAGCGGATCGGTAGCCTTCACCAGTATAGGACTAAATAATTCTCCGTTATTTAGCCCCACTATTTTTGTGGTACTACCCCCAATATCAATGCCTATAATCTTCCCCATAAGCTTACTACCTCACTTAGAATTCTTGTGTTTCGTTCTTCCTTCTGTTATCCTTTCGATTTATCTATTTTTTTATATCGAAAATACGCCAGAGATATGGGCATGGTTATTAGCCCACTGATAATTGCTTCAGCAATAGCGTTTGTTGCAACTACCGACACCAAAATAACCCCAAAGGGCACTCCTGCCTTTTCCACCAATTCCTTTGCATAAACCAGATATAACATTAGGAAAACCAAAACAGTATTAGTTATACTTCCTGCCATACCCCCGATAAAGGTACTAATGGTGTTTTTTATGGATGGCTTTCTAATAAGCTTTGATATCCCGAAGTAAACCAAATATGCAATCAAACCTATAAAAATTCTGGGGAGAACTGAAATAAGCGGGTTCATAAAGAACGGGTCTAAAATTGTAACAGGTCGTGTAAGGGCATGTATCCAACCGACAACACCCAATGCGGTTCCCATAATCAACCCTGCAATGGGTCCAAGAACAATTCCTGTAATTATGGTCGGAATATGAATAATGGTTGCGCTGATCGCTCCTAACGGAATTGCACCTAAGGGAGTCATGTCCAGAATGATGGTAATGGCCAACATGAGGCCGAGAAAAGTTAAGCTTCTCGGGCTTTTAAAAAGATTTTTCATTTTTTCCTCCGTTCTCATTCCCTAGAAGGGATATGATTCGAATTTGCTTACTGGTAATATGTCCGGCTTTTAAGTTTAAAATGCCGACTGCAGATATTCTAGCATAATAAATCGATTTGATACAAGAACATATGATACCATAATCAATACCATTGTCTGCATTATTTTTGGTAACTTTTTATATATTAGCAATTATGTTTTCTCCATATTTTTTTGTTGTCGAACTATGCTGTTATCTGTGATAAAATGTAATCATAAATTTTAAATGGGTGATTATTTTGCATCATGTGTTTATTGTTAATCCTATAGCTGGCAAAGGCAGAGCTTTACAGATGAAGCCAGAAATTGAGTCCCGATTTAGTAACTTTGCTCATACTTATGAGATTTTCGTTACAAAAACTCCGGGCCATGCACAAGAAATAGCAAAGGAAGCTGCATACAGTAATGATAATGTGCGGATTTACGCCGTCGGCGGAGATGGAACTCTAAACGAGGTTGTCAACGGTATGGCAGGTTCTAAATCAGAGCTTGGTATAATACCTTGTGGCTCAGGTAATGATGCGGCTCGTCTCCTCTATCCGGTGACGGATCCCATTAAACTTATTAAGGTTCTTCCCGCATCGGATTCGATACCTGTTGATTTAGGTAAGCTTAATGAAAAATACTTTATTAACATTGCTTCCATAGGCTTTGACGCTGAAGTGGTCATAAACACTAACTATTTTAAAAAAATGCCTTTAGTTTCGGGCTCTACAGCATATATTTTAGGGGTTTTAACCACCCTAATTAAGTGTAAAAAGCACAAACTTAAAATTACCCTTGATGATAATTCACCTGTTGAAAAAGAGTTTTTACTTTCCATGTTTGCAAACGGTACTTTTTATGGTGGCGGTATGAAAGCCGCTCCCAGTGCTAAAATCGATGACGGAATATTGGACTTCTATTTAGTAGATTCTCTTCCTCGCTTAAAAATCCTAAAATTCTTCCCCCTGTTCCAAAAAGGACAACACGAGACTATGAAGGAAGTCGCCCATATCCGGGGAATGAAAGCCCTTGTTGAAAGCGACATTCCCTTTCCTGTAAACGTTGATGGTGAGGTCCATATGGAAACCCGCGTTACTATTGAAATTTTGCCCCAGAACATAAACGTAATTATTCCTTAGTAAAAAGCAGAGCGTTTTCTTCTTTATTTATTGCGTAGAACCCTGTTGGATTTTCAGGGTTTTCCTTGTTATACAAAAACGTATTCCCTTCCATTCCCATGAATAGCCCGCCTGCCTCTGTGACTATAATTTCCATAGCAGCAGTATCCCACTCCATAATCCTGCCAAAACGGTAATAAACCTCTACGTCGCCTCTTGCCAAAAGGCATCCCTTATATGCACTTCCGGCGGGTATAACATTTTTTATACTATTATCTTCGATAAGTTTTTCCAGCTCGGGATTGTGGTGAGTACGGCTCTTTGTAAGCCTTATATCCTCCGTTCTCTGAGATACAAAAAGACGTTCTTCTTTTCCATTTATCAGTGAATAAGTTCCCATACCTTTTATAGCATAATACAACTGATCATAAACCGGGACATAGATGACTCCCAAGACAGGCCTTCCCCATTCAGTCAGAGCAATATTAACAGTGAACTCATCACTTCTATTAATGAATTCTTTTGTGCCGTCAAGAGGGTCCACAACAAAGCAGTATCTTGCTCCCAGTCTTGAAGAGTCATCCTCTGATTCCTCGGATAAAACTGGAATGTCAGGATAAACTTCCTTTAGACCACTAACTATAAGACTATCCGCCTTTTTATCAGCATCAGTTACGGGCGATTTATCTTTTTTTAACACTATATGAAACTCCTTTTTATAAAACTTTAGTATCTCTTTCCCGGCAACAATTGAAAGTTTCTTCATGGTATCGAGAGTATCTTTTGAATTTATCAAATCTTCATCTCCAAAATCAAATTATTTTAATGTATTTCTTACGGTCTTGGACAAACTCTATTCTATAGGCCTCCCTCACAGGACAGCCAAAGGCTACGCTCGTACTTATAACCTGGTTTAAATACTGCTCAGGAAACAGGAGACAATAGCCACATCCTGTTTTGGTAACTTTACATGGTGTTGATATAACTTGAAAAACAATCCCCCTCTGTTCAAAAACCCGACAGATTCTATATGCATAATTCCCCGAATCATAAAGGGCAATACAATCCATAGCATGCACCTATTATATCATAATCATAATATATGCTATTCCTTTTTAGATAAAGATGATACTAACTTGATTTCCCTGAGATTAGTAGCCCAGCACTAATGGTGCGCCTACGTATACGTATCATGCTTATCTCCTTGACATGAAGAATCGGGGTGAAGTATAATGTTTAATGCGCTTGTGAATTTGTTACTCGCGTTGCTATGCGCCCGTAGCTCAGTCGGATAGAGCACAAGTTTCCTAAACTTGGTGTCGCACGTTCAATTCGTGTCGGGCGTACCAAAAGAGCCGATAATTTTTCATTGAAATTTATCGGCTCTTTTCTATATGTAGTGTAACTACAATTAATTTTTTCTTACAGCTCTTTGATTACTTCCTGATCTTTGGCATTGGCAAGCTACCTGTCTACTTCAATCCATATAGATTGCAAATCCGCTCTTGGCGTCATTACTGAAACCTAGGCTTTTGTAAAATTCATGGGCTTCCTTACGTTTATTGGAGCTTAATAGCATTACTTTATAGCAATTGTGTTCCCGTGCGAATTCCAAGAGCAGTTGAAATGTAGTGCGACCAAAGCCCCGTCTTCGGAAATCGGGGTGGGTTATGACATTCTCTATTACTGCGTAAGGTCTTCCGGTACGGGTGAGGTTAGGAATAATAGTTATATTGCTAGTGGCAATAATTTTTTCCTCTTCCTCTACCACCACATAGCGATACCTTTCCTGATTATTCATAATCTCATCCCATACAGTTTTCAAATGAGCTAAAGACCCTATGGCATCTTCCGGATGAAGGATTTCATATAAATCCATTATCCCTTCAAAATCATTATATCCGGCAAATCTGGCTCCCTTAGATAAACCTTCTCTCAGCTAACAGTTTCAAGGTTATTAAGTATACCTGCTGAAAAAACAAACATAGTAACTGCAAGAATAAAGCTCCAGCCGCCAAAGATGCAAAGCATTAAGAATTCACTACCTGTTATGCCGAAAACTATACCTCCGCCAACGAGACCAGGTACGAGTATTAAAAGATTAACAATAGCCTTTATAAATACCAGAAGGCCCTTGCTGTGAACACGTCCAAAAATTCTCCGGGTAAGAACATCACAGTATGTATATACAGCCCCGAAAAAAACATAAGTAATCATACATATTACTACTAAAGTTATCGGAGCTTTTAATAGAATACCTGATATTGTAAATAATGCAAATCCGTCAAAAAGATTCTTCACGTGTTCTCCCAATGTTACGAAAAACAGCTTTTCGTATGGTGAAGCCGGAATGATAAAAATATAATGCTTTTCTAATTCAATACCAAGTCTGCCCTGCATTTGGAACAAAAGCAGCATGTATAAGGCAAAGAAAAGGATAAGCGACAAAGAAAAAGTCCCCACCTCATCAGGCATAATAAAGTTAAAAGCTATAGCTGCAATTATGACTGAAATTGAAGTTCTATCAAAGAAGAGAAAATATGCAGTCTTCCTAAGCTCCAGCAAGTGCTTGAAGAAAATTGAGCTGGCTCCTGTTCCGGATAATCTTTGTTTGACCTTATTTTTTACTTTCAAATTGAAGCTCATATTATTGCCTTCACGCTTTGCTTTCACAGCCGCTTCAACATATTCGGCACCTTCAAGTACATCCTCGTAATAATCGAGATTCATACGATATAGTACAACAGATGAGCCTAAGATCAAAACGAACATTCCGATAACCCCAACCCAGAATTCAGTGGTTATACCATTAATGGCAGCTGTTGCGATGGAAGCGGTCCAACCTACCACAGGAAAGTACTTGGCAACCGGATTATTAAAAACTTCATCAAAGGAACCTATAAGATTACGCGTTTTTGCAAGACTTATAAGGAATAAAACAGCAACTGCAAGTGCAAATACATCAAATATTCTTTTTAGAAGCTGTTTTCTTCCGGATTTTTTTGTAGCCCATGAATAAAGAATCATGCTTATCAGCGGGTAAGAAAGAGCATAAACTACTACTGATAACAAAATCATCCAAGTACCATACGGTTTCATTTCAAAATTATTTTTTAAGTTGGGAATCTGGCAAATAGCTATAAACAAAAATAAAAAGGTTCCGCCCACCTGCTTAATAAAAGCATATAGCAGGATTTGGTTAGGCACTATCGGTGCGGTAAAAGCCAGATTAACATCGGCCATTCGAAAATAGGTGCTTCCTTTTTCAATCCCCACTTTAAGAGTTGTATAATACATAAATATAAATACCAGTGCCATTATGCCCGCAAAGAGGCTCGGCGAACCGCTTCTGACAAGACCTGCCGGCATGGCAAATGAAACATACAGCATGCCAACAACAAAAACTAATATAAATATGTAACCTATAAGTATAACAGGCTTTTTAAATACACCTTTTATTAAGTTCTTAAGGGTTCCCCTTATGATAAAGAGTAATGATTTCATGCGGACTGTCCCTCCTCCTCCTCAGTTAAGGAAAAGAAGATATGTTCCAAAGATTCACCGCTGGCGACCATTGCTTCCCTATTATTGTTATATACAATTTCACCCTTATTCATAATTAACGCTTTATCCCAGATTTCAGCTATAGAATCAAGGATATGAGTGCTAATAAGTATGGCACATCCGGAATTTCGTAGTTCAACAAAAACTTCTTTAAGCTCTTTTATTGCCTTAGGATCAAGGCCTATCATAGGCTCGTCAAACATGACCATGTGGGGATTAATCAGAAGTGCACAGCAAATACTAACCTTTTGTTGCATTCCTTTTGAAAGCTCCTTACCCACCTTCTTTTTCTTATCATCCATATCAAAACGGGTTAAGAGCTTTTCTGCGTTTTCTTCCCAGTCCTTTAGACCATACGCTCTAGCTATAAACTCGAGATGCTCCCATACACTAAGGGATTCATAGAGAGATGGAGACTCCGGCACGTAACCAAAGATTTTTTTCGCATCAATGCTCTTATTTGGCTTGCCATCGATTGTGATCTCTCCATCAAAACGCAAAAGCCCGGCAATAGATTTTATTGTCGTGCTTTTCCCCGCTCCGTTGGGCCCGATAAGTACACCAATCTCACCGCTATTAATTTCAAATGAAACCTTGTTTACAGCCAAAACCTTTTCATACTTCTTTGACAAATTTTTAACCTTTAACATAACGGCCTCCTATAGGCTAAATAATCATTATAGCCCTCATTTTTATTCTTTTCCATTATGCGGTGCATGGTGCTTTTTACTGTGCAGTATGCTGTGCATTGTGCTGTGCATTGTGACGTGCACTATGCATTTATGCACCACAGCATTTCTTGTATTTCTTTCCGCTACCGCATGGACATGGATCATTTCTTCCCACCTTGTTGCTAACAGCCCTGTGGTCTTCATTATACTGTTTTCTTATTTGCAGTCTTTCGTCGGTAGATAATAAAGCATCCCATTCTTTTAGTTCATAAAGCCAATTTGCCTTTGCATTAAGCATATTGTAATAAAGTTTATAATGCAGAATCGCTTTGTCAATTTGACTTTCTTCAGTAAGAGATTCCAAGTCAAGCTTACTGTCCAAGCTGGTATTAATACCATCTAAAAAACCCATAAAAGTTAGGTTGTCCATGTCATAAGTTTTCGCCAACTCATCCAGCCGACCTGTAAGGCTTGCTGTACCTGATGCCAAAATAGTTTTGTATGCCTCAGTTTCTTTCTGAATATAATTTTCAAAAAACTTTTGATTCTCTGGGTCTCTGTTCTGATCTTCCAGCCTTTTCTGCCAATCTCCAAATAAACTCATAGCACTTTCCTCCAATAATACATAAAAGTTTCGTAAATGTCTGATTACATTTTTTCTGGAGCATCAATTCTTATCAACTCCAAAATATTTCTTATTACAATTCTGGTACAGTCAACCAGTAATATACGTGCCATCATCAATTCCTTTTCCTCACCTTTAACCCTGCAGGCATTATAGAAGCTGTGGAAGCTTGCTGCAACTTCCATTACATAGCGGGTCAAACGGCTTGGTTCAAGAGTTTTTGCCGAAAGAGCCACTTCCTCAGGATACTCAGAAAGCTTTCTCATTAGCTCTTCCTCTTCCTTTTCCTTTAAGAGGGTAAGGTCAACCTCACTTATAGGTCTGCCCACAATTCCTTCCTCACCCAGTTTTCTGATGAGGCTGCAAATACGCGCATGAGCATACTGGACATAAAAAACAGGATTCTCATTAGATTGCTTAACTGCTAGATCCAAATCAAAATCAAGATGGCTTCCAGAACTTTTAAGGTTAAAGAAGAAACGGGCCGCATCCTTTCCAACTTCCTCTAAAAGGTCCCCGAGCGCAATGGCTTTACCGGTTCTCTTTGACATACGGGCAAGCTCGCCGTTTCTGAAAAGCCTTACGAGCTGGAATAGTACAACCTCCAATTGTTCTTTTTTAAGTCCAAAGGGAGTAATTGCAGCCTTCATCCTTGCTACATGGCCATGATGGTCGGCACCCCAAAGATCAATAGCCCAATCAAAGCCTCTGGTTATAAGCTTATTATAGTGATATGCTATATCGGCTGCCATATAAGTTGGAATGCCATTATTCCTGATGAGAACCTCGTCCTTCTCAAGACCGAGCTTCTCACCGTTTAGCCAGATTGCATCATCTCTTGTAACCGTATAGCCATTTTCTACAAGAAAATCTATGGTCTTCTTAACAGCTCCGCTTTCATGGAGTGATTTTTCAGAAAACCATACATCATAGTGAATGCCGTACGCCGAAAGTATGTCCTGAATTTTCTGAATGTTGATGGGAAGTGCATAATCTACTAGGGCACGACGCCTTTCTTCAGCAGGCTTGTCAGCTAGAGAAGCTCCATTCTGGCTGAAATAAGCCTTGGCGTGATCCATTATGTCCTCCCCGTGATAACCATCCTCGGGGAAGCTTACTTTATCTTCACCCAGAACGAGCTGGAGATAACGAGCTTCCAGTGATAACCCAAACTTTTCTATCTGATTTCCGGCATCATTTATATAAAATTCTCTGGTCACATCATATCCTGCTTTTTTAAGTACGCTGGCTAAGCAATCTCCCAATGCTCCACCGCGGGCATTTCCCATATGAAGCGGGCCGGTGGGGTTGGCGCTTACAAACTCTACATTAACCTTTATCCCCTTACCCAGGTCAACCTCTCCGTAGTTTTCTTTCTTTTCCTGGATTATCTTAAGGCAATCATAAAGCCAGTCCTTTTTCAGGTAGAAATTTATGAAACCGGGGCCAGCTATTTCAGTTCTGTCAATATAAGTTCCGGTAAAATCAAATTCGCCCAATAATAGCTCGGCTGTTTTTCTAGGGGGAAGCTTGGTTTGCTTTGATACCTGCATGGCAACATTAGTGGAAAAATCCCCGAATCCCCGTTCCCGAGGTACCTCTACAGTCATTTCACCGATTTGAACATTTGGAAGGCTTCCTTTTTGTTCGCATGCCTCAAAGGCTTTCTTTATAACGCTGTAAACTTGTTCCCTGATTTTATCAAAAATATTGTTCATTAATTACATCCATCCTTATTTACTTCAGTTATCAGTTTTTTCTTTCGCTGACACTTACATTAAGACTGTTTCTACCACCATAAGAGCGATTATACTCAAGTATATAATCCACTTTGATATTACCGCCTGTTTCACAGAAGTCAACGTCAACATTTCTGGCTGTTATTCCCAGTATAACACTTCCGTACTGAGTATCATAGTCTGTAAGGTGGGTTTTCCCCACCTCAAACAGCATCATGGCATCCACATTTCCATGCCTTGTTAAGGTTACAGAATCCTTACCTACTTTTAAAGTTGTTGTAGTACCGCTTAATCCGGTTATTTCACTTTCCTCATACTTTATGATGTAGCCATCGTTTTCCTTTGTGAGTGTCCCTTCTGTAACAAAGCTCATGTGATCCTTTTCACCTGTCGGTTCGTCAATAACGCTATTCACCGTAATTAAAACTTGCTTTTCCACAATTAGTCCCTTTCATAAGATCGTGCATTTTGTTCATGTTTCTCAAATGCCAGCTCGATTAGTCTCGTAATAAGCTCCCGGTATGAAATTCCGCTTGCTTCCCAAAGCTTTGAATACATGCTTATGTTAGTAAAGCCCGGCATAGTATTTATCTCATTTAATATAACCTTACCTTCCACGTCTACAAAAAAATCCACTCTGGAGAGCCCTGAACAGCCTAATGCTTTAAAAGCTCTAACAGCGTATTCCTGTACCTGTTCAGCAACATGAGATGGGATGTTGGCAGGAATTATTGTATCCGATTTTCCGTCTATATATTTTGCGTTATAGTCATAGAAATCGTTGCAGGGCACAATTTCTCCCACTGTGGAAGCAATAGGGTTCTCATTACCTAAAACTGCGCACTCTATTTCTTTACCTTGTATAAATTCTTCAATGAGGATTTTAGCATCATATTTTGCCGCAAATAAAAGAGCGTCTTCCAGTTCCTCTGGTTTTTTAACCTTGCTTACACCTACTGATGACCCGGCATTTGCAGGTTTAACAAAACAAGGCCAACCCAACTTTTCTGAAACCCTGTTAATCAAATAGGGTATGGACCCTTCAATTTCATTCCTCATAACCTTTATATAGTTTGCTTGAGGGATGCCGGCATTCTGGAATACCAGCTTTGAAAATTCTTTATCCATACCTGCTGCCGAAGATAAAATATTACATCCCACATAAGGAACGTCGGCCAATTGCAAAAGTCCTTGAACTGAACCATCTTCGCCGTTAGGGCCGTGTAAAACCGGGAATACAACATCTACGCCTGTATTTAGATCATCCTTGTTCTTAAAACTAACTAAATCCACACAGCTTGGAGCTACTTTTGTGAGGCTTTTATCAGAACCCTTCTCTAAAAGAAGCTGGTTTCTTGCGGTCTTCTCCCATTCACCGGTACCAATAAGCTTAATATCCCCTTCAAAC
Source organism: Bacillota bacterium (assembly GCA_023411795.1). GTDB lineage: Bacteria > Bacillota > Clostridia > DSM-8532 > DSM-8532 > DTU059. Next base: position 108,767 of record JAEYOK010000027.1, read on the forward strand.
TTGAGCCATTCACCTGTTTTAGTTATTCCGACAGTCTGTATATCAAAACGCTCTTTATCAATGTTTTCAAGAACACATTGAGCTGATATTCTGGAAACCTCATGCTCTGATGATTGGCCTCCAAATAATACTGTAACCTTTATTTTTTTCACTCTAAAAGCCTCCTAAACGGTTACAAGGGGAGCTTTTATGCTCCCCTTAATAAGGCGATATTTATTTAATTCTTTTCATAAATTATACTTAACAATTATACATTATTCAAGCGGATCTTCGTCTTCCTCATTTGAAATCTCTATGCTTCCGGCATCTTCAACTACATCAACAGGTTCAAGGCCCCCATCTTCAGGGCGTGCAAGCCCCACTTCCTTATTTACGACAGCATCATTTCTTGGAAAATCATTGTTTAAAGTAACACTGTCCTTAAAGTTTTTAGTTTCCTTACCGTTAATTGTTATCTTGACCCGTTCAATTTCTTTCATTTCTGTAAGTGAATTAACTATAGAGTATACCGTAAGCTCGGCAAGCTCTTTACCACCTGGGTGATTATCAACAAATTCTTTGGTAAAATCAACTTTGGCTACCCTATCTTCAATAGTAACCGGTGACCTTAAGGTAGTACCTTCTGCAATAAGCGAAGTAAGGCTATCTGCCTTAGGTCCTTTTAATAGTTCTTTAACCATAGCCGAGGCAAGGGTCTCCGCTCCTTTTTTTGCTTCTTTGATATCCACATATCGGATCTCCTTGACCAGTTTGTTTTGCTGCTCGTTACCGAAATACAAAACTACAGGCACTTTCTCGTTGAGCACAGCCGCTTCTTCTTCATCAATGGTCAGGCTGCTTATAGGTGTAAGCTCATCTCCCATGGCATCCTCATTATTTTTATCAGTGCCGCAGGAACACATAATTAGCGCCAGAATCATTATAACAGCTATTACTCTAAACTTTTTCATAATGCACACCTCTTGTCTGAATCCATTTTAATGTGTATGTCATGAGAACCCTATTTATTCTAATTTTACGTTTCACTTTACAAACTTAAAGTCAAGGAGTAGAATTATACAGAAATTAACATTAAAGAGATTTTTCTTTTAATAGATTGGGGGGAACTACTATGAAAAATAGATTGAATCGCGAAAAAATCAGGGAATTAATGGACAACAGGTGTATGGGCAACTATAATTTGTTTAGCAGAGAGCTTGGTGTTGACCCTGCCCATTTATACAGATTTTTGAACACAGGAGTCGGTGGAGGAAAGAAAATTATATTCTCTTTAATGACTTACTGTGAAAAAAATAAATTGGATTACAAAAAATACATCGAATTCTAGTGGTTTTTATGCAGTTTGACCACAACATGTTGCACGAAATATGAAAATAAAACTTATTAATATTTTGTTGTTTTAGTGCTTATAAACAAACGCTGAATTACTTTATACTGTATATGTAAGCAGTAGATGATGCAGTTTTTAATATAATAATATTTGAAGATTAAATGTATAACGAATCGCAGAACTAAACGTAGCAGGTTTTACCCCCTTTTGACCAAACCATATGCCCTTATACCCTTATACCCCCTTTTTTTCGCTCCTAATGGAGCGGTACATTTTTAAAATTTTATATAGATTCCTCCTTTATTGTAAAAGATCGGGCGAACCCGATCTTTTTGCTGTCAATTGTATGTGTTTAAGATGAAGCACCTCGGCGCATCTTCCGTACCCATTCTATCATTTGTCTTGAGGCTAGAGCTCCTTGCCCTACAGCCACTGCTATCTGTTTAAAAACTCCTGTGCAATCACCTGCGGCATAGAGCCCCGGAATATTCGTTTCCATTTTATCGTTGACCTTTATTGATTTCCCTTCAGTCGCAATCCCCATTTTGAGGGCAAAGCTGGTTGATGATGCACTTCCGTAGGCCACAAAAAGCCCCTGAAGACCATCACGACTTCCATCTTCAAAGATAATTCCTTCTATGGTTTCCTGTCCGTCTAGTTCTTTGATTTTAGCATCATTAATTTTTACCTTTGACAAGGAATCCTTGAGACTATCTGAAATATTTAGTGGCATCCCATTTGTATAAAGTGTTATATCATTTGTAAAAGCCAACAGCTCTAAGGCTTCGTGAATTGCATAATCAGTGTAACCTAATACCCCAACCTTCTTGTTGCGGTAGAAAAAGCCGTCACATGTGGTACAGTAGCTTACTCCGCTACCCTCAAAGCGGTCCAGTTTCTTTACAGGAGCCTTAACAACAGGCGCTCCTGTTGATAAAAGCACTGTTTTGGCCTCATATTCTCCGTTTACACAAATAACCTTAAAGTTATCGTTTTTCTCTATGCCGACCACTTCATCTTCAACTATCTCTGCGCCCAGCCTAAGAGCTTGTTTTTCTCCTAGTTCAAGAAGCTCTTTCCCGCCTACCGGGTTCTCAAATCCATAATAGTTATCTATTTTATCTGCCTTTAAAAGCATGCTGTCTTTTTTCCCGATTACCAGGGTCTTTAAGTTCCCCCTAATGGTGTAGATGGCACAGGATATTCCCGCAGGCCCTCTACCAATAATAATTGCATCGTATACCATTGCAAGTCTCCTTTGAAAATCATATTAACTTAGCTTGTATTGATTATCTTGATGCTATATATTTTACCCATATTGCTACAGGTTCAATTTAAAATATTTTATCACTTTTATTTGTAAATTGGATAGTTACAGTACCCCAGATATTGATATCCTATAGAGGTGCCAATTCAACATACTAAGCGATATGGATTAAGGTAACTCATTCAAACTGGGCGTTATAGAGCTGATTGTAAAATCCTCGCTTTTTCATTAATGATTCATGATTGCCCTGTTCCACAACATCCCCGTCCTTGATGACAAGAATATGATCAGCATTTTGTATGGTGGAGAGCCTATGCGCAATGACAAAGCACGTTTTATTCTTCATGAGATTTCTCATGGCCTGTTGTATCTGCATTTCTGTTCTGGTATCCACATTTGAGGTTGCTTCATCAAGAATAAGCATCTTGGCATCGGTTAGCATAGCCCTTGCTATTGTAAGAAGCTGCTTCTGGCCTTTTGAAATATTTATCCCATCCTCACGCAGTATAGTATTATAGCCATCGGGCAGACGCCTTATATATGAATGTATTTTTGCTGATTTAGCAGCCTCAATAACTTCCTCCATAGTCGCATCTTTTTTACCATAGGCAATATTCTCAAAAAAGGTTCCTTCAAAAAGCCATGTATCCTGAAGAACCATAGCATAAGATTTTCTTAGGCTCTCTCGTGTGACCTCTTCAATATTGTGATTGTCTACAGTTATTTCTCCCTTATCAGGGTCGTAGAAACGCATCAGTAGATTAATCAGGGTTGTTTTTCCCGCTCCGGTCGGTCCGACAATAGCGGTGAGGGAACCGGGCTTTGCATGAATACTTAAATGATGTATGATTTCTTTGTCTTTGGTATATCCGAAGCTGACGTCCTTCATTCTTACATCGCCGGAAGTTACATTAAGGTTAGTGGCATTAGGTATATCAGCTTTTTCTTCCGGCTCATCCAATAGTTGAAATACTCTGTCAGCAGCGGCTAAAGCGGATTGTAGTTCTGTCATTATATTTGCCGCCTCATTAATAGGCCCTGAAAATTTTCTTGAATAAAGCACAAAGGATGAAATGTTCCCGAGGCTCATCTTGCCTTTAATAAACAAAATTGCACCTATGGCACTAATCAGGGAAAGGGATACATTATTGATGAAATTTATAGACGGTCCATTAAAGCCTCCCAAAAAATCAGCATTGTAGTAAGCATCAACGGCTTCTTTGTTTTTCTCGTCAAACTTATTGATAGTGAACTCTTCTCTGTTATATGCCTTTATAGTCTTTTGTCCTGTTATCATTTCCTCAACAAAGCCATTCATTTCTCCAAGCTTCGCTGACCTTTTATGAAAAAGTGGCCTTGTCTTCTTTATCATCCATCTTGATAGAAAAATAGAGAGAGGTATTGTAATTGTAAATATCAAACACAGTACCGGAGATATGGTAAGCATCATAAGAAACGAGCCAATAACAGTTATTGTGCTAGCAAATACCTGAATTAAGTCATTGGAAAGTGAAGTGTTAATAGTATCAATATCGTATGAAATTTTGCTTATAATATCACCTGTTTGATGGGTGTCAAAATACCAAACCGGTACTCTCATAAGCTTTTTGAAAACATCCTGTCTCATTTGGAATACAACCTTGCGGCTGATATGAATCATTAATCTGGCAAGTCCGTAAGACATCAAAAAAGATATAACATAAAAAAACAACATCAATAAGACATAGTAGAAGACTGAATTAAAATCTACTTTCCCCGTACCCAGCTTCATGCTATCCACTGCAAGGCCTGAAAGCTTAGGGCCTACCAGAGAAAACATATTTCCTCCAATGGTGAGTATCAGTGCAAATAGCAATAGAAACTTATACTTTGCAAGATAGGCACCAAGGCGAATAATTACCTGCTTCTTTGTATTTTTCATTTTTGATAAATCATATATTGAGGACCCTCGTGGCCTAGCTGACATAATTCCTGTCCCCCATCTGCATCCTGCTTATTTCTTCGTAAACCTCACAGTTTACTAATAGTTCCTCGTGAGTACCATAGCCGATTTGTTCGCCATCCTCCAAAACCAGAATATGATCCAGAGACATAACTGAACTGACCCTCTGAGCGATAATAATCTTAGTGGTTATATCAAAATTTTCGTTAAGTGTTTTTCTTATCATTGCATCGGTTTTATAGTCCAAGGCACTTGAGGAATCATCTAAAATAAGAATCTCAGGTCTTCCGGCTAATGCCCGTGAAATCAACAGACGCTGTTTCTGTCCTCCGCTTAGATTAGCTCCTTTTATCGACAGGTCAGAATGATAGGATTCAGGCCGGATAGTTATAAATTCTTTCGCCATAGCATATTCTGAAGCTTCTATGATCTCTTCCTCTGACAGCTCCCGACCGAAACGAATGTTTTCAAAAATCGTATCTTCAAATAAAATATCATTTTGAAGTGCAACTCCGAACATCCTGCGAAGTTCACCTTTATCTATCGTTTTTATTGGCCTTGTGTTAATTCTGATTTCTCCTTTTTGTGTATCATAAAAACGCATTAAAAGATTAATTATCGTTGTTTTACCCGAACCTGTCGAACCTATTATTCCCAGTGATTCCCCTCGCTTGAGCTTAAAATTTATATTGCTTATATTATCTTCCTTATCCTCATCCGTATCTTTATTGTATCTAAATGATACATTATCAAATTCTATATGATATTCCGGATTTTTTTCGCTCTTTTGCCTTACCTCTGACTCAGTATATGGCTCTTCGATAACCACAAGGTCCTCCTCAGCATTTAAGATCTCTTCTATTCGATTGGCTGATGCCATAGCTTTCGAATAAGCAGTAAAAATTCTGGTTACAGCCAGCATAGCATTTAAGATTATTATGAAGTAACTTAAAAAAGCGATAATTTTTCCGACCTCAGTTAGACCGGAATTTACCCGATAGCCGCCTATTATAATTATTACTACCAGACCGATGTTCAAAAGCAGCGTTATCGTTGGGTTTGCTGCTGCCATAGTAGTGCCTGCTTTCAGCTCTGTCTTTGTTGCATCTTTATTTATTCTTGTAAAGCCTTCAGCTTCGAAAGATTCCTGTGACAGAGCTTTGATTACCCGAATGCCACTGATATCCTCTCTTAGTTTCCTAACCATGTTGTCAATTTTTGTTTGAAGTTGAGTAAAAAGAGGAATCCCTTTTTTAGATACAAAATAGACTACTGCTGTGATAAATGGCATTATACCAACCATTACCAATGTGAGTACCGGATCAAGGGTAAGGGTTACAATGATTCCACCAAGTAATAAAATAGGGGCACGTACACCCATACGCTGCATCATACCAAGCATATGGTGAACATTATAAGTGTCGGAAGTCATCCGTGAAATCAGGGTAGGCACAGAATAGTTATCTACCTGCTTGCTCGATAGATAACATATTTTTTTAAACAGGTCATGCCTTATAACTTTTGTAATATCCCTCGCAACACTTGCAGCTAACGCATTCGCAACTATGTTTCCTGTAACTGCAAGTACGGAAAAAAGTAGCATCAAGGCACCCCAAAGCAGCACTTTTTCAATATCCTTAAGTGGGATAATCTCGTCAATAATATGGGCGAGAACCCACGGAATCAATAAATCCATTATTGTTCCGAGAAATTTGATTATAAACCCATAGGACATTCTTAAAATATATGGTTTTAAATACTTTAAAATCGTTTTCATTGCTGCCTTCTCTTTTTTTTACTATTGTTTCTGCCCTATAAATTATACCAGAACTTTTTAATTGTTTATATCGAACTGATTAGTTCCTGATTAAAAAGTATCATATATTGCTGATCTTGACTTATTGTTTGAGATTGTTTGGAATATTTCTATATTTTATTGCAAATCTATAATAATCAGTATATACTTATTAATATCATATTAATAAGTTGGTGTTGGATTATGGCTTTTCTACTTGGAATTGATATTGGTACATCTGGTACCAAAACTGTTCTTTTTGATGAATCCGGACATGTAATTGCTTCTGACACTCAGGAATACCCCCTTTACCAGCCTAAAAACGGATGGGCGGAGCAAAGCCCTGAAGACTGGTTTGATGCGACACAAAAATCAATAAAAAATGTACTGGGAAAAAGCCAAGTTGACCCCAAGGCCATAAAAGGCGTCGGGCTATCAGGTCAAATGCATGGACTTGTGCTTTTAGATGCCGAGGATAAAGTTCTCAGAAAGTCTATAATATGGTGTGACCAGCGCAGTACCCTTGAATGTGGCCAGATAACCTCTCTTGTCGGCTCAGAACGACTTATTGAAATAACAGCAAACCCTGCTTTACCCGCTTTTACAGCCTCAAAAGTAAAGTGGGTCATGAACAACGAGCCTGAGATTTACCAAAAAGCAAAAAGAATTTTACTTCCTAAAGATTACATAAGATTTTGTCTCACCGGTGAATATGCCACAGAGGTTTCTGATGCAAGCGGTATGCAGCTTCTTGATATATCAAAGAGACAGTGGAGCGATGAGGTTCTTACTAAATTAAGCATAGATAAATCCATGCTCGGAAAAGTCTATGAATCACAGGAAGTGACCGGTGTAATCAGTAAAAAAGCATCTCAATTAACCGGTCTTGCGCAAGGAACACCGGTTGTGGGAGGCGGCGGCGACCAAGCAGCAGGTGCAATTGGCAATGGCATTGTCAGACCAGGTATTATCTCATCAGTTATCGGTACATCAGGTGTTGTCTTTGCCTATACAGATAAAGTCCATATCGATCCAATGGGTCGAGTCCAAACATTCTGCCATGCTATTCCGAACACCTGGCATATCATGGGGGTTACACAGGCTGCAGGTTTATCTCTTCAATGGTTCAGAAACAACTTCTGTCATGATGAAATGTCAACAGCTGATTTAACCGGGAGAGATGTCTATGCACTGATGGATGAAGCGGCTGAAAAATCGGGTTTGGGTGCCGGTGGTTTAATATATCTTCCATATCTTATGGGTGAAAGAACTCCTCATCTTGATCCTGATTGCAGAGGTGTTTTCTTCGGTGTGTCTGCTAAGCATAGTAAACGTGACTTCATTCGTGCTGTGATGGAAGGTGTGGCCTTCAGCCTTAAAAATTGCCTCGACATCATTGATAAACTGGGCATCCCTATTAATGAAGTACGTGCTTCCGGAGGTGGCGGTCGAAGTCCTCTTTGGAGACAAATTCAGGCTGATCTTTTCGGAACACCCATAGCTACTGTCAATTCCAGTGAAGGACCGGCCCTTGGTGTTGCTTTACTGGCCGGAGTCGGTGCCGGTATATATAGCAGCGTACCTGAGGCCTGTGATCAAGCAGTCTGCACAACAATGAAACTAGATTATGATACTGCTAACCATGAGTTATATAAGAATTCCTACAAGCTATATAACAGCATTTACCAGTCACTTAAAAAGGACTTTTCCTCCTTAGCAGTATTACAAAATCGTTAAGAGGTAAGCAATGACAACAGGCCGAATCGGAAACAATAAATACTTAAAAAAATTAAACAAAACAATTATCCTTGACCTGATCAGAACAAATAAAGGCATTTCGCGAAAAGCACTGGCTGATATGACCGGGCTTTCCCCGACAGCAACAGGCCAAATAGTACGTGCACTATTAGAAGAAGAGTATATATGCGAAGTCGGAGAAGATGATTCGTCAGGTGGAAGAAGGCCTATGATGCTTGAGCTTAATCCCGCTTCGTACTATGCATTTGGGTTTGATATCGATTCAAAATATGTCTATACAGTACTTTTGGATATTACGGGGAAAACTTGCTACGAAAAAAAAGAAGAATTTGAAAACAACTTAACCCCGGAAGAGTTTATCACTGTTGTTTCAAAAACATATGAACAGATTACTAAGAAACTTAAACTGAGGAATGATCGTATTATTGGCGCAGGCATATCCATACCGGGAATGCTTGAACTCCCTACACAAAAAATATTACTCGCACCTAACCTAGGTTGGTCCCAGGTTGATATTAAAAGCAGATTGACTGACCTTCTGAATATTCCGGTCCTTATAGATAACGAAGCTATCTGTTCATCAAATTGTGAGGATTGGCTGGGAACCTACAGGGATAGAGAAAATTTTATATGTATTAATATTGATTCAGGTATTGGTGCCGGTCTATTTGTTAGAGGTGCAATATACAAAGGTCACTCCGGGAGTGCCGGTGAAATAGGACACATCCCAATGGAAGGAAATAGCATCAGGTGTAAATGCGGAAAAATCGGGTGTCTAGAAACCATTTCATCGGTTAATGCAATGGTTTCTAGGTATAAGCAAATCAAAGACATAGATCACGATACAAAAGGTTATGAAGCCACTTTGGATTGTTTGATTAATGGTGCTGAGGCAGGTGACACAGCATGTATGAGTATTTTTAAAGATGCTGCAGTGAGTCTTGGGAAGGTTATCAGTTACTTAATCAATATATTTAACCCCCAGGAGATTATTCTGGGTAAGAAGTTTTCCCAATACTCTGGTTTTATGCTTGATGAAATCAGACAGACAGTTAAAAAGACAGCCTTGGCCTACCCACTTTGCAATTGCCAAGTCCTTGCATCTACTTTCGGAGAGGATTCATCAGCTTTAGGAGCTGCCACTTTACCCATTAGAAAACTCTTCGGACATTGACCCAGAAATATAAAATAAAATCTCATAACAGAGGAGGTTTTTGATATGTCTGAATTTTTTAAAGGAATCGGGAAGATTCCTTACGAAGGAGCAGAGACCGATAATCCGCTTGCTTTCAGGTACTACAACCCCGATGAATTGATTGATGGTAAGCCGCTCAAGGATCATTTACGGTATGCCGTTTCTTACTGGCATACCTTTCAGGGGCGTGGCGGCGATCTCTTCGGGCTTTCAGGAGCAGCAGAAAGATCCTGGGATACTATAAAAGATCCTATGGATTTAGCCTATGCAAAAATCGAAGCTAACTTTGAATTCTGCGAAAAGCTTGGCGTTCCATTCTTTTGTTTCCATGACAGGGATATAGCACCTGAGGCAGATACCTTGGCTGAGACTAATAAGCGGTTGGATGAAATCGTTTCAAGAATCAAAGCACGTATGGAAAATAGTCCTGTAAAGCTACTATGGGGCACTACTAACGCTTTCGGTCACAGGAGATTTACCCATGGTGCTGCCACCTCTAATCATGCCGATGTTTTTGCCTACGCAGCTTCCCAGGTAAAAAAGGCAATGGAAATAACGCTAGAATTAGGCGGGCAAAACTACGTATTCTGGGGTGGTCGAGAAGGTTATGAAACACTCCTTAATACTGATATGCAGCTGGAACTTGATAATCTGGCACGCTTTTTATCAATGGCTGTGGATTATGCAAAGGAAATCGGATTTACCGGCCAGTTCCTCATTGAACCAAAGCCCAAGGAACCCACCAAGCACCAATATGATTTTGATGCGGCAACTGTTTTGGGCTTCTTAAAGCAAAATAATTTGGATCCCTATTTCAAGCTGAATATCGAAGCTAATCATGCTACTCTGGCACAGCATACTTTCCAGCACGACCTTAACGTAGCCCGCATAAATAATGCACTTGGCAGTATAGATGCAAATCAGGGTGATCCACTCCTTGGATGGGATACAGACCAGTTCCCTACAAACCTATATGACACAACTCTGGCTATGTTTGAAGTAATCAAGATGGGCGGCTTTAACAAAGGCGGACTCAATTTTGACGCAAAGACAAGAAGAGCTTCCTTTGAGCCTGTTGATCTTTTCTATGGACATATAGCAGGCATGGATGCCTTTGCCAAAGGCTTCAAGATTGCCTACAAACTAGTCCAGGACGGTGTTTTCGATAAGTTTGTTAAGGAACGTTATAGCAGCTATACACAAGGTATTGGAAAGGATATCGTTGATGGAGAAGTTGGATTCAAACAACTTGAGGCATATACTTTGAAAAACGGTGAGCCAAAGCTTTCATCAGGTCGCCAAGAATTACTGGAATCAATCCTTAACAAATACATATTAGAAACTAAGTGATTTGTATGTTTTGCAAGACCCTTTACGTCACACCGTGCAAAAACTAATCACTTTAATAAATTAATGCAGTTATAGCGGCTGTTGCCTGCAACGATTTAGCGCTCCGGGTCAACATCCTGTTTCTAGTCGCGCTCGCTCCGCATCCATGCTTCGCTTTAAATCGTACGCAAGCAAACCGCTTAATAAGAATAAATATTATATGGTAAAAGAGTTTTTGCGCAGTCTGACGTAGTAAGTTCTTTCTTTCAATCGCAGCGAAGGCATGGAAAATACCCATTTTCGGCTGCTTCAAAGGCATCGGAAAAGTGCATTATGCTATCCTTGTTAAAGCTGGGGTCTGATGAGACTGTATTTAAAAGATAATCACAATCAGTACGACAATAGGATAAGAGCCCCTGATAGGTATAACCTATTATTGGGGCTTTTCTTATTACCCGGGCTCCTCCAAGGGCATAGTGTTGATAGCTTTTACCTGATAAAACAGGAAAGCCTTGAGCAATGACTAGTATACCCTCGTCAGTCGGTGCTCTCTTCCAGTCCGAGTCCTCAATTGACGGAAATTCGAGCCTTACATATAGACTTTTCCCTGATGCCCATTGATTATATTGATTCATATATAAAGTGATTTCTTCCTGGATAGAATTCTTTATAGCTGCAATCCTCAAGTTTTCAAAGGTTTGATCGTTATTAAAGAATGAAATTCTGTCTTTATATTCTTTATATTCGCCTTGAGAAGCAATTTTATCAACTATGTCATAAACATAGACTTTGTTTTCAAGGGTATATCTGATACAGTACCTGTCTGATAAAAGCTCGCCGGCATAATACTGTATAGGGAACCAGATATGCTTAACCTCAGTCTGCCCGGTAGTGTTTTTGTATGGATTTAATGCATATAGAGAAAACCCCTCCCTCTCTAAAAAGATCAATACAGGAACACATGCGTCTATCCTGGCTTTTCTTGAGGAACTGGTATAGGAATTAAATGAGTAATAAAGGGTATCAAAGAAGGCTTCCGTTGCAGTTTCCTTAGCCTTCGACATTTCACTGAATCCTTTTTGGGAAAGAATCAAAGCCGCATCCTGAATTGCGTTATCTATAATATTGTCATAATAAGTTCGCAGCCTTTGATCTTCTATAGCCGTTTTTGAGGATTGTGAGCTTAAAAAAAGGAAGGGGGAAATAATTATGGTAAAAATAATGGCTAGACTAGTAAGCTTCATTCCGCACCATTCCCCCTGACCTTACAAATATGCTTGGCGCACTCGTATTTGTAAACAGTATCATATCCCGAATAGCAACGGCCATGGTCTTCCCTTTGTTCTTAACTTCGACAAAAAAAAGATCACCCATACCCATTTTGTAACGCCGTGATTTATCAAGCGGCGATGCTGTATTTATTGGAAAAAGCACCCCCATTATCTCTTCTTCGCCTATGTTTACATGGATAATTTCATGCTCTCCGGTAAAAGCCAACGTACCACCTGTTTGCTTGTATATCGGGGAAACAGATCTCTTTACGTGGGATAATCTAATTTGGTATAAGTTTCCCGTCGAATTTATTCGGTTTATAAAATCAGAATACTGGTTGGGTGTGATAAAACCCGTATCCCTGCAAATATCAGCGAACCGATTACACTCAGTGAGTACAACATTGTATGCGATATCATCCTGTCTTTCCAGCATGTTCAATAAAGGCACAAGAAACAATAATATTGCGCATAGCAAAAAGGCAAGGACCTTCCAAAGGGTCTTTTCCATAACCCCTCCTGATTTTATCTTGCTGAATAAATGACTTTGACTATATTACCTTGAGAATCAGTCTCGTATTTCACATCGTAATAGTCTTGTGGATCTATGTCGTTTAATTCCACAAGCTCGGCTTTTTTGCCATCAATCCATATTTCAAGCTCTTTTGCAGAAATTACATCACCGGCTCCATAAAGGGCTGAAAGTTCTGTGGCCTCCTGAATACCTTTTGCCTCTATCACCCTATGTATAACTTCGTTTCCTGTTAAACGAGACTGAACTTTTCCCTCAAAGATACCCACCATCGCATCTTTATCGTTAATATCCATGCTCTGATTTAAATAATCCATGTGCCGGTTATAGCTTGAGAAGAATACAGTAAATGCTGATGCAATTAATAGAACACCTATTGATATAGATAGAATCTTTTCAATATTACTATTCATAGCTATTCCAGTTGGGCAAAAATGACACCCCTGATTTTTAGGTTATCATCATAAATCAGATGAGAAATAAACTTCCCAGACGGATTTATATATTTTGAAGTAAGATTCGGGTTTTCCGCATCCCTTCTTGCCGCATCCATGACTGTTTTACTTTGGCTTGTAAGAAGGTTATTGCTTCCTGATGCCAGTGACATTATAATGCATCGGTTATCCACCTTCAATGTACCATTTTTACCGGATATGTAATCAGTGTAACTTGCTTGCAAGCCCGTATTTGTATTACTAGACGGATCAAGATTAACCTGATTTCCTCCATTATTGCCTAAGGTGGCTACCATTATTATTACTTCACCGCTTCTTCCGGAAAAGGTTCCCAGGGCAGACAATACATCGTCTCCCTTAACCTCTTTTCCGTCGAACATTCTAAATTCCTCTTCGGTCAAATTCTGGGCTATGGACCCGACTTTGTCATTTGCGACACTGCTAACATCTTTCATTCCTCCAAAAATACTTAGGCCTATTGTCACCACTGCTATAAAAAGCAGTATTGAAACGCCTAACCAGAGCGCCTTAGATAGATTACCTTCCATAATCTCTACCTCCCAGTGGTTAATATATTTTCAAATCTGCATCAATTGCTTATAAAACGCCGAAATACTCTCCATCCCCGATACTATCATCGGTATTATCAGATATAGTACAATTAGCGCATAAACAGGCATAAAGCCTATCATGTTGCCAAGATTCTTCTTTCTTTCTACTATTCTCTCATTGCTTTCTTTGCGACTTTCATGGTTAAAGCTCATCTCATTTTCCAACTCTTCAAAAGCTCTTGCTACATCCAAATCCTCACTGGCGAGCTGAAGGTTATCTATTATTGATAAAAAAGGTCCAAATCCAACTTCAGATTTAAGCTGTTCCAATGCCTCGTACGAACCCGAGCTGAAGTTTTGTATACATTTTTGTAAAGGGACTTTAAAATGTAACGAAAAGGTTTCCATCCATTCCAGAATTTCTTGAACATGAACTCGGCTCATATGCATGAGCATTAAAATAATAGTTTGAAATTGAGAAACCTCATCCTCCATATCTATTTTTCTCGCATTGGCCATGAAGCGGAGGCCCATGATAGGAGCATTATAACCAAGGACAGATAACAGGAAGCACACAAGCAGCTGCCACCACCAGAATATGTTATCTGAAAGCTTTTGCATCTTTAAACTAATTCTTTCAGCGACAATATTCATTTCCTGCTGGTAAATTGAACCCTCTTTTTTAATCTCTTCAAGGATTTTATCTTTGTCACTATTCTTGTCAAGTCTTAGGATAATCGTTCGGTCCATATCAGTTATGGTTTGCAGTTTTTTATATTCTTCCTCTGAGAGCTTTCCACCCAGATATCCCTCCGGTGTCTGCGGTTGATAAAGAATGACATACCTCGTATAACACATAAGGCCAATAAACAAGCAAATACCAAATATGAAAGACAGTGTTGCCATAATAAGCCTGCGGGTATAAAGAGTTTTTAAATTAAGCGGTGCCATAGCATTCTTAATTAATTGAGTCAAAGAATTCTTCTTTGACGTGTATCCTTTTGGAATCAACCTGTCCACCAACTTATGAAGAAACTTATCATATATCTGTTGCTCAAAGGATTTTTTTATAAAACCGGTATTAAAAGGCCTGTCAAACCGTTGAAGCCGACGTAGTGTTATATAGGATATAATTGATACTATAATTGTAGCTATACCAAGAATTATCCCTATCTTACTGGTATAAAAACTTTCCAGAGGTGTAAAGCTGTTTGCAGCCCAGTTTCTTAGCGGTTTGAGGAAAAACATCGGTAAGAGGGAGATCGTATTAAGGCTTTTCAATGCGTATTTTAACTTTTCACGTTTATAAATCTCTGCCTTGATTTCACTGCCAAGATAGGTAATACAACGTATAAAAACCGAGCTTTCCTTTACTTGAGTGTCACCATATTCCTTTGTTATATAGATGACCCCGGCAAGCATCTTAAAGTACTTATTTGGAGCAGTTTCATAGTATTTTTCCAGCTCTTCATCAGCATCTTTCGATGTTAGGATATCGTTAATTCTTTCAGCATGTATATAAACCTCATAGGTTTCGCGCTTGTTAAGCAGGCTACAAGCTTCCAGATTGGCATCCTCCACAGATTTTTGTTCATAGTATTTATGTCTAAGTAACTCAAGATAACTTATTTGCTGTCTCAATAGCTTATTTTGAAGGTTGTTTATAAAAAGTTCTATTACTGTATCCCCAATAAAAAAGAGCAGAACAGTAAGCAAAACCAGCATCAGTAAATCCTTTGTTATTACCCAAAAGGCTACAACTACGGTCAAATATAAAACTACTGTCGTGAGAAGCAAAACAACAGCTCGTTTTTGTATAGTTTTCACATCTGATACAGTATGTATCTCCAGCCTTTTTCTTATGCTTATAAGCAGATTGTTTAATAAAGGAATAGATGATATTTTACTGTATAACGTAAGAATGAATGTAAAGTTTTTGGATTTGCTTTCACTTAGCTGCTTTCCACTTCTTTTTTGTCTTTTTGCCAACCCTATATTAGCAATTATCATCAGAACGGCAAGAACAAGACATATTAAACCGATAATTGTGTATTTATTCATATCGCGACCTCTTTCTGCGTGTTAAAGAATTTGTCACAATAAGCATCAAAATCCTGAACATCCTTTTCAGTCATAGCTTTCTTCATCTTATCGGTTCTATCTGATGTTATGGTATTCACAACAACATAGCGGCCATCCTTGAATTCAATTATATTCCGGGGTTCAAAAATCCTATTGTCGCTCATCTTCTTAAAATATTCAGCCGAGGTATTCATGAACGACTTAGCTTTATCAGCCAGGTCCTCCTTTTCCCTAAATTCCTGCGGCAGGGGATAATCAGGCAGCTCAACTATTTCAGTAATCCTTTCTATATACCGTCTTCCCTGATAATCCCTCACTAAATGAATATCAAAATCCAAAACTGAGACAACCTGCTGCTCAGCTATTTTTTCATTATTGAACATCTCACACTTAAGCAGAGAATTTCTGAGGGAATAGACCAAATCCCGCGTAGTTTTTGCGTGGTGCGTGAACAAGGTAAAAAGAGAGGCAACCTGAGACATCTGTATCATCCATGCAGCAACCGGATCGGTTGCCACCTCCCCCAATATGTTCACACTACCGTCGGTCTTTTTTTGGATATCCAGACCTTGCTGACCCGATATGTTCTCTGTCTCCCTGAATGATAAAATGTTTCTACCCGGATACAGCCTTCTTAAATTAAGTTCAAAAGCCATCTCCTGAATACGAAGAGTCAATGACGCATAGATATGCTTTATCATTGCCATAAGCAAAGTTGTTTTGCCAGAACCCTGCTGGCCTGTAACAGATGTTATCATGCCACCTTTTACTATGTATTTTATTAATTCTATTGGCAAATGAGCATTCTCATCCTGTATGAGCATTTCGAGTGTTACATTTTTAATGAAAAACTTACGTACAAAGAAAGCCCATGACTCGGAAAAGGGCGGCCTTACCACTAAAATACGGCTCCCATCCTTCATTTCGTTGACCCGGTAACCTGTTGATTCTGAGAGTTGTCCTCCGCGATTATATCTATATATTATCTGACAAACCCTTTTTAGCTCACTTTCGGACTCAAAGCCGAGAAAATCTAATTTAATAGACTTCCCCTTATAAAATATCCAGATGCTCTCATAGTTTCTTTTAATCCTTCCATTCGCTTTTGTGTTATCTGAAAAGCTATCGATTGTATCCAATGACTCCCTAAAATCTAGCGGATTTATCGGTAAATCCTTTGTGGCTCCCGACACCCCACCGGATACTCCGTCAATATTCATATCCCTTATTTCATCAATAACACCTAGACCTTTGTACCGCTCGTAAACAGCCTGGGTAATTATTTCAAGGCGATCATCGTTGCTAAGTACAAGACCCATTCGATCAAAGATTTCATCAATATCCTTCTTAGTAATAGTAAAAGCTAATTCTCCGTCTTCAGTTTCCATTAGCTTGTCCAACCCATTAGTATCAATAAAATGTGTCAGGGCATCAAAACCATATTCTTTTTTTAGCATATGAAGAATAATTGCAAATTTATCTCTTACCGGCAGAAGATAGGTATTGTTAAATGGAATAATTGTGTTAATTTTGTCCTGTGGTATATAGGAAAATAAAATGTCATAGATAAATGACTTTACAAACTGTTTATCCTCAACCGAGCCATGCATGCATACCTTAAGTGCCTTTTTAAGTTCTGCTCTTTTGTTAGCCTGCTTCCTAAACTCGACTTCATTAAGTCCCAGCTCAAATAAATTAGTTCTGGTAATCTCGTCTATGGAATCCTTCACATAATCAATAAGAGAAGGTATTGAAAACAAAAGTGGATCAGAACCTTCATCAACCTCTCTCTGGTGCCTGGATGAAATAAAGAAAAAATAAACAGCAATGCCCAGCCCAAAAATAATCAATATAATAAAGACTTGGTTCATAAGTTCAGGCAAGCTTATTACTCCCCTCAACAATATATTCACACAACCGGTTAAATGAGTTTATCAATATTTTTTCCTCAGAATCTTTTGCATTCTGATTAAAAGCTATATACTCAAATACCCTGCCAGTATTTAGGGCATCCATGAAGTGTACGCTATTCGGAATCTCAAAGATTGAAGCCTTGTCGATTCCATATCTTCTGGCTATATTTCCAGAAGTCATATTCCCCCCTTTTTCGAATCGCGATAAGACATATGCTGACCGCTTCTGTTTCAGAAAAGGATATTCTCTTTGATATACTGCTAAATCCTCTAAAAGAAAAGAATTCTGGTTTATACAAAAAATAATGATATCCGAGCTCTCTAAAATTTTAAGGTTATTGTTTTCCTTTAACCCGCTGTGAACATCCATCAAAACCAAATCATAAAATTCTTTTGAGCAGTTAATTATACTTAATATCACATCATGGTCTTTTTGAGTCATTCTCTCCTTTTTTGAGGTTCCAAGAAGAATATCCAGACGATGATTCTTAAGAAGAGAATATGTATAATCCGCAATCATATTTGGCTTAAGCCTTCCGTTTATAAAAAGCCTTACCAATGCGTCTATCCCCTGGTTACTAAGGCTTTGGACAGTCTTTTCAACTTCTATGGATTGTCTAAACAAGTAGCATTCTAATGCGCTTCTTTCAATATGATTGTGGGCAACAAGTGTCTTAAAGGCTGTTTTCTGTGATATTGTTGATGCAAGAGCTGCTGTAGTGGCACTTGTTGCACCTTGTCCATGCATATTGGACCAAATAGATATTTGCACCTTTTTACACCCCTTCAGCCTTTTTAAAAATAACTTTTACTTCTTTTTTTTCCAACGAAAAAATATCCTGTATAATTCCTTTAAGAGCAGATTTAAGTGACGGCGAAAGTGATTTTAACGGTAATTTATTTTGAAACTGGCTTTCAATCATCACATTACGGTTAGAATCCTCAAAATATATGGTATGTGTGTGTGTAATCTTTGTAAAACTCGGAAGACTTCGCTCCCAGAATAATTCCATATACCTTTCCCCAATCTTACAGTACTCCATAACATTAAGGAATATTAAAAAGATATTGAGCGAAGGTTGAAACCATGTATATTCGCTGGCAAGTTTTGCACAATCCTCAAGAATCCTTCTTGTCGGTTCGCTTACGGCTACCACAACATAATCTTCAGGGACATTGATGAATTCTTCAACATCCAGAAAATTATATGCTTCGTCAGAAACTTTAGATAGTGGATTTTCTTGAATTTCACACCTTATGATTTCAATACCGCAATAATCATAGATTCCTGTTTCATTCTCGTATGAGTATGGATTTTTGGATATTAAGACTACTTTATTGTAACTCGATATAGTTTTCGCCAGGCACAAGAGCAGGAACCTCTTTTCCTCTGTGCTTTTGCCAAGAAACACAACGTTCATCGTATCCTCCATCATTACAATTTGTCTTCTACACCAGTTACCCCTGTACCGGAGTCAGTTATATTGCCATTGTCCACAACAGGATTTATATTAACAGAATCAATAATGTCTCCAAATATTTTGTTCCTACCTGAATTTTGAAAGTCTTCATTTATTCTTTTCTCAAATATCTCCCGGTTTCGAATTTCAAGCTCGGTTACTGCTTTTTGAACAATATTTGGATCTTGCAAAATAAGGCTTTGCACCTCAGGATTAGATGGATAAGTTTTCACAGCTTCACTTTGTATATCAGGTGCCACATAGGGAAGAGCATACAATATAGTGCCATCAACTATACTAGCATCAATCATGGCACTGGCCATTCTTAGAATCTCTTCCTCCCCTGCATGGAACCAAATAGTATTCTTTTGATTTTCCGATGATTGTCTTTGCAAATCTTTAACTTGCTTCTTAGATAAGACAATGTAATCCAGTCCGTTTGGAAACATAATTCTTATATCGATGAATTCCATAGGCTCAAGTTTTTGAGGGAGATATACTGTAGTATATTCTACAAGCCTTATATCATCAGGATATTCATCTTCTTCGTATAGCATTGACATAGTTATAGGCATATTTTTAGATATATTACATCGAGTGACCTTTCCCACGACAGAAGAAGGATTTGTTATTGCATCGGTAGGCAATATATCTGCACTGATCTCAGCGGGAATTAAGTCTTGATCGGTTAATACCTCACCGGCTTTTTTTTCGGATGTAGCTATGTATATCAGCGATGTGGGGTTGTTTTCTATATATTCTTCAATTGCGCTATTTTTTATTTCCAACATTTTTTGCTCGGTGATTTTATTTATGTTGCTTTGATAATAGAAAAAAGCGACTCCAAGAATTATGATTGATATAAACATTCCCAATAAAAACCCTAATAGTGTTCTATAGCGCTGCGGTCGAAGTATCATATTCTACTGTAGTTCTCCCTTCTAATTTTGTTTTCTCTCTACAATTAGGCAGATCTCCTTAAAGACACGTTCAGTATTTTTTTGTTCTTCTTCGGTAGGATAATAAGGATTTTCCGGAGTTGAATAAGTAACAATGTGTTTGAATCTTTTCTTAAGTACTTGTCTTTCTGAACTTTCACATGTGATATAAATCCACTCGTCCTTTGATAAGGATTTGATATTGTCATCATATTCGACAAAAAGCGAATGCTTCCATGTAGCCCTAGGACACAGAATAAGCTTAATATCAGCACGATTTAGTTCCTTTAATTTCTTTCCGGTATCAAGCTTTCCAAGGTCAAGAATGACTACATCAATACCTTTTCTTGATATCTCTCCGCTATCTGACATGTTGGGATAAAAAACCATATCCAGCGTTTCAAAGTTGTTCTCTCTTTGTATTCTAAGCTCTCCAAGGTAATCAGAGACATCACGAATTCTACTAAAATCACCGCTACTGTTTAGTTCTATTAATGTCGTCTTTTTTCTATTCTTGGATAGATATCTTCCCAAAGCAATGCAATGAGCGGTTACCCCTGTTCCGGGCAAATACGACGCTATTCCGATTACACCTCGAAAATCGCATACTGCTTCTTTTCTATTTCTTTTAATAAAAATTACTGGTTTCATAGCACTATTAATAGCTACTAATGCATTTTTAGCACTCTGAAACCTGTTGTTGGGATCTGTTTCGACTAATTTTGCAATAAATCTTATAAAGCCTTTTGATATACCGGCTTTCTTTAAATGGGACTCAATTTTTGTCTGCCCCATTTTTAAAGGATGTATCCCTGTGGCTAAATGAACTAATGTCATTCCCAGATTAAAAAAATCGGTGCGTTGGTCGCTCTGCCCTGCTCCGTATTGTTCAGGAGCCGCATACCCCTGCGTTCCTATGTAAATAGTATCCTCATCCGTTCCCTCTCTATGAAATCTGGCTGTTCCGAAATCCACCAGCCTTAATCTGCCTGAATCATCAACAATCATGTTTGCAGGCTTAAGATCTCTGTATATAACAGGCGGAGTTCTGCTATGTAAATATTCAAATACCTCGAGCAATTCTATAGTCCATTTTTTAAGCATTTTCTCGGATATCTGGCCCTCTTTTTGCAGTACATCCAATAGATTAGAGCCTGAAAAATAATCCATTACTATAAAAATTCTATCTTCATCCTCAAATAAATCTGCTATTCTCGGAAGCATTGGGTGACTAAGTCTTTTAAGTATTTCAACCTCTTCCATCTCAAATGAAATCCATTGGCTACTTTTTGATAACACCTTAACAGCCCAAATATTATTTAATACAATATTCTCGACTAAAAATACCTGAGCTGTACCCCCTTGACCCAGAATACCGACAATTTTATATTTGTTATCTAGTATTTCCCCTAGTTTCATTTTTAACCTACTCATAACATAAATTTACTGTAATTTATTGTAACAATAAACATATTAATAATCAATAGGTTAAATTTATTTTTCTTTAAAGAGTAAGAGGGACGGTGACTTTTACTCATAGAAAATGAGTGAAAGTCACCGTCCCTCTTACTCAAGCATGCTTACTATTTCTTATCTCGTCTATTTATCAGTTCCTGGCATATGTCCTCCCAGGAAAGGCCCTGGTTAACCAAAAGAACAGTAATGTGATAAATAAGGTCGGCTACCTCATAGCGAATCTCATCATGGTTATCATTTTTTGCCGCAATTATGACTTCGGCTGCCTCTTCCCCTACCTTTTTGCAAATTTTGTCGATGCCCTTATCAAAAAGATAATTGGTATAGGAACCTTCTTTTGGGTTAGATTTTCTGTCCACTGCTACGTCGTAGATTTCTTTGATAATCTCAAATTTCTCACTCATTTTTTTATCCTTCCTGTTCCTCTAATTTTCTGTAAAAGCAGGTGCGATTTCCAGTATGACAGGCCGCTCCCTCCTGAATAACCCTAGCCAACAAAGTATCTCCGTCACAATCAATTGACAATGAAATAAGCCTTTGAAAATGCCCCGATGTTTCACCTTTTAGCCATAGACACCGGCGACTCCTGCTATAATATGTCATCTTTTTATTTAGAATAGTAAGCCGTAATGCTTCCTCATTCATCCAAGCCATCATGAGCACATCACCTGTTTCATAATCCTGGGTGATAACTGGCACCAAGCCATTTTCATTATATGTAACCCCATCCATAAATGATTGCTTATCCATCATATATCTCCTAAAAAAATCATTGAGGTATTTAAATCATTATATCAAACGTAAGCAATTGATTTAAGCTTTTTTTGTTTAGCTTATTTAAAGAAGGTGTATAAATATTATTGTCATTACATGTTACAATAGAATTAAATCTATCGTTTATTCATTTCACAGGCTAAATTATGGAGGCAAAATGCGTATACTTTTGATATCCGATATTGAAAACAAGTATATCTGGGATCACTTTGATAGTGAACGGTTTGAGGGAGTTGACCTAGTTATTTCCTGTGGTGATCTGAAAAGCGATTACCTCTCATTTATTGCTACCATGATAAAAGCACCTGTTTACTATGTTCACGGAAATCATGACACAGAATACCTTAATAATCCTCCCGGTGGATGTGACAGCATTGAGGATAAATTAGTCGTATATAAGGGTTTACGCATAATTGGACTAGGAGGTTGTAGGCAGTATAACCGTCACCCGGAATATTCTACACCACCATATCAATATACTGAGAAGCAGATGATGAAAAGAATAAAAAAGCTTAGGTTCAAGATTTTTAAAAACAAAGGTTTTGACATTCTTGTAACCCATTCTCCCGCTTTTGGTATAAGTGATGGCAAAGACGCTTGCCATACAGGATTTAAGGCATTTTTGCCCTTCCTTGAAAAATACAAGCCAAAATATATGTTCCACGGTCACATGCATCTTAATTTCGGAAGAGCCCCACGTACAATAATGCATAATGATACTACCATCATTGATGCATATGGGTACTATATTATAGATATCTAAACCCACTATCAAACTATCTTTCCTGTGGATAAATCGCTTATTGATCGATATTGCTCCATGTCGGGTATCTCACCTATAATTCCATCCACAAGCCAATCCATCGACAGAATCTGTTCGCGCTGTAACTCTTCACCACTATCAACCATAAGCTTTCCGTTTATATCATAAATAGATCCTGAGAAAACCTTATAGCTTTGAGATATGAGCGATGTTTTTATGAACTCGACCAGCTTTTGGGTCTCTAATGGAACACTGCTTTTTGCATAAAAGAAATCTAAAAGACCGGAATCGAGCCCCCACCAATAATTCCTGACTCTTCCCGAGCTTGCATTTTCAGTTCCTAGCTTGGTTCCACCGGCCTGAATACTCCTTATATATTTTTCATAAAAAATTCCCCAGTTCCATACCGGAACAGCCAGATACTTATCAGGAATAAATTTGCCATCTTCATTCTGTTTCAGAGTATAAACACCATATTCTCTTGAAAACATACGGTTAACCAATGTGTTATGGTGGGATATAATGTCAATCCCTTTTGAAATAAGGTCTAAGGTAACTTTATTAGTGTCTATCTTATCATTGCCACAAACAGTCCATTTAACATATACTTGACTTCTGGGATTAACCATTCGGGCTCCTAGGGTGAACGCGTTAAGACCACTAATAATATCGGGGGCCGGGTAAGGAGCTAAGTAACCCAGTTTTCCGGATTTACTCATGGCACCTGCTACTATTCCGCTTAAAAAGCGCGGCTCATGTATTCGTCCAAAATACGTATTGACATGTTTAAATGAATGGAGGCATGAGCAATTAAGTAGATTGCAGTCCGGATTATCCATCGCCACCTTAAGAGTAGGATTAATAAGCGAAGGAGTAGTTGTAAAAATAATATTGCATCCTTCGTCTACCATACTTTGAAGTATAGGTGCTGCTTCATTGCTTTCAGGCAGATTAAACCTAGAAACTGTCTCAACTGTATCTCCCAAAACATGGGCAAGATGCATCCTTCCCAGTTCATGTGAATAAGTCCAACTAGATGTTTTACTATCGGTAGCATGAGCAAATCCAACCTTAATCTTCCCTGTATAACCCCACTTTGTTATCTTTCCTATAAAGCTCTTCTCTACTTTGAGACTAGGACTCTGCTGTATATCCACAGTCTCAGGTCCGGAATAGTATTTAAGCTCAGATAACAACCTCCAGATTCTATCTTTAAATTCTTCTTCGGTAAAGTCCTCACTGATGCCATGGATCTTAAGAAAGTCCAGAAACGCATCTCCTGTTGTGATGGGCAGTTTGTCGCCACCTAATTGATAAAACGCTTTTCTAAAATTAAAATAAACAGAGCTCGCAAAATATTTGAACCGGTCACCTTTATCAACAAAACGGCTTCGGGGATTATAGTCCTTAATAATTTCCCAAAGCTCATGGTAGCTTTTTTCATTTGACATCCATATTTCGTTTATCCCTGTCTTTTTATTAAAATCCATGAATTCATAATAAATTCGGATATCCTTATTATTCTCATCATACTTCGGAATAAGGCGTGTAACCTTGCCATAAAATGAGTAAATGTCCATGTACTTAAGCACACTAACTCTTTTATTACCCTCTACAATATAAAACCAGTTCAGGTATTCATAAACTTTCAAAGGATCCCTTAAGCCTTCCTGTTGCTGAATATTGCAGACATTCTGCCATTTTATTGCGAACTCAGTGTCCACTTCCATCAACGGCATATAATTTCGTGCAAATGATATACTCCTCAGATATGTATAGGTCCCCCTGATTTTTTTCAAAGGAATATCGACAAGACCTAAATCCACCTCGGAAACTATATCAATGTTTTTTAGAATACCGTCAAGAAACGGCAGATAACCGCTACGTCCCTGTGAGATGTAGTGAGAGTATTCTTTAAGCCCCAGTCTTCGGGCACTATTATAATCGTTCATATCTCCGTTCATACTTTTATACCTCAAGTCCTGTATGGCTAAAAATGATATTCTTCACATACTCGGGAACATCAGTTGAATAAATCATTCGAAGAAGATCATTACTTTGCCTAAGCGACATAGAAAGTTGATTTTTTGTTATAAGTTCTTCTTCAAAGGCGGTAGCCAACTCATCCAAATCAGCTATTACCACTCTTCCGTCGGGCATTATTTTTATATCTGTTAAAAGATCATACAGGTAATATGAATCTGTTTCTTCATTATATTCTATGTCAACAATATCACAGTACCAATAATTTATTTTTCTATTTGCACCCATAAAGGCGCTAATCTTCCACCCTTTATCAAAAAAGACGCATGAAATACCATACTTTATGTCATCCCGGGGTTTTATGGGCTCCCACTCAGTAATAAGGTAGTGTTTATCGTGGTAAAGCAACCTATCGGAGGACAGATCAATCGTTTCAGAAGGAATATATCTAATGCGGTATATTCTTGGCATCTCTTCCACCTCGAAAGTCTTTTTGATTATTATACCACATAACAAGTCATGCTATCTCAATGACTTGTTATGTTAAACAAGTCATGCTATCTCAATGACTTGTTATGTTAAACAAGTCATGCTATCTCAATGACTTGTTATGTTAAACAACTCATGCTATCTCAATGATTTTTTATGTTAAACAACTCATGCTATCTCAATGACTTGTTATGTTAAACAACTCATGATATCGCTCTAGCTCGTTTATTTGATATTTATTAAATGGCTATCCGGACTATCTCGGGTCATAATTGGGTAATATGGTATAATCTCTAAGAAGTAATTATTAGGGAGTAAACCGTCAAATGAAATGTAAGACCCCTAGCTTAAAGGAAAAAGTGAAGCCGGTTATGATAGCCCAACCCGAAAGAAGAACATGCAAAAATTGCATGAAGGGTAAACCTATGGGGCTTACTAATGATATACTTTGCCGTGAAAAGGGTATAGTTTCACACGATTATTGTTGCCCCTCACACCGATATTTTATTATGGATGACTTTAAAAAGCTGGATTTCTACCGTTGCAGCGATTGTGAATTCTTTATTTTTCATCCCCATGAAAATATAAATTCATATGGTGTATGCGATATGTTTTCTGTCCGTAAATGTGACGGAAATGCCCGAAAAGCCTGCTCTAAATTTGTCAGGCGCAAGGAAAACTCAGCCTAGGTGACAAGGGGACGGGGTTAGTGTCACCGATGGTGACACTAACCCCGTCCCCTTGTCACCGATGTTACCTCCTTTTTCGGTGGTATATTATATATATAAATAAAAAAGGGGGATATATCTATGTACCTTGCTGATTCTTCACGCTATCAAACAATGAAGTATAATCGTTTGGGAAAAAGCGGACTTAAGCTCCCGGCGGTTTCACTTGGACTATGGCAGAATTTTGGTGACGTCGATAGCATGTCAAATATGAAAGCCCTTGTAACTAAGGCCTTTGATATGGGAATTACCCATTTTGACCTGGCTAACAATTACGGGCCACCTCCCGGCTCTGCCGAGAAGAACTTTGGCCGTATCTTGAAAGAAGAGTTCTCTTCTTATAGAGACGAGCTGATTATTTCAACAAAAGCCGGATATACAATGTGGGAGGGTCCCTACGGTGACAACGGCTCAAGAAAGTATCTTCTCGCAAGCTTGGATCAAAGTCTTAAGCGTATGGGCCTTGATTATGTTGATATATTCTACCATCACCGACCTGACAAAGATACTCCTATCGAAGAGAGCATGCTTGCTCTGGACAGCGCTGTCAGACAAGGCAAAGCACTATATGTGGGTATCTCTAATTACAAGTATGAAGACACTAAGGAAGCTTATAAAATATTAAAGGAACTTAAAACTCCCTTTGTTATTCATCAGCCCAGATATTCAATATTAGATCGTTGGATTGAAGATGATGGGCTTAAGGATTATGCCGAAAAAATAGGTATAGGAATAATAGCCTTTAGTCCCTTGGCACAGGGGATGTTAACCAATAGATATCTTAATGGGATCCCTGAGGATTCCAGAGCAGGTCGTGGGGTAACACCTTCTCTCCCTAAATCGAGGATTACAGAAGAACAACTCCAAATTATTCAGAAGCTCAACAATATTGCGGAAAAACGCGGGCAAAGTCTTGCACAGATGGCCCTGTCCTGGGTTTTGAGAGATAATAAGGTTACTTCGGTATTGATTGGAGCAAGCAAGGTTTCACAGCTTGATGATAACATTAAATGCCTTGATAATCTATATTTCTCAGATGATGAGTTAAAGGCAATAGATATGGCAGTTAACAAATAAAATTATGAGTAATTGTAGAAAGAGCATCCAAACGGATGCTCTTTCTGGATCAGAAGGTATATTGCTAATAGCTAAATCATGATTTAACTACATTGCCACTGCAAATGACATACTTAATGTCAATATTGTCATTGAAAATTACTAGGTCAGCAATTTTTCCCGTTTCAATACTGCCTCTCTCGTTATCTATATTCAGAACTTTTGCCGGAGTGATTGTCATCATCTTAATACTATCTACCAGTGGTATTCCGGCTATTTTATATGCAGTTCGTACCAAACGATCCGAGGTTGCAATACTTCCTGCAAATGCACTTCGATCCGGGAGCTTTGCCACACCATCTTCAATGATAATTCTTTGACCGTTCTCAAGGCTTCCAGTTATGGATTCAGTCACATCCTGACCGGTACAACGTAGTGAATCTGTAATCATGCTGGTTTTATCTGTACCCTTCAGACGATATACCATGTGAAGTAATTCCGGTGGAAGGTGGCATCCATCTGCAATAACTTCTACCGATAAGTCTTCCAATACATATGCGCTCTCTATAACGCCTAAATAGCGAAACCCACTGCGTCTGGTAATGGTCGACATAGCGGAGTACAAATGTGTAACGTGAGTATAATGGTGATCCCTTGCTTCCTTAATAGTTGCATATTCCGCATTACTATGGCCAATGCTGGGCAAAATCCCATGCATATGCAAATAATCGCCCATCTCCATTGCACCCTTCAGCTCAGGAGCAATCGACCACCGTTTTATATCGCCCTTTGCGTAATCAATAATAGCGGTATACTCCTCAACATCAGGGTCCTTAATAAACTTAGGATCCTGTGCACCGCACTGTTCCATGTTAAAATAAGGTCCTTCCAGATGTAGACCGGGCATATGCGGTGCATTATTAAGAATTTCACGCGCTTCCCTGAAGCTATCAACAGCACGATACATTTCTTCAAAGCCTGCTGAAAGAGTTGTAGGAAGGATTGTTGTGGTCCCGTGCTTAAGATGGGTCGTGCAAGCTGTTATGAAAGCCTCAGTAGTACCGTCCATAAAGTCGGCTCCACCGGCACCATGGGTGTGCATATCTATGAAGCCGGGAGAAACATAGTTATCCCCTGCATCAATTACTTGCGCCCCTTGTAATTCCGGCACTTCACCAAGATAAATTTCGCTGATTTTATCACCTTCCAGTAGAAGGCCTCCTCTTTCAATTCTGTCAGGAAAAATCAGTTGCGCATTTTTTATAATCGTTTTCATGTTCTTACTCCTATTTTTAAAATACGTAGGGATATACCTTATCCTTTACTACAAAAATACTAGAAATTTGCCCCTCTAATATCTCTTTAAAAACCCCTAATATATCTCTTTATTCTCTATTACTCTAAAATTCACACCGTTCTTTTGAAGAACCATAGATATTCAGAATTAGTTCAACCGCTTTTCTTGCTTCTTCTCCCGAAACAGTTGGTGATCTTTTGTTAATTATTTCATCAACAATCTGTTCTAGCTGTGCTCTGTGGTCGGCATATGAAAACGCAGCAGGTTCCGCATAGGACTTCGTATTACCGTTCACTTGGTATAACTCAACTTCGCTATCAAGAGGATCCTGATCACAGAAATCCCAGCGTTCAACGCAATTATCACGAACCAAAACAGTGCCTTTTTGACCTGTTAACTGTAGTTCGGCAGGGAACCCCCCGTATGTAGAAGTTGTGGCAATAATTGAACCGATAGCACCGTTTTCAAATTCAAAACAAGCCACTGCCGTATCCTCGGTTTCAATACCCTCATGTAAAAGTGTGCGGGTATATCCAAATGTATGAGATACATCGCCTACAAGCCAGAGGAGCAAATCAACATAATGAATGCTTTGATTCATCAATGCTCCTCCGCCATCCAGAGCCCATGTGCCATGCCATCCGGAATCCTGATAGTATTCCGGTGTGCGGTACCAGCGAACAACTGTATTAGCATTAATAATCCTTCCAAAACGTCCGCTGTCAACAGCTCTTTTCAAGAACTGGAAAACAGGTTTATAGCGAATGTTATAGATTCCGTGTAATTGCACATTATTACTCTTGCACGCCTGAATTATTGCATCTATCTTCTCTAATGTAATCTCTATAGGCTTTTCAACTATGACATGCTTGCCTGCGTTGGCAGCGGCTATAGCAATTTCACCATGGGTACCGTTTGGTGTACAGATGATAACCGCATCCACATCGTTACGAGAAAGCAATTCGTCATTGGAGGCACAAGCTTTGGCGTTACATCTTTTTGCAGCGCTTTTTGCACTCTCGAAGGAACGAGAGGAAACTGCCACTACCCGAGCCTCTCCCATACCTCCAATTGCATCTATATGCTTCTCTGAGATTGAACCCCCGCCAATTATACCTATTCCTAGCATCTATCAACCTTCCAATAATTTAAGTGCATTCTCTCGGCAGATTTTATTATATGCTATCTGAGAGATTTTACCTGATTCTACGGCCTCATCCAAGAAATTTGATAGGTAACGATAATTTGAAACGTTACAATAATCCAAGCCAAAGAATAATTTGTCCTGGAATTCTTCAAGAAACTTGTAGCCAAATTCAGGATCCCTCATAATGGCATTCTCTCCTGAGCCTGCAGATAAATCACCGTACATATTGGGATATTTACGCATTAATTCTACTACGCGTCCACCAGGAACCACCGGTCCTTTAGGGTTGCTCCCTCTGGTTTCGTTAGAACAATCTCCGCTGATTTCTGACCACCATTTATGGGAATGACCAATAAAAATCAGCTTGGGGAATTTTTTAAGACTTTCCTCTAAGCGTGGTAGTCCAAGATCATCCACTATACCATAATCATCTCCGCCTGCTTTTCCAATGTGAAATAAAATCGGCAAACCGCACTTTTCTGCATGATAAAACAGGTTCTGCATCATAGGATCATCTATGTAAATATTTGCCGTTAGTTCCCCTATTCCTTTCGCACCAAGAGACTTATAGTACTCCATAACAATTGAAAGATCAGCATCAGCTGTGTTTTTCAACCACCGTGGATCGACATTGCAAAACCACCATCCGACGGTTTCAGGATGTTTCTCAACCAGCAATCTGGCTTCACGATTGGTTAATAAATCATTATGATGCTCTGGGGAAACAAGGGGTAATTGCACACCTTTTTCAACCCCAACTGCATCGTACATCTTTCTTATTTCTTCCACGGTTGTCGGATAGTATCTACCGTCGCCCATACCTGCATATTCGTGCTGAAAAACGTTATGAGCGTGTATATCAATTTTTTGAACTATCATATGACCTCCAAATTATAAACAACGAATTCTATCACGGAAGCGATACAGGAACTGGCTGTTCCATTCATCACCACCGGGACAATTACCACTGCGCCAGATTGGCGGGTTAATACCTTCATTTACAAGCATATTGATAGCTTCAATGATAATGCTGTTCATGACATATGCATTAGCAAATGTACTTAAAGCACCAATCTTCTGGGGCAGACCTTCTAGTTCAAGAACTGCATCTCCTAACTTCACCTTACAATCTACAGAACAGTCTACTATATCATGCAAGTTCTGTTTAGAAGGATGACGTGCAGGATGATCTTTAGGGCAATTATTGGCATGCTCGTGAGAACTGACACCAATCACCTTTGCACCTTTCTCCTTTGCGGTCAATGCTGCATCTATTGTAGCTGAGTTTATTCCATAGGCATTACAAACTATCAGCAAATCACCTTCACTAATGCCATAGTCTTCAACCACAATTTTACCGTAACCCGGCAATCTTTCAGTAGCCATTGACTTCAAGCTGCCTACGCTCAACATAGTTTCCTGGTTCAACATTGCACTTATATGCATTAAGCCGCCTGCTCTAAAGAATACCTCCATTGCTGCCAGATTGGAATGTCCACCGGGACCAAATACATATACGATTTTATCCTGCTTAACATGATCAGCAATAATTCTTGCAGCTTTCAGAATAGACTCTCTCTCAGTCGAGCGAATCTCATCAATTATACCTATGACCTCTTTATAGTAGAGATCCATAACAGCTCCTTCTAACATAAGCTATCTCCTTCCATACCTTGATATAATTTAAATACAATAAAGATTCCTGCACTTTTCGCTCAGAAATCTTATTGTTTAACGAATTTATTATTAACGATTAGTCCATGGCGGTGTGCTGGGCAAACATTGATTGAAATGATCAAGACGTTTTTCCATTTCATGACCGGCATAGGACTCTGAAACAAACAAATCTATAACAGTGGAATAAAACTCCTGCCATGAATTTTCTTCATCATTGGGGCAGATGGGATAAAACAATATTCCACCGCTCAAAGCTGCATCGTAGTCACCAGGTGCATCCCCAATCATGATTGACTTGTTTGAATCATAATGATGCTTAATATGGTTTATGATCTCTTTTTTACTTCCGTCCTCTTGTGCTCCTAATAATGCAACATACTGATCCAAATTGTGTTCATGCCACTCCTTGAGCAAAGCTTCACGGGGAGTCGCCGATACAATTACAATATCAGCAATTTCACTTAAACGTTCCAAGCTCTCTCTTACAACCGGGAAAGGAGGAACATCGTGAACCATCTTTGCAACGCGGCGATTTATATCATACGACCATTCTATGGTACGATCAATAACAGGATCGCCGGCTAGTTTTGCCAGTTCACTATTGTTTAGAAGAGGAGCAGTTTCAACCCATTTGCAAAGTGATTCGTAATCGGGCATTTTGAAATTTCGAGCCTTCACTTCCTTGCGGGCTGAAAGAAAATCGAGAACATTTATTAAAGCATTAAAACGATTAATACCACGAGTTTTTGAGTATAGATTTACATACTCCCAAGCCTCTCGTGCATATTTTGATATGGCTTGCAGTCCCCAATTATCAATAGTTGCCGGACAGAAACATTCCTTATGCTTTATCTCCATCGTGTCAAAGGCACATCCGTCTGAATCTATGCAAACAAGATATTTATGTTTAGGGACATAATTTCCCATTGTTACGTTGATATCCATAGTCTCTCCTTTTGTTAAAGCAGGTACTTCTCAATAGCTTTTGCAAGTCCGTCATTGATATTATCATCGGTTACATCATATGCAATATCCTTAAGGGCTTGGGGCGCATTACCCATTGCTATTCCCAAAGCAGATTTTTCTATGATGCATCCATCCATTCCAAGAGAATCACCAATACTCATAACATTCTCGTATGTCACGCCGAGATGATCCAGCAATGCCTGAATGGCTGCAGGCTTATTCAGACGAGAACAGGTAAACTGCATATCCTTGGGTGTTCCGTCAAGAAAATTAACAAAATCCATTGACTCCAACTGTTTCATAAACGGTTTCTGTTTATCCTCAGGAACCCCATATAAGTTAAATTTTTCAATTTCAATCCTGTTCTTAAGGAAGTAATCAGATAGCTTTCCGTCAATTGCGATTTGACGACCGGTCAGTACATACCATACATGATGAGGAGGAACCGGAGCCAAGTGTAAATTGTCATTAACCTCACGTTCAAAATACAGTTTTCCCTCTGCTGCTATTTCACTGTAAATCCGTTGACCCTCATACATCCTGCAAATTTGCGCAGCTTCTTCAGGTGTAAAGCATTCCCCTTTATAAATAACCTCATTATTTAAACGATCAATTATACGGCACCCACTGGCAGATACCCAGTAACGGAAACTTTTGTCCTCCTCGATTTGCGGAGGAAACATATCAGCGCTTCGCCCTGTGCAAGGAATACAAATAATCCCTTTTTTCATTGCTTCACGCAGAGCATGCATA
The DNA here is from genome assembly GCA_023411795.1 of Bacillota bacterium. Taxonomy (GTDB): domain Bacteria; phylum Bacillota; class Clostridia; order DSM-8532; family DSM-8532; genus DTU059. Next base: position 141,694 of record JAEYOK010000027.1, read on the forward strand.
TTTCTTACTGATATATACACCTGATCCCGTTGAAGGGTTGTACCATCAAAATCAAATAATAATACTTTTATATCCATTAACTAACTCCTTTTTGATATTTAGTTCTACATATCCACGTCTGCATTACCCGTCAGTTTAAAGAATGCCAAAAGTGAAGCTACCATTGTAATAGTAAGGATTGTGGATAAAGCTGCTGCAGTACCATAAGCAGAACGGTTTACCTCTTGGAAGATTGCAGTAGACATTGTAGCGGTTTTGCTTGTATACAGCATTAATGTGGATGATAGTTCCTGAATCAAAGTGATCCAACTTAAAATTGCTCCTGAGACAATACCCGGAATCATCGCAGGCATTGTAACCTTGAAAAATGTCGGCATTGAAGAATAACCTAGGGATAGTGATGCTTCCTCGATATTCGGATTTATTTGCTTTAGTATAGCCGCACTGGAGCGTACCGTATATGGCATTCTTCTAATTACATAGGCCACAATAATCAGTGTAGATCCACCAGTCAGCACTAAAGAGCCTGTATTGTAGGACATTAGGAGCATCAGACCGAAAATTGTTCCCGGAATAACATAAGGCAATTGAACGCAGGCATCCAGGAATCGAGAAAATATATTCTTTTTCCGAACAGTAACATAGGCAAACATTGTTCCCAGAAGAACGATAACAATTATCGCTGTAATACCAAATTTAAATGTATTTGCTATTGCCCCCTTGGCTTTAGCCCATGCAAGAACATAATTGGTAAAAGAGAAGCCTTCTACCATAATTGATCCACCTTTAAAGTTCCTAAAGGAAATAAGTGTTATGTATAATGTCGGTAAGATTGACAAAGCAGATACCAAATATACAAACATATGGGAAAAAACATTGCCGATTCCTTTCAGCGGCTTTGGTTCAGGGGGATTAAGCATGCTCATGTTGTAATTCTTGCGGCTGAAGTATGTTTGAAGTGCAAATACTACAATTGCCAAAAGAATCATAATAAAAGCAATAGCGGAAGCAAAATTTGCATTGGATCCGGTTTCCGACAGCCACTCATTATAAACAAGCACAGGCATAACGGTATAGCCTTCTCCAATCAAACGTGGTGTGCCATAGTCAGCAAAGGCTCTAAGGAACACAATAGCTGAACCTGCAAGAATGGTTGGGGTTATCAGGGGAATACTTACTTTCATAACTTTTCTTAATCCATGGTCACCAAGGCTCTCTGCGGCCTCACCCAGAGATTTGTCGACTTTTTTCAAAGCTCCCTTTGCATACATATATATGTATGGAAAAAGCTTAAGGGTGAATACCAGCAATATCCCATTATATCCATAGATTGTCGGCAGAGTTATACCTAATACATCCTTAAAGAATGTTGTAATGACCCCTGCACGTCCAAGCATTAATATCCAAGAATATGCCCCTATAAAAGGTGGGGAGAACATAGATACTATAATAATAATATTAATGACCTTGACCGCTTTGATTTTGAAGTTTGTGGTGATATAAGCAAGAGTAACGCCAATAGCAATGGTAAGGATTGTCGCGACAAAGGTCACTTTAACGCTGTTCCATATAGCGCTACGATAATAAGCTCTGGAAAAGAACTTCACAAAGTTACCGAAAGAAAAGGTCCCCATGGCATCCTTTGTCTGGAATGCATTAACCATAAGACGACCTACAGGGTAGACCAGAAACATTGCGAAAAAAACTAATGAAATAAGTGTAATTAAACTCCAAAAATCTATGCGATAGCCTTTTAAAAGATTGCTTTTGCTCTTTTTAAACATTGCTATGCACTCCTTTTATTAATGAGGTCTTGCTTTCCATATCAAAAACATTGATACGTTTGGTATTAACCGACATATTAATTGTCTCTCCGCATTCGTATATACGATCAGCTGAATTAGTGTCACTTGAAACGTCTATCTCAGTACCATCTTCAAAGATAACCTCATACTTGATTGTTTTACCAAGGAATTGTTTCAGCTTAACCGTTCCCTTCTTTCCTTTTCCTTCAGACGCTATAATAAACTCTTCGGGACGAACGCCTACAACAACTTTACGACCTACTTCCAATGAAACAAGATTGTCCATTTCTATTTCCAAACCATTTGCCATTTTTATGTTTGTAACATCACCAACGGCTGTAACGGTGCCGTCTATCATGCTTGAACTACCTATGAAATTAGCGACAAAGGTATTATAAGGTCTTGAATAAATAATTTCCGGAGCATCACAATGGTAGATATCTCCCTTATTCATTACTGCAATACGATCAGATATAGCTAGTGCTTCTTCCTGGTCGTGGGTAACATAAACTGTAGTTATTCCCAATTCCTTTTGCAGTCTGCTGATAACTGTACGCATTTCAAGCCGAAGCTTTGCATCAAGATTTGAAAGGGGCTCATCCATAAGTAAAACCTGAGGCTGCACAACAACGGCACGAGCAAGAGCAACGCGTTGCTGTTGACCACCCGATAGCTTATTAGGATAGCGATCTTTATACTCTGTTAATTGAACGATTTCGAGAATCTCATCTACACGCTTTTTAATCTCAGCTTTGGATAGCTTCTTATTTTTTAAACCGTATTCAACATTACGGTATACTGTCATATTCGGAAAAATTGCATAACTCTGAAAGACCATTCCAAAATTACGCTTATATACGGGCACATTATTTATAATCTTATCATCAAAAGCAATAGTACCTGATTCGATAGAATTAAAACCAGCTATCATTCGTAGCAGGGTTGTTTTTCCACAACCACTGGGGCCTAAAAGTGTGAATAATTCACCAGGCTTTATGTCAGTTGACAGATCTCGTATTACTACATTATCTTCATATTGTTTTTTAATGTTTTTGATATGGATTGCAACAGCCATGATTTTTCCTCCATTTTATCCGCCGTCCTCTTGAAAGAGGACGGCGAATAAGTTGTCCATATTAGTTATATTATTTGGTCCAAAGATCCTGGAATTTTTCTTTCAGAGCATCGGAGTTGTTTTCAACCCACTCTGTAGGATATTCGATTGCATTTAAGTCTTCAGTTGCGGCAATTCCTTCAACAGGGAAGCCAACATCAGAACGGATTGAACGCTGATATAGTTCATCAGCACAAGCCTGCTGATATTCCTTAGAGGTAAAGAAGTCTACTAAGAGACGTGCGTTATACTCATTCTGTGCGCCTTTGATGATACCACAGTATGATGTTCTAAGTGTGATACCTTCTTTAGCATAAACTGCACTTACGTCTGCACCGTTAACCATGTTTTCAATAACTTTTTCTTCATTTGTTATACCTACAGCATACTCACCATTAGCAACGCCTGTGTAGATAGCTGATGAGCTTGATGAAATCTTTCCATCAAGATTTTCGATAAACTTCTCAATAAAGCCCCAACCATCCTCAATATTACCGGTGGTATTCATAGCAGCGAGCATATTTACTACCTGCTCACGACCTGAAGAAGAAGAGGATGGATCTGCAAATATGATATTGCCTTTAATCGCAGGATTGGTCAATGATTCCCAACCATCTACGGTTATTCCAGCTTCTTTGAGTAACTTGTTGTTAACCATAATGGTATTAACATTAATCTGGACTGCTGTAAACTTATCACTTGGTGATCTGAACTTTTCGATGCTGTCTTTAACATTCTCGGAAACGTATGGTGCAAGATAGTCTTCCAGTGCTGTGTAGACTGCATATGATCCACCCATCATAACGTCACCTTGAGGATTGCCAGCTTCAGCAATAATTCTATTTTGAAGTTCTCCGGAACCTGCCGAAACAACTTCTAACTCAATGTTAGGATAGAGTTCTGCCCATAATCTCTGAATCATCTCATTCTGGTTGGTTGAACCTGCAGCATAAAGGACAACGCGATCTGTTTGCTTAAGCTCAGGTTCTGTCGGTTCACTGGCTTGTGGTGCGCTTGAATCTGTTGGAGAAACCGAGGGAGTCGGGTCGGAGTTCTTGTTAGCTCCACATCCGGTGAATACCATTGCAAGAACTACTAGAATACTGATTAGGGTAATTAGTCTTTTTTTCATAGATTTTTCCTCCTGTTATTCTTTTGGCTGTTGCCAAATTAATAGTTACAGTTTTTCTTTTAATATAGAAAAGCATGGTTCATCTACATACATCATTACTCCCGGTTTGTTCCTTAAGGCTGTCGCGGGACAACTTTCAGAAATTTCACCTAGTAATGCTTCTGCAAGAGCCTGTGCTTTTGCTTTAGTAGGTACAAAACAAAAATGTTTGTCTGCCAAAAGCAGAGTTGGAATTGTAAGAGTTAACGCCATAGTAGGAACTTCATCCAAAGAATTGAAGCACCCATCTCTGACTTGTTGATTGCGGCATGTCAAATCTAGTTCAACAGGTTTCATTGTTTTACTGTCATTAAAATCTGCCACTGCCGGATCATTAAAGGCTATGTGCCCATTTTCCCCGATACCCATAAAGACAATATCAATTTTCTCCGATGTTAGCTCTTTTCCGTACGTTTCGCATTCCTCTGACGGATTTACAGCCATTCCATTAATATAGTGGACTGCTTTCAAATTAACCGAGTCAAAATACTTTCTCAGATATGAGCTAAAACTTCTCGGATCATCACTGGGAAGTCCGATATACTCATCCATATGAAAGACTTCTATGCGACTAAAATCAATTCTTTCATCCGCAAAAAAGCGATCCAGAAAATCTGACTGTGATGGAGCAGCTGCAAAAATACACCTAATTGTTTCTTTCTGTTTTAATAAATCTAAAACATACTCTGCTGCCTCTTGGGCCGATGCTACGCCCATTTCTGTTCTATCGGGGAAAACAGATAAAGTAATCTCATCAAATTGCATCCTTTTCACTGTAATACTCCTTTAACTTCAAGAAATACATAGAAATCGATTTCTATTGATTTAAATTAAAAAGATCATAACGATCTTTCTTGTCTGTTGTGACTGCTAATAAATGTAATAGTATTCATTTTTCTGCATAATTATATGCGTTTTTGAGTAATTCCGGCTCATTTACTCATCATCGATATTTTTATTATAGAAAGATTACTCCGGTTTGTCAACAATTATGACAATTTTTTTACCTACCAACTTAATTTGTTGTGCAATTTTGTCTCAGAAACTTTATTTCTATTAATTTCTGAAATTTTTCTATATTGTTACTTGTACTTGTCAAACATTCTTTATATAATAAGATTATTACTGTTTAAAAGAAGGTGAACCATGTCTGAGCAAAAAGCAAAGCATAAAATAGTAATAAGTGATGTGGCAAAAGCTGCCAAATGTTCCGTCGCAACAGTGTCCCGAGTACTAAGCAACAGCGATTATCCTGTTAGTGATGAATTGAGGCAAAGTATTATCGGTGCTGCTAAGGAATTGGGTTATATGCCAAACCCATATGGTAGAATTTTAAGGACATCAGTTAATCCATCTATAGGGATCATAATTCCCTCTTTTCAGAATCCTTTTTTTAGTCAGATAGTAATGGGAATCGAGCATATTGCCAGTAAACGTGGTTATACTTCTATGGTCTTTGCTTCACAGCGTGATCCCTTGCTCGAGCGTAAATATGTTAATGATTTAATACAAAAAAGAATCAGTTGCTTGATGGTCTGCTCAGTAGATGATAACTCCGAAACTATTGAACACTATATTTCTTCAGGTGGCTTGGCCTGTGTGTTTGAATCAGATTTCCCCACTTTAAACAACGCATTAAATGCGACAGCCGATATGTTTCAAGCTGCAAAAATAGCTACAGAATATTTAATCTCCCAAGGGCATACACGGATTGCTTTTCTTACACCTCCTCTTAGCAGATCATCAAGACACCAGCGCCTGGATGGCTGTAGATTTGCTATGGCTATGCACGGTCTTACCTTTGGGCAAAATGATATCATTTCTGTAACATATGAGGACGATTTAAACGATGGTCTATACGAATATAACATAGGTGCAATATTAGCTAAAAAAATGCTTGAGCAGGAAAAAAAATATACTGCGGTTATCGCTCTGAACGATTTAATAGCATGTGGTATAATAGCCGGACTTAAACAACATAACGTTCGTGTCCCTGAAGATATTTCTGTAATAGGGTTCGATGATATTCCCAATGCGGTTATGATAAGCCCTCAATTAACTACAATACGACTATCAGGACATCTGATCGGGCAGCGGGCAACACAATTGCTTATAAATTCCTTTGAAGCCCATGAAAGTATCAATAGTGTAACTCTGTCTATAATGCCCGAGCTAATTATCCGTGAGTCTGTTAAGAATATAAAGGAGAATAACATTGGATAAATCAGGAATTAAATCATTACTGTCGTTCTATGAAAATGAACTTAAAGAGAATATTCTTTCCTTTTGGCTTTCACGTTGTGTTGATTTAGAAAACGGCGGATTTGTCAATTGTTTTGATAATTCAGGAGAAACACTTGTAAGCGATGATAAATATACTTGGTCACAAGGCCGTTTTGTTTGGATATGGTCAAAACTGGCCTCAATGAAAGGCAATACATTTTCCGAAGAAGAAAAGAAACATTTTCTACAGCTTGCAAAGCACGGCCGGGACTTTCTTTATAACCATTGTCTCATGGCTAAAGATGACTGGCGATGTGTATTTTTGATGGATGCAAAGGGAAATGCTAAATATGTTGATGGAATCGATGTTTTAGACTCCAGTATTTTTGCCGATTGCTTTGTGGCAGCCGGATTTGCTATGTATTCTGCGCTTACAAAAGATATTGAATCATGGGAGTTTGCTAAAAATTTATACACTTCTATTTACAAACGTATTAAACAAAATTCTTTTAATTCACTTCCATACCCTATTGGAACTGAATATCGCATGCATAGTATTCCTATGATAGGTACAAACCTCGCCTGCGAAATGTATCGCGCTGCCCAGATTATAGAGCCTGATATATGTAATAACTATAAGGTTGATATACAGGCGTTTAGCTCTGATATACTTAACAATTTTGTTGACAAGAATAATATACTCCATGAGATAATCTCTAAAGATAATACTTTTGTTGAAGGGCTCTTTGGAGACCATATTAACCCCGGTCATACATTAGAGGATATGTGGTTCCAGCTTGATGCTGCGGATATTTTGCATGAACCTCAACGTTTAGATAAAATTAGCGACATTGCAAGAAAAGCATTTGAACATGGATGGGATCAAAAGTTTGAGGGGTATTTACATTTTACCAACTCATTCGGAGGCGAAATTACGGGAAGCTACGATAAAGATATGTGCGACGAGGCACAGCTTCGCTTGGTATATGGAGATTGGGACAGCAAATTATGGTGGGTCCATTCTGAATCTCTCTATACATCCCTTTTATTATATTTTAGAACAAAAGATCCACAATTCCTCTCTTATTATTCCAGAGTCTCTGATTATGTATTTAAAACTTTCCCAAATCAGGACCCCTCTATAAGAGAATGGAAGCAGATACGAACCAGAGAGGGAAAACCTCAGGAAAAAGTTGTGGCTCTTCCTGTCAAAGACCCTTATCACATAACTCGCAATTACATTCTTATTATAGAACTGTTGGAAAAAGAACTATCCTTAGCTGAGTAAAGCTTTAACATCTCGCCTCACTTTATTCTTTAAATAATCGAGTAGAAGGCGGTGATTAGCCGCCGTCCTCTCACAGCACCGTGCGTACCGTTCGGTACACGGCGCTTTCAATAGTTGATGTGCACAGACTGATATGCAGAGGCTAAATCATAAAAGCCCG
>JAEYOK010000019.1 GCA_023411795.1 Bacillota bacterium
GTTGTGTCACACCTCAGGAGGTGACACAACCCCCGTCCCCTTGTCACCCCTATCACCTTGTTTAAGATGGGGAGCAATGATACAATTATGTCATAAAACTGAAGCGGAAGGCCTTATACAATGGCAATTGAGATTCTTTACGAAGACAATCATATACTTGTCGTGGTTAAACCGCCGGATATCCCTGTTCAAGGTGATATTACCGGTGTCTCGGATTTGCTTAATATCCTGAAATACGAGCTTAAAGAACGTTATAATAAACCTGGGAATGTTTTTCTGGGGCTTGTACATAGACTTGACCGGCCGGTTGGAGGAGCAATGGTTTTTGCCAAGACATCTAAGGCGGCTTCAAGGCTCTCTGAACAGATTCGCAAGCATGAAATGGAGAAGATATACCTTTGTGTGGCACAAGGCAATCCGGAGACCGTAAAGGGGCGTCTGACAGATTTCCTTCTTAAGGACACACAGACCAATGTGGTCAGTGTTGTAGAAGCTGGCACACCACAAGCAAAGGAAGCAATTTTAGATTATGAGGTAATTGCCCATAAACAAGACCTAAGCTTAATAAAAGTAAATTTATTGACAGGAAGAAGCCATCAGATACGAGTACAGATGGCAAATATCAAAACACCGCTATTTGGGGATTCAAAATATGGTTACCTGGGGGATAAGGCCCATAAACTGGCTTTGTGGTCCCATCAGATATGTATAGAACACCCCACAAAAAAGGAGAAGATGCACTTTACATCCTCTCCACCTAATCAATATCCATGGAATCTATTTACTTAATCGGAAATACTATCTTTGTCAGAAGCTCGCTGTCAGGGACTTCGCCGGGTGTATTGAAATAGTATTCATATGCTATACCAGTGGGGGTTAGCCCTTTTTCATTTAACCAGGCATTTATGGCATCATAAGCCGCTGCTACTCCGGAATAGGGACCTTTGTACATACCTTCCACATATCTACCCTCAGGAATCTCACTCGCTTTTATGACTCCACGTCCTTCAATGGGATTGGACACAGGGAATCCTATTTCTATATCCAGATTCTCCATATCCATATTGTAGTACGCCGTAAACGGAGCCTCTTTCGGTTGTTCTCCCATCTCCTGCATGTACGCGGCAATCATTCCATATGCGCTGCCAATCTCTTCAGGCAATTTGCTCGCTGATGTTATTTTACGAATTGATAAAACTGGCTGTGACTTTTGCTGCTTCAAAGTAATTTGATAATCCATCTTCTTGGCCTCCTCAAGCTTTTTCTCAAGTATATCAGCCAATACATGACATCTGTATGTCATGGTTCTGATGAAGAATATTTTTCATATATATTTCTTGCTATATCAGCCAGTATTTTGCGGATATGGGGAGGGCTAATAACCTCTACCCCGATTCCGAAGCTTAAAATAAAGCCATATAGCCAATAACCTTCAGGTACTTCCATCTTTAATAGGAGTTTTCCATCATCCATTTTTTCAAGGCTGTTACCAAAAAGATCCAAAGCCACATTTTCCATTTCCTCATCAAATAGAAGCTGTAGCGAAATCTGTGAGCCCATGTCTTTCCATTCCATGTCAAAGCTTAAGCTGTCAGGTTCAAGATTTCTAGGCTCGAAATAAGAGTCTGTTATTGTCAGTCCCCTAATTCTTGCTAATTTAAATACCCTGAAATCCTGCCTTATTTGGCACCAGGCATACAAATACCAATTATGTCCCTTAAGTACCAGTGAATATGGTTCTACGGTACGGGCAGTTTTGTTGGAACTAAAATCTATGTAGTCAAATTGTATTAAATAATGATTTTCTATAGCCTTTTTTATAATGGAAATGCTTTCTTTAAGATCTTTGCTCGAGCCCCAGGGGAGGAAATCTATTATCAACTGCTTAACTTTTGAGTCCATGTTTTCAAGCTGTTTTGTCGGAATTATGTTCCTTAGCTTTTCTGTTAGAATCTCATATTTTTTATCCTGAATCGTTGAAGAAATCCCTTTTAAGGTTGAAACAATAGTGGACATCTCATCCTCGGTAAGAACGCTTTTATCCAGCCGGTAGCCTTCTGCGATGCCTATTCCGCCGTTTACTCCCTGATATGTGACAATAGGGATACCGGCAAGGTTTATTGCCTCAATATCTCTGTGTATTGTACGGACTGAAACCTCAAATAGCTCAGCCAGTTCTCTGGCTTGTACTCTTTCTTTTCTCAGAAGCAGCACAAGTATTGAAACAAGCCTGTCAAGCTTCATAAATAAGCACCTCGTCGCCATATGAAAATAGTCTTAAAATCAGAGATTTTAAGACTATTTTACACATATTTCTGCAAAAACAAAAGATATAATGGGACGTTGACTTTTACTCATCTAAAATGAGTAAAAGTCAACGTCCCCGCTACTCATTTCTCAATTATTATTTTGGTGCTATCAATGGTAACGACGCTGGATTTGACAATAGAACCTTGGGCGATTGTACCTTCGGCGACATATTCTCCGGGGCTGGCGACTCTTGCGTAGTAGACCAGCGGCTTAGGAGGATTGCCCTTATCATACTTTCCGACCACGAAGGTTACCTTTTGCCCGTCAAACTGGCGGTACCAGCAACCGAAGGAATCTCTGAACCCATAACTCCAAGGATTATTCAATGGTTTTAATCCCGCAGGAGCATAGTCACTTATTTCATAGGTGTTGTCCATAGCGGTTTTGTCAATTGTGTACGTGATTACGACCTTCACTAAATCGTTGGCAGCAAAAGTGGTCTTTTCTTCACCTGTAGCTGCATCATAGTATTTTCGATTTAGAGTAAGACCGGTATCATTTTTAACGCTATCGGTATAGGAACCGGTAAACAGTGACAATACAGAAACATCACCCGTAACCTTGGTTATCTTCATATTACCGATATTTATTGACGGAACCTTCACTACCTCGGTGTATCCGTCCTCGAGCTTGGCAGAATAGGTTTTTCCGTTCATGGCATATTCTATGGAAGCCTTGGTATCAGGAAGTATTTCAGCCATCTCTGACAAATATAATACCTTTTCAACTCCGATATACTGTGTTTTGGAGTAGTTGTTCTGTACATACGCAAAGAGCTTTGAAGAATCTGGGTTATTTATTCTTGCTGCAAAAGCGGCTACCAGAGCTGTCTGTTTATATGAGGCATCGGTATCGTTCTTCTTAATTTTAACCCGGATATAAGGATCTTGGCGCTCCAGCTCAGGAGCAATTCTGCCCTGATAGATCTCGTTTGCCTTTGTAAGGTCACCTAAAGCTTCGTATGCCATGCCCAGATAGATGTATTCTTCAAGGGTTAAGTTTTCCACCTGAGCGGCTCTGTTAAGATCCAGAAGAACAGGCTCGGAAAGCTCGGCAAGGCCAAACAGTGCGGCAGCCTGAACACCCTTATCTGACATTACAGCATTGTAGAAGTACATCTTTAATGCCGTTGTATCCATGACATCCTTCAAAAGAGGTGTAATAAGAGCAGTAAGATTCATATCACTTCCGGCGTAAGGAAGAATTCCGTAACCACCGTCATCGTTTTTATACTCTGCCGGATCAACTTCGATAGAATCTATATAATATTCGCTGTTTTTAATAAGTTCCTTCAAAAGCGTTCTGGCGTAATTTGCTACGAGCCTCTGATCAAGGCGCTTTCCATAATCCCATGAAAGGCTGTGTAAATAGTTAATCAAACTACCGCGCCCTGCGTCGGTGAAAATCAAGGTGGTTAAGCCGCTCTTTCCGGCCTCAAGCTTCATACCGGCTATAACCTTGTTCTGTTTAACTGTCTCAATAGTTCTGTAAGAGGGATAAACAGTAATTGTACGGCTTAGCGCATCAGTATTTCCAGACTCGGATTTGGCCGTCATAACTACTGTAAATGTCCCCTCGGTAAGAGTTGGAAGAGGCAGGTTAACTCGCTCATATACTTTACCTTGAGCAGTTTGCTTATAATCCGGAAGCTCTTTTATTGTAAGCTCAAAGTTTACAGTTTCATTCTCGTCGAGACCGTCTCCATATGCTGTTAAACCAACATAAGGCTTGTCGCCGACCAGATAATCAAGGCTTAATGCGTCATTAATAAAGAAGGGCATTGTTACCTTGGTAGATTGGATCTCGGAGCCTGCAAATAAGTCTACTGAAACAGCAGCAGCGGCTAGGCTAAAGGATGTAACGTTATCGGGTAACTTAAAGGTATAGGAACCTAATCCGGTAGGGCTTAAGGTTAACGTTTTAAACAGAGCCGTATCCTTAAATTCTGAACGGACGGTAACGCTGCTTCCATTATCCATTTCGGAGGCAGGTGCGGCTGTTGGCGCTTCTACCATAGATTCCTGTGCTACCATATCATATTTAACGGTTGCATTATTCGCTCCACCTAATGCTCCGTAAGTAGCTCTTACACCTTCATCACGAGTACTTGCCGAGCTAATTATTCCATCGCCCATCCAACTGTATAGATGAGCAAGAGGGTCTATATACTGGCCCGAAAGCTTCAGTAAGGCTTCGTCTACCAGCGAAATATTGACCTTTGCACCGGCTACGGGGTTCCCGTCGATATCCTTTGCCTCGAGACTAATTGTCATATTATCGCCAGGCTTGTAGGATTCTTTATCGGTTTTAATTATTAGATTAATCTTCTTTTCACTGTAATCATATGCAATTGATTTATTAGTCTTTATATAGGTGCTTCCGTTAAAGGCTATTGCGTATAGTGAGAAGTTAGGGGCATAGCTCTCCGGGAAGAACATACTCAGAGACGGTTGATCCTTTACTATATATTTCTGAATACCGTTTCTTGCCTCTACAAAAAGTGTGGGCATATTCTTAAGAGCTTCCTCTTTGTTGTTTATAATCTGTGCATTGACGGTTTCATCAGCCTTGTAGGATTCCTTGTCAGACTTAAGATAGAAGTATTCATTATATTGAGGATACATTTTGTCCATGGAGCCCTTGTAAATCCAAACACTGCTCTTCATATTGCGGTTGCCACCGTCTATAGCTGTGACCTCAGCAGTATAATAACCTTCGTCACTTGCAGAAACCGGGAATTCATACCGAATAGTGCCGTCGCTTGAAGTTGTTACAGTAGCCGAACCCACAGAAGTTCTCTTCTCACGGTATTCATAGGTCTTTCTGACAACCTTGTTAATAGGATCATATTCATCGCCGGTCTCAATCTTTTCCCAGGTCTGATGAACAATATTCAGGTTGAGCCTTTGACCTGAAACAGGTGATCCCAAGTAATTATCATTTGTATTGTCATCATCATTTAAAGTATCAAGCACTACTTTGTTTACGGTGAGGTCTATTATAACTTTGTTATCCTTAATCTCGCCCTTAGACTGTATGTTTATGTCGTTGGCGAAGACTCTGTAATTATAGTATTCACTGATTTCCCCGGTTTCAGGGAATTGAGCGCTTACGCTTATGCCGGCATAATTTTCTCCCTGCATATTGGAATAGTACTTAGGTGTGTGCTTAACCTCAAGGTTACCGTTTTTATCTGTGACACCATGCCCGTTATAACTGTCGTTATATCCATTTACATAATAGTTTAGGGGAACATTTGCAACAGGAGTTCCGTCAAAGAAGGTTGCTTTTATTGTGAAAGTAATTTCTTCATCAACAAATACGGCGTTTTTATCAGAAACGATATCAATCTTGTATTGAGGCTTAATATAGTTTTCTACGCTAAAATAGCTGCTTGAAATAACCTCGTCTCCATCCTTAACGGTTATGGTATAGGAACCTGGGTCAAGAGCCGGGAGCTTAATGCTTCCTTCGTAGAATCCGCCCTCAGTCTTAAGATTGATTATTTCCAACGGATTAGAGAGGAATGGTAAAAAGCGTCCCATAATATCAGATCTCATTGGGTAATAGTAACCGCCGTTTGATAGCTCAACAGTGATATCCTTGGGGAATGAGCCATCGATTCGGCTCTTTATAAAGCCCCAGAACTCAACTGTATCGCTGGGCTTATAGAGCGTCCGGTCTGTCTGAATGTAGCGCCAGTTGAGGCTACCTTCATCAAAATAATTATAGGAATAATCGCTGTCATAGGAATAGCCTCTGTTTATAAGGCTTACCTTGCCATCGATGGTTGTTACTCTGTAAAGGTCTTGTGTCATATTATAACCGTTTCCGGTTTTTTCAACATTGGGAAGCTTAACCAGGCCAGAAACATCAGTCAAATGCCCCTTGCCGGCAATATAATCAAAGATTTCAGCGCCCTTGACTGGTGACTTGGTTTTCAAGTCGTTGAGCCAGAAGAGTGTGCTATCTTTATCAGCTATTGTGTAGGCCGTTATATCTGAAATCTGGAGAAAGGCCTGTGCAGATAGCTCATCTGTGGATAACTCTACTAAATAGTATCCATGCTCCAGAGCTTTTGGGAACATCATGTATTTTTGCTGCCATTTCTGGAGATTAAAGCTCTGCTTGAATTCAAGAACCTCATCCAGCTTAGATGTGTCAATTCTATTTTTACTTGACGCATAAGAAGCCCAGAAAGGAGCTTCTTCCTTTTTCCTTATGGCCTTGATAAAATCGTCAATAGTACTAAATCTATAAAGCTTAAGTGTCACATCAACCGAATCCATACTATCCCTCATATATAAATCAAAGGCAATGGCAGGAGTTTCGGAAGTGCCGTACTCATTCCAGTTGTTACTTATATAAAGATCGCCCTTATATGGGTCTGCAGTGCTGTTTTCATCAGGAGAAGTCTCGAAGGAGAAGACATAATCTTCGGCAAGGGATGCTGAACCGTCTTTCGCCGAAAGCCCCTTCTTAATTGTTACTGTATATAGAGTACCTGCTTTAAGCTCCTTTGGGATAAAGACGGTGGTGTACCCGTTGGTTTCAAAACGGCCCTCAACCTTGGGGCTGATTTCGAAATATTTTGAAATATTTTTAACGTCAGGGTATGAAAAATATAGTTCGATGCCCGTATCCACAGGAACATATGAAGTCATGTTTTCAGGCAGACTGCCCAGAACGGTAAAGTCACGTTTTGTCTGAAACGCAAAGCTTACAGTATTTCCGCTTTGTGTCTTGATATCTATAAAATATACCTTATTTTGAACAAGGGGAGCCGAGGGCTTAAGAATGAACTTACCATCAGCGGCGGGAGTAACAGTAAACAACTCACCTCCACGCATAGAAACATTCTTTTGTACAAAATCCTTAGTAATTTCAGATTGTGAACTTAATATAAAACTTGCATCTAAAGGGATACCGGTATCGTCCTCCTTATCAGGGACAATGGAAAATCCGCTTTTGTATGTGTCAGCCGAAGCTGTTATGGTCGGTACCAGTGGGTTTGCAAACCACATGACCGAAACACAGAGTACAAGAACCAAAAAAATCGCCATAATTCTCTTCCACATAAATATTACCTCCTTGGTATATGCCAAAAAAGAGTTTTCACACAATTAGACGGATATAAATAAGTATGGTTTACTTCTATTCTATATTTTTCTTGTATAATAATCATCCATAATAATAAAATACTGGACAAATATCTAACGAAGTTATAAATTAATAGAAAAATAGCATTGCGGGGTTATTTATGATTATCGGTGTACCTAAAGAGATTAAAAACAATGAATTCAGAGTAGGACTTACACCTGCCGGAGTCTTGGCCTTAAAAAAAGCAAATCATAAGATTATAGTTGAAAAAGGCGCAGGCGTCGGAAGCGGTATAAGTGATGAAGCCTACACCAAGGCGGGTGCGGATATAATTGAATCGGCAGGAGAAGTTTATCAAAAAGCAGGTTTGATAGTAAAGGTTAAGGAGCCAATCGAGGAGGAATATAATCTATTAAAACCGGGTTCTGCAATTTTTACATATTTGCATCTTGCGCCGGATACTAGGCTTACCAAAGTGCTCTTGGAAAAAGAAATAACCGGTATTGCCTATGAAACGGTACAATTACAAAACGGTTATCTTCCGTTGCTGGCACCTATGAGCGAGGTTGCCGGACGTATGTCTGTCCAGTTAGGAGCGAATCTTCTGCAGAAAAATAACGGCGGACTAGGAACATTACTGGGCGGAGTGCCCGGCGTACCCGGGGCTAATGTGGTTATCACAGGTGGGGGTATCGCAGGTTTTAATGCAGCCAGGATGGCAGTCGGGTTGGGAGCCCATGTAACTGTACTGGATATCCGCAAGGAGAGGCTTAATTTTATAGACGAAACTTTTAGCGGCCGTGTTTCCACCATGTTCAGTAATGAATTTAATCTGGATGAAATCCTTAAGGGGGCTGACCTTTTAATCAGTACAGTTTTAATACCCGGTGCCCGAGCTCCTAAAATCATAACTGAAGAAATGGTTAAAACTATGAAGCCCGGCTCAGTAATAGTTGACGTAGCTATAGACCAGGGAGGTTCTGTTGAGACAATTAAGAACGCTACTACCCATGAAAACCCCACTTTTATTAATCATGGAGTAATACATTACGCAGTTGCAAACATTCCTGGAGCGGTTCCCAAAACATCTACATACGCTCTTACAGGAGTCACCCTACCATATCTTCTTAAAATGACGGAAAAAGGCATTAAAGAAGCCATGCTGAAGGACTCATCCTTATTGTTGGGCCTCAATACCCATAATGGTTATTTAACTTGCAGAGGTGTAGCCGAAGCACAAGGGCTTGAGTATACCAATCCACAGGAGATTTTACAGTCAGCACCGGTAACTGCAGAATACTAAATACTAAGATAGTCTATGAAAAGAGGTATAAAGAAGAGCTCTGTGTTGCAGAGCTCTTTCTGCTAATCTTTTTAGTGTTGATAAAAGGCTGACTGCTACAATTCGCAGCTAATTGGTTATTGTGTTCTATATTAGATTATTTGGGTATGATAATAGGTATTAGACTTTTTGAACGAAAGGATTCTTATTATGAGTATTGATAATATAAATAACACACAAAAGGAAATATACTTAGCCGGGGGCTGCTTTTGGGGAACAGAAAAATATTTGTCTTTGGTGAAGGGTATTGTTGAAACCGAGGTAGGTTATGCTAATGGTAATACCGAAAACCCAACCTATGAGGACGTTTGTTATAGAAACACGGGCCATGCCGAAACAGTAAAGGTACAATATGACCCTGATATAATTCGGTTGGAGTTTATACTAAAGCTATATTATGCCGTAATTGATCCTACCTCAGTTAACCGTCAGGGAAATGATAGGGGCACTCAGTATCGTACCGGAATTTATTATATTGATGAAAAAGATAGAGATATAATTTTAAATTCCATAAATGATCTTCAAAGGAGTTATTCAAAGCCTATAGCAATTGAGGTTAAGCCTCTTGAAAATTATTATAGGGCGGAGGAATACCACCAAAAATACCTTGATAAAACCCCCAATGGTTATTGCCATATAGGAAGAAGTAAGTTTGAGGATGCGAAACAGGCCAGGGAGGAGTTATGAAATATAGGATAAAGACAAAGGATGAGCTTAAAAACGTTCTCAGCGACATGCAGTATAACGTAACTCAAAACAGTGCCACAGAACCACCTTTTAGAAATGAGTATTATGATAATTTCAAAGAGGGTATTTATGTAGACATTACTACAGGAGAACCTCTCTTTGTATCGACTGATAAGTTTGAATCAGGCTGCGGTTGGCCGAGCTTTTCTAAGCCTATTGACCGGGGCTTAATAAAAGAAGTAGCCGATACCAGCCATGGCATGTTTCGAACCGAGGTTCGCAGTAAACTTGGAAACTCTCACCTGGGCCATGTATTTAATGACGGCCCAAGAGAATCAGGAGGGTTGAGATACTGCATTAACAGCGCATCTCTAAGATTTATACCAAAGGAAAAGATGGAAGAAGAGGGGTATGGGGAGTTAATGGGGTTGCTTAAGTAATCACTGCTTCCATTGTTATATAAGTTCGTTGACACGTTTCCAAAACTATGCGATTCTGTTTTTTAGTGAAATACTTTTGATCCATGGTAGTAATTTCTATATAAGTGTATGAATATAATCTAATTAGGCTCTAGGGATTACCTAAAGGACATTATCGAAAATGCAAAAGCCGCCGTATTAGAAGAATACGGAAAGATGTGTGGATGGATAGTTCGGATAAAGGATTTTATGTCCACTATGTCAGGGAACTAAATAAGAAAATCGGAAACCATGGAAACAAGAAAATTCGAAAAGGGAATATTGATTGTTGACATAGTGCGACGGGTTAGAGATTTGGTTCAAGTGATTAAAACCGTCAGAAAAGGGCTAATGCAATAGGTAGTGAAATGATAAAGATTCGCTAGAGCCATTATTTATATCTTCTAATGATGTGAAAAGCCTCCATTTGGAGGCTTTTCAGCACTCGGAATTAAAGAACAATATTTCATTGAAAAAATAGAAGTATATTCCACGTTCTGGTATAATGATTATAATATCGAGTTAGCATGTACTATTCAATTGGAAAAACTCATTAAATGAATTTATATGATATTCTGATGCTGTGAAAGGGGTGATTATCGATGGCTAAGAAAAACATTACTTTACTTATTATATCAGCATTAATTGTTATTGGACTGTCTATTACATTAATTATTAATATTGTTACAAACCCGGTGTTAAATAAAGCGAAGGATCCTGTTGAATCAGGAGAGACCCCTACCGCAACAATTTCACCTAAAATTGAGGAGACAGATGAACCTGATACCGATAACAACGATTCTGTTGGACCTGATATCGGAGAAACCAAAGAACCTATTCCTACTGAAACTGAATACGGAATACCTGACGATGAATCAACAACTATAGGAATTTTACAGCTTGATGAGATTAATGTCATCGGTGAGGACAATATCAATATTATTTATGATCTTGATAAGGATATAAGCGAAATTATTGCGAGAAACGGCGAACCCGATTTTAGGGATGTTTTTCATGTAGCCGATGCATATATTTACGGGGATATCACATATTTGACATTGTCAGAAGAGGGAATAGATAAAATTGAAAAAATATTTGTCAGAGCCCCTTATAAATTTGAAGATTTTGAAATTGGTAATTCTGTTGATGCGGTTGAAAGTATGTTTGGTCAGCCTAATTCGAAAGGATTCAGTGAGGAAGATGAACTATGGTTCATGGTATACAAAACGGATTATTATAAGATAATTTTTTATTCGGAGTATGAATTCGGCGACGTTATTGCTATGGGATTTGAAAAAGCAGATGAGGAGTAAAAAAACACCAGAAAAATTGCTAAAATATCTTGATTATTATTGCATACTTACCTAGACTTTTAATATATCAAGTGTTAAAATAATAACAAATTATTGACTGATTAGATTAGATGAGAAATGGAGTGAGCCTGAATGGCGAGAGTGTTTAATTTTTCTGCAGGTCCCGGTACATTACCTGAGGAGGTTCTCAAGCAAGCGGCGGCAGAGATGCTGGATTACAACGGTTCCGGTATGTCCGTTATGGAAATGAGTCATAGATCATCTTGGTATGAATCTATTCAGAAAAAGGCCGAGAGCGACCTTCGCGAGATTATGAACATTCCGGATAACTACAAAGTGCTTTTCTTACAAGGAGGCGCTCATTTACAGTTTTCTATGATTCCATTAAACCTAAAGAATAACGGAAAAGCTGATTATTTGGTTACCGGTGTTTGGGCCAAGAAGGCTGCACAGGAAGGTAAAAAATATTTGACGGCAAATATTGTTGCTTCATCTGATGACAAACAGTTTACCTATGTCCCAAAGGTTAGTAAGGCTGATTTGAGCAGCGATGCGGATTATCTGCATATAACAACTAATAATACCGTTTACGGTACTAGAATCAGAGACAAGGATATTGTATGCCTTGATAATGTTCCTCTTGTTGCAGATATGTCCTCCAATATTTTGTCCGAAGTTTATGATGTATCCAAGTTCGGAATTATTTATGCAGGAGCACAGAAAAATATGGGACCTGCCGGGGTGACAGTGGTTATTATACGTGATGACCTTATTAAAGATGTTGATTCTCAAATTCCGACAATGCTACAATACAAGATTCATGCAGATAGCGGTTCTTTATATAATACACCTCCCTGCTACAGCATCTATATCTGTGGTTTAGTATATGAGTGGGTTAAGAAGAACGGCGGCGTTGAAGCTATACAAAAAATTAATGAAGAAAAAGCTCAGCTTCTCTATGATTATATAGATAATTCCAAGCTTTTTAAAGGAACCGTTGAGAAGTATGATCGCTCAATTATGAATGTAAACTTTGTAACCGGTAGTGAGGATATGGATAAGAAGTTTATTAAAGAGGCCGGTGAAAGAGGAATAGCAAATATTAAAGGTTACAGAACCGTAGGCGGAATGAGAGCAAGTATTTACAACGCTATGCCAATTGAAGGTGTTAAAGCTCTGGTTGAGTTTATGAAAGAATTTGAAGCTAAAAACTCTTAAGTTATATAATTGAATTTATAAGAGGGTTGTCTTATTTTGAGACAACTCTTTTTATATTGCCTAGTAAGCCGGTATAAACACATTCTTTTATGTAGTAAGATCGGACAGTTCAATATTTACCTTATCACCGTGGGAAAGATTAAGCTCTGAACAGTTATTTTCCTTACTCTTATCATCAAGTATTTTTTTTACGGGCAGTTCTATTGTAAAGATTGACCCTTTTCCGAGCTTACTTTTGACACTTATTGAGCCTTCGTGTAATCGCACAATTGATGATGCAAGGGATAGGCCAATGCCTCCGCCCTCGTGGCTTCGTGAAAGGGTATTGTCAACCTGAGCAAAACGTTTAAAAATATTATCAAGCTGGTCGGCCGGAATACCGATGCCGGTATCCTTAATACCTATGTAAACCCTATCAGCTTTCTTTATTATTGAGACGTTTATGCTACCGCCTCTGGGAGTGAATTTTATGGCATTGGAAATAAGGTTTAATAAAGCTCGGGAAAGCTGAGCCTCATCAAATGCAGTCACAATCGCCCTATTATATGTATGGAACTTAAGAGTAAGTCCTTTTCGTGCAGCATATGCTTTTGACTTATTTGTGATTTCTTTTACAACACTTACTAAATCATGGTTGGCAACGAACAGATAAAAGTTTTCTGACTGTATTCTTGATATATCAATAAGGTTGTCAACAGTTCGAAGAAGCCTGTAGCAATTTTGCTTCATTAAATTATTGTAGGTTTTAAGTTTGTTACGATTATATAGGAGGAAAAGATCATCACCCATCATCTCAAATAGCTGAATAGAACCCAATACAACATTTATTGGGGTTCTTAGCTCATGAGCGATATTGTTGAATAATACATCGTCCGTCGGGTCATATTCTTTTATTGAAGAGGATAAAGTATTCTTTGGAATGGCCTTCTGGGGTGAAAAATCTGTAACTATAATTTCGGTAGTGTCAATCTGGTATAAAGAATCTGTGCTATTCATATAGTTTATTTACCCCCTTTTTAGGATAGATTCGCGATATAAGAATAAAAATCGATTCTCTTCATTATTTATTTATCCAATGTATTACAATTTGTACCAAAATAATTATTAAAGGTGCATTAATCCATAATATGCAGAAGGAAATGTTGGGAAATATACATTTTATTATCATTTAGCCCTATTTGCGTTTCTTGCCTTTTTAAGTATCATAGGTTATTATATATAGTGGTAAAGAAGCTTCAAATAGGATAATTATTACATATTTTGCTTTTGGAGGATAGGGTGCTCTTTTGCATCCTTTAAAGATAATGCAGTTAAAGATAGATGAAAGTATACTTTTGAATGTTGAAAAGCCCGCTAAATATACAGGTAATGAGTGGAATATGGTAAAGAAGAGCCTTGATGGTATTAAAGTGCGCTTTGCTTTCTGCTTTCCTGATGATTATGAAATCGGTATGTCCCATTTGGGTATGAAGATTTTATATCATATTATGAATAAGAGAAATGACACTTATTGTGAAAGAGCTTTTGCGCCGTGGGTGGACATGGAGGAAAAGCTAAGAGAAAGAAATCTACCTCTTTATTCCCTTGAGACCTTCACCCCAATTTCAGAATTTGATTTTGTGGGGTTTACTCTCCAGTATGAAATGAGCTATACAAATATTTTGAACATGCTTGATTTAGGGGGTATTCCTCTTCTCGCAAAAGACCGCTCAGAGGGTATGCCTTTTGTGATAGCGGGCGGTCCTTGCGCCTGTAATCCTGAGCCTTTAGCTGATTTTTTCGACTTTTTTGTTATCGGTGAGGGTGAGGAAGTAATCCATGAAATTTTAGACGAATACATTCTCTGGAAAGAAGCCAAAGAAAGCCGGGCAGAGTTTTTGAAACGTGTGTCCAAAATAGAAGGGGTCTATGTTCCGTCATTATATCAAGTGTATTACAATGAGGATGGGACAATAATGGATGTATTGCCAGAATCCCCCTATATTTCCGATACCGTTAAAAGACGATTGGTGAAAGATCTTGATGCTGTTGATTTTCCCGATGACATAATCGTACCATATATTGGAACAGTTCATGACCGAATAATGCTGGAGGTCTTCAGGGGATGTGTTCGTGGCTGTCGCTTTTGCCAGGCAGGGTTTATCTACCGCCCTGTAAGAGAGAGAAGCCCCGAAAAATTATTTGATCTGGCTAAAAACTCAGTAGAAAAGACCGGATATGATGAAATTTCACTGCTTTCATTAAGTACAAGCGATTATTCAGCTCTCCCGGAGTTGTGTAATAACCTTTTGGAATTTACAGAGGAAGAAAAGGTAAGCCTGTCCCTGCCATCTCTCAGGGTGGACAATTTTTCACTTGGTCTCATGGAGAAAGCATCGAAGGTTCGAAAAAGCGGCCTTACTTTCGCCCCAGAGGCCGGTACCCAGAGGCTTAGGGATGTAATTAATAAGGGTGTCACTACCGAGAATCTTTTATCCTCTGTGAAGCTGGCGGTTGCCGGTGGATGGAGCCAGGTTAAGCTATATTTTATGATTGGGCTGCCCACTGAAACCATTGAAGATGTGGACGGTATAGCCGATCTAGGTATAAACCTGATAGAATCCTGCAGAGGTCTGCCGGGTGAGTACAATAAAGCTCTGAGCATAACATTGAGCACATCATGTTTTATTCCGAAGCCTTTTACCCCCTTCCAATGGGAGCCTATGGAAGGAATAGATGCATTGATGGCAAAGCAGCATCATCTGAAAGACCGCATAAAGAAGCGTACAAGAAAGATAACATACAATTATCATGATGCCAAATTAAGCCTTATTGAAGCTGTTCTTGCCAGAGGGGACAGAAGACTGGGCAAGGTAATTTATACAGCTTGGGAAAAGGGCTGTAAGTTTGACGGCTGGGATGAGTATTTCTCATTTGATAAGTGGATGAGTGCTTTTTCCGAGTGTGGTCTGGACCCTAAATTCTACGCCGGCAGAAAAAGAGAGTATTCGGAGGTTCTACCCTGGGATCATATTGATATGGGAATATCCAAGGAATTCCTGATAAGAGAGAGTGAAAAAGCATATGAGGGAGACCTTACCAGAAATTGTGCTGTGGGCTGCTCAAAATGCGGGGCTCAGGTTTATGAATCGGGAATATGTACAAAATCAAAGAGGGGTTTAGGCTATGGCGATAATGTTGAGGTTTAGGTTTTCCCGGGGTGAGGGTTTAAAATATATTGCACATCTGGATGTATTGAGGTTGTTTGAACGCTCAATAAAAAGAGCGAGACTACCCGTTGCCTATAGTCAGGGCTTTAACCCGAGACAGAAGATGGTATTTGGGCTGCCTATGTCCATCGGGCTTACCAGTGAGTCTGAATACGCTGATATAGAGCTCACCGAAGACATGGCCCCCGAAATATTCATAGAAACAATAAATAAATACCTTCCCGAAGGAATTCAGGTTGATATGGCTGTCCCGTTTTCTTCTAAAAACAATATTATGAACCAGATAACAGCAGCACGCTATGAAATAATCTTTGAAACTGATGATCCTATGAGCCATTATGAAATTGATAATCTGACGAGTATGCTTCTCTCAAGGGAAGAAATATCGGTCATGAAAAAGACTAAAAAAGGGCCTCGTGCCACGAACATAAGACCCTGGATATATTCACTCTCGGCACAGAAAAAGGATACCAGAGTTTTTGCTCTGGAAGCGTTTTTAAGTGCGGGGACCGAGAATAACTTGCGAGCCGATTTATTGCTGGAAGCCTTTAGCAAGGAAGCAAATATAAAGTGCCGCCCTCTTTCCATTCATCGCAAAGCGTTATATGCTTCCACTTTTAATGAATGGAAGAATCCTTTTGAGGTAGCAGATGATTAAGGATGTTCTTATTGATATAAAGGACCGTGACATTCGCTTAGCTGTGGTAGAAGATGGTGAAGTATCAGAAATCCATATAGAAAAAAACGAGGGTAGAAGCCTTGTGGGAAATATCTACAGAAGCAAGGTGGAGAGAGTCTTGGAAGGCATGCAGTCAGCCTTTGTAGATATCGGAATTGATAAAAACGCTTATTTGCACGTTAAGGATGTAGTTCCATTGGATTTTGACGAAGACGGCGAAGCATCCCAATCAGAAAACTTGCCTGATATATCAGAGCTTCTTCGTCAGGGCAATGAGATATCTGTTCAGGTAATTAAAGATGCTGTAGGTGTGAAGGGACCAAGAGTCACAACTCATATATCAATACCGGGACGTTATGCGGTCCTTATGCCGCAGAGCAAGACCTGCGGAATTTCGAAGAAAATTGATGATAGGGATGAACGCCATCGTCTGAAAAAAATAGCAACAGAAACGAAGCCTGAAAACTGCGGCCTTATCCTGAGAACAGCGGCACAGAATGTAGATGAGAGCCTTATTGTTGAAGATATAAAAAGACTTTTATCTCTTTGGGAAAGCATCAATAAATCCGAAGAAAGAGGCAGGGTTCCCAGACTTCTCTACGGCGAGTCCAATATTTTGGGACAAGCGGTCAGAGAACATCTCATGCTCGAAATTAATAAATTTGTCGTAAACGATTTGCACGCATATGAAAAGATAATTTCAGTTCTGGAGCTCGAAGCACCCCAACTTAAGACTAGAGTCGAGCTCTATTCCAAGGATTATGATATGTTTGAATACTACCATGTCGAAAGTGCTCTAAAAGAAGCCCTTTCCAGAAAGGTATGGTTAAAAAGCGGAGCATATTTAGTTTTTGATTACACCGAAGCTCTTACCGTAATTGATGTTAACAGTGGGAAGTTTATCGGGAAGACTGATTTAGAGGAAACGGCTTTAAGCACTAATCTTGAGGCAGCTAAGACAATTGCGCAACAAATCAGGTTAAGGAATCTAAGTGGCATCATTATTATTGATTTTATAGATATGAAGCAAAATGAGCATAGGGAACAAGTCATTCAGGCTCTCAAGGAATACGTTAAAAATGATAAAATTCAGACCGTAGTATTAGGAATGACAAAGTTAGGATTGGTTGAAATGACAAGAAAAAAGATCCGCAATCCCCTTGCACATGTATATGGCAAAAACAATAGTCTTTGACTTTTTGAGGATATTGGAATACACTCAGTCATGAAAGAAAATTAAAAAGGCATTAGGTGTAATCAGATGATCCTGAATAAAAATAGTTCCATACCAGTCTACCATCAGTTGAAAGAAATAATACATAAAAGAATACAAAGCGGCGAATATGTGGAGGGGGGGATCATCCCCTCAGAAAGAGATTTTGCGAAAGATTTCGGCATCAGCCGAATGACAGTGCGCCAGGCCCTGAATCAAATGGTCGCTGAAGGCTCCCTCGTTAGGGAAAAAGGCCGGGGGACCTTCGTGGCAAAGCATAAGATTCAGCAAAAGAACATTAGCAGCTTTTCGGAAACAGTGCGTGCAAAAGGCATGGTTCCATCAACCAGGGTACTGCATTTTAAAAAAGAGAACGCCGGTGATGAGATTTCGAGCATTCTCAATGTTTCAAAGGATGAGCAAGTCTATGTGGTAAAACGCCTCAGATTAGCAAACGAAATACCTGTCGGACTTGAACAGGTCTATATACCTGTTAGTTTATGTCCGGATCTTGAAAGCCACC
The DNA here is from genome assembly GCA_023411795.1 of Bacillota bacterium. Classification (GTDB taxonomy): domain Bacteria; phylum Bacillota; class Clostridia; order DSM-8532; family DSM-8532; genus DTU059. Next base: position 18,053 of record JAEYOK010000019.1, read on the forward strand.
AGCTTGAGGCTTCACTTTACCAACTGATCGATGAAAAATACGGAATCAGTATACACTATATGGATAACATTATTGAAGCCTCAGTAACCACCTCTGATGAGAGAAAGCTGTTAAACATAAGCACTTCAACCCCTGTCTTAAGAATAACAGGTGTCAGCTTTACTTCAGACGGACGTAAGTTCTCCTACGAAAGAGATATATACAGAGCTGATCAATACTCCTATAATGTACGGATTTTTTTAAACCGTGAATCCTGATGCTTTATTTTTTACATTAGTAAGCTAAAATTCATCTTGTCAATTAAATACATTAATATTATACTATTCTTAGTGGTATAGACCACCTATTAAGTATTGAAGGAGATTTAGCTATGACACAAATGTGGCAAGAAATTATGGAGCAACCGAAGATAGTTGAGAAGTGCCTTTCATTGAATCAAAAAACTATCGATGCTATTTTAGATCGTTTAGGTGAGAAAGATATAGATAATGTTATTATAGCGGCGAGGGGTACGTCGGATCACGCCGGTATATACGGAAAATATCTAATTGAAATTAAAAAAGGGATCCCTGTGTCTCTTGCAGCTCCGTCCGTATTCACCATTTACGAGAAAAACGTAAAAATGGCTAACAGCCTTGTTATTGCTATATCTCAATCAGGTCGTGCCGCTGATGCTCTTGAGGTTATCAGGTCTGCGAGAAAACAGGGAGCACCCACTGTTGCAATAACTAATTTTGAGGACTCTCCTCTGGCAATGGAGTCTGAATTCCACCTGTTCTGCGGAGCTGGAGTAGAGAAAAGCGTAGCTGCTACCAAAACCTTCATGTCAGAGATATATCTTCTTGCACAATTTGTGGCAGCCTGGAGCGGAGACGAAGCATTCAAAAAAGAGCTGACTGAGGTTCCTTCATTATTGACAAAAACCCTGGAATCTGCAGAAGATATTAAAAATGTTGTAAACCGTTATCGTTTTATGAATATGTGTTTTATTCTAGCACGAGGAACAAATTATGCCGTAGCGATGGAGGCTTCATTAAAAATTCAGGAAACCAGTTATGTCCGTGCCAAAGGCTATGCCATTTCAGATTTTCACCATGGCCCTTTTGCAATGATTGGCGAGCATATGCCTGTTATCTTATATGCTCCAAAGGGAGAAAGCCTTAAGGATTGTAAGGAGATGCTTGAAAAATTAAGAAATGCGGGGGCCGATATCCTTGTGGTATCCAATGACCCAGAAACCCTGGCAATGGGCAATTGCTCCCTTAGGATACCCGATATTACAAGTGATTTCATTTCACCCTTTGCAACTGTAATGGTAGCCCAGATATTTGCATGCAACCTTTCCGTTTTAAAAGGACTTAATCCAGATGCACCCAGAGGCTTATCCAAGGTTACATATACGAGATAGTGGAGGTTATGTATGAAAAAACTATTTGATTTTTCTTTAAGTATAAAACCTGTGTACGATCCCGACTTCTATCCGGCAGCACTTTATAACAAGGCATTTTTGGAAGAGGTTAAAAAGTCAGGTAAATGTGTATCAGTTGCTATCGGTATAGAAAGAAATGACGGATTGATTTCAGTATATAAAACAAAGGTATTTGCTGAGGATTCCGGATATGCCTATGAGAGCAAATTATACATAGAACGTCTGGTAAAGGCTCTTATGTGGATTAAAGGTGGCTTTAAAATTATTTTCGGAGGGCCTGAGTATCTTGGTGAGTATTTGAAAAAAGCATATGCTCCTGGTGGACTGCGCGCATTTGATGCTGAGTTTATGGCAAGGGTTTATGAAAAGCCATTTGAGGTTATTGTTACGGAATATGACAAGGTTCCTGCAGAAAATGAGAAGTCGGTGCCGGCAGGCAGACATATGGACGGATGCAGAATCGGGTTTGACGCCGGGGGAAGCGACAGAAAGGTTTCTGCGGTTATTGACGGCCAGGCTGTATACAGCGAGGAGGTTGTATGGCATCCCAAGACAAATAGTGACCCGGATTACCATTATGATGGTATTGTAACAGCCTTTAAAACAGCTGCTTCTTATATGCCAAGAGTAGACGCCATAGGCGTAAGCTCTGCTGGCATTTATGTAAACAATAAGGCAATGGTTGCCTCACTCTTTTTGAAGGTTCCTAAAGACTTATTCAAGGAAAAGGTAACAGACATTTATATAAGAGCTGCTAAAGAAATAGGGGATGTTCCCCTTGTAGTTGCCAATGACGGTGATGTAACAGCATTAGCCGGAGCTATGGATCTAGACAGCGGTAACGTGTTGGGAATAGCAATGGGAACCAGTGAAGCAGGAGGATATGTGGACAAAAACGGGAATATTACCGGCTGGCTTAATGAACTGGCTTTCGCTCCTGCCGATTATAATCCTGAAGCAATGGTAGATGAATGGTCCGGAGATTATGGCTGCGGTGTTAAGTATTTTTCACAGGATGCAGTTATCAAGCTGGCCCCAAGAGCTGGTATTGAGCTCGAAGAAAACCTTTCTCCCGCTGAGAAGCTTAAGGTAGTTCAAGAGCTTAATGAACAGGGAGATAAGAGAGCCGAAGGAATTTTCCAGTCCATTGGTTGTTACTTAGGATACACATTAGCTCATTATGCAAGCTTTTACGATATTAATTATGTGCTTGTTTTAGGCAGGGTTACATCGGGAAAAGGCGGAGCATTAATAATTGAAACAGCAGAGAAGGTACTAAGAGAAGATTTTCCGATACTCGCAAGAAAAATTAAGCTAGAGATTCCCGATGAGTCCAATCGCCGTGTTGGCCAGTCCATTGCGGCGGCAAGCCTCCCACAAATAGAGTAGGGTATGGCAGACTGTGAGTAATGGGAACATACCCGTTCACTCATTTATCCCCAACTTTCATCCTCTAACATCTATAAAGTAAGGAGATGATCATATGATACTCAATAAACAGGGTGCGGAAGTATATATTCCGGACAATATCGATGCGGAAGCCGCATTGAAAAGAACTACACGTATGGCTATTGCAGCTCATCAGGATGATATTGAAATCATGGCTTACCATGGAATTCTAAATTGCTTCGGCAAAGAAGATGAATGGTTTTTCGGCGTAGTTGTTACCGACGGTGCTGGAAGCCCAAGAGACGATATCTATAAAAACTACAGTGATGAGGATATGAAGGCAATCAGAAAAACAGAGCAGAAAAAGGCTGCCTTTGTGGGCGAATACTCAGGGGTTGCAATGCTTTATTACAAGAGCAGTGAGGTAAAAGACCCGAAAAATCAAGAGGTGGTAAGTGAGATTGCTGAAATTATAAGAAAAGCACAACCGGAAATACTGTATACCCATAATTTTGCAGACAAGCATGATACCCACGTTGCCACAGTGACAAAGGTCATTAATGCAGTAAGAAGCCTTCCAAAGGAACTCCGCCCTAAAAAGATTATCGGCTGTGAAGTATGGCGTAATTTAGATTGGATGGCTGATGATAAAAAGGTAATGATGGATGTTTCGGGACATCAGAATATTGCGGCTGCGGTATTGGCAGTGCATGATTCCCAAATTTGTGGGGGAAAGCGTTACGATCTTGCAAACCAAGGTAGAAGACTTGCCAATGCCACGTTCTCAGAATCTCACGGTGTAGACCAGTATGAGGCTTTGAGCTACGGCATGGATTTAACACCTTTAGCTGAGAATGATACTCTAGATATTATAGAATATGTTACCGGATATATTGACGGATTCAAAAAGGCTGTACAGGAAAAAGTTTCAAAGATGCTTTAATAAATCATAGCTTAAATAAAATGCACACCTACCTCCACAAATATAAAAACCGTTCCCGTATTTTTCAGGGAACGGTTTTTTACCTTAATCGGTGGTGGAAAAGATGATATCATTCATCATATCCGTTGGGATTGTTTTTCTGCCATCTCCAGGAATCCTCGCACATCTCCTGTAGGCCTTTTTCGGCTTCCCAGCCAAGCTCTTCCCTGGCTTTTGTAGGGTCTGCGTAACAGGTGGCAATATCACCCGGTCTTCTAGGCATTATTTTATATTTTATTGGCTTTCCACATACCTTCTCGAAGCTTTTCAGCATATCCAGAACACTATATCCCTTACCGGTTCCAAGATTATATGTTAACACACCGTTGCTTTCCTTAAGCTTTTCTAAAGCCTTAAGGTGACCCTTTGCCAAATCAACAACATGGATGTAATCCCGTACACCGGTTCCGTCCGGAGTATCATAATCGTTGCCGAAAACACCAAGGGCATCAAGCTTACCAACGGCAACCTGAGTGATATAGGGAACTAGATTATTGGGAATATCCCTGGGGTCTTCTCCAATCCGCCCGCTTATATGAGCACCGACTGGATTAAAGTATCTCAAAAGCACAATATTCCATGAGTTATCGGATACATAAAGATCCCTTAGAATCTCTTCTATCATCAGCTTTGTTCTACCATAAGGGTTAGTGACCGAAAGGGGAAAATCCTCTCTGATTGGAACAGTCTTTGGATTCCCGTAAACGGTAGCCGAAGAGCTGAACACCAAATTCTTTACTCCGTATTTTCGCATCAGGTCACATAGTATCAGTGTTCCGGTAATATTGTTGTAGTAATACTCAAGAGGCTTGGAAACTGATTCTCCTACAGCCTTTAGCCCGGCAAAATGGATTACTGAATCGATATTCTCATTATTAAAGATATCTTCTATAGCTTCCCGGTCTAATAAATCAGCTTTATAGAAGGTTAGCTGTTTCCCCGTTATTTCCGTAACTCTCTCCAATGATTTTTCAGAGGAGTTACTTAAATTATCTATTACAACGACTTCATATCCTTCATTTAAAAGCTCCACACAGGTGTGGCTTCCGATATATCCGGCACCGCCGGTAACTAAAACAGCCATATTAATAATCCTCCTTACATATTAACCCGGATTTTCTTATGAATATTTATTAACAATCTCCTTCATTATATCAAACTTTTCTTCCATATCGGATACAAGTTTGAATTGTGTTCGGCATCTGTCCAGATTATGACCTTCTCTATGAGTTCTGAAGTACGTGTCGCCCTGAAGATAATCAGTAAGGAAACGTATGCCACATTCATAGGTCATAAGCTTAGCTCCCATGGGTAGCATGTCAAGTTCATTTCTTGTCAGGCTTCCTGCACTGCCTTCAATGAAGCCTTTTACATAGGCTTCGTAAAGTTCCAGACTAAAATTGACTTTTGATAAATCTTTTTCATCCTCTGCTCCGGTTGATGCTCCGAATCTTATTGAGTCGCCAAAGTCGTTCATTGAAAGTCCCGGCATGATAGTATCCAGATCAATTATACACACAGGCTTTATAGTATTTTTATCGAATAGAATATTATTAAGCTTGGTATCATTATGAGTAACCCGGAGGGGTAGCTCTCCCTTTTCCTGCATATCTACGAGAATCCCTGCGTCAACTTCCCGGGCGAGGGCAAACTTGATTTCTTCCTGTACGTATTTTACTCTGCCGCAAATATCTTCTTCTATAGCCTTCTTAAGATTTTTAAAGCGGACCTTTGTGTTATGGAAGTCTTTTATAGTTTCATACAGGGTATGTGCAGGGTAATCTGCCAGGAGCCTTTGATAATTACCGAAGGCAACAGCGCTTAGATAAAAGTCCTCCGGATTTTCAACCAAATCATAACAGAGAGTATCCTCAATAAACAAATAGCTTCTCCAGTAGCTTCCTATGCTGTCAACATAATAGCTGCTTCCATCTTTGGTAGGTATGACATTCAAAGTCTCTCTTTTAGAATCCCCACCGTTAATTATTATTCTGTCCCGTAAGAATGAGGTAACCCCGACGATATTGCTCATTAGCTGCCCTGGGTTTTTGAATATTTCATGATTCATACGCTGAAGCAGATACTTAATGCTTGTTTTATTATTCACTTTGCAAACAACCACAAAAGTATCATTGATGTGGCCGTTTCCATATCTGAAATGTTCAATAGCCGTACCCTGATAACTCATCTGGCTAATGACTTCATCAATTTTTGCACAGGCTTGTTCTCTTGTCATATTAAATACCCCCCTGATATACTAGTCCCAGAGCTTCTCCGGATAAACACCGTTTTTCTTGAGCTTGGCTATTGCTGAAACGACAACCCCTTTATCCTCTTTGTAAGTTACCCCATACCATTTATCCAGAGATTTAAGCACCTGAACTTTTGCTTTTTCCTCTTTTAACAGTTCCCCGACAACATCAGGCAAGAAATACTCACTTTTAAGAGGATTATTAGGTATGCTTTCTTCAAGAAATCTTATAAATCTGTTATTTAACTCGCTTAAGATGCTCTTTGTGAAGCCCCACATATTCATTGATACAATTGAGCCTTGAGGAATAGGTGCCCAGGTGTTTCCGTTGTCCTCAGTAAAGGCTGATCCGTTGCCATACTTTTCAATACGGGTTCTTTCTTTAATGCTCTTGAGATATCCGTCAGAACCAACTGTACATACACCTCTTGCCACATGCCCATGATCAGTGAGAGTATTCTCAATCACATATCCTACCATGCAATAGCTGTATTTATCATCATCCTGAGTGTTGGTTAGTCTGTCATATATTAGTTCAAAAGCACTTTGTCCATAATAATCATCAGCATTAATGACTGCAAAAGGGCCATTTATTTTTTCAAAACAGCTTAAAATGGCATGACCTGTTCCCCATGGCTTAACCCTTCCTTCGGGCTTATTAAATCCGGCGGGAATATTGCCTATATCCTGATATACATATTCAACCTGCACATATCTGCTGATTCTATCGCCGATTCGTTCTTTAAAGTCAGCTTCGATTTCCTGTTTAATAATGAAGATAACCTTTTTAAAGCCCGCTTTAATGGCGTCATAAATGGAAAAGTCGATTATAAGGTGATTCTGGTCATCAATTGGGTCAATTTGCTTAAGTCCCCCGTAACGGCTGCCGATGCCTGCCGCCATAATAACTAGTACTGGTGTATCCATATGTACAACTCCTTTAACCCATTACCCTTACAAATTTTTATACTTTAATAGTAACCATAGTGCTGTATAAAAGCTTTATCATTTCATGCATTAAATTTGCACAATTTTGTAGTAAAATAGTATATATTAATTAATTGCATAAGAGGTAAGCAGGTAGAGTTTAACCTATAGTATTAATTAGGGGTATATTATGGATAATGGTTATGAGTGTTTATCGCTAAAGCAGGAAATAGTCATTGAAAAAATTATCACTATACACTATTTTGAATACACAAGTGATTTCTTTTTCCCAGGAGAGCTACATAATTTTTGGGAGTTTTTGTTTGTTGATAAGGGAGAAATAGATGTAACTGCCGATACAACAAATTTTACATTAAAAAAGGGCGAACTTATTTTTCATAAGCCAATGGAGTTTCATAGTCTTCGCGCTAATGGGATTACTGCACCTAATCTTGTTGTTATAGCATTTATATGTGATAGCCCGGCTATGAAATTTTTTGAGGACAAAATTATCCGTGTAAGTGACGATGAACGCAATTTAATGGCGAGCATTATCAGTGAGGCTAAAAATGCCTTTTTATCCCCACTAGATGATCCTAACCTTAAAAAGCTTAATCGTAACGAGAATAATTTATTATTTGCCTGTGAGCAGATAATAAAAATCGATCTTGAAAAAATGCTTATACAGCTAGTTAGAGGAGGTGAAAGAAAAGAAAATTTTATGAAAATCACTTCTTCCATCAAAGAAAAAGCAGACCAGGAGATTTTTAATAAAATTGTTTTGTATCTTGAAGAAAATATAGGTAATCAGATAAATCTTAAAGATGTTTGTAAGGAATTCCAAATAGGGTACTCATATCTTCAGAAAGTTTTTAAACAGAAAAGTGGGGGTGGGGTCATAGAGTATTTTGGTAAAATTAGAATACAGAAAGCAAAACAGTATATTCGAGAAAAGTCATACAACATTACTGAAATATCCAATATGTTAGGATACAGCTCAATACATTATTTTTCAAGGTATTTTAAGAGTGTTACCGGAATGACTCCAACCGAATATGCTACCTCAGTAAAAATCCGTTCAGAAATTTCAAGTAATGACATGGATTTACGAAGCATATCTGACTGACTAATATCTGTTCCCTTAAATATCAAGGCTGATTGGTATTTTCAAAATTTACACCTGCTTATTGATGTAAAAAACTAAGAAGCTGTCTCATAACAGATTACGACAGCTCCTTAATGGGGGATATCTGCATGAATTCCATGAATAGTCACCATCCGTTTCTCCTTCTAAAAACATAGCAGGAGCGGGTTTTGGAGGATCGTCAACAATGAAGTCAGGCATAAGGCCTGTTATTGGGGCATAGGAATCGGTTAGTGTTCATGTATTTTTTTACACAGCTCAAGCCCATCCATAACCGGCATTTTAATGTCGGTTATAATAATGTCTGGGCTCTTTTCAAGCGCGATATTAAAAGCCTCTTCGCCATTTCTGGCTTCACCGATAATTTCCGGTTCCAAATCGCCCCATGGAATAAGAGTTTTCAGGCCTTTCAATACATAAATATCATCGTCAACTATTAATACCTTCACAGCAACAACCTTCCATAAAAAGTTTCTGTATAATGGTGTTAACAATCAGCGGTCCAATAGCCAAGTTGTCATAATATCAAAGGTCTCGAAGAATTCGTATATGTCAAAGACAGGGTGAATACTGTCTTCGTTCCTGCACAAGAAGTCTTTAATCCGGGCCCATCTTTCACGGGTTTTCTCAATATCGCCTGAAAGCCTTGCTTCGATTACCTTAGAATACAAGACACAAAAGTCCTTGTGGAAATCCAGATGATCCCATGATCTTGCCAATGTCTGATTCGTGTGGTTCATATTATTAATAATAACAGGTACAAAGGATTTAACAAAAGCTTCAATTTGCCTGTAAGTTTCCAGGGCTGCTTTATCAGACCTGTCCGCATCACCTCTTAACAGGGGAGGGTTAAACATTGCCGAAAGCTTACGGAGGTATTCTCTAACCCTGTCACCATCGATCCCATAGGCGTCATTGAAATATTCCTCTGCAATGTCTTCAAATGCCAGAGATTTATCCCAAAGGGTTTTCCCTAATACCGTCATGCCAAGGCCGTTTGGGAAAAAGCATCTTTGCACTTGGCAGCTTACAAAACCGTTTAGTCCAATGGATTCCAGCTTCTTTATATCCTCGTTTAAGATTCTTCCCGTTTCAAATTGACCCGGATCGTAATAATGATCCCACATGAAATGATAATCAAAATCAAAGCTGTCACCATTAAAGCCTTCTCGCCATTTATAAAGGAAAGCCAGGTTTTCAGCAACAGATGAGGGAAAGCTGATATTATTCCTGGTATATTCAGCTATGGTATCCGGAATACCGTCTGTTGAAAATGAATCGCTGTAGGTTCTGGTAATTGGAGCAAACATCAAAATATACCTATCGGGATTATTGATTTTATATTCCACAGGCGGCCATAAAAGCTCGCAATATAGTAGGAATACAACCTTGGATCCGATACCCTTTTCAGTCAAGAGCTTGTCCAGTTCATTGAGCATAAGTACATAAAAATCAGAAGGGGAGTGCTTCACACAGTTTTCGCACTCACATTGGTTGTTATAACCATCTGCAAGCCAGAAGTGTAAAGCATCAATGTCCTTATGCTGGGCCAGGTAATCAGCTATACTGTTTATTACAATTTTCCTTACCTCCGGATTTGAATAGCAGAGGTTGGTGTTTAGAGGAACACCGCCCCAAATCTGTCTTTTACCATTAACAAGTGCGAGATATTTCTCGGTTTCGGGATCTACCTCGTTAACTGATTGTGACCAGCTTAAGCCGGGGATACCAAATGGTTCGCAGGTCCAGCCATGGCCTACCGCATGATATAGAAGGCCTCTTTTTTTTATCTCACTTTCTAGAGAGCGGACAAGCCCAAGGGATTGTTCCACACTGAAGCCTTCAGGGGTTTTATACTGATTCTTTAGATGGTTGTACCATCTTTCAAAAAATGCATACCCCTCACGGAACTGAATGAAGTATGAATTAAATCCGAGCTTGGCAGCCCAGTCTATCATGTCATAAACATTCTCATAGCTTACAGCGCCTTCAATGCAAATCCCTCTGTGCCTATAGGACGGAGTGCTTTCAAGGTTTACAGAAAGATCTTTTCCTTCTATTACAGGTATTATTTCACCATCTTCACCGGGTCTTATCCACCGGAATCCTAATTCATACAGGAAGCGGTATACCCCGAAAAGCACGCTGCGCTGGTTAACACCTGCAATATATCCGTTACCATTATTAACATTGATTTTATATGAATCGTCGAAATGGCTGTCTTTAACACTTGGCGCAATGCCAAAATCGGAATAAAGCCCTAATTGGATTACATCTCCGGCTGTTTCTGTTTCAGTTAACTCACGCGCTATACCATTCTTTGCTTTATTCAGGTATTTAATTAATTCTGAAGCCGAGAATACTATGGTAGGGTCATTATCTATTCGTGAAATATTAATTGAACAATTGAGTTGATTCTCCATATTTTTATTTGATTCCTTTCTTAGAAAACAGATAGATTAATTATACTAGATGGATAAATATAACAACATGAGTAATGAGTAATTGGGACAGCCCCCTTTACTCATTTTATCTGTACAATAAAACACTAAAGACCTGTAAAAAACGACCCCATTGACTGAGGCCGCTTCTTTCTTATTCATTTGCAAAAAATTAGTTGTTCCGTATCAATGATAAATCGTCAACATAGATGTATCCATTACCATCCCCGGCATTTTTCCACACGAAAATCTGGAATCTGACCGTTCCCGCCGGAGCGGTAAATGTAACTGATTTTTGGGTATAGGATGTGCCATTAAATATCAATTGAGGTTTAGATATGATATTCCCGTTTGCATCCAAACAATCAACGCCCACATAGCCCGTTGTTCCCGTTTTGCTTACCTTTCCCCAGGCACTGAAGGTATATGACTTTAATGCTGTTACTCCCTCAATAATCTGGCCGCGACCTCCGGCACCGGTTCCGGTCATTAGGCTGTAGACTCCTGACTTTGCATTGTTACTTACTACAGAGGAATTTCCCCAGGCAGTCCATGATGAAGCTCCTGACTCGAAGCCCGGATTTTGTATAAGGTTTTGACTTGACGCTGACAAAGGTGTAAACTTGATCCAGTCATAATAGGCCCTGACAGGAGTACCGGGATAGTTAAAATAGCCTGTCCAGTAATAGGCGGCATCTCCTGCGCCTGCCCACAGGTTCACCATAATATGACCGGGGTCGGTTGGAAGCGCTCCGTTGCTTCCGTTCTCAGTATGAACCAGATTACCGTCAACATACCATTTGATGTATGTGGGTGACCATTCGAATGCGTAGTTATGGAAAGCTAACGATGAATCAAACCCGAGATCGATAATTGTACTGTGCTCGCCGACTCCTTTAGTAAAGTAGTTGAGTTCCACTTTTGTGGTGTCCTTGCCCAGTATTTCGATGTCTATCTCATCATTCCTCTGTATGCTCTCATCAGCGTTATAATACGTAAACAAGGATGTTACCAGCCCTTCGCCTTTTGCCGCCTTCATGCGAGCTTCAACACGACCATATCCATACCTGTTAGTCGTTGCATATTCACCTGATGCATAGGGTTTGTATGAGCGTTCCTGATCCGTACCCGAGTTGTCAAGACGAAGAGCCATGATTCCATTATTGAACTCCACATTGTTGGCTCGCCACCCAACATTAAAGTCAGGACCATTTGCCCAGCCATCCGACCTATAGAACATATCACTGTTCAATGCGCTCAATGGTTCATCAAATGAAACATCGTCAGCATACCCGATAAAGGGACTCACTACCATGCTTGAAAGCAGCAGACACACGGATAGCATTGCTTTCAAACCTTTTAGCTTGAAAACAGACTTCATAATAATACCCTCCTCGCACATTTAATTATTTTTATCTGATAACGCAGGCCTGCATTAGCATCAAAAGAATCTGGATAAATACATATTGTTTTGTAGGAGCATCTCCTCCAGCATTTTCTCCGCGTCATTGACGGAAGATACCAGAGGATGATGTGCCAAAGCGAGCAATGCTGTGCCTCTATTGCCTGTTACGGCCGCTTTGATAGTCAACTGCTCATAGGTCTTCACAGCACTAATCAGCCCCTTAACAGCCTCGGGAATGACGGTTACGGGAACAGGAACAGGTCCGCTCTTTTTAATATGGCAATTAACCTCTATAAATGCATCAGCCGGTAGAAAATCAAGTATCCCGTTGTTGGCCACATTAATGGTTTGAATATCCCCGCTGTCGTTATAAATTGAGTTCATCAAACGAACCGCCGCCTCGGAGTAATATGCGCCACCTCGTGATTCCAGCTGTTTTGGCTTTTCCTTAAGCTCGGGATTTTCGTAAATACAGAAAAGCTCATCCTCTAGTTTCCTTACGATCTCAGCGCGGGTTTCGCTGCGAGCCGCCGCTTCCTGCTGCTCGGCAAGAAGCTCACGGGTCATATAGTAATATTTAAGATAGTATGAAGGAATTGCACCAAGGTTTTGTAATAGTGTGGAATTCCAGTTATATTGCGGAACATTCTTTGCCGAGTATCCATTACGATTGCTAAGAAGCTCGGGAAGCTTTGATTCGCCATTGATTTCAATCCGACTTATCCAGTGTAAATGGTTGAGTCCCACAAATTCACAGTAAATATCTTCAATTGGAACAGAGTATAGCTCTGAAATCCATTTATATGCTGCAATAGGGGAGTTGCACAGCCCTATGGAGCGAATTTTTGAGTGCTTGCTAATCGCCTCGGCGACCATACCTGACGGATTGGTGAAATTAAGCAACCATGCCTCGGGACATAATTCTTCCATATCCCTGGCTATATCCAGCAAAACGGGAATTGTTCTTAATCCCTTCATCATACCGCCTGGTCCCGTTGTTTCCTGTCCAATCATTCCGTACTTAAGGGGAATGATTTCGTCCCATTTGCGGGCTTCAAGACGACCTACACGTATCTGTGTTGAAACAAAATCTGCCCCGTCCAGTGCCGAGCGGCGGTCAGTAGTAATTCCCAATTTTATGGGAAGGCCTGATTTTGCTACCATTCTTTGCGCAAGTCCGCCGACAACGGACAGCTTGTGCTGCCCCTCAGGAATATCAACAAGTGCAATTTCAGAGACCGGAAATGTCTTGTGGTTCAAAATAAAGCCCTCTATCAGTTCCGGTGTATATGAGGAGCCACCACCAATAACAGCTACTTTCAATTTTTCACTCATGCCAACTCAGCCTCCCTGACATCTAAAGATAAATGCTTTCCAAGTGTCGCATACACAGAATTCTCAACTATTACTCCTGAACGCTCCATTGCAAGCAGTATTGAGCCCATGACAGGCTCCATCTTAAGCTTCCGGAGCGTACACTTTGGTGCTATCGACTTTACCGTCTTCTCAATTACTGGTAAAAGGTACCGATTATCTGCACGGGTCAATATGCTGCCTATCAGGATGACATCAAAACTGTCCTGTTCCATAAAAAGACGCTTTATTACAGCCCCGGCTGCCAAACCAAGCTCCGTTCCCTGTTTGTTTAGGATGGTGAGAGCGACTTCATCATCGCTCCCCACCTCAAATAATAGTCTTGCTAATTCGTGAGGAATACCTCTTCTGTCATTGAGAAACGCATTGAACATTTTTTCAACTGAATCGAAGCCTAATGTCCGGATTGTTGCGTCAGTCAGCTTTGTTTGAGCCCCACGGCCTTCCCATGAGCGGATGACGGCACGGAACACCTCTTCAGCAAGACTGTAGCCACCGCCGAAATCCCCGAATGCATAACCAAATCCCCCAACCTGAAGACTTTCTCCGGCCTTGTTAACTCCATAGCAATTGGTTCCGCTGCCACATACGAGAACTACTCCGTATGGATTTGTTGTTCCTGCACGTAAGCCAATAACCGTATCACAAACAATATCACTTTTATTAAATCCAAGTTTTGAAATCATCGGAATCAGTATACGAAAGTCTTCTTCCCGGTCTGCACCTGCAAGCCCGAACAATGCAAATGCTATATCTGACTTTTCAAGTGAGGCTTGCTTTAGAGCAACCTCTACTGCCTCGGTAATACTGCGTTCAGCTACCTCGCAACCTAGCTGATGATTTCCACAGCCGCTCATCCCGCAGCCAAGAATTTGCCCTTTAGAATCGGAAACGACTGCAATTGTCTTGCTGCCACCTCCGTCAACACCTAAATAGTAGTTCAATGAGCTCTCTCCTTTAATTGATAAATATACCGTCACTAATCCTATTTATTAAGATTTTCCTGCCACATTGCTGTCATGTAATCCAGCAATATCTGATATCCAGCAGCCTGAGCTTGCTTTTCTGCTTCATCCATAATAGCAATAACCTCTGCATCATTCTTTGCAGTTTGGATGGCAGTAGCTCTTGCTTGCTCATAAATATCATTGATTGTCTGCCTTATAATACCTTCTTCCGAGTCACCTGCCGGATTGATGTTTATAAACTCAGTTGTGTTTAACTGGGTCTTCCAAGTAATTTCTCTTTGGAAACGTGTTTGCCAGTTTTGCTTTTCCACTGGAAGGTCTGCTTCATACTGGGCTTTTGAGACATCAACAAATACTGTGTTTCCAGCCCAGTTCATCGGTTCTGTTTTGCTGGTCATTTCATCGCGGCCTACAGGATCATTAGCGTATGCGTCGGTGTACTTCGTCCAGCCATCTTCAGTAAAGCCATCCCAATATTGACCTTGTGGTCCCCACATAACTGTGCTCTGGCCTTCAGGCCCGGTGAGCCAATCAAAGAAGGCGAAGACTTTCTCAGGATCTTTTGCCGCTTTTGTTATAACGGTGACGTTCCAACCAAGCTGCTTATAGTCACCCGGGAATATTTTATTCTTGTCTAGCCCTGATTTAGCAATAGGCCATATCATGAAGTATCCATCATTCGGATCCAGTTTCTTAAGCTCTATATCACCCTGGGAGCCCATCTCAGTCGGGCTGGAAGTAATATAAACGGCTACTTTTCCTGTTAATACCTTCCTATCTACCTCTTCCTTCAATTGTGTAAAGGTATCCGCCGACATCAGCTTTTCTCTAAACAGCTTAGCTGTAAATTGTAAACCCTCTCTATACGCAGAGTCGGTAAAAAGGGAGGTGAACTTGCCATTAGAAGGCATCGCCAAAAAGTTTGCGCCGTAGAATGCGCCACATCGATTTTCAGCAAAGGCCGACATCATGTTTTCAATACCATCGCCAGCCTGACCCGTTTCTAAAGGAGTAACATCAGGGAACTTGGCTTTTACAGCAACGAGATAATTGTATAGATCATCGGTGGTCTCAAGCTTAGGAGAACCAAGTGACTCATAGATCTTTTTGTTTACAACATAACCTGCGTTACCGTTAGGTTGAGAAGTATACCAGTTGGGTATCTGATAAAGCTTTCCATCTGGTGAACGAAGCATATCAATGCTTTCAAGAGCCATAACCCACTTTTTATAATTGGGGTACTTATCTATGTAGTCATCAAGGGGAACAAGCAAACCTTCGGAACGAAGCTTTTCAACTTCAGCGCCGCGCTCCATCCAAATTGCGTCGGGCAATTCCTCAGAAATTAGTATAGTGCTCATTTTGGCTTCTGCATCTCCACCGGAGCTTATAGCGTTGATTTTAACCTTCTTATTTTCCATAATCCATTTACTGGCAGGGTCATCACCCCAATTTGGCATCGTGTACCAGCTGTAGTGATGGTAATAGGAAAACTCAAGTTCTTCTGACCCCAGCTCCCAGGCTGAAGCACTGGGTTGTTCACTGTTCGTTGTTGGTGTTTTATTACCCTCATTTGTTACAGGCGTTTTTTTATCCCCGCCGCATCCTGCTAATAATGTAGCTAATACTAGCACCATTATAATCGCAATAGATAAGCTTTTTCTAAATAGTCGCATTCTTATTTCTCCTTCCTAATACTAATAATTTATGGTTAAGCGTGTCTTAAGACACGGCTTTCCATCTTAAATGAATAAGTTTGGCGGTAGCCTAAATTATTCTATCTACTCCTTTAAAGAACCTATCATAACCCCTTTAACAAAGTACTTTTGCAAGAATGGATAAACTAAAAGAATTGGGACTGTGGCAACCATCATTGTTGCCATAGTTAAAGATTTGGATGTGACTGAGCGCATACTGCTTAAGTGAGCAGCCGCAGCGCTGTCCATCTGTTTTAGTTGTTCAGTCATAATATTTGAGTTCATAATTTGCTGTAGTTTTGTTTGAATAGGCAGTAAATCAGGATTACTTATGTAAATGCCGGGAGCAAACCAATCGTTCCAATGGTAGACCGCTGTAAATAATGCTATTGTAGCTAATACCGGCCCTGACAAAGGAAAAACAATTTTAAAGAACACACCCCAGTTTGTGCAGCCGTCAATTTTGGCTGATTCCTCAAGCCCCGCTGGCAAACTTTTGAAGAAGGTGCGAAAAACTATCATGTTCCATGTGCTGATCAAGCCAGGTATAACCATAACCCAAAACGTATTTACCAAACCTAGGTCTCTTATCAGCAGATAGCCCGGAATAAGACCTCCGCTAAAATACATTGTAAAAATCGACATGCCCATATAAAACTTTTTCCCGATGAGCTCCTTCTTGGACATACCATATGCGAATATTGCTGTACACAATATTGCTCCAACTGTTCCTATACCTGTTCTTAGAATAGATATAACAAATCCGCTTATCAGGCGTTTGTCTTTAAAAACAAATCGATAGTTATCTAATGTGAATTCCCTAGGCCAAAAGGTTATTCCACCCTTTAGAGCGTCCATACCATTATTAAAAGAAAGTACCACTGCATTCCAAAACGGATATATTGATACAAAACCAATAATAACTAATATGATATGTATAGTAACTGACACTATTTTGTCACTGGTTGTTTGCTTCATCTTCGCATCTCCTTTTCACCAAAGATTGTTGCCTGTTTTCTTGGCCAAACGATTAGCACCCGCCAACATTCCTATACTAATAACCGACTTGAACATTCCGGCAGCAGTTGCATAGGAAAATCTCTGGGTTTTAACGCCGTGCCGATATACATAAGTGTCTATGACATCACTTACAGGGCGTTGAATCGGGTTGCCACCAAGCAGCAGAAGATCATCAAAACCTGCGCTTAAAAGATTACCAATGGCTAATATAAGGAAAAGTATAATAACAGGTAATATACACGGTATTGTTATCATAAATATCTGCTTAGTCTTGCTTGCGCCGTCAATTGACGCAGCCTCATACAATTGCGGATCTATACCTGTGATGGCAGCTAAATAAACTATGGAGCCGAAACCAATTTCCTTCCATATACCGGTAGTAACAATTATGGTCCAAAAATATTTATTCTCATCTAAAAAGCTAATAGGCTCCTTGATTAGATTAAGCTTTGTCAGCAAAAGGTTAAGACTTCCGTTTTCAACAGAAAGTATTGAGAAGACAAAACCTGATACGATAACCCAAGACAGGAAGTGAGGCAGATAGCTTACTGTTTGAATTATCCTCTTGAATGTTCGGTTTCGTACCTCATTTAACATCAGAGCGAGTATAATGGGAGCAGGAAAACCAAAAATGATTCTTAGCAGGCTGATAACTACAGTATTTCGCATTATATTCCAAAAATCAGGAGCTGCAAATAACGCTTTGAAATGCTTTAAACCAACCCAGGGGCTGCCCCAAAACTTTTTAAATATGCTAAAATCTTGGAAACTCATCAATAAGCCATACATTGGTATATAGCAAAAAATAAAGATAAAAATAATTGCGGGAATCACCATTAATTGAATATCCCATTGTTTCAATAATCTTCTGCCTAAGGATAGATCCCTACCATATTGTTCTTTCTTCCTGGCTTTCTCTTTTTTCATAGCGACGCTTTGCGTTGACATATAAACCCTCCAATCTGCAAGTTGTAATATATGTTAAGCTATATAATGTGATATAGCCTTATTTTTTGGGTCAACAAACTTTCATTAACCTGCACGGTGTTCTGTCACCACTTAGCTATGTTGCTTTAGTCATTTTATTTTGAGGATTTGGCTTTTACGCTTTAAACTGTTTATTTAGTGCTCTCAATTGTTACTGTAGCTGTGCTACTGTCGGCCTTTAAGTTGCTTTTTTGCTCAAAGGCACCTATATCGGTAGTAAGCCCTTGAATTACTTTGTTTCCCCAGAAGTCTTTGTCAGCACTGTTGGTGATATACACACCGGAGTCTATGCAGGGAGAACCGGCTTTCAGCTTGTATCCGTCAAGGGTGTCGAAGCCTATACCGCCGCTTCCTGGATTTTCAAACATAGGGTCACATGTAAGCTTATGGGGATCAAAAGGTTCACTATCCGGATGATTCCCGTAGAACAAATTATAATTAAATATTATATTTTCTCCTGAACCGAATTGATATCCACCCTTACCCAGATTATAGAAGATGTTGTTGTAGGCAGTAATTCCGTTAAACCATAATTGATTGCTGTGCCCTGGCAACGCTTCAAACATTTTTGTATTGGCATTGCTGTCCTCTATTATAAAAGTGTTGTTGTAGATACTTGTGTTTATGGAGTCACCACAAAGATATATCAGTCTCAGGTCGCCGTCATTCCGGCTTATGTTGTAACGTATTACAGAATTAGTAGCACCAATGCTTAAAAGCATAAAGCCGCCTTCGTTATCGTGGCTGTAATTGTACTGGTATATAGTACCGTCATTGTTGCCGTCACAGTCCCATGCAGTACCATCATCGCCAAAGAGAGTAGCTTTTGTTCCATAGGCTTCATTGTACTGGATTAATGCATTATTACATCCCCAGGGCCATATAGCACAGGCATAGCCGTCATCACGGCTGTATGCACGACTGTTGGCGTTTATGCTTGTGTTATATTCGATCAACGGGCTTTCGGAGCAATAGCATATAATACCGTCTCCACCTGCCGATTCAACCGTATTATTGCGTATAACAACATTAGTTGACTTTATACCCAGGGTAGGGGATAGACATGCTACAATTCCACTGCGATCGGTATTTTTTACATAGCAGTTCTCTATCCGAAAATCGTTGTATATTGCGCCTTTGGAAATTTTGGAGATTATTCCACCTGTAAGCTTTGCTGCATCAGTGAATGACAAATCTCCTTTTACATCATGGACATAAAGATTCTTTAAATAGATATGATTTATAACAGTCCCAATTCCGAATGCTTCTATCAAGACACCTTGTCTGTTTCCTGGCTCGATGGCATCATTTGTTATTTCGAGGTTGCTTATTTCCCAATACTGCTGGTTTACAAGGCGTACAGCAGCTGATCTGGCTCCACCGCTGCCTGCAATGAGTGGCTTATCGCCCTTTCCATACATATCAATTATGATAGGATTGCCTTCTTCGCCTGACCCCTTAGGGCGAAGCTCTCCTGACCATTTGCCACCAGCCTTTAATAATATCCTGTCACCTGGTTCAAAGGTTTTCTCATTTATATTAGAAAGCGATTTCCATGCTTTTGAAGCTTTTGTGCCGGAATTATTGTCGTCTCCGTTTTCTGAATCTAAATAGTAGGTGTTTCCGGATTTTCGGTATAAGGATACTGCAAAAAAGGTTCCTGCTATGATGCAAATAAATATTATCGGCAATATTCCTTTCCAGGATATAAATTTACGCATATTAAAACCCCACTATTTACATATATTATTCCATGGAATCTACAGATACGGTGCCTCAGTTGAATGATCCATGATTAAATAATACAAGTACAGTGGGTTTTGTTCTTTATATATATTATTGAAAAATTTATGTATTGTCTAAATTAGTTAATATATTCGTAGAAGCCTCTGAATTCTTTGGGCAATTTCCCGGTATACCTTTTAAATGTGTTAATGAAATGGGGGAGGCTTAAAAATCCACAATTATAAGCAATATCTATTATTTTGTCGTTTGTTTGAAGCAAAAGCTGGGATGCTTTTACTATCCGGATTTTATTTAGATATTCGATTGGCGTGGAGCCTACCGATTCTTTAAAAATAAGACTGAAATTGGATGTGCTCATATTGGCCATAGCAGCTAGTTCCTTAAGCTTTATTTTCTTTTCATAATTCTCCTTCATATATTCAAATATGGGGAGGAGCAGATAGGTATTCCTTTCTTTATCCTTTATTTCAGCATTTTGCTCAATGCTGAAGCATCGCTGCAAAATGACGGTTAGTTTCATCAGAGCCGCTTTTACTGCCAGCTTGTAACCGTCACACTTTGAATAGCTTTCTGTAAAAATGTCTTTTATAGAGTCAAGTAATAAATTATAAAATTTATCAGAGGGAGTAATTTTACTTTTGCCCCGCCGGCTTATCTCTCGGATAATATGAAGGCTATCCATTTCAAATGTATGTCCCGCACCGTTCCAAAGCAAGGTTGGGCTAAACAGAATGACCTGAATAATAACATCCTTATCATTATAAGCCAGGTGTATTTCATTATCATTGATAATAAAAATATCTCCTGCTTTAAATGAGTAGTCCTTTCCATCAATAAGATAATTTCCGGTCCCCTGCCTTATGTAACATATCTCTATACGTCTGTGATAATGAAGCATAACGCTTTCTTTGTCAATGCCGATGGTTTCACCGATTATAACTGGATAATCTTCTTCCTCATCATCCTCCACACTATAGGTTATTTCTACATATTTGTTCTTTAAATAGGCATTTCCCTTCTGGTACATCGCTTTTTACCTCCCGTTTAGGAATAGCCGAGTTTGTCCCTTTGAGAATTCATATTCTGGTCGCCAAATCCTGAACAATACTCCGCGATAGATTTTTAATATAGAAATTAATCTTATTATAAACAGGACAAAATCCATAAATAATAGTATCATTAAAATAGATTGATAAGCAATATGGCTGGGAGGATTTTACTTAAGTGAGCAAGGTTACCGGGCGCGAAAAAAGAGAAAATATCAATGCCCAACAGTATGTCTGGTATCGTTTGGACAACGCAGCTCTGATATATCCATCTATACAGTCCGATCGTATAACCACAATGTTCCGCATATCAATGACCTTAAAAGAGATAGTGAATCCGAGGATTTTACAGAAGTCTCTTGAAGCTGTTATTGCCAACTTTCCCTTTTATCGGGTAAGGCTAAAAAAAGGCTTCTTTTGGTATTATCTTGAACATAATCCTAAATTGCCCCGTGTTGAAAAGGATGTCCGATATCCGCTGGGGCGGCTTCATCCGAGTTTGGGTACACGATTTCTTTTTAGGGTTCGGTATTGGCAGTCCCGAATTGCGGTGGAGTTTTGTCACGTATTGACAGATGGCACAGGGGGAATGACTTTTCTCAAAGCATTGGTATATGATTATTTAAAGCGCTTGGGAAAAGATGTGGGGGAACCGGGAGACATACCTGTGGATTTACTTTCGGATGATGCTGCTGAGGATGCGTATAACCGTTTTTATAAGAGTCCTCTTCCTTTACCGGACAAGGGAAGGAAAGCCTTTCATAGTAAAGGACGGCTTCTGCGTCC
Source organism: Bacillota bacterium (assembly GCA_023411795.1). Lineage (GTDB taxonomy): Bacteria > Bacillota > Clostridia > DSM-8532 > DSM-8532 > DTU059. The sequence continues at coordinate 39,645 of JAEYOK010000019.1, forward strand.
GGGTGCAATTCTGATAACCACAGGCATAATACCTATGGAATCAATAATTAGTGAAGCAAAGAAAAGGAATGTTTCATTGACAGCTCTTCTTGTAGCTGTTTATATTGATGCACTCCAGGAACTACAGGACAGCCGTATTACCAATAACACAAAAAAGCGTCCTGTCGCGGTGCAGGTTCCGGTTAATATGCGAGGAATATATCCGAGTAAAACCCTCAGGAACTTTTCATTGTTTGTAATACCTGAAATTGACCCTCGTCTGGGTCGATATAGCTTTGATGAAATACTTCAGATTGTTCGGGAGACATTGATAACCCAGACTAATGAAAAGGCCATTAGCAAGTATTTATCACGAAATGTAGGAGGGCAGCGCAACTGGCTAATCAGGATAATACCGCTGGTTTTCAAAAAGCTTTTAATGCCGTTTTTATATACCCGGATGGGCGAAGACCTTTGCTCCGGAACCTTGTCAAATTTAGGTCTTGTAAGATTACCCGAAGGAATGACAAAAGAAGTCGATCAGGTTGACTTCATTTTAGGGACTAACCCCATTAACAAGACAGGTTGTGCTGTTTGCGGATTCGAAGATAAGCTTATGATAAATTTTTCAAGAAACACACAGGAAACCGATATTGAAAGGCTTTTTTTCACCAAGCTGGTTAAGTTAGGTGTTCATGTTAAGATAGAAACAAATTATACCGTTTAATAAGCAATAGACTTAATAAGGAGAAGCTATTATGGCATATTGTGTTCGTTGCGGAGTAGAACTGCAAAAGGGAAGCAAAGCTTGTCCCCTTTGCGAAACTGAAGTCTTACTGCCAGTGGAGCAGGAAATACCTGAAGGATTGAAGGTGCTTTCAGACCGCATACCACGGCAGGTACGACCGAGAATAAATCTGGCACCGAGTCGGGGCTTTCTTTTCCTGTCCACTTTTCTTTTGCTATTGCCCATCCTCGTAACTCTGTTTGTTGATTTTACTGTAAACCGCACTGTAACATGGTCATTTTATCCCATTACATCACTTGCTCTTTTATGGATTTTTATCGCATATCCCTATCTGTTCAAAGGCCATACTATTTTTCAGGTCATAACTATGGATATATTCTCCATATCTATATTTTTGATGTCTTTGGATATGTATTCAGGTTCCTTCCCTGAATGGTCCCATTATCCGGCACTTTCCCTTCTGCTGGTCTGGGTTTATGTAGCTGGGCCATTTCTTTTTACATGGAAAAAAATCTACCTTGTTATACTCTTGTGGCTTGTCGGCACAGCTGGTTTTCTCTACTCTATTGACTTGCTGACCGGAGGAAGGGACTGGTTTCTACCTCTTGGCCTGCCTATTGTTATACTGGTAACGGCTGCAGTAAGTATTGGCGTGATACTTAACAGATTATTCAAGGTTAAACCCTTGCTGGCCACAGGAATGGTTTTGCTTGTGGTAGCATTTGTGGTGATGGGAATTGATGCGATTGTTAATTTTTATGTGGCGAAATTAAGTTTGACATGGTCAACAATTTTAGCGGCGGTTTTTGTCCCTACTGCCGTCTTCCTTTTTATAGTAAACGGAAATGATGATTTAAAGGCATATCTGGTTAAAAAGTTTCATCTATAAAAAAGGGGCTGTCTCAAAATGGTATGCACCCCGTCAAGTAGACAATGAAATATTTAAAATTTTGGGATTGCTGTTCGAGTGTTCGGGCAGCAATCTTTTTATGCTGCATTCAAACACTTTACATGGAATTCCATCGGTGTCAT
>JAEYOK010000036.1 GCA_023411795.1 Bacillota bacterium
CAGAACCGTCCCCCTGTCTAAAAAAACCGTCCCCCTGTCTAAAAATTTACAAATTTTAACCGTGGCACTTTTTAATTGAATCTTTGTAAAAGTAATAGTATTGAAATTTAAGATTAAGATATATATAATATAAACACTTGCATACTATATGTTGTTGTTAAAATATATATTATATACAATATGTATAAGGTACCAAATGAAAAAAAGAATGATTAACGGAGGAGAAAATCATGCCGCTGAACGAGAATGCGATCAAGGTTTTAGAGAAAAGATATCTGGCTAAAGACAAAGACGGTAACGTCATTGAGACCCCTGATCAGATGTTTATCAGAGTTGCAAAAACCATAGCTGCTGCTGACAAGGAATATGTGTCGGAGGAGCAACTTAAAGCCACAGAGCAGGATTTTTACAATATGATGGTTAACCTTGAGTTTTTACCGAATTCTCCGACCCTTATGAATGCGGGAAGGCCTTTAGGGCAGCTTTCGGCATGTTTCGTACTCCCAATCGAGGATAGCATGGAAGGCATTTTTGACAGTGTTAAAAATGCAGCTTTGATTCATAAAAGCGGTGGAGGTACCGGTTTTTCCTTTAACAGATTGCGTCCAAAAGGATCTTCAGTCAATTCTACCGGCGGAGTAGCCAGCGGCCCGGTTAGTTTTATGAAGGTCTTTAACGCGGCTACAGAGGCCGTAAAACAAGGGGGAACCCGCAGGGGTGCCAATATGGGTATCCTTCGGATAGATCATCCCGACATAATGGAGTTTATTACCTGTAAGCAGGATAATGCTGATATAACCAATTTTAATATAAGTGTAGCCCTCACCGAGAATTTTATGGAAGCAGTTGAAGAAGGGCTTGATTATGATTTATTTGATCCTAAAACCAAAGAAATAAAAGGCACACTAAATGCCCGTGAAGTATTTGAAAAAATAGTCCAAATGGCCTGGAGGAACGGTGAACCGGGTATAGTATTTATTGACCGAATTAACCGCGACAATGTTACACCTGAAATCGGTGAAATAGAATCTACCAATCCATGTGGAGAACAACCGCTACTGCCCTATGAATCCTGTAATCTTGGCTCTATTAACTTAAGCGCTATGATAAAACAAGGAGAACACGGTTATGAGGTGGATTATGATAAGCTTCGCGAAACAGTACATAAAGCAGTTCACTTCCTTGACAATGTTATAGATGTTAACAATTATCCATTGCAACAGATTGATGAAATGACCAGAGGCACCAGGAAAATCGGCTTGGGTGTAATGGGATGGGCAGATCTTCTTCTTATTCTTGGCATACCCTATAATTCAGGTGAAGCGGAAAGATTGGCCAAGGAGATAATGGGCTTCATAGACTTCGAGTCCAAGCAAAAAAGTGAAGAACTGGCTGAGATTAAAGGCGTTTTCCCCCTATATGAAAAGAGCATATATAGTAAAACTGGTAGAAAAATAAGAAATGCGACTACTACCACTATAGCGCCTACAGGAACACTTAGCATAATTGCAGGGGTGAGCAGTGGGATTGAGCCTCTGTTTGCCATCTCATTTATAAAAAATGTAATGGATGGAACAGAGCTTTTAGAGGTAAATCCTCACTTTAAAAAAGCCGCAATTGACGGAGAATTTTATTCTGAAGAGCTCATGAGAACAATTGCAAAGGAAGGCTCTGTACATGGGCTTGAGGAAGTGCCCGAAGAGATTAAGGATATCTTTGTAACCTCCCATGATATAGTTCCTGAATGGCATGTAAAAATGCAGGCTGCATTCCAGCACCACACCGATAATGCCGTATCAAAGACGGTAAATCTTAGGAATGAGGCTACAGTAGATGACGTAGCCGAGGTGTTCCAACTGGCATATAGAACGGGCTGTAAGGGTGTGACCATTTATAGGGATGGAAGCCGCGATATGCAGGTTCTGAATATAGGAAGCGTCAATGGCAAGGAAAAAGAAGAGGAAAAGAAAGAGGACGCCGGATGTAGTTCCACATGCAGTGATTGCAGCCAAGCTTGCGAGTTAACGTATAAAAATATTATGCCAAGGTCCAGACCTGAAGTGACCAAAGGCTTCACAGAGAAGTTCAGGATAGGTTGCGGCAACCTGTATGTTACTGTTAATTATGATGAAAACGGTATATGCGAAGTATTCACCAATACCGGCCGCGCTGGAGGTTGTCCTTCACAATCCGAGGCTACCAGCCGATTGGTATCAATAGCTCTGAGAGCAGGAGTCGATGAATCTGCAATTGTAGAGCAGCTTAAAGGTATTCGCTGTCCATCTACAATACGTCAAAAGGGACTTAAGGTGTTGTCCTGCCCTGACGCAATAGGACGTCTGATTCAAAAGGTCATGAACCACAGAAACGGGAATGGTTCAAATGATTTCGTACCAGTAGATATATTAACTAATGCAAACACGCCTAAGCCGTCGGCAAAAACCTACGATACTGTTGATACCAAGGATTTGACAAAATGTCCCGAGTGTGGCAGCGGAGTAGAGCACGAAGGTGGTTGTGTAGTATGCCGTAGCTGTGGCTATTCTAAATGCGGATAATCCGGATAGATTAATCCACTATAGAGTTTAGATCAGGTATTGAGGTTGATTTATAAAACGAATTAAACGCCGCTTGAGGTGCAGTAGCATCTTAGTCGGCGTTTTTTGTAATTAACTATATTGACAACTATCGATATAACTGATATTATTTTTATATATCGAGAACTTTCAATGACATCGATACATATAAATATGTAGGAGGTAATTTAATGAAGTATTCATATGCGGACTATGTCCCAGCAATAAAGGCTATGTCAGATGAAACACGATTAAAGATTATTGATATGTTGTCGTGCGGAGAAATGTGCGCATGCGATATATTGGAAGAATTCAGCATTTCACAATCCACTCTTAGCTATCATATGAAGATTTTATCTGAAAGTAGTCTTGTAAATGCTGTACGTGACGGGGCTTGGATGAGATATACATTGAACAAGGAAAAAACAGATGAACTAAAAACTTTCTTTGAATGCATAACAAGCGACAAAGAAGATTGTGTTTGTAAAAGGAGTAAAAATAAAAAATCTGATAATCAATGTTGTTAAGGAGGATTTAGGAATGAAAAATATTGAGATCTTCGACCCTGTAATGTGTTGCTCTACAGGAGTTTGTGGACCATCTATTGACCCGGAGCTTTTAAGAGTAGCAACAGTAATTAAATTACTTAAAGAAAAGGGAATTGTTATAAAAAGGCATGGTTTGTCTAGTGAACCACAGGATTTTATCACTAATAATATTATAAGTGAAATTCTTCAAAAAGAGGGCGCAGATATTCTTCCTATAACACTTGTAGATGGTAAAATTGTAAAAACTAAAAGCTACCCGACAAACGAAGAGCTTTCAGCATGGTTAGGTGTAGAAATAAGCGCAAAACCTCAAAAGAAGAACTCTTGCTGCTGTGGGCCTAAGGGGTGCTGTTAAAATGTCAATGTATAATTATGAGTCATTTCATTTGGACAGAATAAAAATTTCAAAATACATCTTTTTTACAGGAAAGGGCGGCGTGGGTAAAACCTCTACCGCCTGTTCTGTAGCAGTAAATTTGACTGATAAAGGGAAAAGGGTTCTCCTTATAAGCACCGACCCCGCATCAAATTTGCAGGACGTTTTTGATACTGAGCTTGATGGCAAAGGTGTCCCAATTGATGGGGTGCCGGGTTTAATGGTGGCAAATCTAAACCCGGAGGAAGCTGCTAGAGAATATAGGGAATCAGTTATTGCTCCATATAGGGGTAAGTTACCTGATAGTGTAATTGCAAATATGGAGGAACAACTTTCGGGTTCATGTACAGTTGAAATTGCAGCTTTTGACCAGTTTTCGAACTTTATCACCGATAAATACACTGAGAATAAATACGATCATATTATTTTTGATACTGCACCAACAGGGCATACACTTCGTATGCTACAATTACCATCAGCCTGGAGTACTTTTATAAGTGAGAGTACGCATGGTGCGTCATGTCTGGGCCAGCTAGCTGGGCTTGAAGATAAAAAAGACGTGTATAAGAATGCCGTTGCAAACCTTGGGGATAAGAATAAAACAACTTTGATACTAGTCTCAAGACCGGAGAAAACTCCATTGATTGAAGCTGAACGTTCAAGTCACGAGCTTAGTGAATTAGGGATAAATAATCAAGTTTTAGTTATTAACGGTATATTAAGTGAAGCTTCTGATGAAGTTTCGAGAAAAATGGTAGATAAGCAACAAGAGGCTATGAAAAATATACCGCAGGGTTTGAAGAAGTATAACATCTTTACCATTCCTCTACGTCCCTATAATGTAGTCGGGCTTGATAATATTAGAAGGTTTTTAAATAATGATGACTACATGGGGACTAATACTTATAACAAAGTCACTGATTTAAGACACCTTGATACTCTGATTGAGGATATTTACACAGCGGGCAAAAGAGTGGTATTCACAATGGGTAAAGGCGGAGTTGGGAAAACAACTATTGCTGCAGCCATTGCTGTGGCTCTTGCTAAAAAAGGTGTTAAGGTACACTTAACATCTACTGACCCGGCAAACCATCTTAAGTATGTGGTTAATAATACCGAAAATTTAAGACTAAGCAAAATTGACGAAAAGCAAGAACTATTAAGATATCAAAATGAGGTATTAAGTAAGGCTCGTGAAACAATGAGCGAAGATGATCTAGCTTATGTCAAAGAAGATCTACGCTCTCCATGCACACAGGAGATAGCGGTGTTTAGAGCCTTTGCCGAAATTGTTGACAAGGCTGAAAATGAAGTTGTAATTATTGATACTGCGCCAACAGGGCATACTCTTCTTTTGCTTGATTCTACTCAGAGCTACCATAGAGAGGTACAGAGAACCAAGGGCGAAACGCCGATTTCTATTCAAAGATTACTACCAAGACTTCGTGATGAGAGACAAACAGAGGTTATAATTGTTACATTACCTGAAGCAACACCAGTATTTGAAGCTCAGAGACTCAGAGATGACTTAAGCAGAGCTGGGATAAATAATAAATGGTGGGTGGCAAATCAATGCCTTTCTTTGACTGATACTAAAAATAGTATTCTAGCAGCGCGAGCAGTAACTGAAAAACAATGGCTTGAAAAAATTAAGCAAATTAGCGCTGATAACTTTATTGCAATCCCATGGTTCCAAGATGCATCAATTGAAAATATTTTTAGCATTAGTGATAAGAAAGCAAAGATTGAAGATAAAGACCCCTGTATGGAGTTAGGTGCGCTACAGGTGTGATTATGGGGTGGCTTACAGGGAGCGAGCTAAGTTGTGATTGTTCAAGCAGTGAGGAATGTTGCTAAAGTGGAGAGTGATGGTTATGAGTAAAGAGAAAAATTCGGGTATTGGTTTTTTTGAAAAATATCTGACTTTATGGGTCGCTCTGTGTATGGTTGTCGGTGTACTTATTGGGAAGTTTCTGCCAACAATCCCTGATTTCTTGGGAAAATTTGAATATGCACAGGTTTCCATTCCCATCGCCATTTTGATATGGCTGATGATATATCCCATGATGATGAAGGTGGATTTTGCCAGCATTAAAAATGTTGGTAAAAATCCTAAGGGTCTTTTTGTTACATGGATAACTAACTGGTTGATTAAGCCTTTTACAATGTTCGGAATTGCATGGCTGTTTTTCTTTGTAGTATTTAAATCTCTAATTCCGGCAGAATTGGCTCAAGACTATCTTGCAGGAGCAATATTACTTGGAGCAGCACCGTGTACAGCAATGGTATTTGTATGGAGTTATTTGACGAAAGGCAACGCAGCATATACTGTTGTGCAAGTAGCAACAAATGATTTAATAATCCTTATAGCTTTTACCCCTATTGTGGCATTTCTACTTGGTGTAGGTGGTGTAACTATACCATGGGATACTCTTATTCTATCAGTAGTATTGTTTGTTGTTGTTCCACTGGCTGGCGGTGCATTTACCCGTAGCTTTGTTATAAAAAAACGTGGACTCGATTACTTTGAAAAAAGTTTTGTCCCGAGATTTGGAAATGTCACTACTATAGGCTTATTGTTAACATTAATAATCATTTTTTCATTTCAAGGAGATGTAATTCTAAATAATCCACTACACATTGTTTTAATTGCTATACCATTGATTATTCAGACTTTCCTAATCTTTTTCATTGCATATCTGGCAAGTAAAGCGATAAAGCTTCCACATGATATAGCAGCACCTGCCGGTATGATTGGTGCCTCTAACTTTTTTGAACTGGCAGTCGCCGTTGCGATTGCATTGTTTGGCACAGAAAGCCCGGCTGCACTTGCCACCACTGTAGGAGTTCTTACAGAAGTGCCTGTTATGTTGATTCTTGTCAAGATAGCGAATAATTCAAAGCACTGGTTTCCAGAAAGTAAGTAGGAATGGATGATGAGTAATATTATTACTAAAAGAGCGGATTTTCCGCTCTTTTCTAGTATACAAATTCCCCCAGGGACCTGTGGTCCCTGGGGGACCACGGGTCCCTGAGGTACCTGTAGTACCGGAAGTTTCCATTATAAACAAATTGACATTTAATAGCTATTTATTATATAATTATCGTCCGTCTAAAAATGAGCATGCTTGAATGGGTCAAAAACAACTCTGAAACAAAGGAGATTAACATGTCTTACAAGGAACACAAAGCCTATACAGAGGAGAATAATCGTCTGATATATACCTTGGAGCTGGTAAAAAAGACCCTTGGTGAATTTCGTCAGAGCAAAAATAAAATTGACGATGAAATTGACCGTTTGCTAAAATTCGGCAGCAGTGACAGTTCATTGGATTATTCTGATTTGTCGGTAAATAAGCTATTACAAGGGGCTTATTCTCTAAAAGTCAATAATCTGATTGAAGCAGAGAAAAAGCCATATTTCGCCCGGATAGATTTTCTGGAGGAAGACAGAAAAGAGCTTGACAGCATATATATAGGCAAGATGTGTCTTATCCGTGATGAGGATATGAAGCCTGTAATCATTGACTGGCGTGCTCCCGTTGCCAGCCTGTATTATGAGGAACGCCTGGGCTCGGCTAAATATATTTGCCCTAAAGGAGAAGTCCACGGTGAGCTTATGCTAAAGCGCCAATTCTCAATTGAGAATGGAGAGCTTCTTAACATTTTTGATATTGACATTACCACTAATGATGACTTCCTGCAGGGATATCTGGGAGCTAGTGCAGATAGCCGCTTAAAGGATATTGTTTCAACAATTCAGGCAGAACAAAATCAAATTATTCGTGCAGATATGTGGACCCCGTTGATTGTTCAGGGAGCGGCAGGGAGCGGAAAAACCACCATTGCACTTCATCGAATAGCCTATCTTGTCTATACACATGAAAGGTCATTTAAGCCTGAGAGCTTTATGATAATTGCGCCAAATACACTGTTTCTGGACTATATATCTGAAATCCTGCCTGAGTTAGGAGTTGACAGGGTACGTCAGTCAACCTTTGAGGATTTCGCTATGGATTTAATTCACAAACGCTTTAAGTTCCGAAATCCAAATGAGAAGCTAATGTTGCTTGCTTCGGGAAAGGATGCGGAGCAGGGTCTAAAACTTAAAGATGCCTCCGGGCTCAAATGCTCTATGGATTTCAAGGGTCTTATTGATGGCTTTTTGGATATCGTGGAAGCGTCCATGCTTCCAAAGCAGGATTTTTCACTGCTAAATGAAACAGTTATGACCTATTCTGAGCTCCAGAAGCTATTTCTCGATGAGTATAAAAGGCTTCCTGTAAAAAACAGGCTCGATGAAATCAAAAAGCATATGACACATGCTATAACAAAGAAGAAGCAAATCCTAAAAGTAAAAATCGAAAGGGAATGCGATAACGAGATCCTGTATCTGAAAAGGACTCTTTTTGAATCTCCTGATTTACAGGGAGAGATTATGTCAGCTTATAATCGCAGAGATTTTAGGTTGAGCGCTTTGGAAAAGGAAGCAAAACAAGTCATTAATAAATACTTGTCCGATATTTTGAAGAAGCCTGCCTTTGAGTATTATAAGGAATTCATTAATTATCTTTGCGAAACGGCCAAGAATGAGACCGAGGCTTATGCCGCTCAATGGAGCAGGCAGGTTTTTGGCTCGTCCCGTATAGAAATAGAGGATTTAGCACCTATAATATATATTAAATATCGGATTCACGGAATCGAAGAAAAAATACCGGTGCGCCATATTATAATAGATGAAGCGCAGGATTTCTCAGCTTTTCAGCTGTACGTTCTAAAAATGATTATAAAAGATAGCTCGTTTACCATTCTCGGGGATCTGTGCCAGGGTATTCACTCCTATCGAAGTCTGAAGAGTTGGGAGGAGCTCATGGAGGGTGTTTTCACTGACAGAAGGAGCAAACTGCTCACTTTGGAGCAAAGCTATCGTACCACTGTGGAGATTATGAATGCGGCCAATATTGTCGCAAAGAGAATGGCAATACCAAATGTTCCTCTTGCAAAGCCTGTTTTTCGTCATGGAGAGCCGGTTAATATTATTAAGGATGATTCGGTAGAGGACGGGGAGAATATTATAGTCAAACGTATCAATGATTTTACAGACAAAGGGCTAAAGCTTATAGCAGTTATTTCAAAAACATCTCAAGAAAGCGAAGTTCTACACAAAAGTATAAAAAAGAAAATACCGGATATAACGCTGATAACAGGTTCCGAGGGTGAATACAAAGGAGGCATAATGGTTGTTCCGGCACATTTGTCAAAGGGATTGGAATTTGATGCTGTCATTATTTCGGATGCCTCGGCGGAAAAATATACTCTATCAGACATGGATTCCAAGCTTCTTTATGTTGCAATGACACGTGCCATGCATTTTCTTGATATCCATTATGTAGGTCAAATTACTCCATTGTTGAGTCACTGTATTTAAAAACAGATAAGTGTAAAGAATATATGTATACTAAAAATTGTTATCCTCGATGGAGTTTCAAAAGCTCATTGTGCTTGAATTTTTTTTGCATTATAATAATGTAAATGATTATAATATTTCAGGAGTGATTTATAATGAAAAGCCTCTCAAGGCTTGAACTCCGGTATGGACGATATGCCATCAGCAACTTAACATTATACATTGCAGCCATAAATTTAGGAGTTTTTCTGCTGAACACTTTTCCCCAGGCTCCTAACATGGAAATGCTTTTAAGCCTGAACCCGGCTCGGATAATTAATAATCTTGAGATATGGAGAATTGTTTCCTTTATTTTTATCCCTGAAAACTTTAGTATTATTTGGATTCTGTTTTCCGTATATCTACTATATATGATGGGAGCCTCACTTGAACGCTACTGGGGTAAATTCAAGCTCAACGTTTATTATTTTGTGGGAATGCTGGGTACAATTCTTGCAGCTTTTATAACATATATTTTTGCCGGTGGGGGACAGCTGACGGGGTATTACCTGAACATGTCCCTGTTTCTTGCCTATGCCACACTTTTTCCCGAACAGGAATTTTTGATCTTCTTTGTTCTTCCCGTAAAGGTTAAATATTTAGGAATACTTGATGCACTTTTACTAATAGTTGGGATGATTCAATCAATTCAGGCAGGAGCATGGTACAACGCTGTAGCTATCCTGGTTGCGTTTATAAATTATTTTCTTTTCTTTGGCAGAGATTTTATCAATTGGATTAAGCTTAAGCGTCAAGTTTCCAAGAATCGGAGGAGATTCTTTGATCAGGTTCGCCCTTACAATCAAGATCGGAGATATTAGAAATACTAAGTCTTGCCATACCATTTGATATGTACCAACTAGTTATCCTTCAGGAATTAAAAACGGAGTTATAAGATGGATTTAAGAAATGAAATTCTACGATTAAAAGAAGAACGAAACGCTATTATAGTAGCTCATTTATATCAGGATGGAGAAATACAAGATATCGCCGATATGGTTGGTGATTCCTTTGAATTGAGCCGTTACTGTGCGGAGACAGACAAGTCTGTCATAGTATTTTGCGGTGTTCATTTTATGGCAGAAAGTGCCAAGATTCTTTCTCCTCAAAAGACCGTACTTCTTCCTTCAATAGACGCAGGTTGCCCCATGGCCGATATGGCTAACGTGGATGACCTGAAAAAGTTAAAGGAAAAGTATCCGGAGGCAGCCGTTGTATGCTATGTTAACACAACAGCGGCCATTAAAGCCGAGTGTGATATCTGCTGCACCTCGTCAATCGCTGAAAAGGTTGTACGCTCGGTTCCCAACAAGCAGATTCTCTTTTTACCTGACAGGAATTTAGGCCAATATGTGGCAAAGCAGGTACCCGAAAAGGAATTTATATTCTGGGCCGGTTTTTGTCCTACCCATAACGCCCTTACAACAATGCATGTGGATGAGGCTAGAGCCGCATACCCTAACTCAGTACTGGCAATACATCCGGAAGCCCCACCTGAGGTAGTAGATATGGCTGATTTTGTCGGAAGTACAAAACAGATTATAGATTTCTGCACCAAATCGGATAAGCAGGAGTTTATTATAGGAACTGAAGAGGGTATTCTCCACCAGTTAAAGCTCAAAAATCCTGAAAAGAAATTTTATATGTTGAAGTATAGATTTATTTGTCCTAATATGAAGAAGACCTCTATGGAAGTATTATATGAGTCATTAAGAGATATGAAGCATGAGATTACTCTTGATGAAGAGATTATTAAAAAGGCGTCACTAAGCTTGGAAAGAATGCTTAATGTAAAATGAAGGTGAACGATAATGCTTGAGATTAAAAAAGTAGATGCAGAGCAAACAGATAGATATCTTGTTGATTTTGATACAAAGAATCTACCTTGCGAATTTTTTGATGTGGTTATTATTGGAAGTGGTATTGCGGGAGTTTATACCGCCTTATCCACCCCGAAAAATGCAAAGGTCCTTATTATTACCAAAGAAGCTATAGAAATGAATAATTCGGTTCTGGCTCAGGGAGGAATAGCTGTATCACTTGATCAGAATGATTCTCCAAGTTTGCATTTTAAAGATACGCTCTTTGCCGGAGCAGGCCTTTGTGATGAGAACGCTGTTAAAGCACTGGTAAATGAAGCTACCGATAATATTGCAACCTTATGCCTTTACGGAGTTAACTTTGACCGGGATGAGGGAAACCGTCTGTCCCTTACCCGTGAGGCAGCTCATAGCATGAACCGTATAATACATACTGGGGATGCAACTGGAAAAGAAGTATGTGATACTCTAGTGCGGGCTGTATCTAATTCGAATAATGTGACCATTAGGGAGCAAACCTTTGCCATAGACATATTAACCGAGGATGGTGAATGTAAAGGCGTGCTTACCTCAAATGAAGAAGGTACAGAGCTAAAGGCCTATTATGCACCGGTGGTAGTTTGTGCTTCAGGCGGATATGGGCAGCTATATTCCAAGACAACCAATCCGGAGGTTGCCACAGGCGACGGAGCGGCTCTTGCATTAAGGGCAGGAGCTGAGCTTATGGATCTGGAATTTGTTCAATTCCATCCTACCGTTCTATTTCACCCCGACAACCAGAACTTTTTGATTTCTGAAGCAGTCCGAGGAGAAGGGGCTATTCTTCGTAATAATAAAGGTGAACAATTCATGGAAAACTATCATCCCATGAAGGAGCTTGCTCCCAGGGACGTAGTTTCACGGGCTATTTTTCAGGAGATGAAAAAGACTGGTTCAAATCATGTTTTTCTCGATATAACTCATAAGGATAAGGAATTTTTGCAGCATCGCTTCCCGACAATATATAATAAATGTCTGTCCTACGGTATAGACATTTCGAAAGATTTTATTCCGGTAGCACCATGTCAGCATTATAGCATGGGCGGAATCAGGACCGATGAATGGGGCAGAACCAAAGTCCTAGGCTTTTACGCAGTAGGAGAAGCGGCTTGTAATGGTATTCACGGTGCTAATCGTCTTGCGTCCAATTCATTATTGGAAGGTTTGGTATTTGGAAAGAGAATAGGGCGACAAGTTCAGGAAAATATTGATAAAATCAAAATGATGGAGGGCTTTAAGCCAAGAATACGCTTTAGTAAAGCAGGTTTTGAGAAGAATATAGACTGCGTTGCAATGATTAAAAAGCTTCAGGGGATTATGACTACCAATGTTGGTATCATAAGAAATGAAGAAAGCCTTAGTGAGGCTATGAAAGTAATATCGGAGATGCAAGCGGAAGTTGAAGGCGTAAAAGTTATCCACACACATCTTATGGAGCTTAAGAACATGCTTAGTCTTGCAAGTCTTGTGGTTAAGGCTGCTATATTAAGACAGGAGAGCAGGGGAGCTCATTTCAGGACCGATTTTCCTGCGGTAGATGACCAGAATTGGCTTAAGAACATAGTTTTCGGAGGTTGACATGCTTGATTTTTTATTAGTTGATGATATTATCTGGAGAGCATTAAAAGAAGATATGCCCATGGGTGATATAACTACCGATAGTACCGTTGAAGAAAATGAAGTTTGCTCTGCAAAGCTCATTGCAAAAGAGGATTGTGTATTAGCGGGTATTGATGTGTTTTCAAGGGTTTTTACTCTTTTGGATTCCAAAACCTATATGGAGAGATATGTCAATGATGGCGAAAAAGTGAGCAAGGGCAGTGTAATAATGTATATTACAGGTAATGCACGAGCTATGTTAAAGGCTGAAAGAACCGCGTTAAATCTGCTTCAGAGGATGTCCGGTATAGCGTCTGCGACCAGAAGGATTGCCGATATTCTTGATGGAACAAAATCAAAAATTGTTGATACAAGAAAAACCGCTCCTGGGCTGCGATATCTTGATAAATTTGCAGTTAGGCTGGGTGGCGGAACAAATCATCGCTTTTGTCTGTCTGACGGTGTTTTGATTAAGGATAACCATATTAAAGCCGCAGGAGGAATAACGGCTGCCGTTATGAGGGCAAAGGCTCAAATACCACATACCATTAAAATTGAAGTTGAAACTGAGTCATTGGAACAGATTAAAGAAGCCCTTTCAGCCGGAGCTGACATAATAATGCTGGATAATATGAAACCAGACGCAATGAAAGAAGCTGTGGATTATATTAACGGACGAGCACTTGTTGAAGCGTCAGGAAATATAACAATAGAAAATATAGGAATCGTGGCGAATACAGGAGTGGACTTAATATCCTCAGGAAGCCTTACACACTCAGTTAAAGCGGCTGATATCAGTTTAAGATTTGAATAATAACATGTAAAATTCGACACAAAACCCATTAGTTTAGCAAAAATGTCAATGTCGAACTGTACAAAATTTACAGTTTTTATGGTGAACAAGCTCTGAAAAATGTCAATAATGGATAAGAAGTAAAGTTGTAATGACGACTTGTGGACAAAATGAGAAACAATCCACAGGAAAAACTGTAAAAGGTAGATCAAATATACTAATTAACTCTGAAATCCGCATATAGTACGGATTTTAGAGTTTTTTATTTAATCCACAAGCCTGTGGATTACTGTGGATAACATTGTTAAAACCATACAGAATAAAGACTTTATAAGTGGGAAAATATAAGGTTGTACGTTTTTGATTTATCAGCAAGGAGGGATAGATCATGAGCAGACATAGGGTTATGTCAGAAGATCTGAAATATGAGATTGCCCGTGAACTTGGTGTGTATGAAAAGGTGAGTAGCGAAGGATGGGGATCAGTTTCATCCAGAGATTGCGGTAACATGGTAACTAAGGCGATCGAAATTGCAAATAGGAACTCCGCAAGACAACCGGTGTAGCTGTTGCGGGGTACGGTAGACCGGTAGGATAAATTGAAGACGTATTTAAATAAGGGGCATAAGGGTATTGGAATTAAATCCATGCTCTTGTGCTCTTTGTCTTGTTGACAAAGAGCTTTTCGTATTGTAAAATATAATCCGTCACTAAAAATGAATATATGGAGAGATGGTCGAGTTGGTTTAAGGCACCGGTCTTGAAAACCGGCGTAGGTGCAAGCCTACCGTGAGTTCGAATCTCACTCTCTCCGCCATTTATTTTCGAGCATGGAGAAGTACCCAAGCAGGTCGAAGGGGACGGTTTGCTAAACCGTTAGTAGGGGCAACTCTAGCCGGGGTTCGAATCCCCGCTTCTCCGCCAGACTTTGTCTGAAAACTTCATGTTTTCAGGCTTTTATAGAAAAACAGCACTTGATTTTTAAGAATTTCAAGTGCTGTTTTTTGTGTTTTTAAGATGTTCAGAAAGACACATTCGCTCTCTTCCTTTGTGCGGTGTTGCCTTAAATGTATTTTTGTGTGCTATGCCTTGTTTTAATGATATTATTTCAGTATAAAAGTGTAAAATCGATGTTATTTGCGCTCATTGCATTGACAATATACCACGGGGTATTTAAATTAAAAAAAGAATAGACTTTGTCTGTTCAAAAAGACACTTATATCCCGATGCTTAGAAAACTTTATAAGGAGCGTAGTATTATGGAAAAGAAGTATTATGGTGTTATCCCTCCCATCATTACTCCCATCACTGAAAAGGAAACAGTTGATGAGGAAGGCTTTCGCAAGCTTATAGACTACTGCATAGAAGGCGGTCTGCATGGTCTGTTTGTAGCAGGCTCCAACGGCGAGTGTATGGCTCTGACACAGAAGGAGCGCAACAACTCTATTCGCATTATGCTGGATCAGGTTAAGGGACGTGTTCCCGTTATGGCCGGCGTTATGGACACAAGCACACGTCGTGTTATCGATAACATCAAGGAGCTTGAGCAGATGGGCGGCACCTGCGCCGTTGTTACCCCTGTTTTTTATGACCGTCATACGTCTCAGGACGAAACAGTGCGCCACTTCGAGCAAATTCTGAAGGAAACCAGCATTGATTTGGTATTATACAACATTCCCCTGTTCACGGGTCAAAAGCTTACCGGAGCAACCGCTCTTAAAATTGCTGGACTCGATCCTCGTGTTGCGGGGTATAAGGACAGCGCAAATAACTTTGGCGACTTTGTTCCCGTGCTTGAGAAATATCGCGACACCCCCTTTAGCGTGCTGATGGGCGTTACCGCATTGGCTATGGTCTCCATGCTAATGGGCGCAGACGGCTTTGTTCCGGCTATGGCTACCTGCTTCCCACAGCTGTTTGTGGCTGCATACGAAGCCGGCAAGAGCAAGGATTGCGATCTTGCATGGAAATACAACGGCTTAATTCGCGAGACGTCCAAAATTCTCGGCATGACCAAGAACGCCACCGCAGCGGCTAAGTATGCCGTCTCTCTGAGAGGCTTTACACGCAAGGAGGTCATCATGCCTCAGGATACAATTTCCCCTGCTGAGGAAGAAGCAATCCGCCGCAAGGTTGCAGAGATTGACGAAATGATCGCAGATCTTAAGCTCTGATTTGCGCTAAAGGAGAATAGACATGATTGTAAATCCCGAAAAACTTAAGCAATTACTTTACGACATCGCCAAAAAGGCCGGCGCCAGCGAATATGAATCTCACATTTTAGCGGATAGCACCGTAGATGCAGAGTTGCGCGGTATGTCCTCCCACGGAGCTGTTCGCTATCCTTCTTATATGGCTCGAGTTCGCCAGGGAATGTATGCAGTCGATACACTTCCCGTTGTTGAAAAGGACGAGGGTGCGGTGGTTCTGCTGGATGCACAGAACGGTCTTGGCGCTCCTGCCGCCATGAAGGCCATGGAGCTTGCTATAGAGCGTGCGGAGAAGCACGGAATTGCGCTTGTCGGCGTTAATCACGCCAACCACTTCGGCTGCAGCTCCTACTATACTAAATATGCCGCAAGCAAGGGTATGATAAGCTTTGTTATTGCCAACGCCAACGCATGGGTTACTCCCTTCGGCGGAGCAAAGAAGAAGCTTGGAACCAATCCCATGGGCTTTGCCGTTCCCAACGGAGACAAGAAGCCCTTCTTAGTTGACATGGCAACCAGCGAGGCCGCTCAGGGCAAAGTTGTTGTTGCCTCCAAAAAAGGCGTTTCCGTTCCCCCAACCTGGGGCGTGGACGCAAACGGAAATCCCTGCACAGACCCCAACACCATTTTGAAGGAGGGCGCTCTGCTTCCATTTGGCGGCCCCAAGGGCTACGGAATTTCTCTGTGCATAGAGCTACTGTGCTCCGCTTTAGTGGGCGGTTGCCGCAGCACGGAGATGGGTAGCATGTTCGACACTGAAAAGCTCGTAGGAACGGGCTTTCTGTTCTGCGTAATTAACGTTAAGAAAATGGTTGACCCCGATGTTTTTGCAGAGCGTGTCGGTCAAATTCTCGACGACATGAAGGATGCTGGTTCTGAGAATCGCGAGGTGCTTATCCCCGGCGAAATCGAGGATCGCAAGGCAGCCGTTGCAGAGGTTAACGGAATTGATATTGTGGATGCTGTTTATGCCGATTTGCAAAAGCTTGCAGAGGAATATGGCATCTCAGCGGATATTGCCTAAAATCTACAACCAAAGGCAAAAACGAGAGCACTGCGATTGGTTATTCCAAAGGCGGCGCTCTCGTTTTTTTGTTTTTCTTAGGTAGCCACTGGAAAAATCCCAAGAGCCGATTATGAATGTTTGTTGCAATAGGGCGCAGCTACCGTTTTGGATGTTTTTTGTTTTCATCATATTGTCCTCCTTCTTCGATTTGTTCAAGACTTATGATTGTTCAGCCCTTCACAAGTTTTTTCCTTTGCTGCTATGGCCTTTGAAGAGTTAAAATAAGACCCAATCTAAAGATAATATATTTGTCACAAATATATTACATGATATTCATAATATCTTAGGCTTTGTTTTTTAAAAAAAAAATATTTTGCGGTAAAGCACCTTGAATTTACATTTAAAAAAACTGAAATTTTGGTATCATTAGAACATCAAAAAAAGCTATAATGGAGGAAAGAAATATGTTTACGTTTCCCATCGTGATGCGTTTAGTAATCAGCGCATTGATGATCGGTTCGGTATATGCCGTTTTAGGCATGGGCTACAGCCTTATATATAAGGCCACCGGGCTGATGAATCTGGCTCAGGGTGAATTCCTGACGTTAGGCTCTTTTGTCGGATTGACATTCTACAAGACCTTTGGACTTAATATCTATCTAAGCTTTGTCCTGACCTTTATAGTTATGTTTGTAGTTGGATATATAACCCAACGCTATCTCATAACAGTGTTGCTCAACAAGGGAGCAAATTTCTCTTATATAATTCTGTGCACAGCAGGTTTAGCGCTTCTGTTCCAAAACGGCGCACAGATTATCTGGGCACCATACACACTGCAGTTTCCACAGATTTTCAAAACGTCAAACGTTGCCATCCTCGGAACAAAGGTTGCGCCCGAAAATCTGCTTGTTGTGGGAATAGCAATAGTTAGTGCGTTTTCTCTTTATTTCTTCCTCAACAAAACCCGTCTTGGAACAGCTATGCGTGCCTCAGCTCTTGACCAGCGCGCAGCAAGCTCTGTGGGCATTGATATCGGCCTGACCAAGGGAATTACCTGGGGACTTTCCGCAGGTCTTGCAGGTCTTTTGGGCATGGCTCTCGGCCCGATATACGGCGTGTTCTCTGCTCTTGGTTCCATGATTGCTCAGAAGGCATTTGCCGGCGCCGTAACCGGCGGCTACGGCAACATATACGGTGCGGTTATCGGCGGCTTGTTTTACGGCTTTGTCGAAGTATTCGCCTCCGCATATGTCACAACAACCTATAAGGACGTAATCACCTTTGCGATCCTCATAGTAATTCTGTCTATAGCACCAAACGGTCTATTCAAAGAGAAGGTTATTGAATAAAGGGGGGATGACAACATGAAAGAATTATTAAAAAAGTATTATAAATCGCTTATAGCCATTTTAATTGTTATGGTTGTGGCAGTATTGCTCGCACAAAATACATATTATGCGCTAATCATCAGCTTGTTCGGCGTTTATGCGATAGTTGCTATATCGCTCGACATTCTCTTCGGATATACCGGCCAAATTTCCCTCGGACATGCCGGCTTGTTCGCAATCGGCGCATACACCAGCACGCTTTTAACCATGAGAGCTGGAGTTCCATCCTTAGCTGCATTGTTCACAGGTGCAATTGTCAGCATGGTTGCAGGTCTTCTTGTTGCGATTCCTGCCTCCAAGCTCGTTAAGCACTTCCTCTCCCTGCTCATGATTGCTTTCGGCCAGATAGTATATTTGATTGTCAACTCCTGGACCTCCGTAACAGGCGGCAGCATGGGAATAGGCTCAATCCCCTACCTAAATGTTTTTGGAATCGTGCTGAACAGCAACATGAAGTGCATGATATTCGCTTGGATTATAGTGGTCCTGATGATGGTTGTTAAGCACAAGATTATAAAATCCAGAATAGGCCGTGCGTTTATAGCTACCAGAGAAAACCCGATAGCAGCTCGCGGTCTTGGCATAAATGTTCGCCGCTATAAGATATTGGCGTTCGGCATAAGCGCATTTATGACCGGTATTGCAGGTGGCCTATATGCATTCACAACTGGCTTCATCAGCCCCGAAACCTTCAACGGAACGCAGTCCACGCTGTTCATGACAATCCTGCTCTTCGGTGGTATCACGTCAAATGCGGGTCCGGTAATCGGTGCGGCGGTGTTGCTGCTCGTAAGAGAGTTGTTCCAGAGTCTTTCCGTATATCAGGGCTTGATATATGCGCTGTTCATTCTCGTCATATTGTTTTTCCTGCCAAACGGTGTCGTGGGAATTTATGTAAACATCCGCAACAGCATTGCTAAGCTGCGCAATAAGCATTCCGATAAGAATGCGGAAGATTTAAGGAAGTAGGTGACCAATTATGCTAAAAATCGATCATATAACAATTAAATTCGGTGGCTTGGTTGCAAACAACGACGTTTGCACTAGTATTGAAAAAGGTCAGATATTCGGTCTTATCGGCCCTAACGGAGCCGGCAAAACCACTCTGTTCAATATAGTCAGTGGCTTTTACGCCCCTACCTCCGGCAAGGTTATTTTCAATGATGAGGAAATTCAGGGCAAGCCTTCAAATGTTATAAACGGCAAGGGCATTGCCAGAACCTATCAGAACATAAACCTATTTAAGAAAATGACTGTTTTTGAAAACGTTATGGTAGGCTGCCACGGCCAGACGAAGGCAAACCTTGTTGATGCAATCTTCAGCACAAAAAGAAAGCGTCGGGAGGAGGAGGAAAGCATAGCCAAATGTCACGAGATTCTGAAGTTTATGGAAATTGACCACATGGCAGATTTAAAGGCAAGCAGCCTTCCTTACGGGGCACAGCGTTGCTTGGAAATTGCCCGTGCAATGGCAAGTAATCCTCAACTGCTCCTGCTTGACGAGCCTGCCGCAGGTATGAACCTGAGCGAAAAGGAAGAGCTCGCTCAGACCATTTTGAAAATTCGCGACAAGGGCTATACAATATTTCTGGTAGAGCACCACATGAAGCTCGTTATGAAGGTCTGCGATAAAATTTGCGTTCTCAATCACGGTGAAAAGTTAGCCGAGGGAGTTCCTTCTGAAATTCAGCAGAACCCCGAAGTAATAGCAGCATATTTGGGAGGAGGACAACGAAATGGGAAACATTCTTGAAATTGAAAACCTGCATTTTCAATATGGTGAGATAAAGGCTCTTCACGGTATTTCCCTGAACGTTCAAGAGGGTGAAATCATAACTCTGTTAGGCGGCAACGGAGCCGGAAAGACCACCACTTTATCTGCAATATCCGGATTGGATAAAGGCATTACTCAGGGCGAAATACGCTTCATGGGCGAAAAGATTAACAACCTGTCTCCGAGTAAGATTGCTGCGAGAGGCATTGCACACTCCTTGGAGGGTCGTCACATTTTCTCCCAGCTGACGGTTATGGAAAACCTTAAAATGGGCGCCTATTTGAGAAAAAACGATGCTGCTGGAATAGCCAACGATTTGGAATACGTCTTTAACCTGTTCCCCCGCCTAAAGGAGCGTGAGAAGCAGCAGGGCGGCACGCTTTCGGGCGGCGAGCAGCAGATGCTCGCGGTTGGTCGTGCGTTGATGCAGAAGCCTAAGATGTTGATGCTTGATGAGCCGAGCCTTGGCATCGCCCCCATCATCGTTGAGGATATTTTCCGTGCATTAAAGAAGATAAATGAGGACGGAATTCCTCTGCTGGTCGTTGAGCAGAACTGCAACGTGGCTCTTGACATCGCTCATCGTGGATATGTTATCGAAACAGGACACATCATACTGAGCGACACTGCCGATAGCCTTGCTCATAACGAGATGATTCAAAAAAGCTATTTGGGAATGGAATAATAATCCAAACAACAAGCTTAAGTCATAACAAGAGCCCTGCTTGCACAGCGCAAGCAGGGTTTCTGTTGTGTGCTAGGCACGCATTGTTACTTGGCGGTGAAAGTCCACTACAGACTTGGCAGTTCCTTTAAGGAGGTCTTCAGAGGATTAAAGATGTGTCGTTGCTTTTGGATATAGCTCTGTATTTTATGGGCGACATTCCCATCCGCTTTTTAAAAACCTTGGTGAAATAGCTCTGTGTTGAATAGCCAATGTTCTCCGCAATCTTTGTAATGCTGGCTTCCGTGTTGCGAAGCAGCTCCTGCGCCTTGTGAATGCGCAGGCTTTCAAGATATTCAACAAAGGTGATGCCCAGATAGGTTATAAACATCTGGCTGACATAGGATTTGTTTAGGTATACGTTTTTAGCCAGGTCATCCAGCGTCAATTTGTTCATATAGTTTTGGTCGATATAGGCGAGGGCCTTTTTAATTGATGGGTGCATAACGAGCTTTTTGGTATTGTTCAAGGTGTTCTTATACAGCTCGATAAAATTGTTCAATATCTCCTCCACGGCCTCTGCAGTGTCTGCATAGCTTAGCCTTTGGTTTATGTTCTGATATGTGGACGCAAAGAGTATGTTGTCCTTATGCTCACCGTAATCCAAAAAAAATATGGTGATGCAGTGATGAATTGCGGCCTTTATATAGGCGGGATACACATGGCTTTTGTGCGATTCCCTTACAAACTCCGTCAACGCATTCGTTGCCGCGGAATAGCGATGAATGTCCAGAAAAAAGACCACGTTTTTCATCATGGTCATGAGTGCAGTCTGGGAAATGGGATTAACCACCGCCCCCTCGTCCCCGCTTAGCGAATAATATCGGCGGAGAATGATGAGATTTAATTGCTTACTTATAATCATACGCAGGCTGTCTATATCTGATGCGGTTTCCGTTATCATCTTTACTATGCTTTGCTTGGAAAAATCCTGCAGGTTGCGCCCTATCAAAAGAGCGATTTTTTTACGGATTTCGTTGCAGCTTTCGTAAACGGTTTGCCCGGTGTTGTAGATAACCCAGAAGATATTTTTAGCATAGTAGGTGCAGCCGACAACTCCCTCGCTTAACAGCGTTTTGTTGCATATATCCAAAATTCCCGACTTCTGGTCGGCACAGATTTCCCCGAGCATGAGTATGCAGACGGTAATCTCGTCCGTTGAAAGCTTTGGGGCTGTGTCCTTGAGGAATTTGCAAAAGGCTTCCTTGTCGTGCAGATAGTCGTTTAGGTTATAGTCGGCAATCTTTGGAAGCTCTTTATCGTTCCTCGAGGTGGGATCGGTAATTCCAGAAAAAATCTCAACCTTGCGCAGCACCGAGATTATGTCCGAAAGCTGCATCTCGCTTTTCAAAATATAGTCAATAGCGCCCAAGTGCATTGCAGTGCGGATATATTGATAGTCGTCATATGCGCTAAGCACTACCGTGTTAATATTCGGATAGGATTCCCTCAAAATTTGCAGTAGCTCTAGACCGTTGCGCTGAGGCATGGTTATGTCGGTGAACACCAGATGCACTTCATTTTGGGCGCAATATTCCAGAGCATCGTTCACATTGCCTGCAGTTGCAATTTCGATTTTTTTGTCCGTTATCTGATGAAGCAGTATGGTTAGCCAGTTGCGAATCATTTTTTCGTCGTCAACTATCAAAATTTTCATCTTTGTTTCCCTCCTCGGTAACTCTGGGAATACAAACGGTTACGGTTGTTCCCACTCCCTTTTCGCTTTTGATATCAAGCTGATAGGAATTGCCATAGTACAGCTGCAGACGGTTGCGAACGTTAGCCAAGCCCATGTGATGGCCGTATACGGAGGTGCTTTCGCTTGAGCTGTCCGTAAGGGCAATGTCAAAGCCGGGGCCGTTGTCTATAATCTCGATCTGAATGGTCTTGTCGTCTAGGGGAAACGCCTTTATTTTCAGCGTGGGGTTTACCGTGTTGAGCTTAAGTCCGTGAAGCAAGGCGTTTTCAACCAGGGGCTGCAGCAGCATTTTGACTATCTTGCAGTTATGTATTCTCTCGTCTATGTACATCTCATAGCGCATGGGCACATCAAAGCCGTAGCTCTGGATGGCAATATAGTTTTTCATTTGCTCCATGGCTCTGTCTATAGAGACATATATTTCCGTTCCCGAAAGAACGTAGTTTAAAAACTTCGAAAGGGAGATAATCACGTTGTCGACATCCTGCGGAGGATTCGCATAAATCATGTATCTTATTGAGCCCAGCGTGTTATAGAGAAAGTGGGGGTTGATTTGCGCCTGAAGCATTCGTATGTCCGAAAGTCGCTTCTGCTCCTGCTCGAAAATAACCCTGTCCATAAGATCCTCTATTCGGGCAATCATCTTGTTGTAGTTGTTGGCAAGATCCTCGAACTCGTCCTTTGTGTTAATTGATACACGCGAGTACAAATCGCCCTGCTCTACCTTTTTCATGCTGTTTGTGAGCAGGTTCATGGGCTCGGTGAACTTCTTGAAGGTATAATAGGCGATGGAGAGCGTCAAGGTGACGCAAATCAGTTGCGCCATCATATACATCACAAGCGTGGTGTTCAGCGCAGATTGAGAGGAGGTGCCCGTCTCCGTTACGGAGAGCAGATACCACTGATTGATAAGCAGATTAGAATAGGCGGTTAATCTGTTTATAGTGATGGGCTCGCTGCTTACCATTAGCTTGGCCTTGTTTTCCTCTATAATCGTATCCTTCACTAAAAGGCCATCCACAAAGGAGACGATATGTCCCCTGCCGTCCGTCACGCAGATGCTTCGATATTTGCTTGTATATCCCAGATACATGCCCGTTAAATCGCTTATTCTAAAGCGAAGAATTGCATATCCCAGGGTGTCAAAGGTTGAGGTGTCTTTGATGACACGGGCAATATAGACATATGCTCCGTTGTGTGCGGACTCTCTAACCTGCTCATCAGTAAACCATATCGTGCTTTTCAGAGAGGTGGGGAGGCTGCTATCGATAAAGCGAATAAAGCTGGAGGAATCGCGGGTGGAGTCGAGATATTCCCTTCCCAGTAGAACCTCGTTTTCGGAGGAAAGCAGGATAATCTGCATGTTAAAAAATTCGGGTTTTGCCATTGAATATCTCCGAACTATGCTTTTTAAATCCTCAACGCTATCATAAGAGCCTATTTCCATATCAGCTCCGCCGGACAAATGCAGACGAATGTCAGAATCCAGCGAGATAAGTCCAAGATAGGAAGCAGCGGATTTAAGCTGAGAGTTTATGTTCGAGGCCACAGAATCCATTTCCCTGCAGGTGGCCTGCCTGCTTTCTTCCGTATATATATTGTAATAGAATTTCAAAAACACTGTGGTCAGAACGGCTAAGGGGATGAGGAATATCAGAATGAAGATGAGAAATAGCCGTACATGCATGCGCAAGCGCAATTTTGGAAATAAGCACACCAATATCCCTCCCTGTCAGATTCTCACCTTTTTATAAATTGTATGGTCAAATTTCTTTGATATTATACATACGGTTTTAAAAATTTGTCAACATTCTCAAAGCCTTAAGAAAATATTACCAGTCGACAGAAGCATTATAAGAGCATGTATGTCAACTGATAATTATAGCTTTTTAAAATATAGGGGTTAGTAAGTGAATTCTACATAGAATCGAAAGATTATACACAAATAATAATAACAATAATAATCGAAAAAATCTCGACAAAAATAAATTCAAATATAGTGCCAATAAATACTGAGTTTTTCCATGGCTTACTCACTATATCTAACTTAAAATATTAATAGCTTAAAAAAATAAAATTTTGAAAGGAATATCGCTTATGAAAAAACTATTATCGATTGTATTGTCAGTAGTATTGGCTCTTTCCTTGGTAGCCTGTGGTCAGCAGAGCACCCAGCGCGTTGAGAATGGGGAGCCTGCAGAAAATCAAGCTACCTCTAAAGTCGACGATAAAGAGGGTGAGGGAGCAGCTGATACGATTAAAATCGGTATGTACGTAACGATGACCGGTAAAGCTGCAGGTACAGGTATTGCTGCACAGAGAGGTTATGAGATGGCTCTTGGCCGTATCAACGCTGCCGGCGGTATTAACGGCCGCAAGATTGAGTTCATTTCCTACGATGATATGGGCACGACCGAAGCTGCTACCAAAGCTGCTACCCGCCTTATTGAGGACGACGGTGTTCAGGCTATAGTCGGAAGCCATATGAGCGCTAACGTTGCCGCTGTTGCTCCCCTTGCTGAGAAAGCTAAAGTTCTTCACATCGGCATCGGAACAGGTGCAACTTGGACAAACGTCGGCTTAGACTATACATATCGTGCAACCTGCAACGCTAACTTTCTTGAGTCTTCCATCATTGAGACCGTTGTAGAGATGGGTGCAAAATCTATTGCATTGATTTGTGCTGAAACAGAGTACGGACAGAGCGGTCGTAAAAACATTTTGAAGCACGCCGAGACTGCTGGCCTTGAAGTTAAGTCTGACCTCGGCTATCAGGCTGCAGACACCGACTATACCGGCATTATCAACAAGACTCTGGCTGCAGACGCAGACGCCATCATTCTTTATTCCATCGCCCAGGAAGCCGCACTGCAAATCAAGCAGTTCCGTCAGAATGGATATGACGGCGTTCTCTACACCATGGAAGGCGGCGCCACTACCGAGATGTTCACCGTGGCAGGCAACGCTTCCAATGGCGTAATCTTTGTTGCAGGTAACATCCTCCCCGCTACCCCCGAGGAAGGCCCCACCGAGAAGTACGTTGACGTTCTGACCGAGTACTATGCAACCTACGGCGAAATGCCTTCCAGCTCATGCTTCTATCGTGCATTTGACGGCATGATGCTTTTGGCAGAGGCTCTGAAGAACAGCGAAGATATCAACAGCGGTGAGTCTATAATGAAAGCATTCCGTTCACTCTCCGGCATCGAGTTGATCAGCGGAACCTTCGATTTCACCGATGGAAGCGGAGACGGCATTAAGTCCTCCGGCAAATACATGATCGTCGACGGAACCACCAAGGTGTTCGATCCCGCCGTTATGGCTAATTTCGGTAACTGAGTTGACAAAATCACAAAATAACCGTTAACAAAATGACCCGCCTTTCCTTAAAGAAGGGCGGGACGTTTTTAGCGGTGCGCTCGGCACACATTATTACTTGGCGGTGAAAGTCCGCTGCAGACTTGGCAGTAGGAACTGAATTTCAATTCAGAGGCCATTTAATTTTGAAAATGAAGGTTAAGACTGTTATACATAAAATATAAATTCAGGAAGGAGGAATAATAAAGTGATGAGATATACGCATACTAATATCAATGCAAAAGACTGGGAGAAGCTTGCACAGTTTTATATCGAGGTGTTCGACTGCAGAATCGTTCCGCCGTATCGTCATTTGTATGGAGAATGGTTTGAAAAGGCATCTGGTATACCAGGTGCGGAAGTATACGGCGTACATATTGCTCTGCCGGGATATGAAGAAAACGGACCAACGCTAGAGATATTCACACATACTGTGAAGAAAGGCGAGGCTTCAACTGAATGGAATGAACAGGGCTTTGCACATATCGCGATCCACGTGGACAACGTAGAGGAAACTTATGATAAGCTATTAAAAAACGGTGGCTCGTCGGACGGTGAAATAGTTAAAAACTATTATTCAAGCATGGATAAGACACTGACGATGATTTATGCAAAGGATCCCGAAGGTAACTGCATCGAGATTCAAAACTGGGTGGAAGGCAACTTTGCAGATTGATCGTTGAAAAGCTGTTGATGCGGCAAACAGGATTGAATCGGAGATACGCAGTTCAAATAGAAGGAGTGGAATCATGAAAAAAATTAAGGTTGGCGTAGCAGGTTATGGTGTAATTGGGCAAAGACTCGCAGATGGTGTAGCCCTGCAGAAAGACATGGAATTGGTTGGTATTGCCGATTTGGCACCTACATTATCTATTCGTGCACTTAAAGAGAAGGGTATGCCCTACAATCTATATTTAGTCGAAGGAGCTGATAAAGCCAAGTTTGATAATCTTGGAATACCCGTATCCGGTACCTTTGATGACCTTTTGAACAAGGTAGATATTATGTTGGACTCTTCCCCAGGGGGAGTAGGTGCGAAAAACAAGGTAATTTATGAGCAAAAAGGTGTAAAAGCTATTTTTCAGGGCGGTGAGAAGAACGCTGTTGCCGACGTATTCTTCCATGGCTATGCTAATTATGAAAAAGGACTTGGTGCAGATTATCTTAAGCTTACGAGCTGTAACACAACCGGGCTAATCCGTACGGTAGACTGCCTTGATCGCGGATGTGGCGGTTTGGAAAAGGTAGCTATAACCATAATTCGTCGTGTAGCAGATCCCGGAGACTACCATCGTGGACTTACTAATGCGCTTCAGATAGACAAGGCTCCAAGCCATCAGGCTGTTGACTTAATGACCATTATGCCTCATATTGACGCAACTGGTATTTTAGTACATACACCTGTCACTCATGGACACATTATAACTGTTTTAGCTACAGGAAAGAAAAAGATTACAAAAGAAATGGCTCTCGAAGCATTTTCCAAGCATCCGCGTATAAGACTTGTCAGTATAGATGAAGGTTTTCTTGGTAACGCATCGCTGTTCCGTTACGCCAGGGATTTAGGCAACCCCAGAGGCGATATGTATGAAATAGCTCTTTGGAAAGACAGTATCGTAGAAAGCGGAAACGATATCATGTTTGCTATCAATATCCCTCAGGAATCTGTAACTATACCTGAGTCAATTGACGGTATCCGCGCTGCTATGAAAATGCAAATGACCCGAGAAGAAGGTACTGCACAAACCAACAATTATCTTGGCATAGGTAAATGGCGTTAATAATTTGTACCAGGCGAATCTATGCAGTTATGTCTGTTTAGGAGGCTTTCATGAGATTTGGAATAAATACGCTTGAAGATTTCGCACTTAAAGGAAAAACCGTGTTATGCAGAGTAGATATCAACCAGCCTGTGGATAAAACCACAGGCAAATTGAAGGACACAACCCGTATTCAGGCATGTATATCAACAATAAAGGAGCTGTCCGACAATGGTGCCAAAGTGGTACTGCTTGCACATCAGGGGAGTGATATTGAATACAAGAATTTTTACACGACTGAGCCCCATGCAATAGTTTTAGAAGAATTTCTTGAACGCAAAGTCCGCTTTTTGGATGATGTATGCGGACCGGCTGCAAGGAAGGCAATACAAGAACTTAAAAATGGTGAAATCCTACTATTAGATAATGTACGTTTTTTGTCAGAAGAGCAAACACTTTTTGAATTAAAGCTATGCTTATCTCACGAGCAGCAGGCTCAAACGCTTCTTGTTCGAAAACTAGCTCCCTTAGCAGATTTATACGTATGCGACGCCTTTGCGGCGGCTCATCGTGATCAACCTTCGCTTTGCGGTTTTGAGCAGGTACTTCCATCCGCTATGGGAAGACTTTTCGAAAAGGAGTATTGTATAATTTCCGAACTGATTGATAGCCCACAAAGGCCTTGTACTTTTGTACTTGGAGGAGCAAAGATTTCCGATGCCTTTTTAATGATGGAGACCGTGCTTAAAAAAGGTACTGCGGATAGAATTCTGACGGGCGGACTTGTAGCCAATATACTGCTTGCGGCAAAGGATATTCATATCGGATCGGGCAGTATGGACTTCATCACTAAATCAAACTATGGAGAATATATACAAAAATCAAAAACCATTTACGATAAATATTCCGATAAAATCATGCTTCCTTCCGATATTGCTTATGTAAAGAACGGGGAACGATGCGAGGCCAATATAGATAATATTCCAAAGGACGCATCCATAACCGATATAGGAAGCAGCACTGCAAATATGTACGCAAGCATTATAAACGATTCTAAAACCGTATTTGTTAATGGTCCTATGGGAATATTTGAGCAACCCGAAACCGAATTAGGAACAAAAGTTATCTGGGAAGCTTTAGGTCAGACCAAAGGATATACAGTATTAGGCGGCGGAGATAGTATTACCGCAACTAATAAATATGACTTAACAGAGAAAATGAATTACATCTGCACGGGCGGTGGAGCACTTATCCGCTTCCTGACAGGAGAAGAGCTTCCTGTAGTGAAAGCATTACGTCATGCTGCTGACGCTTTTAACGGGAGGAAACCATGATTCTTGAATTCGGATTCGGTACAGGTGTACAGACTGTAGACGTACCCAAAAAAAACCTGATAGGTATCCTGACACCAAATGAAATTCATCCAGAACTGACAGGCGAAGCCGAAGTAATAAGAGGACTTAAAGCACCAATTGATTCTCCGCCTTTATCCCGGATTGTACAACCCGGTGAAAAAATTGTGATTATCACAAGCGATATCACTCGTCCTATGCCTACATATGTTGTAATGCCTTTTTTATTGGACGAGCTTTATGCGGCCGGTATCGCCCCTTCAGATATAACACTGGTATTTGCTTTGGGTAGCCATAGAAAACATACCGAAGAAGAGCGTAAAAAATTAGCCGGTGAACGCGCATGGAATGAGATTCGTTGTATAGATGGAGATTCATCTGATTGTGTTCACATGGGTGTTACCTCAAGAGGAACACCGGTGGATATTGTGCGCATCGTTGCAGAAGCGGATAAACGAATATGTTTAGGGAATATCGAGTATCACTATTTTGCTGGATACAGTGGTGGTGCTAAAGCGATTATGCCTGGAGTATCCAACAGGGGGGCAATCCAGACAAATCATTCCCTCATGGTAGATTCAGCTGCCTATGCCGGAAGGATAGAGGGAAATCCCGTGCGTGAGGATATTGAAGAATCTGTAGCACGTTTCTGTCCAGTAGACTTTATTCTTAATGTCGTTCTGGATGAAAAAAAACAAATAATCCGCGCTGTAGCCGGTCATCCGGTAAATGCTCACCGGGTGGGCTGTGCTTTTTTAGATACACTCTATTCCAAAAAAATAAAGGAACGTGCAGATATTGTAATATGTTCCCAGGGCGGCGCACCCAAAGATTTGAACCTCTATCAGACACAAAAAGCATTAGACAACGCAAAGCACGCTGTAAAGAAAAATGGAATTATAATAATGATTGGTTCCTGCCGCGAAGGCTTGGGTGAACGCGTGTTTGAACAATGGATGACAAATTGCGAAAAACCACATGCATTAATTGAACGCATACAAAGAGATTTTCAATTAGGTGGGCATAAAGCTGCTGCTATTGCTATGGTACTTGAGAATGCCGATATCTATCTGGTATCCGAAATGGAGCCCGACTTTGTGAAAAGCATATTTTTAAAACCTTTCCCTTCGGCACAGGCAGCATTAGATGCTGCATTTGACAAACTCGGCAAGGATGCAACAGTCTTGGCAATGCCTTATGGAGGCTCTATACTGCCGGTTGTAACGAAATAATAAAATGTATGAAAGGACGAATCATCATGGATTATGCAAAAGAATCACTAAGGCTGCACAATGAATGGAAGGGCAAAATTGAAGTCGTCGCCACAGTGCCTGTTAAGACAAAAGAGGATCTTTCTCTAGCTTACACTCCTGGTGTGGCTCAGCCTTGTCTTGAAATTCAAAAAGATATTACTAAAAGTTATGATCTGACCCGTAGATGGAATATGTGTCTAGTAGTAACAGACGGCACAGCTGTGCTTGGTCTTGGAGATATCGGGCCTGAAGCAGGCATGCCTGTTATGGAGGGTAAATGTGTTCTGTTTAAATCCTTTGGTAACGTAGACGCATTCCCGCTTTGCATTAAAAGTAAGGACGTAGACGAAATTGTAAATACCATCTACCTTATCTCCGGAAGTTTTGGCGGTGTAAATCTAGAGGATATTGCAGCACCCCGTTGTTTTGAGATTGAAAAGAAACTTAAAGAAAAATGTGATATTCCTATTTTCCATGACGATCAACACGGTACTGCAGTGGTTACATTAGCCGGCATCATAAACGCACTAAAGGTAGTGGGTAAAAAAAAGGAAGACGTGAAGATTGTTATTAACGGTGCAGGTGCTGCATCAATATCCATAACTAAACTACTTATTTCCGATGGCTTTAAAAATATCGTACTTTGTGACCGTAGCGGCTCTATTTATAAAGGCCGTGAGAAGGGTATGAACGCCATAAAAGAAGAAATAGCTCTTGTAACAAACCTTGATAAAAAGCAAGGGGATTTAAAAGATATGTTGATTGGTGCAGATATATTCATAGGTGTATCGGCACCCGGCGTTGTGACTTCCGAAATGGTGAAGACGATGGCTAAGGACGCTATTGTATTTGCATGCGCCAACCCGTCACCGGAGATTTATCCTGATGAAGCCAAGGCAGGCGGAGCAAAAGTAATAGCCACAGGTCGCAGCGATTACCCTAACCAGGTTAATAATGTCCTTGCATTCCCAGGTATATTCCGCGGTACATTTGATGTTCGCGCAAGTGATATCAATGATGAAATGAAAATCGCGGCAGCATATACGTTAGCTGAATTAATCACTGACGAAGAACTCAATCCCGAATACATTATACCTAAAGCATTCGATGACAGGGTTGGGAAAGCTGTTGCCAAAGCTGTTGCAGAAGCAGCCAGAAGAAGTGGTGTTGCTCGAATTTGATATAAGTTGAAATTAAACCCAAATGGAGATGGGCAAAAGCAATGTGGATATCAAATAAAAAAGAGAATGATACTGATATTATTTGTTTTGATGCAGATCTTATGAGTTGCATAGATACACTGAAACTGTTAATTACGTAGCTGTAGAAGATCTCTGCCTCTGCCTAATTTTACTTGAGGTTTTGGCTTTGAATAAAGAATTAATTAACAAGGGTATGAAGCTATCGAACTTCATACCCTTGTTAAAAATTGTCGTCAATTATTCCTTTTTCTCCGGAATTATCGCCACTGCTTTCTCTGCGGCGGATTTATCAGCCTCTCTTTTTGCCCGACGCTTACTTTTTTTGAATGAAATAATCAAAATAACTATTACCAAGAGAACAAGAGCAATGGATATCCATGAACCTGCAAACAAACCAGGAAATCCTCAAAGCTATCCTTAAAATCATCAAGAGAATCCTTAAAGGATCCCGAAATTTAATTCGTGGCTAAATAAATTTCGCCTGAGATGACTCTTCTCACGAGATTGTTCTCATTTTTTAAATAAACTGGATACCACTTGAACAATCAAACCTATGCCCAGCCCAATCACCGCTCCTGCTATAACAATAAAAAGGCATTCATCCGTGCGAAATCTATTAGCTGTAAAAGACCAAATTCCAGCTATGGATGCAAATATTACTGCAAGGCCTAAGTACAAAGTATACAGGGCCTTTTTGTTAGTCAAGGAGACCGGTTCTATACCCTTAAGAATATAGTCTGTTGTGACTTCAAATAGTTCGCTCATAATAATAACTTTTTCTAAATCGGGTGTGCTTTGCTCACTTTCCCATTTAGAAACCGCCTGTCTGGATACACCTACTTTGTCTGCAAGTTCTTCTTGGGAAAAGCCTTTGGTTTTTCTTAAATATTGTATTCTGTCTGCCATATTCATTGTCAGATCTCCTTTCTTCCTTGGTGAAATTATAGCAAAATCCTGGTTGCATAACCACCATTTAAGCATGGAGATATGTCAACGTGCAGTTGCAACTATGTTTTTTGAAACTCAAATTAATATAAAATACTTATAAGGTAGAGAGTGTGTGCGATTTATTATATCTTTTTTGTTGACATCGTTGACATACATGTATGTATAGTGTATGTTATATAACATTAATTATGAAAGGAGTAACTTATGCCGCCAAAGGTTAAAATCAATAAAAAAATGATTATAGATGCTGCTTTCGATATTGTAAAGAATGATGGTATAGAAAAAATGAGTGCAAGGACAATATCAGAAAGATTAAAATGTTCCACTCAACCAATACTTTATCATTTCTCTTCAATAGAAGAGATAAAAAAGTCTGTTTATGAAAAAGCAGATATGTATCATTCAGAATATATCATGCCGAAGGGAACTGAAAACGTATCTCCATTAATGGAACTCGGACTTAATTATATTAGTTTTGGCTATGAAGAAAAGAAACTTTTTCAGTTTCTTTTTCAAACAAACCAATTTAGTGGTTTTAGTCTTGACGAATTGATTGATAGTGCAGAATTATCTGAAATACTGCATATGGTTTCTATGGGAACTAGATGTGACGAAGCTAAAGCAAAAGATTTATTTATGAACCTGTTTATAGTAGCGCATGGATGTGCAAGTCTACTTTCGAATAACGCGATGGAATATGAAAAACCAAAATGTGAAAAAATTCTAGATAATGTATTCAACAATTTCATGTAGTTTGACTTGACAGTACTCTGAGGGGTTTTCAGAGGTGAAGTCTTAAATAAAGGGTTCGATATTATTTGAGTGAGGGGTATTTTTTGATGAAAAAGTTATATGAGAAAAGTGAAATATGGTTCGCTATAATATGGATTATCATCTATATCGTTGTAATGGGGAATCTTAGAAATAATTTTGGTGATGCAAGTCCGTATTCGTTTTTGGGATTATTGGTAATTGCAATTGCCCTAACAATCTTTATTGCAAAGAACAAACTTAGGAAAGAATATGGATTAGTTGGTTTGTTGAATATAAAGAAATATTTATATTTCATACCGTTTGTTCTGTTAGTTTCGGTGAACTTTTGGTTTGGCGTATCTATGCATTACGATTTGGTACACCAAGTTTTTGCAGTTATTACGATGGCATTGGTTGGATATGTTGAAGAAATTATATTTAGGGGACTTTTGTTTAAAGCGATAGAGAAGGACGGAATTAAACAGGCTATTATTATATCTGCAGTGACTTTTGGCGCTGGGCATATTGTAAATTTGCTTACAGGGCATGCAACAATAGATACTTTTCTACAAATGGCGTATGCAATTGCAATAGGATTTGCATTTGTTATGGTATTCTATAAGAGTGGAAGCTTGATTCCATGCATAATCACACATAGTTTAGTAAATATTACATCTACATTTTCAGTTGAAAATGCCGCTTCTACATCTATTGTTTGGAAGTATGCGCCAGCTCTTTTTCTTATTTTAGTGGCAGGCGGATATACCCTATATCTCCATAAAAAAGTAGATAATTAAAACGGCTGCTGACTGTCTTATGCTATGTTCCCCTAATGTATGTAAATAAGGTTTAAACAGTCTGTTCACGCATTAGTTTTTTGTCCTATTTCAGTTTTTCGAAAATAATGTGCCCGGTACCGGAGCGGCGTCATGCCGGTACGCTTCCGAAAGACTTCGTTAAAATAACTCTGGCTGGGAAAAGCCAGTATGGAGGCAATCTGGGATGGGCTATAGTCGGAGTAAACAAGCATGTTTTTTGCCGTATCGATTTTCCTGGCCTGGATATATTCGCTGATGGAAGACCCGGTTTCTTTTTTAAACAGCCGGGAGAGATAGGATGGGTTTAGTCCCATAAATCCTGCAAGGAAATCCACGGTAATTCGCGTATGTAAGTGATCATAGATATAGTCGATGCAACCGGCAACATGCCTTGAACATATCTTTTCCTTACTCAGGCTCCTCATTCTCCTGGCATAATCAAGACACATGGTGGGGTGTAAATCCGCCACCTCCTGGGGGGTCTTGCACCTGTCCGCCTTCTGGATGTAGAAATCACTCAAACCATAGGAAACAGCCAGTTCCATGCCGCCTTCAATGCAATACCTCGCCAACAGCGCGGCGGTAATTACAAAGTGATATTTGATGTTCTGTAAGCAATCCTCCGACAGCATCCCAAGCCCGTGCTTATCCAGCAGGGATTCCCTGCATAATTCGCGTGTTTTAGCAACATCACCGGACTTAATGACAGAATAGAATTCCAGTTCTGGGTTGTAAGGTGCACGCAGGATATTGCTCTCCCGTCGGACAAATTCTTTATAAAACAATTCTTGCTGGATATTCATGGTCTCCCCCCCTCCTGTCAGGTATAAGTGGACAGCCTGATCCTTTCCTACCAGCATCCCCGCCTGTGTACCAATTGATTTTATCATATCATAAAAACGATAAATTAGAAATTAAAACGATATATTCCAAAGGGGATTTATGACAAGCTTAAATTAACAAATAATGCAGAAGGAGTATGCAAAAAGCAATATGAAATTTAACAGGGGAATTAATATCGGAGGCTATTTATCTCAGTGTGTCCACAGCCAGGAGCATTACCAGAATTTTATCGGGGAGGAAGACATCAGGAGAATCGCCGGATTAGGCTTTGATCATATCCGCCTTCCCATTGATTACGAGGTGCTGGAGTCCGATGAGGGTACAAAGAAGCCGGAAGGCTATGCATATGTGAGCCAGGTGGTTTTATGGTGCCAGAAATACAATCTGAATGTGGTGCTGGATCTTCACAAGGCATATGGCTATGATTTCAACCATGCCGGTGATGAATCAAAAAACAACCTGTTCACTCATCCTGAACTGCAGCAGCGGTTCATCAGGCTTTGGGAAACAATAGCGCTTGAATACTGCAATTACAGCCATGTAGCCTTCGAATTACTTAATGAAGTTGTTGAAGAAGAAAATGCGAAGGCATGGAATGATCTTATCGGCCGAACAGTAGAGGCGATACGTTTAGTTGCAAAGAAAAGGCCGATTATCTATGGCGGTATACGTTGGAATAGTGCCGATACGCTGAAGTATCTGGACATTCCCCGCGAGGAAAACATTATCTTTACTTTCCATTTGTATGAACCGCTTATTTTTACTCACCAGAAAGCCTATTGGGTTGAAAAGATTGATAAGCAAAAGGATATCTTCTACCCCGAGACCATGGAATATTACAGGCAGCATTCTGAACCGTTAGGGGTTCAGGGCAGTGCTGTTTTGAATTCAAAATCACAGACCATGGGTTTTGAGTTCATCAAGGAAATGGTTCTGGAAGCTGTAAAAGCTGCCGAAAATGCAGGCGTTTCATTATACTGCGGTGAGTTTGGCGTTATCGATCAGGCACCTGTCAAGGATACGCTACGATGGTTCGAAGATGTGGATAAGGTTTTCAGGGAGTTCAACATAGGCTGTGCGCTTTGGACATACAAGGAGAAGGACTTTGGCTTAATCGATTCCCATTACGACGAAATTAGGGAAGATATCATTTCATTATGGACAGACAAGCGTTGAAGATTTTCAGGGAGGTATGTTTAATGAAAAAGCATGCGAGAGTTCTAGGGTTAATTTGTAGTTTTATTCTTGTATTCACCATCATAGCCGGATGCGGGAGCAATAATGTTAAGCCTTCTGTTGACCAGGCTGAGCCGACCCCCGTACAGAATACAGATCAGGTTGTCGCAACTCCCAAAGATCAGGTTAATGAAAACGAAATCCCTCAATATGAGGGCTACAAACTTCTATGGAATGATGAATTTAACGGGGACAGTCTGAACCTGGAGAACTGGACCATGGAACTTCGTGATCCGGGCTGGACCAACAATGAACTGCAGGAGTACACCCAATCTACTGACAATATCTTTGTCAGAGACGGAAAGCTCGTTCTCAAAGCCATCAAGACGCAGAAAAACGGTAAGGATTATTATACCTCAGGTAAGGTAAACTCACAGAATAAAAAAGATTTCATGTACGGAAAGGTTGTGGCAAGCGCCAAGGTTCCGGAGGGTAAGGGATTGTGGCCTGCTATATGGATGATGCCGACCGTTGAGAGCTATTACGGTCAGTGGCCTAAGTGCGGTGAGATCGACATTATGGAGGTTTTGGGAAGCCAGACCAATATAGCATATTGCACCGTACACTATGGTGAGCCCCATGCCGAGCAGCAAGGCATCAAGACCTTGAGCAACGGTACTTTCGCCGACAGCTTCCATGAATATTCTGTGGAATGGGAACCGGGTGAAATGAGATGGTACATAGACGGTGAGTTGATACTGACAGTAAATGACTGGTTCACTGCTTTGGCGGGTGAGGATGAAAAACCTTATCCGGCTCCGTTTAACCAAACGTTTTTTGTTCAGATGAACCTCGCGGTGGGGGGCAACTGGCCGGGAAACCCTGATGCGACTACAGATTTTTCCAAAGCCGAATGTGAAATCGACTATGTAAGGGTATATCAGAAGCCTGAGTACGACACCAATGTTAAGAAACCGGAAAAGCAGTTCCGTGCTGCTTTGGAGGATGGAAACCTGATTTATAATGGTGATTTTGCCGAAGTAGAGGATTTGACTGACGAAGTAAACTGGAAATTCCTTCTCTTCGAGAGCGGCGAGGGCTCTGCGGAGATAAAGGACAACACAATGGTTATTAAGACCCAGAAACAGGGTGTAGTAGACTATTCGGTACAGCTTGTTCAGCCGGATCTTCCCATGATAAAGGGCAATAAATACCGTATAACCTTTGATGCCCGTGCTTCGGAGGTTCGGGACATGATCGTATGTATATCGGCACCACTTAATGGGTGGATCAGATACTTCCCGGACACAATGCTGACTATGTCAACAGAATGGCAAACCTATACTTATGAATTCACCATGACAGAGAGAGATGATAATAAGGGAAGGCTGGAGTTTAATATGGGAAACAAAGGCTCAACCGCTGATATCTTTATAAAAAATGTTCGCGTGGAGTTCATTAAGTAGCACCAGATGGCATGATGCCCCTATCCCTTTCAGGGATAGGGGCTTTTAAAATGTTAGGTATTTATTGGGACCATTTTCAGAACATATCGGTAGATGTGATTTTTTTCTGTTAAACACATATTATTAAATAGTGTGTGTTAACAGGAGTTGATGTGATGGGATATACAACTAAAACCCATGGATATTCAACTATATTAAATATTATCGTATGGGGCTCCATATGGGGTATGTTTGAAGCAACTGTTGGTTATTGCTTACATCTCGTTTCATTTGGATACAGCTGGCTAATATGGTATCCTTTCGCGTGCTTTTGTATGGTCAATACCTATAGGAAAACAGGGCGGAAATCCTCTATTTTATATGTAGGTCTACTCTGTGCTACTATTAAAATGCTGAATCTATTTTTACCGGGCAGAATCGATAAAGTAATTAATCCTGCAATTTCTATTGTGTTTGAAGCTATTGCTATGGTAGCTGTTATTATTGAAATTAACTCTTTATTTAAACAGAAACAAAAAAATCCGGTTTTTAAAGCACTTATAGCGCTTACCATGAATACTTGTTGGCGTTTTTTATTTGTTATATTTTTAATCTTCCTTGTTCCGGATTGGATACGTGAAATATCGGTGATAAGTAGTGGGGAAAAATTCGTACCATTTTTTATCACGCAAAATTTTATTACCAGTGCTCTTATTTTTATTGGATATCAGTTTAAAAACACCGTTTTAAAACCGGTGATAATCATTGAAAACTATATTTCAAATCGGTTTAGTGCTATACCTAAAAAAATAGCACCAATTTTGCATGCTGGTCTGGCAGCATTATTGCTTTGTATTAATATAAATTTACAGTTTCTATTGAGATAAGGTAGATATTTAATAATCTTACCTTAAATTAATTCCGTCTTCCATATTAATCGATTTTAGTTTAAAGGGATTCATTTAAAAGCACCTTTTTATTTTATTATTATTGTTAGTGACGATTCTGTTTTTATGCATATTTTTAAGAAAGCCATACTGCGCTTTTTAATAATTCTATAGAAAATGGAAATACTAGGGGTATTATCGAAGAACTTATCGACAGTTATTTCTAATCACTAATTATAGAAGATGGTAAAAAGTAAAACAGGGGGCTGTTTTATATACATGAATAATACTTCAATAGGCAAAAGTGTTCAGCGTAAAGACGCGTGGGACAAGGTTACGGGCAAAGCAAAATACACTGATGATTTCTCAACTGTAGGCATTCTCACTGCACGGCTGCTTACAAGCACTTGTGCACACGCTCGTATTTTAAATATTGATGTTTCCGGTGCTTTAGGGGTAAACGGTGTAAAAGCTGTCCTTACAGGGGCAGATTGTCCTGAATTATTTGGTCCACTGGTGCTCGACCGTCCGGCACTTGCACGGGATGTTGTGCGATATGCAGGAGAACCCGTTGCAATGGTTGTTGCAATGGATGAATCCACCGCTGAAAAGGCAGTAAGATTAATTAAGGTAGATTATGAGCCACTTCCTTTTGTCCTGACCCCTTCAGACGCTTTGACGGAAGGGGCACCCCTTGTTCACGAGCAGGTCAATGGTTACAAAAAAATGTTAACCGATATTTACCCTGAAGCCGGAACCAATATAGCAAGCCGTTATCGAATACAGAAAGGTGACGTAATAGAAGCTTTTAAACGCTGTGGTGTAATTGTAGAAAATCGTTTTTTTCTACCGCCTTCGGATCACCTAGCCATGGAAGTACGGACAGCGCGTGCTGAAATTTCTTCCGATGGAGAAGTGATAATTACAACATCATCGCAGGCTCCTTATGCTGTACGCGAACAGATTTCCGCTGCTTTCCTAATTCCTTCCGGTAAAATTCAGGTCCGGGTTCCTTTTGTTGGTGGGGGATTTGGAGGTAAGGCGCCTGTAACTCTTGAGATACTTGCTTTTTTGGCATCCCGAAGTGTCGGAGGGAAAGCAGTACGGATTACAATTCCAAGGGAGCATGATATGGCGACCGCCCCCTGTCGTATGGGGCTTGAGGCAAATATCAAAATCGGGGTTGATGAAAACGGGATTATTCAAGCTGCTGAATTATCTTATCAACTTGATTGCGGTGCTTATACCGATATTTCACCGTATATGGCAAAAGCAATTGCCGTGGATTGTACAGGACCTTATCGCATTGACAACCTATCCTGTGATGTGGCATGTGTATATTCAAACCATACCTATGTAACATCCTTCCGAGGATTTTCTCACGAAAGCTATACATTTTGCATTGAACGGGTATTAGATATGCTGGCACAAAAGTGTTCGCTCGATCCTCTCGAATTTCGTATGCGTAATGCTATCCGTCCGGGCAACTTAACTCCAACGCAGGTGGAATGCACAGAAAGCCTTATCGGAGATCTTACAAAGTGCTTAAATAATATCAGACAGCTAACAGGATGGGATGGCGGAAGAGCTATACCGATAAAGCAAAATGTTGTACGGGCAAAGGGTATCGCATGCTTCTGGAAAACGGAGAATCCACCGACTGATGCTATATCCGGAGCACTGATTACCTTCAATTCGGACGGAAGTGTTAATTTGCATACAGGTGTAGTTGAAATGGGATCAAATGGACTGACCCATTTAGCACAGATACTTGCAGAAAAGTTGAAAATGGATACAGATCAGGTACATGTGATTACATCAGTTGATACTCGAACTGCTCCAAAACATTGGAAGACCGTTGCGAGCCTAACAGAGTTTATGGCAGGACACGCTGTGATGCGTGCAGCGGACGACTTGTTGAATCAATTACGCATTAACGGCTCTCAGGCTCTGGGTTGTCCTGCCGAGGATATTGAAGTGGCGAATGGCCGAGTTTTTTCTAAAATAAACCCTGAGCAATTCATTAGTATCAAAGATATTTGTGAGGGGTATAAAGCCCCAAATGGTGAATCAATCGGAGAACCTATTTTAGGGCGGGGTGGGTTTATACTAAAAGGGCTTTCCATGCTTGATCAGGAGACAGGGAAAGGTAAAACGGGACCTCAGTGGACATTGGGAGCTCAGGTTATCGAGGTGGAAGCGGATATAAAAACTTATTCGTATCGTATTATCAATGCTTTCACTGTAATAGATATCGGTAAAGTAATTAACCCGGAATCTATGCGGGGGGTAATTGCGGGAGGTATGGCAATGGGGATCAGTCTGTCGAGCCGTGAAACTTATGCTTATGATGAAAAAGGAAACCCGAAGTTTCCTAACCTTCGTACCTATAAGATATTGCATATTGGTCAAGAGCCGGTCTATCATATTGGTTTCGTTGAAACGCCAGACGAGCAGTCTCCCTACGGTGTGCGAAGCTTTTCAGAGCATGGAGTAATCGGTATGGCCGCAGCGCTTGGGAATGCGTTATCTGCTGCATTTGGAAAACAACTTGTCACATTGCCGCTTACACCGGAAACTATTTGGAGAACACCGTCGGAGGGGCAGGTATGATACCGTTTGATTTTATTTATCTTCGACCAAATACTCTGAGAGAAGCGGTTGATATATATGCCCAATTGCAATCAGAAGGAAAAAGCCCGATATATTACGCAGGAGGTAGTGAAATCATCTCCATGTGCAGGGTTGGAGCTATTGGGCCTGGAGCGGTGATTGATATTAAACATATACCGGAATGTATTTTATTATCGGTTGATGAGGAAAAACTGCATATTGGTTCTGTCTGTACATTGAGTCAGATTAGTGAGTCAAAACTATTTCCGCTTTTAGAGCATTCATGCGGCAGGATTGCGGATCATACTAACCAATGCCGTATAACCCTTGGCGGTAATCTTTGCGGTACCATAATTTATCGTGAGACCAGCCATTCTCTTCTACTTTCCGATGCGGAAATAACAGTATACAGCCTTGAGGGGGAGCGAACAGATCCGTTTCAAAGCATATTCAATGGAC
The DNA here is from genome assembly GCA_023411795.1 of Bacillota bacterium. Lineage (GTDB taxonomy): Bacteria > Bacillota > Clostridia > DSM-8532 > DSM-8532 > DTU059. Next base: position 40,864 of record JAEYOK010000036.1, read on the forward strand.
GTATGCTATTGAAGCCGGGTGAGATAATCGTGCAGGTTCATGTGCCTGCTTGGGCATTGTCAGCTCGGTATGCCCATATTAAAAAGACAGCAAATGAAAAAATCGATTATCCATTGGTCAGTATTGCAGCTATATGGAAGGATAATAATCTGCGAGTTGCTTTTTCAGGTATATGCTCTTACCCTTTTAGAAGCGAGCAGATTGAAGCTGTTTTAAATGATAGGACGAAATCCTGTCAAGAAAGAGCCGAAAGGGCAGCAGAATTATTGCCTGAAGCCGTCTATAGTGATGTGGAAGGCTCGGATGAATATCGGCTATTTGTGTTTAAAAACACTCTGCAGGAACTATTGGAGGACTGGGAAAATGATACGATATGAGGGGAAGGTTGTAATACCGCTTCAGGTAAACGGCGAAATTCATAAGGTAACAGTAAGACCCTCTGACATACTACTTGATGTGCTCCGGGAGCAACTTGGTTTGACTTCTGCAAGACCGGGCTGTCTAAACGGCGACTGTGGAGCATGTACAGTGATTGTTGACAGCTTACCCATGAAATCTTGCCTTATGTTGGCGGTAGAAGCGGAAGATCATGTAATTCTTACAGTGGAAGGATTAGGTGGTATGGCACCTATACAAAAAGCCTTTATAGATGCTAATGCATTTCAATGCGGTTACTGTACCTGCGGGTTTCTGATGGTTTGCCATGCTTTAAAAATAAATTATCCAGTTATGCCGGAAGAGTATGTAGTGGAAGAATGGCTGCAATCCAATTTGTGCCGCTGTACCAGCTATCAGGAAATACGCCAGGCGGTTCATTTAATGTATGAATCAGCCCACCCATTTAAAGAATAGAAATTAAAGGCCAAGAGAAAAGGACAGGTGCGAAACCTGTCCTTTGGATTTTGCTGGTAAACATTATTACGCTTCCATAGTTGTAAGTAATACGGGTGCTGTGTAAACTCTTGTGCCCAGTTCTTGATCTAGGAGGTATAAAGCCTTTCCGTCCATACCCATGGCTTCATACCGGCCTTTGTTCTTGTTAGCGTTATCTTCTTCCTCAACCTGTTCGTCTATGAACCATTGGAAGAATTGATCTACCTTAAAGTCCTTCTCTTGCCTTGCCGCATCAACTATATTGTAAATAAGAGATGTCACAAACTCTTCATGCTTAACTGTTTCGTTCAAAACATCCAAAACAGAATTCCAATCGTGGGGTGGCGCTTTAACAGGCTCCAAAATTGCTCTTCCACCTGCTTTTATAATGTAATTATAGATTATCATAGCGTGGGCTTTTTCTTCATAAGCCTGTACATAATACCATTTTGCGAATCCATCGAGGCTCTTGGAAGAAAACCATGATGACATGGACAAATAGAGCTGTGCTGAATATAATTCATGAGTAACTTGTTGATTTAACAGAAGTTCAACTTTTTCTTTAATCATTTTATGGACCCCTTTCATTTAATAATATCCATTTATATATTTTACCCCAATAAGCTCATAAGTAAACGAGTTTTCTTTCACCTGGATGAAGATTAGCATTGGAGACGAGCTGGAATTTTTCTCAAAAATTAAGTATAATGAGAAAAAAGCGTAAGAGGGATGGTCATTGATTACATCAGCGTAAAGGAAGTTGTGGAGAAATGTTTTATCACAAGTCGGATGGTCAACAATCACTGCGCAGTAGGACGAATGGAAGGCGCGCAGATGATCTGCAATATGAGGGGTGTTTCAAAGGATACCGTCCATTCGGACGGATTATTGTACCTGTTTTAATGGCGCTGCTTATTATTGCCGGTCTTTTCCTACCTGAGCGGTTTGCTGGCAACCAGATGCCCCAGGCTCAAAATGGCATACTTGATCTGGTTGACTGGAACGGAAAGCAGGCTTTTGCCGTGAGGGGCCAGTGGGAGTTTTATTGGGACCGTCCGCTTAACGATGTGCAAATCAGGAATAGCGACATGCCTGTTCTCGTCAATGCTCCCGGCAAATGGAGCCAATATAAAATAGACGGTGTTAACTTACCTGAAAAAGGAAAGGCAACCTATCGTGTTCACATAAAAGGAGCGCAGCCCGGCAATGTCTATGGTGTGCGCGTCAAAGATATGAGAAATGTCTACCGACTGTATGCGGATGGAGTTCTCATCGCCCAAAACGGTAGCTTCGGCGATAATTCGTCAGCTCCGGCATCTGCATACCGGCCTCAGCTTGCTTATTTTACCCCCAAGGAAGACAGCTTCGAACTGGTGATGCAGATAAGCAATAGTACATATGGAAACGGTGGCATGCTAGAACCGATCATACTTGGCACTTATACTCAGGTTTTAACCTTCGATCGGCAGCTCTCCAACGTGGCCGCCTACGCTATGACGGTGCAGACCATCTCCTGCCTGTTCTTCCTCATCTTTTTTCTTGTACAGCGCAGTGAAAAAGAAGCTTTGGTGATGTCCATTCTCGCAGCCATTATCTTGCTGCGCCTGTCCATCATTGGTGATGCGTTTTATACCATATTTCCAAATATATCAGCAGTATGGCTGCTCCGCCTCTACCTTTTATGCACACCATGGGCGGAGTTTTTACTGCTGTATTTCCTCTATCTTGCCTATGGACGGATGGTTCCACGGTGGCAGGTCGGCCTTCTGTTTTCCTATACTATAGCGGCATCACTGTTCATTCTGTTCTTCCCGCCCGATATAACAACCTTTGCGCACCAGACCATGAACTATATCCTCCTGCTGGCAATGATCCTTGTCACGGTGCATCTGGTTCGTGCGGCGTGGCAGGGACGTCAGGGAGCGCCGCTGTTATTGTTTGCTATGGCACTGACATCTCTTCTTATCGGCTATGGGCTTTTTCTTCCGGATAGCTCAGTCGGATATTATTTGCTTGACACCTCAGCCTTTCAATATATGGTCTTCATGTTTGCGCAGATGGCTGTAATCGCCATACGTTACCGACGGGCACATGAGCTTGAGATTGCCCATCTGAAAGGACAGATCCGTCCTCATTTCATCCACAATTCGCTGACCTCCATCATTTCCATCTCTCGTAGGGAGCCTGACCGGGCAAGAGAGCTATTGGTGGATTTCAGCAGCTATCTTCGCAGCTTCTACGATTACGAACAGGACGAAATCGTCCCATTTGCACAGGAGCTAGAGCTAGTGAGGGCTTACACCGCGCTGGAGCGAGCCCGCTTTGGAGATAAGCTAAAGGTAGAATACTTGCTAGAAGCAGAGAATTTTCTGCTTCCGTCTTTGATTCTGCAACCGCTGGTTGAAAATGCCTTCGTCCACGGACTGCGTGAAACAGATAACGGCGGTACGGTCACAATCTACACCAGACAAATGAAAAACGGTAAGATTCGCATAGGGGTACGTGACGACGGTATTGGCTTTGTAGAAAAAGCTTCGCAATCGCGCCGTGGAGTGGGGATTGAAAACATCAACCGCCGTCTGGCACGCCTGTATCGTACCGGCCTTGTGTATATAGTACCAGAAAACGGTGGATGTGAGGTTAATTTTGAGATTCCGTATAGGGAGGTGAAGCAGTGTGAAGATATGGTTGATTGATGATGAACAGCCCTGTTTGGACGAACTGGCTTGGCTACTGAAGCAATACCCTGATTTGGAGCTTGCAGGGGCGGAGACGAACCCGATGAAAGCTATGGAGGAAATAGTGCTGCGCCCGCCCGACGCGGTCTTTCTTGATATCGATATGCCGAAACTCGATGGGCTGGAGTTGGCCCTGCGCATACAGGAGAAGTGGCCCGGTATGATTGTAATCTTTGTCACGGCATATGCCCAATACGCGCTAGAGGCCTATAAGGCGCATCCCATGGACTTTTTGCTCAAGCCCGTCAATAAGATGCGGCTGGATGACTGTGTCAGTTACTTGCTCAAGCGCTACGCACTGCTGCACCCGGATGAACCGCCTAAGCGAAGCCTTGCCATCCGCTGCTTTGGTGACTTTGAGCTGATTTGTGAAACCGAGGTCAAATGGGGCACCCGCCGGGTCAAGGAGCTACTTCTTTACCTGATTGGGAAAAATGGTTTTCCAGCTTCTAAACCTGAGCTGCTGGGTACGCTGTTTGATGGTCAGGATGATAAGAGCTCTGTCCACAACCTGTATATGACGATCTACCGGCTGAAGATCGTTCTGGATATGCTTGATCCCGAACACAAACTGATTCGGTTGACAGAAGATAACGTACTCCTCCTTGCCCCAGGCGTATGCGATTATACCGATTTTATGCGCTTTGCGCGGGATAACGCTGTCATCACAGAAGAAAACGCCTTAGAAGCGGCAAAAGCTCTGGGGCTATTTAAAGGGATATATCTTGAAAAGGAGAACTTTGAGTGGGCAGAAGAAAACGGGAATGAAGCGGAAACCGAATATGAGCGTATTGCTCTCGGACTGGGGAGCTTACATATCTCGGCGGGACGTCTTTCGGAAGCAGAAAGTGTTCTAACCACACTGCTGCTGCGTAATGCACTGTGCGAGGAAGCGCATGCCTTACTGCTTGACCTGACGTTGCAAAACGGGGACCGTAGTGCCTACCTGACGCGGTATGAACAATATGCGAGAATTATGAAAAAAGAGCTTAACCATAAACCGGCCACGCGCTACCAGGAGCAGTATGAACGAATGAAAGAGCATCTACAGTAGGTTTTTCACCTTGTGAGATTTTGTGATAGCACTGTGTTAGGATGAGGGCAACATGGAGTGGCAGGTCAGTTCTTTGTAGATTAAATCCGAATAACCGGCCTGCTGGTTTTGCATAAAAGTCTTAGGAGGAAACCAACCTCTCGTTGGCTGGCAGACCATCGACGGCGCCCGATATTTCTTTCACACAAACGGCACACTGCAAACCGGTTGGGTGAAGGATGGCGATAACTGGCGCTTCTATGATAACGCCATGATGGTATCAGACGATTGGTTCTTAATCGACGGCAAATGGTATTATTTTTATGAAGACGGCCACCTCGCCGTAAGTACCTCAATCGATGGTTACGAGGTAGATGAAAACGGTGCGAGAAAAATGAAATAGATGATATGCTTTCGCTATTTATGGCATTCACTGCCCATGGGGCAGCCCGAACAACAGGCACCGCAGGAGCTTTTGTGATTTTTCTTATCTATGATGAGCTTAATAAAAACGGCACCAACTACTAAAAAGACAACAGTGCCTATTATTATTGAAGCAAGATTGGTCTTAATAAAATCCAACATTATGCATTAACTCCTTTCAGTGTTTTTAGGGCAGCGGTATTATATTTATTTCTGCGTAAAATCAAGTACAGTATTGCAGCCAGAACCAATATAGCGGCCATGGTCCCTAAGTTGAAACCGTTACCACCAAAGAACATACCTAACTGATATACTATTATTGATACCGAGTATGCAAAGACACATAAGTAACCAATTGCGTACCAGGTCCATTTCGCATTGTTCATCTCACGCTTAATTGCTCCGATAGCTGCAAAGCATGGGGCGCATAATAAATTAAACAACAAGAACGAGAAGCCTGATAGAGATGTGAAGTGGATGGCTATAGGAGAAAGACTTTCAACAACACCTTCCTCTATTAATTCCAAAGCGTCGCCACTTACCCCGTACAATACACCAAAGACACCCACAACCTCTTCTTTTGCTAACAATCCCATTATTGTTGCAACAGCTGCCTGCCAGTTACCAAAACCCAGGGGTGCAAAGATGGGGGCGATTAGTCCTCCTATTACTGCCAATATACTATGATCCATGTCATCAACAAGACCGAAGACCCCGTCCGCTATACCAAAGTTACTTAGGAACCAAATCAGTACGCTTGCTGCGAGAATCACAGTTCCGGCTCTTTTAACAAAAGACCAGCTTCGCTCACCGGTTGTTTTTAATACATTTTTAGCTGAAGGAACATGATAAGCAGGAAGTTCCATTATGAATGGAGCAGGTTCTCCGGCAAAGGCTTTTGTTTTCTTTAGAATTATTCCTGAAACCAAAACAGCGGCTACACCGATAAAATATGCGGTAGGTGCTACCCACCATGCTCCTCCGAATAATGCACCGGCAATGAGGCCGACAATAGGCATTTTTGCACCGCACGGTATAAATGACGTTGTCATAATTGTTATTCTGCGTTCCTTTTCACTTTCAATTGTACGGGATGCCATAATTCCCGGAACGGAGCATCCGGATCCGATTAGCATGGAAATATATGATTTGCCCGATAAACCGAATCTCTTAAATATTCTATCCATAATAAATGCAACACGGGCCATATAGCCGCAATCCTCAAGTATTGAAAGTAAGAGGAATAGAATAGCCATCTGAGGGACAAATCCGAGGACTGCTCCCACACCGCCGATGATACCGTCCACAATAAGACCTACCAACCAGCCTACAACTCCCAAACCTTCCAGCCAGGCGGAGAGGGGTGCAATAATCCATTCCCCGAAGAGGGTGTCATTGGTAAAATCGGTTACAATGGTTCCTACCGTTGTTACAGAAATATAGTACACAATAAACATGACCAATGCGAAGATAGGCAGTGCAAGCCATCTGTTGGTCAATACCTTATCTATTTTATCAGAGACACTTAAAGTCGTTTTATTCTTCTTATCAACAGCATTTTTAATAAGTTTACTTATATAAGCATATCTTTGGTTGGTTATGATGCTTTCGGCGTCATCGTCCAGCTCTTGCTCGCATGCCAATATGTCTGCTTCGATATGCTCTATTGTTTCCGAATCCAGATTTAGCTCTTCAATAACTTTTTTATCGCGCTCAAAAAGCTTTATTGAATACCATCTGGCTTGATTTGAATTAATTTTACCTTCAATTGCTTCTTCAATATGGGCAAGGGCGTGTTCAACAGCACCGTCAAAAGTATGTATCGGTTCCATCGCCTTTTTTTGTCTGGCAAGCTCGGCAGCTTTTTCAGCTACTTCTTTAGAGCCAATACCTTTGAGGGCGGAGACCTCTATAACCTCACAGCCCAATGCTTTGGCAATCTTTTCGATGTGGATTATATCACCGTTTTTTCTGACAATATCTATCATGTTCAGGGCAATGATCATGGGGATTCCAAGCTCAGCCAGCTGTGTTGTCAGATAAAGATTTCTTTCAATATTGGTGCTGTCAACAATATTAATAATTGCGTCAGGCTTTTCGTTGATAAGATAGCCTCGGGCAATGACCTCTTCCATGGTGTAAGGAGAAAGAGAGTATATTCCGGGAAGGTCCTGAATAATTACATCAGGCATACCCTTTAGTTTACCTTCCTTCTTCTCAACAGTAACACCCGGCCAGTTACCGACATACTGGTTACTGCCTGTTAAATCGTTAAACATTGTGGTTTTGCCGCAATTTGGATTACCGGCCAATGCAATTTTTATCGCCATACGTACCTCCGAGGAATTAGTTAGTCACAACTAACTCAAGTGTAAAAAATATATTTATGCTTCAACTTCAATTAATTCTGCGTCGCTCTTTCTTATTGTAAGCTCATATCCTAGCACATTAATCTCTATAGGATCACCCAAAGGCGCCTCTTTTCGAAAGTAAACCTCTGCACCCTTAGTGATGCCCATGTCCATAAACCTTCTTTTCAAAGCACCGGTACCGTGTATCTTTTTTATTTTGACGGTTTGTCCGATTCCGGTATCTCGCAATGTTTTCATATTCGTTTCCTCCCATTAGACTAAAATGCGGTTTGCCATGCTCTTATCAAGGGCGATTCGACTGTTTTTTATGGAGAGTATCATATTCCCGTTAAACTCACTGATGACAGTGACTTTCTCACCGACAACAAAACCGAGCTCTGCAAGATGCCGGCAGATTTCATTTTTACCGGTAATTCGCCTTATATAATTAGTCTCGCCAGTATGTGCCATAGTCAGCGGCATATTAATCCCTCCCCCGACAGGTTAGTCATATCTAACTATACACGTTAAGTTTAGTGCATCTAACTCAACATGTCAATGCTTTTTTATTGATTTTTTAGATTTAGCATTATTACCATAAAAGTAAATTACCTTGATAAAAAAGTTAGCGGATGTTAACATATGAATATAGACAGTGAAAGGAGTACGCCAATGCAGGTGAACGAGTCTATTGAGAATTATCTAGAGATGATACTCATTTTACAGAAAAAGAAGGGGTATGCCCGCTCAATTGATATCGCTACGGAACTCGGTGTGACAAAGCCGAGTGTAAGCCATGCTATGAAGCTACTCAGAGAAAACCAATATATCTTAATGAAGCCTGACGGATATATAACGTTAACTGATTCGGGAGCAACAATCGCCGAGCGGATGTATGATAGGCATAAGATGCTTGCAAAGTTTCTTATGTCCCTTGGAGTAGACGAGGAAACTGCTTTTGACGATGCCTGTAAAATTGAGCACGATATAAGTGATCAAAGCTTTGAGGCTATCTGTAGACATATAACTAAATAATATTCCTACAAAAAAATTCCCAAGCTTTCTTATGCGCTTATACTCTTGTGCTCTTATGCTACAGCCCAAGTTCTTCGGCTTTTTGGGCGTTAACCTTTTTATCAAGCCATTTACCTGAGCGGTATCTAATATACACAATTGCAGCCCTGGTATATTGATCCAATACTAAGGCTGCCCATGCGCCTACCAGACCCCATTTAAATATGCTCACAAAAACATAGGCAAGAAGCACCCTAAAAATCCAGATACCGAATATTGAGGCATAAAGAGGGTACATTGTATCACCAGCACCTCTTAATGCACCGGCCAAAGCAAGCTGTGTGGATTGTCCGGGTTGAGATATAGCAAGTATTTTGAGTACCAGACCTGCTAATGCGACAACTCCAATCTCCTTATTATATAGTCTTGCCAGAGGATGTGAGAATAAGAGGAAAAGGACACCTACAACGCAGGCTACAAAAATTGCCATGTGATGAATGATATCTGCATATTCTTTAGCTTTCTTTTTATCACCTGCTCCAAGGCTTTGACCGACTAAAGTGGTCGCTGCAACGCCAAAAGCCATACTGGGAGAGAAGGATAGCCCTGCTATATTAAGTCCAATCTGATGAGCTGCAAAATCAGCTGTTCCCAAGCTGGACACAGTACGCGCAAACATCATAAGACCACCCTGGATAACAAATTGTTCAATAGCTGACGGCGTACCTAAGGAAAGAACCTTCTTAATTATTCCCTTGTCATACTTAAAACCTGTTGTTCTTGAAACGGAAACGACTGATTTTTTTGAGTAGATTATATATAAACCAATAAAACAAGCAACCACTCTTGATAAAGTAGTGGATAGCGCGGCACCTGCGACACCCATTTTAGGGACCCCGAGTTTCCCGTAAATTAGGATATAGTTTCCGAAGACATTTAATAAATTGCTTCCGATATTATAAAGCATGGGAATCTTTGTTTCACCCGCACCTCTCAAAGCAGCTGTAATTCCCATTGTCACAGCTTGGAATACAAGGCCCGATGCTACTATTTGAAAATATGCAGTTGCGTCCTTCAATGTATCCTCGTTAGCACCCATGAAGATGACAGTTTGCTCGGCAAAGACAACTCCAATTATACTAATTACTACACCGACCACAAAATTGAGTGCAATTATCTGACGAGTTATGGCTGAAGCGTTTTCAGACTTACCGGCACCGACATTCCAGGCCACTAAGGTAGTTGTTCCTACATTTACTGCGGCAAATAAAGCCAGCATTATCATAAAAGGTTGATTTGTAAGACCTACCGCTGCAATGGCTGATGAACTTAATTGTCCTACCATAATCATATCCACCATACCAAAGAGGGTGGAAAGAACCAGCTCTATAAATGCAGGATAAGTAATAGAAATAACCTCACGTCTAATTCCATGGGAAAAGCTTTCTATAAAAGATTTGAATTTGTTTTTTATAGTCTTAAGCAAAACCTGATGTCCCCTTTCAAACAAAAAGCATAAATAATATTTTATTGCTATAAATAAAGAAAATTAAATAAATAAACTGGGAATCATACCCTCCCAGTATTCGCTCTTCCCTTACTTTGAATCTTCCAGCCACAAATTTCCGCACGCTGAATAGCGCCGAAAAGATTAGCCTTTATATGACGATTTTCTTTAGTTAAGTCCTTAATCAAGTCTTTTGTATTCTGACGTTTAGTCACACCGTCAACAGGACAGCCGCTTCCAACGGGCATCAGACCCAAATGCTTATTGATTGCTTTTATAAGTTTTTCTTCTGTATAAATCATAGGCCGGATCAATGTGATGTTTTTTCGATCCATATGGGTAACGGGAGAAAAGGTGTGTATACGTCCTTCATATATTTGGGACATTAAAAAGGTTTCAATAACATCGTCCATATGATGTGCGAAGGCAACCTTATTACATCCCAGTCTGAGAGCAGCATTGAAAATTGCGCCCTTCTTCATATTGGAACACAAAGCACAGGGATTCTGCTCATTTCTTGCTTCAAAGACTACCTTAGATATGTTGGTCTCTTCAATGTGATATTCTACGCTTGCTTGCTCATAAAAGCTTATAAGGCTTTTTTTGTCGAAAGTTTCAAAACCGAGGGCTATTGAGATTGCAATCAATTCAAACTTAGCCGGTAAAAACCTTTGAAGCTCTTTCATGGCAAGGAGCAGTAACTGGCTATCCTTTCCCCCTGAAACTCCCACGGCTACTTTATCTCCGTCATTTATCATATTGTAGTCTTCAACTGCCTTACGTACGGTTGATAATACTTTCTGAAGCATGAGTATTCTGTCCTCCCTTTGTTGTTTATAATTATACCATAGAATTGCTTATAACAAAGGCATATGCTATTATAAACATGTAGTAATAAAGCATCATTAGTGAAATACAGAGGATTAATATGCTTCAAAGATTAAAAAGACTAAAGATAGTACAATCATATCTATTGCTTAAGGGGAATGCAAAAACCTCTGTTGTGTGCGAACCCTTATGGGGAGTACCATATACAATCTATAATTTTTATTTAAGCTTATACATAAAAGAAATGGGCATATCAGACCAACAACTTGGAATAATAATTGCGGCAGGGTTTTTATCTGCTGCTCTTTTCTCATCATTAGCCGGAATGATCTCAGACTTTCTTGGAAGGAAGAGGACTACTTTTATTTTTGATATTTTGGCATGGCCGGTTGGAATTTTTATTTACTTTATCTCCCGAAGTCTGGCAATGTTTATTTTAGCTACTGTTATAAACAATCTAGCCAAATTAGTAAATGTGTCCTGGAATCTTATGATTATAGAGGATGCCGACTCGGACCAACGCAAAGCAGCCTTTAATCTTATTAATATTATTAATATCTCCCTTGGTATAATTACTCCTCTGGCTGGGCTTGTGGTCGCTAAATACGGAGTTATTAAAGCTGAACGGGCATTTATGATATTTGCAATAGTAAGTATGGCTGTTATGATGCTAATACGTAATAAAAACTATACCGAGACAAGAATAGGCCAGCAGATCCTAGCCGAGCACAAGGGTCTTGCTTTTAAAGATTTGCTAAAGAAAGGCCCGTTCAGTGGTACTTTCACTCAACTGCGAAATAACAGCCGCCTTAGGAATGCATTTTTTATTCAGGTGCTTTTTAATCTGACTTTACCGCTGGGTGCCTTTAACAGCATGTATTTCGCTCCTTACATGACTGAACAATTAGGAATAGATAAAGCCACGGTATCAATCTTAGGTGGTGTTTATGCCGGTGTAATGCTTATAGTATTCTTATTTATTACCCCTGCAATTTCCAAAAAGCATATGACATCATCAATTTTATTAGGTCTCTTTCTCCAGACTGTCGCTTTAATAGGTATCACGATAATACCCAGAGGATTTATTTTCTATGCAATTTTAGCCGTAGGTCTATACTCCCTTGGGTATGGTATTTTTACGCCAATCTTAAGCACTCTTGTCGCAGATACGTCGGAAGGGAAGGGGAGGTCGGGGATATACTCTCTTATAAATGCAGCGACAGCTCTTCTAAGCGCAATTATTGGCTTGGGTTCGGGCTTTCTGTATGCAGTCGCTCCTCGGTTCATATTCTATATAACAGCGTTACTTTTAGTGTTAAGTATCGTTGCCATGCTATTGTTTATTGCCAATGAAAAGAAGCAGGCCCCGAATTATTGATGAAGAATTTAGGACTTGAAATACAGCTCCAAACCATGTATAATTGACAATGCTGTAAAAACACATATCTTCGAGGTGTAGCGCAGTTGGTAGCGCGCTTGGTTTGGGACCAAGATGCCGGGAGTTCGAGTCTCTTCACCTCGACCAATAAAATTAGCGGGTTTCAGGAAACTGAAATCCGTTATTTTTATGCCCGGAACAGAAAATGTACCAAATAGACATGGGGGACGGTTCTCCTGACACACCTACAGAAGGACCGTCCCCCATGACACTGAGAAGGTTCATCAGAATTAGCTCTAGTTATATTTGCAGGTAAAACAGCTTAAAATCAATGAAAAATCTTGCTACCCAATAGAAATTTATATATATTTTATTAAGGACATACATAAATATTTGTGGTGTCCCAATAGTAAATAGCCTCTTACTACAGAAAGGATGATATCATATGAAAAACACATTATTAGTAGCCCGTAATAACTGTAGGAGGGTGACTATACTTTAACCCTCCGGGAAACAGGAGGATTATATGTCTTTAGGTTGGATTAACATAAACAATTATTCATTTAGTAGTTTGTTGCTTTTGGAACGTTTTCAAATACGGATTATGCTCCACTATGCCGGTTGGAGCACCGATAAAGAAGAATGGAAAAAGAGCATGGGTATTGCTCTGGCCGCAAACGCTGAAGTCAGATGGTATTTAGAACATCGTTGCCCTGAGTGCGCCGGGCAAATCACAGAACTCATCGCAAACGCTCCCGTAACCTCTGACAAAGAGCAAATCCGAGTAGCCGAGGTTTATGTAATGGCTGGTGTGGAGGACTTCATTGTTTATACTACGCCGGAAGTTATGGCAGAAAAATGCGACTTCATACGCGGATGGAATAAAGCACACCTATTTGATCTGGTTGACTTTACAGGCAAAACGGTTCTTGACATCGGTGCCGGTTCAGGAAGGTTAACCTTCGCAGCGGCTGAGAAAGCAGCTTGGGTTTATGCGAGTGAGCCTGTGGGGACACTGCGCGAATTTATGCGTGAAAAAATTAAAAACCAAGGGATTAAAAATGTCCGAGTACTTGATGGGCTTATAACGGACATACCCTTTCCCGATGATACATTTGACATTGTGATGTCAGGTCACGTCATCGGAGATGAATTGGATACAGAGCTTGCTGAAATGAATCGCGTCTGCAAGCCCGGAGGATGGCTAATTGACTGCCCGGGAGATTCAGAGGGGAATCTATCTCCGTGTCCGGAATTAACATCTCGCGGTTGGGAAGAAATATACTATGTAGGCAGCTACGGAAAAGACGTTTACATTCACCGTAAACAGGTAGTCAAATAGGAAACAGCGGCAATACAAATTAACTTAAAGAGAGGGAAGCCTTGATGCTTCCCTTTCTAAGTTTAAATCTTTCAACTGAGGTCAAAAACAGTAAACTATTGATATCCATTTAATAAATTTGAATAGGAAAACCCATTATCCCTTATATCAATAAGATATGCATCAACTATATTAAACTTCCTATTTGAATAATCAAGAACAACCATTAGACTGCTTAAATATAAATTCGAAAATTGATTCTTTAGTACATATTCTACTATTATTTCAGGGAAACCATCATTATCGATATCTTCACTCTGTAAACATGATGGTGTTGGAGTTTCTATTTTGTCGTTTATTAATTCTTCGAATGTTTTTCCATAATTTAAATCACTTATTTCAAAGTACTCTTTAGCTAAAACAATTTCATCATGTACTTTTAATCCGTTTTTCAATTCTATAGTTAACCCATTATCATAATAATTATTAATAATCAAATCATCCAGTATGTCTTTTTTTGATAATAAATTTATCTTTTTATCATATTGTAATAAAGTAATATTTGTGGAGTAGGATTGATAACCATTCAAAGGATATATGGAGTAAACAATTAATGCTTCACTATTCATGTCAGTATACATCTTCAAGTAATCTGTTTTTATACTACCAATCTCATCAACTATAAGTTTAGTATTACCATATCTAAACCATGTAATGTTTCCTTGTGTTTCTATAACAGGATATTTTCTTGAGAATACTTTTAAATACACAACAACACATATTACTATTAATGAAACCAATAAGAGAGCCAATTTTACCCTTCTCATACTATCACTGACCTTTTCATTAAACATATAAATATAGCAACCAAAAAATAACTATAGTACGTAAATATGGTATGATATTATTCATTTATTGTCAATCCATATGGTAAAATAATTGAAACGTATACTATCTAGATACAAGGGGCTGTCTCAATGGTATGCACCCCGTCAAGTAGACAATGAAATATTTAAAATTTTGGGATTGCTGTTCGAGTGTTCGGGCAGCAATCTTTTTATGCTGCATTCAAACACTTTACATGGAATTCCATCGGTGTCATGA
>JAEYOK010000033.1 GCA_023411795.1 Bacillota bacterium
GAGTCCAGACCACGCGATGGTGGATATCAAGGCCAGCGCCAGGGAGAGTTCAAACCTCGTGACAACGGCTTCCAGGGTCATAGCCAGTGGGAAACGAAGCCGGGCAATCAGCCGGGATATCAAGGCCAGCGTCAGGGCGAGTTCAGACCTCGCGATGGTGGATATCAAGGTCAACGTCAGGGAGAGTTTAGACCCCGCGATGGTGGCTATCAGGGTCAGCGCCAAGGTGATAGACCTTATGGGGGTCGTCCTCCTTTTGATAAGGATGCAAAACCGGGAGAATTCCGTCGTGACAATCGTGATGGACGTGACGGTAGAGATGGCCGTGACAGTCGTGACGGAAATAGAGGACCAGCCGGTGGAAGGAATAAGCCTTTGACTATTCCTAAGGTTGCCGCACCTACCGGAGCTGTTGAAGAAAAAGTATTTACCAGGGGCGAAAGAAGATCCTTCCAAGGCGTTGAAAAGCAGAAAGAAGAGAAGAAAGAGCAAAAGAAGGATACTACCCGTACTGTTGCAGGGAACGCTAACAAGAGTAATAATATAAGGAAAAAGATAGATACTGTCGTCGGGCATAAAGCTAAGGTTACCGATATGATGTCCGATGAGTTTGTAATTGATGTTTTCTATGATGATTCTGATGAAGCCATGAACGCCAAGAGATTCGAAAAAAGGCTCAAGAAAAGCAAGCTGAAAGAAAAATATATACCTCCTAAGGCTGTGCTTACTGATATCACAATAAATGAAACCGTTACAGTCAAGGAACTTGCTGAAGCCCTTAAGAAAACATCAGCAGAGGTTATTAAGCGTCTATTCCTTATGGGAATAACAGCTACCCAGAATCAGGAACTTGATTATGATACAGCTGCCATTATTGGTGATGAATTTGGAATAAAGGTTCATAAAGCAGTAGTTGTAAGTCGGGAAGAAATTCTTTTTGATGACTCGGAGGACAATGAAGGAGACTTGGTTCCGAGAGCACCGGTTGTAGTTGTCATGGGACATGTTGACCATGGTAAAACTTCACTTTTGGATGCTATTAGAAGCGCAAATATCGCAGAAAAAGAAGCCGGAGGAATTACCCAAGCAATAGGTGCTTATACCGTAAATCTTCACGGAAGGGATATTACCTTCCTAGATACTCCAGGCCACGAAGCATTCACGGCAATGCGTGCAAGAGGTGCTCAGGTAACTGATATAGCCATTCTGGTTGTAGCGGCAGACGATGGTGTAATGCCACAGACAGTTGAGGCTATAAATCATGCTAAGGCTGCAGGGGTTTCAATAATTGTTGCTATAAATAAGATTGACAAGCCCAACGCTAATCCTGACAGGGTTAAGCAGGAGCTTACCGAGCATGGCCTTCTCATTGAAGAATGGGGCGGCGATATTATAGCAGTACCGGTTTCCGCTAAGAAGCAGGAAAACATTGACCAGCTACTGGAAATGGTATTATTGACTGCAGATATTCTTGAGTTGAAGTCCAATCCCAATAAGCAGGCAAAGGGTACTGTAATTGAAGCTCAGCTTGATAAGAACAAGGGTCCTGTGGCTACGCTGCTCGTACAGCGCGGAACTTTAAAAATCGGTGACGCTATTATTTCAGGTTCAACCTTTGGTCATATACGTTCAATGGTAAATGACAAAGGAAGAAAGATTAAAGAAGCCGGACCGTCTATTCCTGTTGAGATATTCGGGCTTTCCGAGGTTCCTGATGCAGGGGATTTATTCTATGTCGTAAGTGATGAGAAAGTTGCTAAGCAACTGGCAGAAAAGCGTAAAGAAGAAACGCACCAGAAGCAAATAGGCAGAGCTAAGATTTCCCTAGAGGATCTCTTCAGCCAGATACAGCAAGGTAATGTCAAAGACTTGAACCTTATTATCAAAGCTGACGTACAAGGCTCCGTTGAAGCTATACGTCAGAGCATGGAGAAGCTCTCCAATGATGAGGTAAAAGTTAACGTTATACATGGTGCTGTCGGTGCTATTATTGAAGCCGATGTGACATTAGCCGATGTTTCCAACGCAATAATCATAGGCTTTAACGTAAGGCCATCTGTTCAGGTATCTGAAATGGCCAGAGATATGGGTGTTGATATGAGACTTTACAGAATCATATACGATGCCATCGAAGATATTGAAAAAGCTATGAAGGGTATGCTGGACCCTGTATTCAAGGAAGTTGTAAACGGTCACGCTGAGGTTCGCCAGTTGTATAAGGTTTCCGGTGTCGGAACCATAGGCGGATGTTATGTAACTGACGGAAAGATCATAAGAAGCTCCGATGTGAGAATTGTTCGTAACGGAATCGTAATAATGGAAGGCAAGTTAGCTTCCTTAAAACGCTTTAAGGATGACGCCAAGGAAGTTGCGTCGGGTTATGAATGCGGTATTATGATTGAACGTTTCAATGACATTAAGGAAGGGGACGTAATCGAATCCTTCCATATGGAAGAGGTACAAAGGTAATAGTGTGTCAAGGGGACGGTTCTTTTGACAACATCTTTTATTGTCAAGGGAACCGTCCATATTCATTTCACCGTCTTAAAAAGCTTTAAGACGGTGAATTAATGTGAAATCCATTCTTGCTTTTGGGGAATATATATAAATAAGTTGTTCTTCACATACATAGGCGTTTGCATTCAATAAGCTAAGTATTCCGCTTAATTCATTGAATGAAGGCTTAGCCTTTGTAAAATATATCTGCAAAAGGGTTGGTGTTATTTATGGATAGAACTGATAGGATTTCTGAGGAAATAAAAAAGGAACTTAGTGACTTAATCAGAAATAATATAAAAGATCCGAGACTCCCGGATTTCGTTTCGGTGACAGGAGTTCGTGTTACAAAAGATTTAAGATATGCAAAGGCTTATATAAGTGTACTTGGTGATGATGATAAAAAGAATGACGCATTGGCTGCTCTGAAACATGCTTCAGGTTTTATTCGTCATGAAATTGGCCAACGTATCAATATTCGATATACTCCAGAATTTACTTTTCTTTTGGACGATTCAATTGAAAAAGGTATGTATTTAAGTAAACTGATTGACGATACTGTAGGCAAAAAAGAATAAGTCAGGCATAAGATAATTATTAAAAAGAGGTTTATATGGTTGATCCAATACTTCAAAAAATTGCAGAGCTTCTTCTGGATGCCGGAGATATTGTAATTCTACCCCATATCAATGCTGATGGTGATGCACTGGGGGCTTCTCTGGCGCTTGGTCTTGCTTTAAAAACTCTCAATAAAGAGGTTGATGTGCTAATTGAGGAGGAGGTTCCGTCAAATCTGGATTTTCTTCCGGGACAAGAGCTAATAAAGGCTAACCCTCAAAAGAAATATAGTGCCGCGATTAATATAGATAACGGGGATATAACCCGCCTCGGACAACGAGAACCTTATTTTTGGAATGCAAATGTTAAACTTAGCATTGATCATCATACCACAAACAAGGTGGAAGCAGATTATTCCTATGTAAATACCAAATCAAGCGCTACCGGTGAAATAATGTATAATTTTATTATAAACTATTTAAATGTAGCCATTGATAAGGATATGGCACTTTGCCTATACACTGCCATAGTTACCGATACGGGTGGTTTTCGCTACACCAACACAACCTCTGAAACAATGAGGATTTGTGCTGATCTTCTCGATTTTAAAATCGATTTCCCCTATGTCATAAAAAAGGTATTCGACATGGTTTCATATGCCAAACTAAGTCTTATGAAGCAAACGATGAACTCATTACTTCTTTATGGGAATAGAAAACTGGCCGTTTCCTATTTGACATATGAGGATATAGAAAAGCTAAATGTTAAGAACGATGATTTCGAAGGCCTGGTTAACATCGGCCGTAATTTAGAAGGAGTCGAGGTCTCACTTTTCCTTAGGGAAGATCCTGAAGGTAATTTCAGGGGCAATCTTAGATCAAATGATTATGTGGATGTATCTCAAATCGCTGAAAATTTCGGCGGTGGAGGCCACAAAAGGGCAGCAGGCTTTAATATTAGCGGAGATCTTGATGATATCGTAGATAAGCTTGTAAATGCTATTCTGCCAAAAATTCGAGGGGAACATTGATGGACGGCATCTTGAACATATATAAGACAACCGGAATGACTTCCTTTGATGTTGTTTCGAGAATTCGAAAACTATGTCAAACAAAAAAGGTCGGACATGCAGGAACTTTGGATCCTGATGCAAGCGGGGTTCTGCCGGTGTGCGTTGGTAAGGCTACAAAGGTGATTGAGTTCTTAATGGATAAGACAAAAGCTTATAGAGTCGGATTACTGCTGGGAGCGGCTACGGATACTCAAGATTCATCGGGTGAAGTATTATATGAAAAGCCTGTCAGGGTTTCACAGGAAGATATTGAAAACACTATAAAAAGCTTTTTGGGTGAAACAACACAAATTCCCCCAATGTATTCTGCCATAAGAGTTAATGGGCAAAGGCTTTATGAGCTTGCCAGAAAAGGTGTAGAGGTCGATAGAAAACCCCGACCTGTGAACTTCTTAAGTCTTGAAATATTAAGCATTAACAGGGAAAATGATAAGGTCAGAGTGATTTTTGATGTGGAGTGTTCAAAAGGTACTTATATGAGGACTTTGTGTCACGATATAGGTGAGAAACTAGGATGCGGTGGTCATATGGCTTCTCTGTTGAGAACTCGCTCGGGGCCCTTCAGTATAGATAATGCATATAAGCTGGACGAACTGGAAGAAAAAAAAGACACCAATATGCTTGATAGTATCCTAATACCCATGGATTTTGCGCTTAATAGTTTACCTTCTGTTATGGTGTCCCATAGTGATGCAAAAAGGCTTAAGAACGGTCTTAATCTGTTAATATATGCCTTGCTTTCAGGTTTTGTTAGAGTGTATCATGAAAGCGGATGTTTTATTGCCATAGGAAAGGTTTTAACTACGGAAAATGATACAGAATTACGAATACATAAATGGATAGGCGACCAGAGCATTGGCCTGTGAAAGGATGAATTAACTTGCAGGTTGTTACAAATATTAATAAGAATACTTTCAATAAAAATACTGGTGTTGGTTTAGGGAATTTTGACGGTCTACATATAGGACACATGGCGCTAATTAATACTTTGATAAGCGAATGCAGGTTAAATAATTTGCAATCTGTTGTTTATACTTTTACAAAGCACCCTGATGCAATGCTTAGAAAAGCATTGATAAGTCCTCTGATAACAACCAACGAAATGAAAACAAAGCTTTTAGCCTCTACCGAATTAGATACATTATGCTATCAGGAGTTTGATGAGGCTTTTTCCCGACTATCGCCCGAAGAATTTATAAAAACTATCCTTGTTGATAAGCTTAAGATACGTCTTGCTGTTGTAGGGTTCAATTATAGATTTGGATACATGGGTAAGGGCGATGTAGAGTTCTTAAAAAGAAGCGGTGATAAGCTTGGCTTTAAAGTAATTGTGGTTCCACCTGTCAAGGTTAATTCAGAGATTGTAAGCAGTACTCTCATCAGAGAATATATAAAAAAAGGTAAGACAGAAAGGGTCTTTCAACTGTTGGGAAGACATTTTTCCCTGTATGGTACAGTTGTAGGCGGGAGACGCGTAGGGCGCACTCTTGGATTTCCCACAGCTAATATTACGGCTCATCCTGAGATGGTCGTACCTGCTAATGGAGTATATATTACTAAAACAAAATATGAAGATAGATGGGTGAATAGCATAACAAATGTAGGTATTGCACCTACATTGAGAAACGAAAGTGTTTTTTCTATTGAAACACATCTCCTCGATTTTAATGAGGATATTTATGGGAAAGATATAGAGGTATGTTTCTTTCATAAGCTTCGTGGCGAGAAAAAATATGAAAATGTCGAAGCATTAAAGAAGCAGGTAGCAATCGATATAAAGAAAACTAATTCATACTGGGAAGTACTGAAATAATTATTTTACCTGCTTTTGCGGAGCGTATAATACAGCGGCATTACTAGTATTATTGTACAGTCCTGTATCGGTATCGTTGGGTTTCTTAGTCTGTATCGACTCAGGAGAGTATTCATAAAACTCAGACTTATATTTGTTGAGCACATGTCTGTCACTTCCATGTAAATTAGTGATTTTACCGTAAATATCCATATTAATCCCCTTTCCCCAAATTATACTTTATTGCCGGAAAAAATATGACAAACATGTAGTAAAGAAATGTGGCAGAATGAAGTCTATTTGTATTTACCCTAATTTGTATGGAATAAACAAAATTTTGGTATAAATTTGTGCAAAATTGGGAACGCTTCCTTTGATGGGGGTGTTCTTTTGAAATATAAACGATTTAGAATCATCAGATCTTTATTCATATTTTTATTAATAATAGTAGCAATAAAACTTTTTAATATTCAAGCCATCACGGGAGAACAGTATTCAACAAAAGCGGCTCTCCAACAGGCTCGTAGCCGCCTTATCTACAGGGAGCGTGGAGATATTCTGGACAAAAACGGGATAAGGATGACTGGCAGAAAAACATGCTGGTTGGCGGTCTTACAGCCATATACCTTATTGAACAGTCCAACAAATCTCAGTACAATTGCAAGTGTCTTCGAAATGACGCCAAAATATTTATCGGGAGAGCTGTCAAAAAATAGCTTACCATATATTCATGAAATAACTTCAGCTCAGGCAAAGGCTATATCGGACTCCACCCTTACGGGTATAAGTGTTATTGATATGAGGGTACGAAATGATGCCGATACTTTAGCCACCCACGTTTTAGGCTATGTAGATGAAAAAGGTGAAGAAGGATTAGCAGGAATTGAGAAAGCATATCAGGAGACCTTGAAAAAGGGTGACGGAGTATACGCTGGAATCATCGCCGATGCGGGCGATGGTTATATGAGCGACTTTGGATATCGTATCTGGAACAATATGAATCAAAATGATCTAAATGTTCAGCTCACATTGGATTATCACCTGCAGAGTATTGTTGAGAAGACCATGGATCGTATGGTAGATAAGGGAGCGGTAGTCATTCTTGATATTCTGACAGGAGAAATTTTAGCAATTGCCTCAAGACCAAACTTCGATCCTTCCAATATAAATCCGTCTTTAGTTGATGATAATGAACCACTTTTTAACCGGGCTTTAGGAACATATACTCCGGGCTCAATATTTAAGATGGTAACCGCAGCGGCGGCCTTGGAGGATGGAATATCGGCTGATTTATCCTTTGATTGCCCGGGTTATGTTGACTTGGGCGGTATTAAAATGAAATGTTCTAGCTTTGAAGACGGAGGCCATGGAAATATAAACATGGCACAGGCTTTTGCCAGATCATGTAATTCATATTTTATCAATCTGGGACTACGGCTTGGAAGGGATAAGCTTCTGGATATGGCTGAGAAATTCGGATTGGGAAGTAAAACAGGACTGATTGACCAAGGGATAGAAGAACCTTCAGGGTTGCTTCCAAGCTTTCTGGGACAGGCTTCCCCTGTTGAAATAGGTAACATCTCCATCGGACAGGGCGAACTTCTGATTTCGCCTATCCATGCTGCAAATATGACATCGGTTATCGCAAACGGAGGAATACTTAATCAAGTTTCGCTTGTTAAGGGTATTGTTAACGATAAGGGTGAATGTATAAGGAATATTAGTTTGCCAAAATGGAATAGGATAATTTCTAAAGAAACAGCTGCGGCACTTCAAGGAATGATGTTACTGACAGTTCAATCGGGAACAGGAAAATGGGCTGACATAAAAGGACATGGTGGTAGTGCGGGCAAAACCGGGAGCGCCGAGACCGGCTGGGTAAAGGAGAACAGAAACATACTTCACGCATGGTTTTCAGGATATTTTCCCATTGATGCCCCCCGATATTCGCTGTGTGTCTTTATTGAGGATGGAAAAAGCGGATCCAGCAGTGCAGCCCCGATATTTGCAGAAATATCTGCTCAAATTATGGATGCAGGGTACTAAAGTTCGCCATATTTCCCTTGAATTAAAATAATAAAATAGAAAAACTTGCTTATAATGCACATTTAAGCTTACAAAAGCAGGTAATAGTAAAAATTACTTGTAAAATCAGTAATTCAACAATATAATAAATTCATAAAAATAAGGGAGGTTTTAGTGTGAATAATAAGATAAAAGTACTTGTAGCTGATGATAACGTTGCCTTTGGTATGATTATATGTGAATTTTTGGAGAGCCAAAGCGATATAGAAGTGACTGCAAGAGTCGAAAACGGTGAGGATGCCATAGAGATGATTGAGAAAACTAAACCGGATATTGTCGTTCTTGACATTATTATGCCAAGACTTGACGGGTTAGGGGTATTAACGAGATATAAGAACGTAAATGCATCTGAAAAACCATTATTCATCATTTTATCTGCAGTGGGACAAGATACTATCACTCAACAGGCGTTATCCTTAGGTGCAATTTATTACATTGTAAAACCTTTCGATTTAACCATTCTGGTTGAAAGAATAAAAGAATTGGTAAGAACACATAGTCCTACAGTTATTAGAATGGAACAACCAATACCTACTTCCACCGCCTCCCGGGTAAGCCACAGCGGTGATAATGTACAGACGAAAATAACCCAAATTATGAGAGATGTAGGCGTGCCCGCACATATAAAAGGCTATCAGTATATGAGGGACGCAATCATGATGGCTGTAAATGATAGAGAGATTATAAGCGCTGTAACTAAAAGATTATACCCAGAATTGGCTAAGAATCATAAAACCACTCCAAGCAGGGTTGAACGTGCAATTCGCCATGCTATCGAGGTTGCCTGGAACAGGGGCAAGGTTGATACCATAAATGATTTATTCGGATATACCATAAATACAAGAAAAGGCAAGCCCACCAATTCTGAGTTTATCGCCATGGTGGCCGATACTCTCAGGCTTAGCGAAAAAATTGCTAACTAATTTAAATTTTACTTGTATTTACGGGCATTCGGTGATATACTAAATCAGTAAGTCAGTCTTATACGCATGGATTTAATCTTTTTTAGGTTTAGCTCTCTTTAATTGTTTGGAGTGAGTAGTATCAAAGAAGACCTGATCCAAATATATTAAGGAGGTATAGACTAATGGCAGACAAAACATTAACATGCAAAGATTGCAACTCAGAATTCGTTTTTACAGAGGGCGAACAAGCTTTCTATCAGGAAAAAGGTTTTGAGAACGAGCCCCAGAGATGTCCAGATTGCAGAAGAGCAAGAAAAGTGGAAAGAAACAATAACCGTGGCGGAAACAGAGGCTTCGGTGGCGGAAATCGTTGGTAATCAAAAATGTAAAGGAGAGCAAATGCTCTCCTTTTTTTATGTGACGAAACGCGTTAGTGACGCTTGCTTATGCGGCAACAATAATTTTTATAAACGGGGCTGACACAAAAATTGTGTCAGCCCCGTTGTTCAGGCAGAATAAGACATGGGGAACTTATATATCGGCATGGGCAGCCTTGAGAAGACCTATATTAGCAACAACAGCGACAACAACAGCAACAGCAACAGCAGCAGCATCTGCGTCCTCTGCAACAGAATCTTCTTCGATTCCTGGTACACATAATATACTCCTTGTACAAGCTCCTACTTCATAATATTCATATCAACTTAAAATGCCCCCTCATAACAAAAAAACAATTAATCTGAGAACTTTTTATAAAATACTTTCATTTTTATAAAAATCAGTGCATAATATAATAATGCGAATGCGAATTATTCCCATTAAAAATGGAGGACTGAATTTTGTTTAGAAAAAAGATATTTAAGATACTGTTGTTTATTGTTTTGATTACATCTGCCTGCGGCAGGATTGATCCGAAAGTCATGAACAAACCGGAGGCGAGTGACTCACCGAATATGGGAGAGAACACCGGGGTGCCTGGTAATCAGGAAGTTACGGAAGATGATATGATTATAGTAACTTCTTTTTACCCTATTTACGTGTTGACTATAAATATAACCAGAGATGTGCCTGGAGTTAAGGTTATTAATATGACCGAGCCCCAGACAGGATGTCTTCATGATTATCAGCTTGTACCAGCCGATATGAAGGTGCTGGAAAAGGCCGATGCTTTTGTGATAAATGGGGCAGGGATGGAGTCCTTTCTGGATAAAGTAATAAGCCAACTTCCCAACCTTACTTTAATTGAAGGTTCTGTAGGTATACCCCTTCTGGAAGACGAAAACGGTGAAGTAAATCCTCATGTATGGGTAAGTGTAACCGGAGCTATAAAGGAAGTTGAAAACATCACAGAAGGTCTTGCTAAGCTGGATCCGAAAAACAGTGACCAATTCAATAAGAACAGCCGGGAATATATAGAAAGGCTGAAATCTTTAAAAGATAAAATGCATGAGGCTTTAAAGGATATTAAAACCAAGGATATTGTAACTTTCCATGAAGCTTTTCCTTATTTTGCACAAGAATTTGGTCTTAACATAGTATCGGTGGTTGAGCGGGAGCCGGGTTCAGAACCAAGTGCCGGTGAGCTTGCAGCAACAATAAAGGCCATTAATGAATCGAAGACTAAGGTGCTTTTTGCGGAGCCTCAGTATTCCCAAAAGGCTGCTGAGTCTATTGCAAGCCAGACAGGTGCAAAGGTTTACATTCTGGATCCTGTTGTGACAGGACCTAATAATGCTACTCATGACAGTTATGAAAAAACCATGGAAGAAAATTTGGAAGTATTGATTGAGGCGTTGTATGACTGATTTAAAAACACAAGTAAATAGCTGCCGGCAGGAATGCTGCGGGCTATGCTGTACTAAAATTGAAAACTTCGGGGTAACAGTTGGAAATACGGTTATATTGAAGGATGTTAATATCCATATTCATTGCGGAGAGCTTACAGCTATAATAGGCCCAAATGGTGCGGGGAAAAGCACTCTTATAAAAGCTCTTCTCGGTGAGATTCCTCACACAGGGAATCTGAAGTTTGTTCAAGGTAATGGCTCATTAATGGTACCTGTTATGGGCTATGTGCCCCAGAGGTTAAATCTGGATGTATCTTCTCCCACCAGTGTGTTAGATTTATTTCTCGCATGCCGTTCAAGTTTTCCCACTTGGATTATTCGTAGAAAAAAAGAAGTCTTGAGAGTAAAGGAGAGACTTGCGAAGGTTAATGCGGGGCACCTTATTTCAAGGCGATTGGGTGCTCTTTCAG
Organism: Bacillota bacterium; assembly: GCA_023411795.1. Taxonomy (GTDB): domain Bacteria; phylum Bacillota; class Clostridia; order DSM-8532; family DSM-8532; genus DTU059. The sequence continues at coordinate 11,166 of JAEYOK010000033.1, forward strand.
GCGGCGAGCTTCAAAGGGTTCTTCTGGCCTTGGCACTTGATCCTGTTCCTGAAATATTGCTTTTGGACGAGCCGGTTTCAGGAATAGATCAAAATGGATTGGAGCTTTTCTACGAAACGGTTTCGCAATTAAGAAAAGCATACGATCTTTCCATAATATTAGTATCCCATGATTTGGATATGGTTCAGAAATACGCTGATAGAGTGGTTTTGCTTAATCAAACAGTTCTGAATGTCGGCTCCCCCGACGATGTGCTTAGCAGTGACAGCTTTTTTGATACCTTTTCACTTAAATGGCAGAAACAAAATGGCAATAAAGGGGGAGCAACATTATGAATTGGTGGTATGAGCTTTTGGAGGTGCTACCTTTTGAATGGGCGGCAGAAGGCCAGATGATTTTTATGAAGAACGCTTTACTGGCAATTATTTTACTCACTCCTATTTTTGCTCTACTTGGGACCATGGTTGTAAACAATGGCATGGCATTTTTCTCCGATGCTCTTGGACACGGGGCTTTTACGGGGGTCGCTATTGGAGGTCTTCTGGGATTTGTTGAGCCCATTGGTTCAGCAATTGTATTTTCAATTATTTTTGCCTTTCTTATTGCTCTGATAAAACATAAGAGTAAGATGGCCAGCGATACGATTATCGGTGTTTTCTCCTCAACCGCTATTGCTTTAGGTATATTTTTGGCTACCCTTGGAGGAAAGAGCTTTACAAAGCTAAATTCATATCTTGTTGGGGATATATTAAGTATTACTCCTAAAGATATTGCATTTTTGGCAATTGTTCTTGTGCTGGTTCTTCTGTTCTGGCTGCTGGTTTTCAACCGTCTTTTACTGGTCAGTGTAAACCCTTCCCTTGCAGGTAGTAGAGGGATACGAACTTTCTGGTTTGAGGCTATTTTCAGCTGCGTAGTCGCAACTATTGTAACGGTTTCTATGACTTGGATCGGGTTATTGGTGATAAACTCATTTTTAGTACTCCCGGCTGCTGCAGCAAGGAATGTTGCTCGTAATCAAAGACAATACCATTTTCTTGCTGTAATCTTCTCGTTATTTTCGGGAGTAGCCGGTCTTATTCTTTCATATACATTTGAGACTGCGACAGGATCAACAATTGTGCTCCTATCCTCAATAATCTTCTTTATTACCTACGGTATCAGAAAGAAATTTGCCTAGGGAGGATGAAAAATGGAATTAGAGAGTTGTTTAAGTGAAATACTAAAACGTGAAAATTTAAAAAGCACAAGGCATCGTATTACAATATTAGAGATACTTAAAGATAAGCAACTTCCGCTTTCAGCTGAGGATTTATATTTTATGCTTAAGGAAAATGGTGTTTCAATAAGCCTTTCGACAGTGTATAGGGTTCTTGAAACATTGAATGAAAAAGGAATTGTAGTAAGAACAAGTATACCTGATGAGAATAAAGCTGTTTATGAATTTTATAACAATGAACATAAGCATCATCTTTTATGTGTCAAGTGTCGAAAGATACTTCCGGTAGACGGGTGCCCCTTGGATGAATATGAAAAGCAATTGGAAAGCCGTTTCGGGTTTGCTGTTGCGGGGCACAAACTTGAGGTGTATGGATATTGCAAAAGCTGTAAGAACTAGGTATCAAATTAAGAATATGATAGATAATAAATAAAGAATCGGAGAGTAAACTATGAAACCAATTTTGATGTTTGTAATGGCATCCTGCCCTTATTGTAAAAAGGCGATTCGCTATATGGAGGAGCTTATGAAGGAGACACCTAAGTACAAGGATATTCCTTTAAAAGTTATTGATGAAAAGCTGGAACCCGATATTGCCGATACCTACGATTATTATTTTGTTCCCACTTATTACGTAGACGAAAAGAAGGTTCACGAAGGTGCAGCCTCTATGGAAGATGTTCAAAAGGTCTTTGAGTTGGCTGAAGAAGAGTAGTGTCCAATTATTTAGCCATATGTTGACAAATCTTATGCCGTAGTATATAGTTTTATAAAGAGTAAATAGTGTTCCTTTACAGGAATACCATTTAAGCAATTATATAAGGAGGCTATGGCATGGATATAATTGATTCCTTAATGAAGCTTCAGCTTACCAGGCAAGAGGCTACAATCTATGCCATTCTAATTAACGAAGGTCAGTTGACCGGGTATGAGGTTTCAAAGCTTTCGGGCATATCCCGTTCCAACACATATTCAGCTCTTGCGGGGCTGGTTGAAAAAGGTGCCGCGTATATAACCGAGGGCACAGCAACACGTTACATACCCGTAGATGCCGGGGAACTCTGTGATAATCGTATCATAGAAATTCAAAAGATAAAGAGCTTCCTTAAAAAGAATCTAAAGCCCAGAACAGACGATGCCGAAGGGTACATCACCATAAAGGGCGAAAAACATATCCTGAATAAGATGCGCAGTATTCTTAAAAATGCCAAAGAAAGGGCATATATCTCAGTATCCCATGAAATACTCCATGAGATAAATGATGAACTTGTTAATGCAGTCGAGAGGAACATTAAGCTGGTGATTATCACAAATCCGCCATATACCTTTCCGGGGGCCATTATTTATCTGACTGAAAAACAACAGGAGCAAATAAGACTTATAGCCGATTCGACCATGGTATTGACAGGTGATATTGAAGACAGCATACATTCTACCTGCCTATATTCAAGGAAAAAGAATCTAGTTGACTTGTTTAAAGAATCCCTCAAAAACGAAATAAAACTAATTGAGCTATCAAAAAGATAAAGGAGCATGACAATGTTTATTTCTGAAGAGATGTGTTTTAAGCTTAAAGAAAAGTATGGGACGCCGCTCTATGTTTATTCTGAAACAATTTTAAGGCAAAGATGCAGGGATATAAAGAAACTGCTCCCAAATAAAAATGTTAAAATCAACTACTCTGCCAAAGCCAATACGAATCTTGAATTATTGAAGATAATTAAAGATGAGGCCTTGGATGTTGACGCCATGTCTCCCGGTGAAATCTATATTGAACAGCTGGCCGGCTTTAAACCTGAGCAAATTTTCTATATCAGCAATAATGTATCAGCCGAAGAGATGAAATATGCCATTGAAAGAGGCATACTGATAAGTGTGGATTCACTTTCACAGCTTGAAATGTTCGGAGAACTCAATCCGGGCGGCAGGGTCGCAGTGCGTTTTAATCCCGGCATTGGAGCAGGCCACCATGAAAAGGTTATAACAGCAGGAAAGAAAACGAAATTTGGAATCCAGAAAGAGTTCATACCTCAGGTAAAGGCTCTTGTTGAGAAATATAATCTTACATTGGCAGGTATTAACCAACATATAGGCTCCCTTTTTCTTGATGGACAGGTATATGTGGACAGCCTGAAGTCATTTTTAGAGATCGCAAAGGAGTTTCCCGCTTTATCATTCATTGACATTGGGGGAGGCTTTGGAGTGCCTTATAAACCTGATGAAAAACCTCTTGATTTAAAGAAGCTGGGAGATAGTCTGGATGTTGTTCTATCAGAATTTTTAAAGGAATATCCTAATAAGGATGTAGTATTTAAAATGGAACCGGGGCGATATATAGTTGCCCAATGCGGTATTTTATTGGGAACTGTTCATTCGGTCAAGCAAAATTATGAGAAAACTTATATAGGAACAGACATAGGCTTTAATGTTCTTGTTCGTCCGGCTATGTATGATTCTTATCATGAGATAACGCTAATAAAGAAAACCGGTGAAGAAAGCGATAATACAAATAATGAGATTGCCACTGTAGTGGGCAATATTTGTGAGTCAGGAGATATTCTTGCCAAGGATAGAAGTCTTCCGTCAGCAGAGGTAGGAGATATTATGGTCACATTTAACGCCGGTGCTTATGGATACGTAATGTCTTCAAATTATAATTCCCGCTTAAGACCGGCTGAAGTTTTAATTGATTCTAATGGAGCAGATAGACTAATAAGGAAAAGAGACACCTTAGAATCCCTGGTACAGAATTTTGATTTAGTTTAATAACCTACAGTATTCTTGCTTCAAAAAAGAGGGTAATATTATCCTTAGAGGTATTATTATGATTGATAAAATGGTGAAATTATTTGTTAAAGATTATCAGAACACCACTTTACCTACTGTGAGGGCAAGATATGCTATTTTAGCCGGAGTGGTGGGTATTATTTCAAACTTGATTCTTTTTACAATGAAACTTATTGTTGGAACATTGTTTAATAGCATCTCGGTTACAGCTGACGCTGTTAATAATCTTACCGATGCCGGTTCATCAATAATCACCCTTGTAGGCTTTAAAATATCCAGTAAACCGGCAGATGATAAGCATCCTTATGGTCATGCACGTGCTGAATATATAACGGGTTTCATTGTATCTGTAGTTATTTTGCTTCTGGGATTTGAACTTATAAAAACCTCATTCCAGAAGGTTTTGAAGCCCGAGCCCATAGTCTTCAGTTATATTACTATTGCCGTTCTTGTGGCCTCTATTCTTGTTAAGCTTTGGCAAGGACTGTTCAATAAAAATATGGGGAAAAGAATTAATTCTACAGCCCTTATAGCTACAGGGCAGGATAGCATGAATGATGTTATTACAACTGCTTCGGTATTACTTGCCACAATCTTCGCGAGGTTGACAGGTCTTAATGTTGACGGCTATATGGGTATTGCTGTTGCGGTATTTATCATTTATTCCGGAGTAAAACTTATTTTTGAGACCCTTAATCCTCTTTTGGGGCTGGCTCCCGATGCCGGATTTGTATCGAATATTGAAAGGAAAATCCTTAGTTATGACGGAGTCCTGGGGTTACATGATTTGGTTGTCCACAGCTATGGCGCAGATAGATGCTTTGCATCGGTTCATGTTGAAGTGCCTGCAAACCATGACATTTTGGAAAGTCATGATCTTATTGACGTAATTGAGAGAGATGTTTTTACCGAGCAAAACGTAAATTTAGTTATTCATATGGATCCGATTGTAACTGATGACGAAAGCATAAATAACCTTAAAAAACAAGTGAAGGATATTGTTACTGAAATAGATCCGGAGTTATCAATGCATGATTTTAGGGTTGTAGTAGGCAAAACCCACAGCAATCTGATATTCGATGTTATGGTACCGGTAGCCTATAAGATAAGTGACAGCGAGATAAGGGAACTTATAGATGCCGAAATAAAAAAAATCAATCCTACCTTCCATAGCGTCATAACTCTGGATCGAAAATATACTTCAACAACAAACTAATGTGAAGCTGATATATGAATGGAAAACAGAATAGATGAAGATACTATGTAAAAATTGGGCTGATATGAGGTAAAACCATGGCTGTCGGATTCCGCATTATCTTGATTATTTCTGTAATCGGTGTTTTAGTTGCTGCGCTTCAGATTGTTATATGGCGCATGTCCAGAGGAAAAGTATTTTTCAAGTATATTCCCACGCTTGTTCTGCTCATTATTACGGTAGTTTGTATAGTTAAAGCAATATGGTTTTCCACGGGCATGGAGGATTTGGCATACTTTATTACGGCTATGCTGACTGCGGGAGTTTTGGCGGTTTCATTTGTTACAGGTATTATACTCGACGTCTTTTTCAAGGCAAGCAGCCAATAGGACACAGAACACAAGGGGACGGTTCATCTGTGCACTTCTT
>JAEYOK010000012.1 GCA_023411795.1 Bacillota bacterium
CTACGTGGATATTGATATGTCAAAAACCAAGTATCTGTTTATTAAGGATACTTTCTGATTATTAGCAACATGCAACATTCTTTGAATAGCTTAATTAAAGCTAATTGCTTTCTATGTTCCATTCAAAGATATCCCAAGTGGAGAATCCATCAGGAAATTGCCTATTATATACGGGTGATAAAGGCCCTTAGCTCCTGCGCAGTTGCACCGGGACTTTTACCGTATCTGGAATTCATGGAATAAATCAATTTGATTCCATCTATACTTCACCCAATCGGTATGGTGAAATAAATAACTGCTGGCAAGGCGTATTTCTTTTCGGTATTATGGAAACCAGTCACCGCCAACTTCTTCAATAAATTTATCTCTTGCAGCAATATCCCATTTCCAATCGGTATATAGGTGAAGCAAAACGCCTTCGGCAAAATCGTCGGTCGTCAAGGTCTGTAAGGCGATAAATTGGACTGTACAAATAAACACGGTTTCTTTCAATAAGGCATCCATATAATTAAGATAATTTACATGAAAAGTTAGCAAATTTTGTCATTATAATAATAATATGATTCTTGCCTATAACTAAGAAATTTAGTCGTTCAAATAGTTTGGTTAAATTATGAAGTTTATAGATGATATATTTACAAATGTCTTTTTATATAAAATGTATGCCCCATTATGTAAAGTCAGATATGATGAAGTGTTATAAAATATAAACAAATGAACGGTCAATTCAGCTCTGAAATTTAGCAAAATATATGAAGGAAATTACTGAAAAGTAAATAACTTAATTATAACAACAAAGCAAAACAATTCGCAGCAAACTAAATATTTTTGATCGGACTAAAGCTAATGAACATTTACATTGGTGTCTAGTAGATTCTACTTGACATAAATAAAAAAGGAGTTAAGGAGGCATAAATGTGAAAAAGTCGTTTTTACTAGTTATTTCTCTCATTTTGGTTGTTGCTTTATTAGCTGTTGGGTGTACTAAGGAGCCTGCAGGCACGCCTGTGGCCTCGGATAAGCCGACATCATCAGCACCTGCTTAGTCAGATGAAGCGAAAGACCCACCGATTAAATTGCGAATATCTACAGAGGTTCCCGATGTAACAACTCGATTTGAAGCGGTTGCAAACCGTGCATTTGTTGATTATCTCGATAAGAATCCATCCATAGAGGTTGATTATTATCCTGGTGCTGCACTTGGAGACCAAAAAGCTGTTTATGATCAGCTTGGTAGAGGCCAGGTGGATATCCATATCTTACAGGCGTCTGTAATTGCAGGTGTAGACTATCCAAACTTTAGTATATTTGACCTTCCTTATTTGTTCTCAAATGAGGAAGCTGCCAAAGCTGTTCTTCAGCCAGATGGTCCGCTTTCAACGCAATTACGTGAGGACTATGCTGAGAAAACCGGCGTTAGGCTTCTGTGCTTTACTGTTAACGGTTTTAGAAACGTAACTAATAGTAAGCGTGAGATTAAAACTCCTGATGATTTGAAAGGTATTAAGCTTCGTACTATGAGCGCACCAATCCAAATAGCAGCTTGGGAGGCCGCAGATGTATTGGTTACGCCCATGGCTTTCACAGAGCTATACAGTGCTATGCAGACAGGTGTTGTTGATGGGCAGGAAAACCCGGTTGCAGTTATTCTTTCCAATTCCTTTAACGAAGTTCAGAAATATATGACAATGTCCAGGCATCTTCTCTCTGTTGGTACGTTGGTAATGTATGAAGAAACCTATCAAAAGATGACACCAGCGCAGCAGAAGCATCTGGATGAAGCAGTGCAGCTTTATTATGATCAATTCTGCGATTCGTGCACAGCCGAAGATGCGGATATGCTTAAGCAGATTATTGATAAGAATCTAATGCAGGTTTACGAACCTACCTCTGAGGAAATTGATGCTTTCCGTCAAGTTATGCAGCCGGCAGCTCGAGAATTGATTGAGAAGAATTTGGATGATCCTGCTTTCCTTGACCTGTTGCTTGAAGAAGTCGAAAAGTATAACTAATTCAGATTATTTATCTATTAAAAAGAATCCCTTCAGAGCTTGTGAACATTCAGCCCTGAAGGGATTCCTAAATAAATAATGATAATAAGGCGAAAGGACATTATTATGCTTAACAATCCGGAACGCCCAATTAACATGGGTCTAAAAAAGATGATAGCTGAAGAAGGTGCGATTAATCGCATAGGTGCTTTAGCAGCTTGCTATGGACAGAAAGCATTCATTATTGGTGGAACAACTGCGCTTTCAAAAGCGATAGATCAGTTAAAAACAACATTGGATGAGGCAAATGTTTCATATTTTATTAGGGAATTCAAAGGTTTTTGTTCAAAAAAAAGCTTAGAAATGTTGCAAACAGAAGCGTTGAAATATGGTGCGAACTTGCTAATTGCAGTAGGTGGCGGCTCTGTCATGGATACTGTAAAGGCTGTAGGGTATTGGTTGAAGTTACCTGTTATCACTGTTCCGACAATTGTAGCTACTTGTGCGGCGTGGGCACCCCTAAGTGTTATGTATACCGAGGAACATTTTCCAGACGGAGGATTGAACACATATGCTCCTGAATATGTAATATGTGATTATTCAATAATTAAAGATAATCCAAGACGTTTTTTTGCTGCCGGACTTGGTGATAGCTTAGCCAAATGGCCTGAATTAGGTGTTGCTGGAAGCCCGACCCCGTGTTATGCGAGCGGTGTTTCATTGGCAGCACATATATATAAAGAATGCTTAGATTTAGCTTCAAAGTTTGCTAAGCATAGCGGACCACCAATAAATGACATCAAGCTTCTGGGTGCAATTATAGATCAAGTGGTTATACTTACTGGACTATCCAGCGAGTTGACCAGTGGCGCAATGGGCGGTTCTGATTATCCGCTAGTTGCGCATGGTGTTGATAATGCACTTCTATGTTATAGTCATAAATCCCATGAATTTCTGCATGGTGAGAGAGTGTCGTTTGGGATACTGCCACATCTTCTGATAAGCAATGCTCCAAAAGTGAGAGTAGAAGAAACCATGCGTTTTCTCGTAACACTAGGGTTACCAACAAAATTGGAAGATTTTGGGCTGAGCGAAAGTGATATTCCTCATTTGTCACAAAAAATTTATGACGCACCTGGAATAAGCAATACAGGTGTAAAGATAGAAACTATCGTTCGTGCTTTGGAAGAGACCCGTCTGCTCCCATGGGATAGCATCACTAGTGGAGGTGATACCTTATGAATCGAATTGATTCAATATCTTTAAAGGCTAAACGTGTAATTAACAAATTTTCTTATATCTTTGCTATATCGTTTTTTGCAGTGGCTTTTTTGAGCGTGATGCTACAGATATTTGGGCGAGTAACAAAAAGCTTTATGTTTTCGTGGACAGAGGAACTAGCTCGCTTTTCTTTTATTGGAGTCGCTCTATTTGGTTCAGTTATACTTGTAAGTGAGAACGAGCATCTCAAGGTCGATTTCCTTCAAGACCTCCTTGCTCCAACGATGAAATTAGTAATACAACTACTTTCAAACGTTATTGCAATTATATTTAGCGGAGTAATGCTAAAACTAAGCTGGGATACCGCTATTTTCAATCTTAGGCGCATGACTGCAGCACTAAGGATAAGCGCAAGTGTGCTATATTTTGCGCTGTGGCTCGGGTTTTTACTCATGCTAATACAAGCAATTATAAACATCATTCTACTGTTTCGTGCAAAGAAGCAACAGCCAAAACAAACACAAGGAGGAAATGAAACATGCTCATAATGGTTATAGCATTTGTAGTGTTGCTGTTTTTAGGCGTTCCCCTACTGTTTTCAATGGGCTTATCCTCTGTACTTTATTTCATTACTTCTGATAGCGTCTCGTTATTGAGTATCATTCCAGAGCGATTTCTCAATGGTATGGATTCTTTTGTTATCATGGCAATACCGCTATTCACATTTATGGGTTTGCTCATGTCAAAGGGCGGAATTAGTAATGACTTAATAGATTTTGTCAATATATTTGTTGGTCGCTTCCGTGGAGGACTCGCATATACGAATGTATTTGTCAGCACAATATTCGGAGGAATTTCGGGTTCTGCATTTGCTGATGTAGGTTCAGAATGCGCCACATTAGTCCCGATAATGGAGAAAACAGGGTACGACAAGGAATTCAGTGCTGCTATCACGGTGGCATCCTCGGTTCAGTCGCCACTAATCCCTCCAAGCATCCCTGCATTGGTTGTGTCAGGAATTGCAGGAGTTTCAGTTAGTTCTATGTTCATGTCTGGTTTGGTACCAGGCCTGTTAATGGCATTAGTTTGTGCTCTTGTAACATTTTTCAGAACAAAACAGCGTAATTACCCTAGATATGAAGGGAAATTTACACTTAAGGCCGCATTTCGGGCAACGCGAAAAGCATTTTTTGCTTTATTGACTCCGCTTATCGTGCTTGGTGGAACTCTTTTTGGCTTTTTCACCGTAACAGAGTCCGGAGCAATTGCTGTTGCGTATGCGCTCATAATTTGCTTTGTTGTTAAGAAATTAAAAGGAAGCGAATTTTTGGACATAATAAAAGAGACAGTACGAGTTAGCGCAATGACATATATTTTACTTGCCGTTATACAAGTATTTGCATGGATTATAGCAAATGAGCAGATTCCCCTAATAGCTACCGAATGGTTACTGTCGCTTAGTAACAACGTAAATGTATTGCTTTTACTGTTGATGGTGTTCCTGCTAATTTGGGGTATGTGGATGGACGTTACTGCTGCTATTTTAATATTTGGCCCATTGCTTTTCCCCATATTCACCGGGTTTGGAGTACACCCTGTTCACTTAGGCGCAATTCTTGTCTTTTCTCTGTGTATCGGTTTGCAAACTCCTCCATTCGGCACATTGCTATTTGTGGTTTCATCTATTACCAAAACTTCATTTGCTAAGCTAGTAAAAGAAATGGTGCCATTTTACATTGGTGAGTTAATACTGCTTGCAATTATTGTCTTTGTGCCGGAGGTTACTCTCTTTATTCCCCGATTACTGGGATTGCTGTCTTAGGGAAAAATTTTAACTTTAATCTGACTGGATTTAATGAATCAAGCGGGTAATAAGGCTATCGTAATGGCTATAAATTGATCCCTAAGTTTTATGTACACAATTTTATGTTTTAAAATCGTATAATTTCACTATTTGCAACAAGGAGTCATTGTTTTCATATGAATGTTATTGTATGCGTAAAGCAGGTGCCTGGCACTAATAAAGTGGATATAGATCCAGTAACTAGCGTACTTAAACGAGACGGAGTCGCTGCTAAATTGAACCCATATGACTTATTTGCTTTGGAGACGGCTTTCTCCATAAAAGAACAGACCGGTGGAATGGTGAAAACACTAAGTATGGGCCCACAAAATGCAAAAGTGGCTCTTGCGGAAACACTATGGATGGGAGCGGATGATAGCGTTCTATTATCAGATCCGGCTTTCGGCGGTGCTGATGTTGCAGCTACGAGTTATGCATTATCACTCGGAATCGAACGAATGGCTGGCTTTGATCTCATCATTTGTGGAAAACAAACTACGGATGGCGACACTGCACAAGTTGGGCCTGAGCTTGCAGAACGCCTTGGAATCGAACATGCCGCAAACGTTGTTTCAATAGATGAAATTGATGAAAAATCTATTACTGTAACAATTGATTTGGATACAGTACTTCAAACGCAAAGGTTACTTTTCCCTTGTTTGATTACTGTTGACAAAGATATAAATACACCACGTCTACCTTCTTTCAGACGCCGTATGGCTATTGATAATGATAAGAAAATAAAAACATATAAAGTAACAGACTTCCCAGATGCTGATAGGCGTCAATTAGGGTTAAAAGGTTCACCTACTCAGGTGGAAAGAATCTTTCCACCTGAAAAAGGTGATAACGAGATTGTGTTCTGCAATACGGCTGAAGAGCTCTATACCATACTGAAAAATAATAAAATCTTGTGAGGACCACGTTATGGGACTTTTAATAAAGAACGATAGGGTTACTCCAGAAATTGGAGCACAGTTGACAAACCTTTGTCCATTTGGTGCGTTAGAATACCTAAATGGAAAGTTGGAAGTGAATGCTGGTTGTAAAAATTGTAAGGTATGTATCAAGAAAGGCCCTGCTGGTATAATAACTTGGGAGGAGCCGGAATCTTTCAATGAAGTAAATAAACAAGATTGGCGCGGAATTGCTGTGTATGCAGAGATTCGCAACAATAAACTGCATCCTGTAGCTCTTGAGTTAATTGGTAAGGCCCTTGAACTGGCCATGGTTAACAAGCACCCAGTTTATGTTCTCTTAATAGGCAACAGGACGGAACAAATTACTGAAGAGTTGCAACACTACGGTGTAGATAGCATATACGTATATGACAATCCTTGTTTTGAGTATTTCGACATAACTCCTTATGCTAATGTATTTTTTGATTTTATACAAAAGGTCAAACCTTCTTCTATTCTTGTAGGCGCTACAAATCTCGGACGGTCACTAGCACCGAAGGTTGCGGCACGCTGTAATACGGGGTTGACAGCTGATTGTACTCGGCTTGAGATGCGTGAAAATACGGATCTTATACAGATTCGTCCTGCCTTTGGCGGTAATATCATGGCTCAGATTGTTACTCCTCAAACTCGACCACAGTTTTGCACGGTTCGTTATAAGATTTTCTCTGCACCAGAACGCAAGGCTGAACTACATGGTACAGTTTGCAGAATGTCAATAAGTGACAGTATGTTGAAAAGTCAAACGAAAATTCTTTCAATCAAACCGAAGAAGGAAGAAAAAGATATCTCCGATGCCGATGTTATCATTGCTTGCGGCCGAGGAATTAGGAACGAGAATGATATTGAACTTGTCAAACAGCTTGCTATTTTGCTGCATGCGCAAATTGCCTGTACACGTCCATTGATAGAAAATGGTTGGATGGATTCAAGACATCAAATTGGACTTTCCGGGCGTACCGTGAAACCAAAGCTAATCATTACCATAGGTGTTTCCGGTTCTGTACAATTTTCTGCCGGTATGCGTGGAAGCAGTTGCATCGTAGCTATTAATGATGACCCAGCCGCATCTATTTTCAACATTGCCCATATTGGTATTGTTGGCGATTTGTACGATGTATTGCCAAAACTTATAGAGAAAATTCGAGGAGAAATCGAAAATGTATAAA
>JAEYOK010000028.1 GCA_023411795.1 Bacillota bacterium
GCTCATACGTGTATATGCGGGTGGTGTAGGCGATGGGGGGTATTGGGGCGATGATATGAAGTTTTGTGATGGCTGTTATACAGGGGGATTAGATAAGGCCTATAACTGTGATTCATTGAAATGCGCGGCGGAAAATGGTGTTGATAGATGCCAAAATTGCCATAAAAATCCTTGCGAAAAGGCACATCATCTATTCCAAGGTCTAAAACCCAGTATCCACACGAATACAATTGCTGCCGACGATGTTACATGGGTAATTCTGCCTTATGTGTATATGCAATACGGAAATTGAAAGAAAAGGCCAGCTTCTAGTAAACTGGCCTTTTCGCTTGAACAAGTTAGGTGGTAGCCTAACTTGTTCATGTGTGAAGGGAATTAAAGGGAGGGATATTAAAAAGTTTTTAATAAAACTTTTTACCGCTCATGGTCTCCTGAACAATTCTTAAGGCTTCGCCAAATCGTTGATAATGAACGACCTCACGTTCCCTCAAGAAACGAAGGGGATCGATAACATCGGGGTCATCTGCCATACGAATCAAATATTCATATGTAGCTCTGGCCTTTTGTTCTGCCGCAAGATCCTCGTTAAGATTTGCTATAGGATCCTCCATTGATTCGATATAGGCAGCAGTGAAAGGAACCCCATTTGAGTCTGAAGGATAGACACTTCTGCCATGGACAGAGTACATAGTATCGACATGCAGTTTTTCTAATTCCTTAGGCGGAACTTTGTCCATAAGTTGATGAACCATTGATCCTATCATCTCAAGATGAGCCAATTCCTCTGTTCCTATATCATTCAATATCGCTTTTGTTTCCTTAGTGGGCATAGAAAATCTCTGACTTAAATAGCGTAGGGATGCCGCCAATTCTCCGTTAGGGCCGCCGTATTGGGTCAGGATATTTATTGCCATTCTCGGGTCAGTTTTTTTAATATTAATGGGGTACTGAGTCTTTTTCTCATAAAGCCACATTATTCATACCTCCTCCTTTAGGGTCCCATGGCCACGGATCGTTAATCCACTGCCAGCATGTGGTGTTAGGCAGATAACGAGGGGTCAGCGGTCCAAACTTTGATTGATATTGACGCTTGATGTTTTCAGATTGCTCCAAAGCCATTTTATAGTCCCGGAGAGCATTTGCGTCAGAAGGGTGTGTATCAAGGAAAAGTTGTAAATCGTAAAGAGCGAAATCATAAGCCATTATTTGCTCCATTAGGGTTGTTTGTTCATCCACGTAAAAACACCTCCATATTCATTATTTGACCAATTCCGGGAAAACGGTTCCTTTTTTCAGAGCTTCCTGGGCGGGCATTATTCTGGTATATAGCTGATACGGCACATATGCTTGAGCAAGCTCCGGACGAACAGGCATAACCGGTATCATAATTGGCTCGCCTCCACAATTGTTTTCAGTATAAATTGTGACAATATTTAAACTATCCAACATAAAGAAGCCTCCATGCTTGTTTCTTATACATATTATGTACAAGCGTGAAATAGTGTGAATAAGCCCGGTACTTATCAATAAAGCAATCACCCTCTTGCATATAATGAAAATACATGGCTTTTCTTCTGGTTATACTAATTTGGGATAAAAGCCTTTGTGCTTGTTGAAATAGGGTAAATATAGGATAATAGGAATATTGCAAATCATAAGGAGGTTTTTACTTTTATGATTCAAAAGGACATTAGTATTCTTCTAAATGGGCAGCAAGTTAAAGCGGAAAAAGGCACCAAAATAGAGGAGTTGGTTAAAGGGAAGAAGGGCAAAAAGGATGCCCTTATTGTAGCCGCTCTTGTGGATAATGAAATCAGAGAATTAACCTATCCTGTAGAGAAGGATTGTAGTATAAGTTTTATAGACTTGTCCAGTGAAGACGGTATCAGAATATATGAAAGAAGCTTAAAGTTTTTGCTCATAAAGGCAGTTCATGATTTGTTCCCCGAGAAAGAAATTCAAATACGACATTCTGTAAGCAGAGGTGTCTTCTTTGAAATAATTGATTACGAGGTAACTACAGACGATGCAATAAAAATAGAAAGACGTATGCGGGAACTGGTGAAAATGGATATGGAGTTCACAAAAGTAATCGTATCCATAGAGGAAGCCAGAAAAATATTCTTAAAAAGAGGTCGGGAAGACAGATATCGGGCTATTGAAAACCGTGAGAAAGACTATGTTTCCCTTTATATATTTGACGATATTGAAGATTATTTTTATGGCTACATGGTTCCCAGTTCAGGCTATCTGAACCTTTTTGGGCTAGAGGCAGACAATGGCGGACTTGTTTTAATTTTACCGAAGAAGAATAACCCAACCAGTCTTCCTCAAGTGCCGATTCCCAGAAAACTCTTTAATATATTTACAGAGTATGGAGACTGGATTAACATACTCGGAGTAGAGGATGTGGGGAAACTAAATGATGTAATAGAAAACGGACAACTGAAAGATTTGATACTTATGGCTGAAGCACTGCATGAAAAAAAGATAGCTATAATCGCAGACATGATTAAACACCACCAGCCTGAAAAAAAACTAATTATGATTGCGGGGCCATCTTCCTCGGGTAAAACAACCTTTGCTCAAAGGCTTTCCATACAGCTTAGAGTTAACGGCCTGGTTCCCGTCAATATATCGGTGGATGATTATTTTGTTGATAAAACCAGAACTCCTATTGACGAAGAAGGAAATCCTGATTATGAGGCGTTAGAAACAGTTGACTTACAGCTTTTCAACAGGGATATAAACACATTACTTTCGGGAGGGGAAATTGATCTTCCCACTTTTAACTTTAAGACAGGTATGAGAGAATACAAAGGTAAAAAATTGAGGTTGAAAGACGGGCAGGTATTAGTAATTGAGGGTATTCACGCTTTGAATCCCGGACTTACCAGAGAAATAAAACCGGAGAATAAGTTTAATATATATATAAGCGCTATCACCTCAATGCGTATTGATATGCATAATCGTATCCCCACTACTGATTTTAGATTGATAAGGCGAATGGTCCGGGACAACAGATACAGAGGGACACCTGCTCCAAAAACCATTGAGATGTGGCCTAGTGTCAGAAAGGGAGAAGAAAAAAACATATTCCCATTCCAGGAAGAAGCGGATGTAATGTTTAATTCGTCTTTGGTGTATGAGCTATTAATGCTTAAGCCGCTTGCTATGCCCTTGCTTCAGGAGATATCAAACGATATACCTCAATATGCCGAGGCACGCAGGCTCACTGAGTTTTTGAGCTATTTTCTCTCTGCTCCGACGGATCAAGTACCGTCAAACTCTATTTTAAGAGAATTTATTGGAGGCTCTGTGTTCAGTGAACATTAATACCTGATAAAATAGAAAATACTAATGAAACAACCTATGAAGGAGAAAAAATGAAAAAATTACGACTATTTGCTACCGCTACCTTTGGTGTGGAGTCTGTTGTAGCCAGAGAGATTAAACATCTTGGCTACGAAGAAACCTTTACAGACAATGGCAAAATATATTTTGACGGAGACTTTGAGGCTATTTGCAGAGCAAATCTTTGGCTACGCACGGCAGGGCGTGTCTACGTTTTGATGGGCGAGTTTAATGCCGTCACATTTACCGAACTATTTGATGCTACCAATTCGATTCCGTGGGAGAATTGGCTTCCTAAGGATGCAGAGTTTCCCGTTACCGGTGGGTGCGTAAAGTCTACGTTAATGAGCGTCTCGGATTGTCAGTCAATTATTAAAAAAGCCATAGTAGAAAGACTAAAAAAAGTCTATAAGATGGAAACCTTTCCTGAAACAGGCCCGAGATTCCATATTGATTTTAGTATCACTAAAGATAAAGTGATTCTCTCTTTGGATACTACAGGGGATGGGCTTCATAAAAGGGGTTATAGAAGTCTTGGATATGCTGCTCCGATAAAGGAGACATTAGCTGCCGCTATGCTGATGATAAGCAGATGGTCACCGGGAAAGCCCTTGATTGATCCTTTTTGTGGTTCGGGTACAATTCCTATTGAAGCCGCTTTGATGGCAATGAATAAAGCACCGGGGCTCGACAGGGAGTTTGATTGCCAAGAATGGCCGATTATACCCAAGGAAGTCTGGTACAATGCCTTAAACGAAGCGAGAGATCTTATAAAGCCTGTAAATGAGCTACTGATACAGGGTTACGATATAAGCCCCGAAGCCATTAGTATGGCAAATTACCACGCGAAACAAGCAGGTGTTTCGGATATAGTTCATCTTCAGGTTCGTGATGTTAAGGAAATCTCTTCAAAGGCTAAATACGGCTTTATTATTACCAATCCTCCCTATGGGCAGAGATTGGGGGAAAAGAAGGAAAACAGTCTTCTTTATCGTGATATGGGGCAGAGCTTTAAGAAGCTTCCGACATGGTCATATTACATTATTAACGCCGATCCGGAATTTGAGAAATCCTTTGGGAGAAAGGCAGATAAAAACCGCAAGCTCTTTAATGGCGGACTGTTATGCTATTATTATCAGTACTTCGGACCAAAACCCGAACGAATTCAGCCTAAGGAATGAGTAAAAAGGCGACCGCATTTGGTCGCCTTTTGAATCCTTAGTCGTAATTATTTGAGCCTTCATCCCAATCTATGCCGTCCCAGTTTTCCTCTTCTAAAGGATCTCCAATATCCTCAGATGGGGGCTGTCCTTCCGGGATGCCATCGTCATCTATTGAATCAGATGAAGGCGATTCCTCATAGGCCGGAGGAATAAGAATGCCTTGGTTGTGGACTGTACAATATTCTCCTTCAGGAATCTCATAAATATAGTCATTAGGGTAAGGATCATCGGGTAATAATGGCTTGTATTCTACCGGACGTCTAATTCCAACCTTCGTAACAGTGGTTGCGGCAGGACAGTACTCTGTCGCAAGAAGGTGTCGCTTATGAGTATCTTGAGATGCAGTACATGCTTCATACTCAACATGAACAGTACAAATATCGCTATATGCCGGTTCGGTACCTTCTATAAAGTATTCTTCCTGAACTCTTCCGCCACGAGGATCCCTTCTACAAATATCGCTGGCTATCTTTCCGGAATCAATACAAATTGTACGCTTGACAATATTAGGCGGAGTGGTTTCAAAGAATGGCACAGCCGGCATTCCTTCATGAATTTTGTTCATTACCGCATTCCATAGGAGCAAGGCATTATCTTTTTCTTCTTTTTGTATCTCTACAGCTTTATCATAACCATACCAGGTAATACCTACATAGTAATTGGTGAATCCACAGAACCACTTGTCTTTATCAGAGTCAGAAGTACCTGTTTTTCCCGCTGATGGTATGGTGACCTTTTTGCCTTCCGTATCAGTGTATTCAATGATGCCCTCGGGATAGGCTGTTCCCTTCTTAACAACATCTTCCATCAGATTGTCCATAATGAAGATGGTTTGTTCAGAAAATACCTGAGTCCTTTCAGGCTTGATTGAAATTATTGTCTTTCCACTATTATCCTTCACTTCGGTAAAAAACATCGGAGTTGTATATACTCCCTTATTGGCAAAAGGCGTGTAAGCCGCAGCCATTTGAAGAGGGGTCACGCCTTTATTAAAACCACCCATAGCAATTGATAGGTATTGTTCATTTTGTCTGTCGATACCGAGTTTATTAAGATAAGATAAAGCTGGTTTAATGCCTACATAATCTTTTAGAAGCAAAGTAGCAACTACATTTCTTGATTTAAAAAGACCAATTCTCGCCGTAGTTAAGCCATAGTTATCCTTCTCGACATTCCGAGGCCATTCTTCCGGTTCGTCCTGTCCCGCTTTTGGTGGCAATAGATGCTGTATTACATCATCGACAACAGTTGCCGCTGTTATTGTTTTACTGTCAATTCCGGGTCCATAAACTAAAAGTGGTTTAATAGAAGAACCAGGAGATCTTTCGGCTTGAGTAGCACGGTTAAATACGCTGCCTTCCTTAGCACCACGGCCTCCGTATATTCCTCTTACAAAGCCGTCCCTACTCATCACAACCATGGCGCCCTGAGGCTTTTCATCGGTGTACTTATTATCAAATGAAAAGTATTCTTCTTCTGAATCTTTAAAAACTGATTCCAAAGAATTTTGCACTTTGGGGTCCATAGTAGAATAAATATGAAGACCATTGTTATAAATAATGTCCAATGCTGCTTGCTCGGTATAACCACTGGTATTCATAAGATAATTTTTGACGCTTTTTATTACCTCGTCAACAAAATATGACTGATTGCTTGTCTTCGTTAATTTACCGGCTTCAGGGTTGTAATTAAAGTTGAGCTTTTCCTGAGTAGCTTCATCATATTCACTTTGAGTTATTTTACCCTGCTCCAGCATTAATCCTAAGGTTGTCTTAGTCCTGGCCAGATTGGCCTCAATATTCTCATCATCAATTGGCATATATTTGGTCGGCCAATTGGTTATACCTGCAAGACTGGCACATTCAGCCAGGGATAAATTCCGCACATCTTTGCCGAAGTAGCCCATGGCTGCTGTTTCTATACCGTAAAAATTACCACCCATAGGGATGTTGTTAAGATAATAGGTCAGAATCTCTTCTTTTGTCAGGACCTTTTCTAACTCCAAAGCCTGCCATTGTTCCTGAAGCTTACGCGGAATGGTTATGTCATCTCGTTTGGTCAGGTTTTTAATAAGCTGCTGTGTTATTGTACTTCCGCCCTGTATATCGACATCTGCACCTAACAGCTTTTTACCGTAAGTTAGAACTGCGCTGCCAATTCGTCTGAAATCAATTCCCTTATGTTCTTTAAAACGCTTATCTTCTACTGCTATAAAAGCGTCAATTAATTTTTCCGGTATTTCTTCGTAATTGATCCAGACACGATTCTCTTCTTTTTTAAGCTCAGCAATGACATTACCATCAATATCGTATACATAAGAATTAAAGCCCATAGTTTTAAACAACTCGGCTTCAACCATGGGAGTTGTTTTTATAATGGCATACATACCCCCGCCTAAAAGGCCGGCAGATGCGCTTCCAACTACCAAAAGAAGGGAGAAAACAATTGTTAATGCTATTAAAAAAGCCTTTAAGGTAAGTGCTAAAATAACTAGTCCTGTGCCTGATTGTTTCTTTGTGGAAGCAGGTGAGTTGGACTCTTTACGGCTTCCAAGTTTTCCGTCCATAGGGTATCCTCCTCGTTCAAGGACAAATCTTGAATTAATCTTAAGCTTTATTCTGCTAATGTGTTAATTATAGCACAAAATATCAGGGCTTAAAAGTTTTCAGGTTTAAGCTGCTTAAAGTTTCAGCTTTAAAGCATGTACCTTTGACTCTTAGTTGCTGTATATAATATAATATTATTCTATAATAGATTATTATCGATACGCTATTTTCAGCGTAAGGACAAAAGATTATATAGAAGGAAAGGATAAAAGTATGAGTACCAATGTTTTTGACACACTGAAGGAACGTGGATTTATTGCCCAAACAACACATGAGGAAAAGATAAGAGAGCTTCTCGGAAGCGAAAAGGTTTCTTTTTATATAGGATTTGATCCAACTGCCGATAGCCTTCACGTGGGACATCTGTTACAGCTCATAGTAATGTCCCACATGCAGAAAGCAGGACACAGACCCATTGCCCTTATAGGTGGTGGTACTGCAATGGTCGGTGATCCATCGGGCAGAACTGATATGAGAAAAATGCTTACCCAGGAAGAAATAAACTACAACGGTTCACGCTTTCGTGAGCAAATGAAAGGTCTTGTTGATTTTGGTGAAGGTAAAGCTATAATGGTAAACAATGGGGACTGGCTCCTTGACCTCAATTATGTGTCGTTCTTAAGAGATGTCGGAGTACATTTCTCGGTTAATAGGATGCTTTCGGCTGAATGCTTCAAGAGCAGGCTTGAAAAGGGACTATCCTTTATTGAGTTTAATTACATGCTCATGCAGAGCTATGATTTCTTAAAACTTTATCAGGACCTAGGTTGCAGGCTGGAGCTTGGGGGAGACGACCAATGGAGTAACATCTTAGGCGGAGTGGACTTAATCAGGCGTGTTGAGAGTGAAGAGGCATATGGTATGACCTTCCAGTTATTGACAACCAGTGAAGGTAAAAAGATGGGTAAAACCCAGAGTGGTGCAGTGTGGCTTGATCCGGAAAAAACAAGTCCTTATGATTTTTATCAATACTGGAGAAATGTTGATGACGCTGATGTCGTTAAATGCTTAAAGCTTTTGACTTTTGTACCCATGGCTGAGATTGAAAAGATGGCTGAATGGAAAGACTCTCAAATAAATGAAGCGAAAAAGGTTTTGGCTTATGAGGTTACTAAAATAGTCCATGGGGAAGCTGAGGCACAAAAAGTAAAAGAAGCTGCTGATGCTTTATTTGGACAAGGCGGATCCAAAGAGAATATTCCCACTGTCAATATTTCAAGAGATTTGTTGAGTCAAGGGATAAAGGTCATCGATTTACTGGCAGCAACCGGTCTTATACCTTCAAAAGGAGAAGGACGGCGATTGATTCAACAAGGTGGACTTTCTATAAATGACAACAAGGTAGATTCTATGGATTTGATTATCACCGAGGCAGAATTTTCTGATAATGAACTTATGGTACGCAAGGGCAAAAAATCATTTCATAGGATTGTTTTAGAATAGAGGAGTATCTATGGAAATCAGTGTTGGAGAGGTAATAAAATCAAAACGGGAAGAAAAAGGCTACACCCTGAGTGAGTTTGCTCAAATGATAGAAATATCGGCCGGATATCTTTCCCAGATTGAAAACGGAAGAAAAACAAATCCTAAGCTGGATATAATATTAAAGATTATCCATGAGCTCGATATTGATATTGAAATGCTTTTAGGTATTGAACCGACCGAAGATAAATACCTTTCCAGAATTCCTTCTCTTTTGAAACTGACTTTGGCTAAGGAAAGAAATCTTAATACCCTTTCCGATGCCGATGTATTAAGAAAAATAAATAATATTCTAAACCGTGTACTGGAATCGAAATATATCCTTGAAAATCGGGAACTCTATAATCTCTTTCTTGAGGATATATCTCTCCAGACTGAAAGCGCACTGAAACGATATATGGCCCTTCAAATATTACTGATGAAAAACTAAAAAAGTCTTGACCAAGAAGGGCTTTATAAGTATAATAAATCTTGCGCTTTATAAAAAAGTGCAATAAACTTTCCTCAATAGCTCAGTCGGTAGAGCATGCGGCTGTTAACCGCAGGGTCGTTGGTTCGAGTCCAACTTGGGGAGCCACTTGGGCCTTTAGCTCAGTTGGTCAGAGCCACCGGCTCATAACCGGTTGGTCCGGGGTTCGAGTCCCTGAAGGCCCACCAACATAAGGAAAGATGATTGCGCTGCAATCATCTTTTTTTGATTGCAAAACAACAAGGTTCGTGGAATAGAGGTTTACTATGGTTCTCAAAGGCAGGTTAAAATTGATATATGATATGATTCCAACCTGTGATATTCTTTCGGATATCGGAACCGACCACGCTTTATTACCTGCTTATGCTCTTCTTAATGGACGCTGCAAAAAAGCCATAGCCTGTGATATCAGGCCCGGACCACTAGAAAGAGCTTCTAGGACTCTTAAAAAATACATGCTGGAAAATAGTATGGAATTACGTTTAGGAAGCGGATTGGAGCCTGTGGGGGAGCAGGAAGCTGATGTCATAGTAATGGCAGGTATGGGTGGCATACTCATCACAAGGCTTATTGAAGAATCAATCCTCAAAGCAAAAAAAGCTAACTGTATACTTCTCCAACCTATGACTGATCAGGAACTTATCAGACCCTTTTTGTGGAGGCAAGGATTTGAAATTAAGGATGAAAGGCTAATTCGAGAAGGAGATAAGCTTTATCAGGTTATACTGGTTTTTTACTCAGGAAAAATCAGAAATAACTGGAGATCATTTGATGAGATTATAGGTGAGAAATTAATTGAAAATAAAGATCCTTTGTTAAAGGATTGGCTGAAAGACCAAATTAAGAAACAAAAGAGGGTTGTCCTCGGGCTAAAAACGGCGAAGACAGATATTGACAGAGCGCAACTTTCAAATTCGGAGAAGCTACTAAATGATCTTTTAAATCTATTGGATTCACTAGGAGGCTGATAATTATGAAGCTCGAAAACCTTACTTCTTTTTTCGAGGAACTGGCCCCAATATCCTTTCAGGAGAGCTATGACAACAGCGGCCTGGTTTTAGGGGATCACAATTCTGAGGTCACAGGCGTTCTTGTATGCCTGGATGTCGATGATAAAGCCGTTGACTTTGCTCTTGAGCAGGATTGTCAGCTTATTTTATCACACCATCCTGCCATATTTGCCGGAATCAAGACTTTTACCAATGATAGCGCCCAAGGCGATATATTAATTAAGGCTATAAAGAACGATCTAGCACTATACAGTAGTCATACCAATTTTGACTCGGTAATAGGTGGTCTAAGCGATTTACTTTGTTCAAAGCTTGGTCTTAAGAACGTAAAAATTCTCAAGAGAGCTCAAGACGGCAATTACGGAACCGGTCGCTATGGTGAAATTGAACCCGTTGACGGTGAAATGTTTATTGATAAACTGAAGTCCAGCCTTAGCCTTGAATCAATAAGGCTTGTTGGAGATATTCCTGAGAAAATTTCAACTGTTGCTGTATATAATGGATCCTATGATGATGATATTTTGAATGAGCTTACCACACTGAAGCCGATTACTCTTGTTACAGGCGATTTAAAGTACCATGCGGCCCAGGAACTGAAACATAAAGGTATCTTTACAATAGATGCCGGGCATTACGGTACAGAAAAAATATTTGTTGAAGAGATGTCAAAACTGCTGGAAGGACGTTTTCCGGGGTTGAAGATAATACGGTACGAAGGAAAAGATATTTTTACCTACCGTTAAATAGACACGGGGACGGTTCTGCCGGCGTCATGGATATGACGCTACGGACAGCAGAACCGTCCCCGTGTCTAGACAGCAGAACCGTCCCCGTGTCTAACGTTTCTAAGATATATCCATTTCAAGAACAGTTAATTCGTTGGTGGAGAAGGGGAAGAAAGTGTTGGAAGTCACACCTCTAAACCCTGAACCGAACATAGAGAATATGTTTGATGAAAGATTAAACTCAGGGAGCCTTCCAAGGATTCTTTCACCATCAAATAACATAGCTAACTGAACAGGGGTTGCATAATCGCCATTTGGGGTAAAGTCCCCGCCTGAGGTTACAATAGCGAGAATTCCGGGTTGCCCGCCCAATAAGCTCTTTAGGCTTTCAGCAGTACTTTTTATATATGGCCGAATCAATGAGGTTTGTGGAATGCCATCATAAGAAGCGGCCGCGCTACCCGTAGGTGTAAGTCCATACTTGTGGGCTGTTTTCTTATCGCAATAGGGAGCTTTTAGTATTCCGTTTTCAATAAGATTAAATTTGTAATCCTTATTAACTGTTCCTTCTGCATCAAAGAAAGGTGTATTTAAAGTATTTTCCGGGTTAAGATTCTGGCCGAATGTAAAAGATTCATTAAAAAGTTTCTGGCCTGTTTTTCCCGAGAATATAGACCCACCCTGAGTGAAA
Organism: Bacillota bacterium; assembly: GCA_023411795.1. GTDB lineage: Bacteria > Bacillota > Clostridia > DSM-8532 > DSM-8532 > DTU059. Next base: position 11,561 of record JAEYOK010000028.1, read on the forward strand.
ACATCGGCATGCAGATCGGTTATCAGCTTGTTAACAGGAGTCTCTTCCGATACGAATATAATCGGATACCTGCCATTCTTGGGCAAGCTCACTTTCTCTTTATAAGCATTGAGAATTATATCAAATTCATCCAGAATAAGCTTTCTGTCATATTTTCTCTCCTGAAAGCCCAAAAAGCCGTCAAAAACACTACTCGAAGACTTTTCCTTAAAAACGATTCCGGCTGACATAGTATTATCAGCATATTCCAGAGATAAACCATCGTTATTGGTCAGGATTGAGTGAACCTCGGTCAGAGAAATTTTGTTTGTGTAGATGAAATCGGGCTGCCTTTCCCTTAATTCACATAACAGTGCATCAATTTCTTCTCTAAGTTTTTCCGGAGTAAGAATCTCAGTCCGGTAATCACCTGATATTGCCAAGTCAGATGTATGCTTAATCGGATAATCAATATTCTTTTCAAGGGCTGCCTGAGCCTCTTTAAAAAGCTCATCCTCTGAATAAGCTCCGATAGCACCCGCTACACCAATCATGCCATTGTGATATACTCTCAGACCTCTCTTATCAATATTTTTGTTTCTAATTGATTCAATTTGCGAGTTGACTATATTAATGGTTGTATCTTTTACCTTGGAACGGTAATATTCACGTATCATATTATCCTCACTTTCTTATCCGTTATTGGACAATCATATTACGAACCCGTACATAGGGGCCGCCAAATGCTACCGGAAGAGGGTACTGTTCCATTTTTCCGCAGCCGCCGGTCACGAAGGATAGCAACTCCAGCTTATCGGACAACCCATCGATTTCTGATAAAGTTTCAAACACGGTGCCGCTTATTACTGATATGTTGACGGGTTCAGTAACCTTACCGTTTTCAATCCGGTATGCTAATGAGGGAGCAATGGTAAATGTAGATAAGCCCGAACCATGCTTAATTGTTTCAATTAAAAAGCCATTTTCCACTTCCGATACCAGCTCTTCAAAGGATTTATTTCCCGGTTTGATATAAGTGGTAGTCATACGGACGATGGGCTCATACTCGAAGTTCATAGCCCTTGCGTTTCCGGTGACACCTTCCTCCAGTGCCGCAGCAGTCGGAGCACTGTGAAGCCTTCCGGTCAATATTCCGTCTTTAATCAGGAAATTCTCTCTGGCTGCGGTACCTTCATCGTCATATGGAACGTAACCGGAACCTGGTATGAGCCCGTAATCAACAATCGAAAGAATGTCCGAACCTACCTTTTTACCGATTGCCCATTCCTTCTTCATGGTTTCATCTCCAACCATAAAATCGGATTCACTCTTATGTCCGAAGCTTTCGTGAGCAAATACCCCGGCAGCCAGGGGCGAAAGAATGACTGTGTATTTACCGGGGGTCACCGATCTCGCATTCCTTAGAAAATCTTCACATTTTTCAATATATTCTTTAAGCTTTTCTACATCTTTCGGAAGATCACCAAAGCAGCTTGCGGAAAATTGGAAGCTGTCGCTGAAGGTTTTATCGTTCTCAGAGAATGACATTCTTAAGGAATAACCCGCGCGCTGTGTGTCGAATATGAGCTCAGTACCTTTACTGGTGAATAATGTTATAGTTTTTCTGGCATCAATATAGATGGCTTTCCAGAGCTTTATACTTGAGTACCCGTTTAATGTAGGGAAGAAAGACGTTAAAAGACTCTCTTTCTCACTCTTAGGGGTTTTTTCAATGCTGTTTTCAGTAAACTGCATATGTTGGTCCTTGTGAATTTCAAATGCAGCGACGATAGGGTGATTCTTAATATCCGGGTTTGGAGTTGCTGTTAGATATAGCTTATCAATTTCGCTTTGAATCTGTTCCAGGTCAGAAGTTGCTGAATAGTACCATAGTGACCCGTCAAAAACACGTATAAATGCTGCTTTATACTTGCGAATTCTTGATTCATCCAGCTTACCGAGAGTATAGGATATTAATGTCTCATATACTTCCTCTATTCTTACATCGGTGTAGAATCCTTCTTTAAATATGTACATAGAAAGCCTCCTTCTTTGGTTATAATTACATAATAATTTAATTTGCGGTGTATGTAAATGATGGTTGCTCCTTTTTTATAACGTTGAAAAAGCATCATCCAATATTTTTATACTGACTATGGTGTATTGTATGCCGGGGTGACTCTCTCTATTGTCCCTATACTAATACTGTATATGACATAGCTACCACAGGGCTAAAATAGAGACAGTAGGCTAGCCAATTATACCTGCTCTCATCAATAGTTCCATGATTCCAATACAAAGCATGAAGGTTACCGATAATATTAGAAATATAACGGCGATAACGGATGTTTTTTTATTGGAAGGGGTTTCATATGTAATTTCATTGTGCTTATCGTTTGGCTTCAAACTCCATAATAGAAGAATTAATATTACTAAAGAGGCTATGCTCGCATAACTAAACCATGCTGTTGATATGAAACCTCCAAATACTATGGCGCATAAATTGTTGGAGGCATGAGCCAGCATTGAGCCGGTAATAGAACCGGTTTGATAAACGATATATCCTAGAACAAAACCAATGACGAAAGCAGGTATGACATCTTTCACACCGTTAAGCATATGAAAGAGTCCAAATAGGAGAGCAGTTAAAACAAAACCATATTTCTTGCTATTCCCTTCGTATGCTTTTTGGATAAAGCCCCGAAATAGAGTCTCTTCACAGATGGGCGCAAGAATGACCATACCTATTATCAAAAGAAGGTTTTGGTTAAGAGAAGTATTACTAATAAAAGCCTCTGTTTTGATGGTACCCACGTTTATATTCAGTAATGTATCGATAAGCTTAGTAATATAGGCCGCAATAAACCACGTGCATATACCTAAAAGTATGCTGATTACTGTATTTTTAGCGGATGTGCCTTTATACCTGTATACTTCCTCCAGATTCCAAAGGTTGATTCTGGCTAATAATAAGGCAGGAAATAGTATATAGACGAATTCATTTACCCAGAGATTTGTACCTACCCCAAGAATGGGCATAAACATAATACTGCCTGTAAGTGTTAAAACTGATATTATAAAATATGTAATATTGGCTTGTGAAATAGTTGGATATCGATGCTTAACCATAAAACCTCCTAAAATTAGAAAATTATCCGTAATTACTTTTTAATGAATACATATAACTGCCCATCAGCGTTTTCGCAATTTAACCTGACTTTATATTCTCCTTTTTCAAACATCAATTCTAATTGATCACAGATGTTATTATGACCGGAACTAATAAGACCGTAAAAACTACTGTTTTCTCCAATCAAGTCAACGCTAACATTTCCTTCCCTGGAATCAGTATAGAATGAAAAGCCAACATTTTGTGCTTTATCCAAAGTAATTGAATAAATAGTTTCATCCTTATACTTCAATCCGCTAAGGTCAATCCTGTACGCCTTATCATAACCTTTTGGAGGGTTATTCAAATCTCCGCTATCAATCTTTGACAATCTTTCGTATTCTGAAATATCAATTGCTCTTTCTCTGTACCCAATTACAATTTTTCCTTTTGCCTTTTGATTTGTCAGAGAAATGGATATTTCCCCCGGGCCAAAGATTTGGTTAAAAGTATTAGCCATATTGTCTGTCACTTTATTTACATTAAGAATATGTTTGTTGTCGGCTTTACCAATAAACTTATGCTCGCTAGTTACTTCAATTATTTTTTCTTCTTCTGAATCAGATTGAACATATAAATCAAACCCCTTTGGAATGTCTAGAGTTGATGTGAAAATAACTTCACTATTTCTTGATTTCTCATCTAGATCAATTTCGATTTTAGTGTATCCAGCTGGAATTGTAAACTTGCCATTAACCCCGTTGCTGCCCATGTTGGAATCCATAATCATCAAGGGTATACCTGCCATCAGGCAGATAACCAATAATCCAAACACCACTTTTTTCATGCTATACCTCCGTGTATCCCATTATATACCATCTATTATATGGCACATTGAGCAAGTTTCAGTCTTGTTGTTTATTGCATTTTATCATACTATAGTATATCATAAAGCTACTTTGGCACCTATAATTCCCATTGTTTTATGATTTACGAGGTTTTTGTAATAATATAGAATGTGTTGCCAAGCAATTCAATTAGACTTACGGGGAGAAGTACATGAATTATAAACTTATGGCGGTAGACATCGACGGAACACTTTTAAATGACCGTAATGAGCTTACTGGGAATACTAAAAATGCTATCAGGCTGGCAGTTGAAAAAGGACTTATTTTTACTATCGCATCAGGAAGACCTATACAGGGTATTGAAGGGCTAAATAAAGAACTAAATCTGGATGTACCATATATTACATATAACGGGGCAATGGTGGTTCTGGGAAAATCGAAGAAGGTTCTTTATGAGCAAAAGCTGTCACAAAGGGATGCCGGCGACATTATTCAACTCGGCCAAAAATATGGAGCCACCATAATGGTATGGATGAATAATGGACTTTATGTTCCTGAGCTAAACGAAAGAGTGGAAAAATACAAGACGATTTCAGGTGTCGAGCCTGTATTGGTTGATAATATCGGGGAGCTTATCGAAAACGGTGTAACAAAAATATTATGGTATGATGAGGTTGAAAAAATCGAGCAATATCAAAAAGAGATTGGTAAGTATCTAAGTGATAATGTAAATTTCCATCCTTCCAGACCATATTTTTTGGAGTTTGTTGATAAAAAAGCTTCAAAAGCAATTGCCATGGAAAAACTAGGTGAATACTATGGTATAAAGCAAAGCGAGATGATTGCTGTGGGAGATGGCTATAACGACCTTTCAATGATTGAGTATGCTGGGCTTGGTGTGGCAATGGCAAATGCTCCTGACGAAGTAAAAGAAAAGGCTGATTATATTACGCTTTCCAACGAAGAGGATGGAGTCGCCCATGTAATTTATAAAATGATTTTACACGAGAGTGATTAACCATAACATAAGTGCCTGTAGAGTGAGTCAATTGCGCCGCGACCACGGCACGAATACCATTTATACAAAACTTAACGTTTGACAATAAAATTCCGATAGAGTATTATAAGTTTATCTTTAATATTAAAAATGCGTTGAAGGGGACATGCAATTCGCAAAGAACGCCAAGAGAGGGATAGGACGTGGCTGAAATCCATCCCGTGTGACATCGTTTTGAACCGCCCCGGAGCATGATCGCTGAAATAATAGTAAGCTATCACGTTGATTGCGTTATAATCTAATTGAGTGACAGGATAATAATCCTGTAATCAAGGTGGAACCGTGCGAGTTTAACTCTCATCCTTGAATGTAAGTAACATTCCGGGTGAGAGTTTTTTGTTTGCATAATACTATAAAAGGAGTGGATAAAGTATGATACAAATTACACTTAAAGATGGAAGCGTTAAGTCCTATGAAAGCGGAAGCACCATATTGGATATCGCAAAGGATATTAGCGAAGGTCTTGCTCGAGTAGCGTTAGCCGGAGAAGTAAACGGCGAACTGAAAGATTTAAGAACAGCACTAAATGAAGATTGCGATCTTAATCTTCTCACATTTGACAGTGAGGGAGGAAAACACACTTATTGGCATACGGCATCACATATTATGGCCCAGGCTGTAAGGAAGCTTTTCCCCAGCGTAAAGCTGGCTATAGGTCCTGCTGTAGACAATGGATTCTATTATGATTTCGATTTAGACAAAACCTTTACTCCCGAAGACATGCTTGCCATTGAAAAGGAAATGCAGAATATAATTAAGGAAGATCTAGCCATTGAGAGGTTTACCTTACCTAGGGATAAAGCCCTTGAGCTTATGAAGGATGAGCCTTACAAGGTTGAGCTTATAAAGGATCTTCCCGAGGATGCGGAAATATCATTCTATAAACAGGGCGATTTTACCGACCTATGCGCAGGACCCCATTTGCTGTCAACTGGAAAGGTCAAGGCTGTAAAGCTTATGCAGCTTGCAGGTGCTTATTGGAGAGGCAGCGAAAAGAATAAGATGCTTCAAAGAATATATGGTACCGCTTTCCCGAAGACAAGCCAACTTGAAGAATATCTGAAAATGCTTGAAGAAGCTGAAAAGCGTGACCACAGACGTCTGGGTAAGGAATTGGATTTATTCTCCTTTGACGAGGAAGTGGGACCCGGTCTTGTCCTATGGCATCCTAAGGGAGCTCGTGTCAGAATGCACATTGAGGATTTCTGGAGAAAACAACATATTAAAAATGGTTATGATATTGTCAACACACCTCATATAGGACGCGGACAGCTTTGGGAAACATCAGGGCATCTGGGCTTCTATAAGGAAAGTATGTATTCGGCTATGGACGTAGACGGACAGGATTTCTATGCTAAGCCTATGAACTGTCCGTTCCATATCGCTATATATAATAGTAAACTGCATTCCTATCGCGATTTACCATATAGATGGGCTGAACTGGGTACAGTTTACCGTTACGAGAAAAGCGGTGCACTCCATGGATTATTGAGAGTCAGGGGCTTTACTCAGGATGATGCTCACCTTTTCTGTGCACCGGAACAAATGCCTGCCGAGATTCGCAGGGTATTGAGATTCTGTCTTTATATGCTTAATGAGTTTGGGTTTAAGGAGTATAAAATTTATGTATCAACAAAACCCAAGGAGAAATTTGTTGGCGATGAGAGTATGTGGGCTGAGGCAACTAAGGCCTTAAAGGAAGCTGTTTTAGCCGAAGGTTTGGAATGTGACGTTGACGAAGGTGGCGGTGCCTTCTATGGCCCTAAAATTGATATTAAAATCAAGGATGCCCTTAACCGTGAATGGCAGTGTTCCACAATACAATTTGATTTTAATGAACCCGAACGTTTTGATATGACTTATGTTGCCGCCGACGGAACCAAGCGCCGTCCTTATATGATTCACAGAGCACTTCTGGGATCTATTGAAAGGTTCTTTGGAGTATTGCTTGAGCACTATGCCGGAGCTTTCCCCGTTTGGCTGGCTCCTGTTCAGGCGAAAATCATTCCTATTCTTGACAAACATCACGAATTTGCGGAACAGGTGGCTGCAAAATTAAGAGATATGGATGTGGATGTTGAGATTGACACCCGTAATGAAAAGATTGGATTTAAGATTCGTGAAGCTCAGCTTGAGAAGGTTCCATATATGCTAGTTATAGGCGATAAGGAACTTGAAAATAAGGCAGTTGCTGTAAGATCCAGAAAAGATGGAGATTTGGGCTCTATGGATGTGGATGCCTTTGTTGCAAAAATCGTAGAGGAAATAAGAACCAGAGCATAGAAAATAGCATTAAATTGCTATCAAAATTTATGGTATAAGAACCTCACCCGTTACCGAAATCTTCGATTTCGAACGGGTCCCGAGAGCCTTGAATCATTAAATTTTTAACTGCTTTGCAGTTATCTGCCGTCTTCGACGGCAGATAGCAATGAATTGCTATCAAAATTTATGGTATAATAAACCCCTGATGAATTAATCGGGGGTTTTTTTATGGCCGGGAAAAGCTATGGTTCAAAAAGCTATGATAATGACGTTAATAAAGAGAGCTTGGACAAGATAAAAGAGCAATTGAAAAGCAAAAACTTGTCCAGGGCTTATCTTTTTCATGGCAACGAACCCTTTTTGATTGACTATTATGTAGGCGACATAAAGAAACTAATTCTTGAAAATGATAATCAGAGCCTTAATTTATCAAGCTTTGAGAATAAAATAAATATCGATGATGTCATCGATGCGTGTGACACTTTTCCCATATTCGCTGAAAGGAAGCTTGTTATTGTCAAAAACTCAGGCTTATTCTACAGTAAAGCAAAGAAAAATACTGCTGCCAGTGAGGAAGAGGATAAACCGGAAGATGAGGATTCAGAACCTGAACAAAGTGTATCTTCCGGCAGTAGAGCCCAGGAAGCATTAAGTGAGTATATTCCTGAAATTCCTGAAACCACATGTCTCGTTTTTATAGAGAGTAATGTAGATAAAAGACTTAAAGCATATAAACAACTTGCCAAGTATGGAACAGTTCTAGAGTTTAATCGTAATAAGCCCAAATATCTTGTGCCATGGGTTATTAAGGGCATGAATTCAGTGGGTAAGCTAATAACCGATGAAGCAGCGGAGTACCTTGTGGCTATATGCGACCCGGATATGTATACATTAAGAAACGAGATATTTAAATTGTCGTCCTATGTCGGAGAACGAAAAGAAGTTACAATAGAGGATGTGAAGCTTCTGGCAATACCGACAATTAAAAGCGTTATATTTGACCTTTTAGATGCTGTTGCACGAAAGAATATTCAAAGAGCTCTTATTATTCTGGATGATATTCTTACCCTTAAAGAACCCGAACAAAAAATACTAGCGATGCTTTCTAAACAGACAGGAGAATTACTAAAATTAAAGCTACTCATGGAAGACAGGGCCTCTCAGACCGAGATAAACCAGTATTTTCAGGGCAAGCACCCGTATGCAATGAAGGTTATGACAGAACAGGCAAGAAGTATGGATATGAATTATCTTAAGATTCTTTTAAAAAGTTTAATGGAAGCTGAAGCAAGCTATAAGAAGGGACTTATAGAGCCAAGATTAGCTCTGGAATTACTGTTAGAAAATATTAGCATTTAACATATGTTTAACACCTCCTTGATTTTCTCATAATAGTGTCGAGCTATAGTATGTTTGTATGAGAAATGAAAGGAGAAATAATTGATGATTTTGAATAGAAAAATAGCAGCCATAGGCCTTGCGGCCTTAATTATTCCAGGGCTTATAGCATGTGGTAAAACCTTGATAGAGCCCGAATCCGATCAGCCGTCAACTAACACTGCTTCTAAAATCTCGGCAACTCCCTCATCTAAACCTAGAAAAAATCTATCTGGTAAACTTCTTATAGAAGGTTCAACATCAGTTCAAAAAATATTCCAGGAATTAATTGATACCTTTATGGCAAAGAACCCAAAGGTAGTTATTGAATATATGGGTGACGGATCAAGTGCAGGTATCAAAGCAGTAATATCAGGAACAGCTAATATCGGAACAGCCTCCAGAGCAGTGAAAGACGAGGAGAAAAGCCAAGGCCTTGAGGTGTTCAAAATGGCCGATGATGCGATTGCAGTAATAGTTAACCCGGCGAATAAAGTTAAAGATCTTACAAAGGATCAGATTGCTAAAATCTATAAAAAAGAAATTACCAATTGGAAAGATGTCGGTGGTAAAGATTCTGCCGTTGTAGTTGTAGCTCGTGATGCCGCATCGGGAACCAGAGAAGCATTTGAAACCATATTTGGTGTTGCAGAAGAGGTTAAGGCTGATCAGGAAGCCGCTAAAACAGGTGAAGTTAAAACAGTAGTAGCGCAGAATCCAAACGCAATCGGATATATTTCGTTAGCATACTCTGATAAAACAGTGAATAATATAGTAATTGACGGCATGGTAGCTTCTAGCGAAAACGTAGTAAGTGGTTCATATACAATAAAACGTCCTTTCAATATGGTTACTAAGGGTCAGCCGGACGAACTGGAACAGGCATTCATAGACTTTGTTTTCTCCGATGAAGGCGCAAAAATCATAGCAAAGGAAGCAATTCCTGCACGCCGTTAATAAAAGTATTAGCCGAGGTGGTACTTATAGAAAGACGGAGAGTAAAAAATGAAAGATGCATTTGTGTTGAAATATAAGAAACCTGTTACATATGAGAAGGCGATAGAGCTGGTCTTTGCTTTTTCGGCATTTATGATGATTGCCTCAGTAATCGTTATTTGTATTTACATATTTATAGCCGGTGTGCCTCCAATTATAAAAATTGGCATTCCTGAATTCATCTTAGGCACGCAATGGACTCCAACATATAAAAATCCTCAATATGGAATATTACCTATGATTCTGGCATCGGTATTTGGTATGTTAGGAGCAATCGCCATAGGAGTTCCTGTTGGTATTTTTACAGCCATAATGCTTGCCGAAATAGCACCTAAACCGATTGCGAGTATTTTAAAATCAGCAATAGAGCTGTTGGCCGGGATACCTTCAGTTGTCTATGGCTTCTTTGGGTTGACTGTTATCGTTCCATTTATTCGGGTAAACCTCGGTAGCCCAACTGGGACAAGCCTCCTGGCTATGATAATTATTCTGTCGGTAATGGTTCTTCCCACAATAGTTAACATAACTGAAAATTCATTAAGAGCTGTGCCTGCTGAATACAAAGAAGGTTCGCTGGCTCTGGGAGCCTCGAGAATAGAGACCATATTTAAAGTCATGATACCGGCTGCCAAATCAGGAATCATGTCCTCAATAGTATTAGGAATGGGGAGAGCTATCGGAGAAACCATGGCTGTTATAATGGTTTGCGGAAATATCGCGCACATGCCTAAAAATCTATTAAGCACTGTTAGCCCTATGACTGCCACAATTGCAAAGGACATGTCCTATGCAGGACCCTTTCATCAGTCGGTTTTATTTGGCATAGGGGTAATTTTGTTTATATTCATCATTGCCTTGAATCTTGTATTAACTGCACTGGTTAATAAATCAGTGAAGCATTAAGGGGGGCAAATGAGCAAATGAGCAAAAAGAGAAAGCTTAACGACTTGATCTTAAAAGGGCTTATTTGGATATTTTCACTTGTAACTATCGGCTTTCTAGCGTGGATGATTCTTTACATAGTGTCCAAAGGCATGTCGGGTATCAGTTGGGAATTTATATCGAGCGAATATAATCTCTACAGGGATAAAACCGGGATATTACCAATGATTGTGGGTACTCTGGTCTTGGTGATAACTACCTTGATGATATCTGTACCAATCGGAATATCAGCGGCTATTTTTCTTACCGAATATGCAAAACAGGGGTATTGGGTTAGGCTTATCAGATTTGCTACCGAAAGTCTTGCGGGTATACCATCCATAATATACGGATTATTCGGATACATTTTTTTTAAAGATGTACTTAACCTAGGCTTCTCAATTGCATCGGGTGCTCTTACCCTGAGCATAATGGTTCTTCCTATAATAGTGAGGACCACTGAAGAAGCCCTATTATCAGTGAATCCTGGTTATAAAGAGGGTAGCCTGGCACTGGGAGCGTCAAGACTTCAGACCATTTTTAAGGTAATTCTGCCTAGTGCCATACCCGGTATTTTAACTGCGGTTATTCTAAGTATGGGTCGAGTTATAGGAGAGTCCGCCGCTGTCATTTATACTGTGGGTTCGGTTCCGAAAATACCCGGTATAAGCCGGCTTCTTACCAGCAGTGTAAGAACATTATCAGTTCACCTGTATGTTGTTGCTTTAGAGGAGGCCGATTTCGTCAGTGCCTTTGCCACGGGTACTATCTTAATGCTTATTATTGCAACATTGAACTTTGTGGCGAACAAAATAGGACGGAATCTGGTTAAAGGGAGAGAGTTATATATTGATGATAAATCATCAAGACGGAGGATGCTAATTGAGGTAAAAGAGCTATGAATGAAAAAAGAAGGAGCAAAATATCAGTAAAATACCTTACAGTACATTATGGTGAGCATAAAGCATTAAACAATATAAATATGGAAATATACGATGGGGAGATCACTGCCCTCATCGGTCCTTCCGGGTGCGGTAAATCTACTTTTCTAAAGACATTAAACCGCATGAATGATCTTATTGAAAATGTTAAGATTGTAGGTAGTATTAAACTGGATGGTGTAGAAATATTAAAAGGGAATGATGTTGTAGATCTAAGAAAGCGTGTTGGAATGGTATTTCAGAAACCGAACCCGTTTCCTATGTCCATCTATGATAATGTGGCTTATGGTCCCAGAATACACGGCATTAAAAAAAAGTCGATTCTGGATGGAATAGTCGAGAATAGTCTTAAGGCTGCAGCATTATGGGATGAAGTATCGGACAGACTTCACAGAAATGCTCTTGGAATATCGGGAGGTCAGCAGCAAAGATTATGTATAGCAAGAACACTTGCTACCGATCCGGAAGTAATTCTTATGGATGAGCCCACCTCGGCACTAGACCCCATTTCCACTGCAAAGATTGAGGATTTATGCAAAGAACTGAAAAAGAAATATACTATAATAATAGTTACTCACAATATGCAACAGGCTGGACGTATTTCAGACAGAACAGCGTTTTTCCTTATGGGTGACTTAGTGGAATACAATACGACAGATAATATTTTCATCAGACCCAAGGATGAACGCACTGAGAGGTATATAACCGGAAGATTTGGGTAAGGTGTTTTAAACATCATTTGATTAGGGAAGAAATAAGTAGGTTGCTTAAATGAAGAAAATAATTACAAGGGGGTAACCATGTCGGTAAAACGAAGAATTTATCTGGTTGAGGATGAAACCCATATTCAGGAACTTGTCAAGTATAATCTTGAAGCTGATGGTTACAGTGTCAGTGCTTTTGTTGAAGGTGAGGATATGCTGTGCCATTGTGAGTCAATAATACCGGATATGTTTATCCTTGATTTGATGCTACCGGGTATTGATGGATATGAAATACTGAAAAGAATAAGACAGAATAATATATTAAAAAACCTGCCTGTTATAATGCTTACTGCTAAAAGTGAGGAGCTTGACAAGGTGCTCGGCCTTGAGCTTGGAGCTGATGACTACATAACAAAGCCTTTCTCAATAAGGGAATTGACTGCGAGGGTTAAAAGCTTGTTCAGACGGGCGGATATACCTAGTGCTAGCCCAACTGTCATTATCAATGCAGGGGATATATCAATAAATACTGAGCGCCATGAGGTATATAATGGCGAGAAGCGCTTAGATCTTACATTGAAGGAGTATGAGCTGCTTAAAATATTGTTACAAAACAGGGGTAAGGTTTTATCAAGGGACTTGCTTTTGGAAAAGGTTTGGGGATTTGATTATTTTGGTGAGACCCGAACTGTAGATGTCCATATTCGATACCTTAGACAGAAAATTGAGAAGGACGACAGTAAACCGGAGTATATTGAGACAGTGAGAGGAGTGGGATACCGATTTATATGAAGTTCTAACTGTCAAAGTCATGATAAAACAAGCTTATTTGTGCATATCGCTTTATTGCATTTATCAATGTTAGAGGATATAATTTATTGTAGCAAATAAAGTTACAGCATATAAAACATGGAATAAATTAATAAAAGATGATGGGAGTAAGCGTGTGCCTGTTACGTTAGGTGACATATTTAGTTATATCATTAATTTTTTAGGGCTCAATGGTCCGTTGGATATACTCAGAATGCTGATTGAAGTATCCTTGGTTTCATATGTCATCTATAAAGGTATTCAACTTGTCCGTGAAACACGCGCTATTCAACTAGTTAAAGGACTCATATTTATCCTAATATTCACTAAATTTTCAGAAATACTTGGGTTAAAAACTATAGCATATCTTTTACAGGGTGCTATACAACTCTTTGGATTCGGCTTGATTGTGCTATTCCAGCCTGAACTTAGAAGGGCTTTAGAGAAACTTGGAAGCAGTGGTTTTCAGGATATAATACTCAGGAAGACCGATGAGGACAGGGTTAAAACCATATCTGCCATTGAATCTATTGTTCAGGCCTGCACCTCATTATCTCAGGATTATATAGGTGCACTTATCATAATTGAAAGAGTGACAAAAATCGGAGATATAGTTAACACGGGAACACAAATGGATGCAATGCTATCCAGTGAGCTTCTGGTAAATATCTTTACTCCAAAGACCCCATTACATGATGGAGCTGTTATTATTCGAGATAACACTATTAAAGCTGCTGCGTGTTACCTTCCCCTCACACAAAACGCCGGATTGAGCAGAGAATTGGGAACACGACATCGAGCTGCTTTAGGAATAACGGAGGTATCTGATGCCATTGCAGTAGTTGTTTCAGAGGAATCCGGGAAGATTTCATATGCCCATAGCGGAGGTCTAACAAGAAATCTAACTCCTGATTTTCTTAGAAAGGCGCTGACCAAATTCTTACTTGAGAAAGATACTGACAGGAAGCTTTTTCCATTCAGAAAGGTGAAGCAGAATGAACAAGCTGATAAATAGTTTATTTGAAAAGGATTTGGTTATTAAGGTTGTCTCTGTATTAACGGCAATCTTAATATGGTTTGTAGTTTTAGATACTGACAATCCATTTGAAGAAAGGACTATTGCTGTACCATTGACCAGTAATGTGGATATTCTTCAAAATAATAGTTTACAGATAGTTGGCACAAAGCTTCCGGATAGTGTAGATTTAAAAATTAAAGGTCGCAGGAAAAAAATATCCGGATTAACCGCTAATGACTTTAAGATAGCTATAGATTTATCAGGTATTACAGAACCCGGATATAAAAGGATAAGTATTGAAGAGCCTGAGTATCTTGGAGATCAGGATATTATAATAGTGGGTACGAATCCTTCAACTGTAAACCTAAATTTTGAACGTATAATCGGCAAACAATACCCGGTAGTTGTAGAGTATACAGGTTCACTTCCCGACGGTTATGAAATCGTAAACCTAAGGGTCGAGCCCAGCAATGTTATTCTTGAAGAGAAGGAAAGCAGCATCTCACAGGTTAGTAAGGTTGTCGCTTTTGTAAATCTTGATCAAGCCGATGATAATAAAGAGATTGTAATGCGTGGTACGGTACTAGATAGTAATGGTCAAGTGTTAAAGCAGTTTGATGGGAAAGTACCTATTATTGTCACGTTCAATCTTGCAAAAAAAGTACCGGTAACAGTTATTACTTCCGGCAACCCTGAAAATGATTTCTATTTGAAAGAAATAAAGTATTCCATGCCCAATGTACGCATTCTCGGAACGAGAAGTGTATTGGAAGGAATAAAAAGCATCACTGCAGAGACAGTTGATATTACTGATAAATCCGAGTCATTTACGACTCCTTTAGTAATAAAACCTCCTAAGGGTGCAACTGTTATGAAAGAAGACAGCGAATTATTATCTGCTGAGTTAATCTTGGAAAAATATATAACAAGGACCTTAAACCTGTCTCCTAGTATAGTCACAATATATGATGGTGACACAACTGGAGAGATTGAATATAGAGTTGCAGACAATGCTATTCCAATTACTATAAAAGGCAAGGTAGACGATGTTAATGCAGTAAAGGCAGGAGACATCAGATTATCAATACGCATAAAAGACCTTGAGCCTGGCCAACATGAGGTGCCGCTTTTAGTGCAAGTTCCCATTACTGTAAGCCTTATAGGAGAGTATAGTGTTAATGTGATAATTACAATAGCTCCAAGTGAAGGCGGAAGTACTCCAACACCATAAATAAGCTAAAGGAAAGCATTATGAGACGTCGTATTGTTGCTCTTTATATGATATTGGCTGTACTGGCAACGTCTATAGTAGCGTTTGTCACATACCGTTATTCATCTATAACATATATTAAGGAAAAAGAAACAAGTCTAAAACATGAAAGCCTTCTAATTGAACAAATCATCAAAATTAAAGGTTTGGACAAGATTGACGATAGCTTTTTGAGTAATATCTCCGAATCATTGGTTTCACAGGATTTTAACAGTCAGACAGACATTGAATCTCGACGAGTTACAATTATAAATATTGAAGGAAAGGTAGTTGCCGATTCAAGAGTTAACTCTAAATTAATGGAAAATCACAGTGACAGGAAAGAGTTTGTTGAAGCCATTAAAAATGGAAAAGGCAGTGATATAAGAAAAAGTGAAACCACCGATAATGACTTAATATATTATGCATATTTTTCACCTGAGCTGGGGCTTGTTGTCAGAGTTTCGGGATCGGTACAGCAAATAGACGGTATTAGGAAAACTATATTACTATACTCTGTAATATCTGTTCTTGCTGCAATTATTATCTCAGCTTTAGTTGCCGTTAGTCTTTCAAGATATATTTTAAAACCTATATCCAGGCTTGTTAAAGAATACGGTAATAAAGTTGAGTCAAAAAGTGAAAACTGGAATAGTAAGGACGAGATTAATCAACTCTCTTTGACATTGAGCAATATGACACAGCATATTGAGGATACAATCAAGGAACTCCAGTCAAGAAATGCAAGCGTGAATAACATAATAAACAATATGGACAACGGGCTTATAGCAGTTGACCGTTCTATCAGTGTCATCATGATTAACGCCGTTACCGCAAAGCTTTTTGGGGTTAAGGAATATATAGGACAAACAGGAATGCCGTTGGTGAACATTATTCGTAACAGGCAGATAAACGAACTTCTATTAAAAGCGGTTGTAGAGAACAAGCCACTTGATTATGAACTGCATTTAAATCAAAATGGAAAACAGATACTGTTTATTCATACCGTGCCATTACATAATACTGATAATCATAAAAGGAATGTTGGCGCATTAGCCTACATAACAGATATAACACAGGTTAGAAAGCTGGAGGATATACGATCCGAGTTTGTATCAAATGTGACTCATGAGTTAAAAACACCACTGACTTCCATCCAAGGGTTTATTGAAACTTTAAAAAATGGAGCCATATCCAACCCTGCTGTAGCTGAAAAGTTTCTTGATATTATTGAAATTGAAACTGATCGACTTCGTATTCTTATAAATGATATTTTGGCATTATCTGAAATTGAGAGTACCAAGCAAGATAATGATAAACAAAGGTTTGAGCTTTTGGAGCTTGTTCAAGAAGTAGGTTCAATGCTGGAAAACAGCGCAAATGAAAAAGATATAGCCATAGAGATCATGATTAATAAGGATTGTAAGCTTGAAGCTAATCGTAACAGAATCAAGCAGCTTTTGATTAATCTAATGGATAATGCAATAAAGTATAATAAACACGGAGGTACTGTGAAGGTCTTTGCAACACAACAGGATAACCGTGTTGAGATACATGTAAAAGATACTGGAATAGGTGTTCCGGCAGAACACAAAGATCGGATTTTCGAACGCTTTTACAGAGTGGATAAGGGCCGTTCCAGGGAAATGGGAGGAACCGGTCTGGGTTTATCAATTGTCAAGCATATAGCCCAACTTTACGGGGGTTATGTAAGGGTTGAAAGCCAAGAAGGAATGGGTAGCGATTTTATTTGTACACTGCCGGGTATTAAGGAGGATATATGAAATACTTATTTAAAAACGCATGGGTTGTGACCATGAATCAGGGGATGGAGATTTTAAGAGCATGTGATGTATTAATCGAGAATGATATTATTAGCAGCGTAGGAAGCATTGTTAATGAAGAAGCTCATAATGCAACCATTATAGATGCTTCGGGAAAGCTTCTAATGCCGGGCCTTATTAATGGTCATTGTCATGTTCCCATGACTCTTCTCAGAAATTTTGCCGATGATATGGATTTACAAACATGGCTATTTAATTATATTTTCCCCACCGAAGAGAAACTTACCGGCGAAGATATATACTGGGGCTCGCTTTTAGGAATCATGGAAATGGTTTCTACAGGCACTACATGTTTTATAGATATGTACGATCATATGAATGATCTGGCGAAGGCCACTATGGAGTCAGGTATCCGAGCCCAGCTTTCCAGAGGAATGACAGGCATGGATAACGGACCTGATTTTTCCGGGCACAAGGGTTTGAATGAAGCCATTGATTTTTATAAGAATTGGAATGGGGCAGCTAATGGTAGAATTACAGGGGCATTTGCACCCCATGCGATTTACACCTGCTCAACAGATTTTATAAAAACCATAATTGAGACATCACGAAAGTTTAATGCTCCTATTCATGTGCATCTTGATGAAACCCGGGTTGAACATGAGGATTGTTTAAAGAAGTACGGAAAAACCCCAACCAGATACTTATATGATTTAGGCTTGTTTGACCAAAGGACTGTTGCCGCTCATTGTGTTTGGATTACTGATGAGGATATTGACCTTTTAAAGGAAAAGAATGTTACCATTGCCCATAACCCTACCAGTAATCTTAAGCTGGCAAGCGGTATAGCACCGGTTCCACAAGCGATGGCTAAGGGTGTCAACGTGATTCTCGGAACGGATGGGGCCTCTAGTAATAACAACCTTAATCAGTTTGAAGAAATGAATTTATCTTCTTTAATTCATAAAGGGGCTAATCATAACCCACTTCTTATCAATGCAGAAACAGCCTTAAAAATGGCTACAACAAATGGTGCTGCAGCTTTGGGAGTAAATAATCTTGGTATTATTGAAGAGGGGGCAAAGGCCGATCTGATTCTCGTCGATCTGGATAAGCCTCATATATTGCCTGTTCATAACGTGTTGTCAGCTCTATCATATTCGGTGCAAGGCTCCGATGTGTACATGACAATGGTGGATGGACGCATTTTATATGAGAACGGTGAATACAAAACCATCGATAAAGAAAAGGTCAAGTATAATATCCAAAAATGCTACGACAGGCTTTTTAAGTAGATTAAGGGCTTTCCGGCTTTTTAGGTTCTACCAAGACCGTATGGTAGTTAACATATATAACCATACCGGGCTTTGCACCGGAAGGTTTCTTTACATTTCTTATATGTGTATAGTCCACTTCTGCCTTTGGGGAGGAGCGGGCTTTACTGAACCAGGCTGCGTATTCCGCAGCCTCAACAATGGTGGAATCAGGGACTTCTTTTCCATCAGCCTTTATTACCACATGTGAGCCTGCAAAATTTTTGATATGGAGCCAGATATCTTCATGCCGTGCTGTTTTCAGAGTGAGCTTGTCGTTCTGTTTGTTATTGTGCCCTATAAATATCTCGAAACCATCCTTAGATAATATTCTTTCAGGCATTGATTTTATTGGCTGAAGCTTTTTACCCTTCTGACCGTTAGATTTGGTGTAGCCCTGTTCAAACAGCTCCATTCGTATCTCCTGGAGTTGTTCTTGACCATCCGAGTTCTCAATGGCAAATAGAATACTTTCCAGATATGAGATTTCTTCTTTTAGCAATTGGATTTCCTTTTCCGCATAAAGGAAGGCGGTTCTTGCTTTGCTGTATTTTTTAAAGTATTGCTGCGCATTTTGCTGAGGGTTCTTATCCTTGTTCAGAGTGATGTCAACAGTTTCACCGTTATCGTTGTAGTAATTAATTACCGAGGCCTTTTCCATTCCTTTTGAAATTGCATATATATTAGCAGTAATCAGTTCACCAAACAATCTATGCTCTTCATAACCTTTGTTTTGATCATAAGTCATAAGATTCACAGCAAGCCTTTTTTCACATTTTTCTAATAGCCTCGCAACAGTTTTTTGTAGGTCTGAGGATTTCTGAGAGTTAAATTCCCTACTATTTTTTTGTGTGTAAAAAGCTTCAACTGCAGAGCTTATAGTGTCAAAACTTTTTTTATCTAAATATTGAAGAAGATTTGTGCAATGAAAATCAATAGCCTTTCCCGTATTACTATCAATGACCATAATAGGTGAGGAATCATTGTTTTGAAGCTCTGACATAAAGTCTTCCGAGACCTTCATTAGCTGTGTTAACTGAATAAACGTCAATTCATTGGCAGGTTTAGAATCATCTATATTCGCGCGAAAACATATTTCTCGGCATAGTACTGGAGAAAATCCCTGAAGATTATCAAGCAAAAAGGATTCTATCTTTCGCCCGCTTTGGGAAGCCATATTAATAAGCTTCTGATAGGTATCTGCAGTGGCAGGATTAAGCTTATCCTGAGCAGGCGGTAATATATAGGTTCTGGCAGGAAGTAACTCTCTGACACGATTAACCTCATTGTCAACATGCTTCATAGCGTCAATTATTTTATCATCCTTATTTAAGAGAAGTATGTTGCTATGACGGCCCATTATTTCAACGACCAGCTTTTTTATGCTTCTATCTCCCAACTCATCAAAAGCTTCAGTATCAATGGTAATAATACGTTCAAAACCATTGGTGTTGAAACCCTTTATAATGCCTCCGGAGATGTGCTTTCTAAGGAGCATGCAAAAAACCGGAGGGGCTTCCGGGTTTTCAAATTGTCTTTCGGTTAATTGTATTCTTGCAGACGAGGCGTTACACGAAATAAGTAGCCGGTAGTTCTCTCCACCTGCCCTTATTTGAATAACGAGAGCATCACGACCTATTTGGTGTATTTTCCCGATTCTCCCGCCCGATAGTGTTTTGTTTAGCTCTTTAGCGATACTATTAGTCAAAATGCCATCAAAAGGCATTACATCACCCCTGATTTACTTACTAGAAACATTTTAACAGAGATATTATTACATAAATTTTAAAATTATTTTACAAAATATTTTCTTAATGGTATAATGACACCTAGCAAATGTACAATACCAATAGAGGAGGAAATAACAGTGCTTTTGAGAAAGAATGTAATCAAAATCAGTGTTTTGATAGTATCCATTCTTCTGTTTTTAGGTATTAACCTATCATTCTTTAGATAATATTTCCCTAATTGTTAAGCATAAAATAGTGACAGCAATTTACATATTCTTTGGGGGTGTTTTTTTGGGTAATAGCTATAGTAAACCAAAACCCGCAGCTGCCACCATCAACCGGTTTCCGGTATTCCTTTTGTTCTTGGCAGTCGCACTGTTTATAGCGGCAGACTTACTTCTCAACTTTGATTTTAACTGGGTAGACTACGCAATAGTAATTATTATAGCGCTTTTTGGACTGAAAGGCTACATAAAAGGCTTAATTAATACGATTTTTAGCCTTATTGGTTATTTGGCGAGTTTAATCGCAGCATACATATTCTCTCCAAAACTAGCTTTGATTGTTATGCAAAAAACAACTATTGGTACTAGTATAGGCGATAAGCTTAATAATTTAATACCCTCACTTTCCACAATAGAAAACGTGAAGGTTTCTGAAGCACAGTCCTTACTAGAATTTGCACAGAAAATACCTGAGCTACAAAATGCTGTTTCAGGAAACAGTTTGTTGAAACAATTGCTGTCAGTCACAAGTACTGCTGCCGAAACAGGTAGTATGTACTCCGAAACAGTAGTAACAGTTAACGACCTAATAGTTTACACGATATTAAAAATACTCGCATTTTTGGTTCTATTGATTGCCATAAAGCTGATTATTGTACTAATTGGTAAACTTCTGACCAAGGTTTTGAGTTCAAGTGCAATACTTGGCACAGCAAATCGTACAGGCGGAATGGCTATAGGATTAGCCGAAGGGATTCTAATTTGCTATGTAGTTTTTGTATTTGTAATTCCAGCGCTAGGTTCTATAAATATATTAAAAGTGCCTGAAAACTATACTCAGTCAATAGTATTAACATGGTTTAATAATTTTATTGCAATGATTGTTGGCTTGAAGTAAACTTACTTAGAATAGAATTAAGCTACTTATATTAAAGGATACACATAGATGACTAAACAACTTAAGGCCGATTTAGCAATTCTCAGCATAACTTTGGTGTGGGGTTCTTCCTTCATCATAATGAAAAATATTACAGATGATATTCCCGCGTACGCATATCTTGCACTGCGGTTTTCTGTGGCAACCATACTTTTGGTTGCTGTTTTTTATAAGCAACTAAAAACCATTAATTTTAAAGCTTTATGGAGCGGTTCTTTAGTGGGGCTGATGCTCTATGCAGGAATGATGCTACAGGTGATAGGGTTAAAAACCACATCAGCATCAAATTCTGCATTTATTACGGGTCTTAATGTAATAATGGTTCCAATTATCTCAGTTCTGCTTTTAAAGAAAAAACCGCCTTTAAATGCACTTATAGGTGTGGCATTAGCAACATTGGGCCTTTTTGTACTCAAGGGTTTTACTGGAAGCTGGGTAATTGGTGATTCGTTAACCCTGCTATGTGCGCTATGCTTTGCCCTACAGATTATTTTTATAGATAAATTTGCTTCTGATGTTAACATATATCACCTTGCAATAATACAGATTGCTTCGGCTGCTGTTTACTACATAGTTACATGGATTGGCGTTGATATAGTATCAACCCCTGTACCTTTTGTTATTGATTCTAAAATAATACTTACCGTTTTATACACCGGTGCTTTGGGAACAGCCTTTGCCTTTGGGGTACAGACTATCGCCCAGAAGTTTACCACCCCTACCAGAACAGCTCTTATAATAACCTGTGAGCCTGTTTTTGGTGCGTTGTTCGCAGCCATTGTCCCGGATATATATGGCAAAACAGAGGTGCTGTCAATTCAAACAATTCTCGGCTGTCTTCTAATCCTCTCCGGCATGCTTATTACTGAGCTTAAGACAAGGGGACAAGTACCTTTGAACTGAACATTGTCCCTGTTTTGTCATAAAAGCGTAAAAGAAGAACTGTTCACAAATTAGCTTTGAATGCCGATAATCTTTTTAGAAATTATTGATTGGAGGCAATCAAATGCGGTCTATAAAGGTAGCCGTTATTGCAGCTCTGGTTTTAACTATGGCTCTGTCATCGGCATATAGCTCAAGTTATGTAACATTTGCAGAGACCTATTCACAGGGCCAGACAGAGGAAAAAGTGCTATTTAGTGGTGTTGTCAAGGAGAACAATCCATCTTTGGGTTATATAACATTATACTTCGAGGATGGATCGGGGTCAGATTCTGATAAGTTTTCGGAATTGGTCACACTTAGAAGCTTTACCTACGGGTATGAGATGCCTGTTTTAAGAGACGGGTATTCAGTTGATGTTGATGATATCAAACCCGGAGATCGGGTTTATATAAAGCTGGATAATGAAGGATACATAGAAAAGATAAGCGCAAAAAGCTATTACAAGCCTATTTATGGTACTGTTTACTCTAAAAGACCAACCGGTATGGTATTAAAAAAAGATGATGGTACTTATGTCTATTACACTATTTCCGAATCAGTCCCTGTCTATAAGAATAACAGACCCTACCGATTTTCAGATGTTCTGGCCGGAGATAAAATAAGGGTAATGGTTCAAACTGACGGTGATAATATTGATATTGCAGCAATTGATATTGAGAGTATAACCAAGCCTATAACCGGAATTTACCGCGGAAATGTGGAATTCTTTGATTTGCTGCATTATTCCCTTGCCGTTTCAGGAGTTCAGGAATTTGTAAATGGTCGGTGGGAAAGCACATCCACAATAGGACTTCGGAGCTTTGAATACAGTAAAGAATACAAGACTTTACCGCCAAAACGCCTTTCCGGCACCGTCTACCTAGCCACACAAAAGGGATACGATGGTAAGGATAAGATTGTCTATGCTTCCTTCAGAAGCGTACCCAATTATGAGAAAACATTAAATGATAATCTATTAAGCATTACAGATCTAAATGGTCTTGAGCTTGAAAACACATCACAAATCATCAACTATGATAAGAACACTATAGCTGTAAAGGATGGACGTTTGGTCGATGTAAGTGCACTAAACACCCTTGATCCCTTAAAAGTCTCAATGGAAAAATCTCTATATGAAAACGAATATATTGCCAATGTTATAGTTTCAGACTCGAACATTGACAGTGGAGTGATTGTTTACAGAGGGCGTATTAAGAGCGTAGATCCTCTGAAAAGCGTAACCCTTGAATCATTCGCTGAGCTAAATGGAGTTTCATGGAGTTTTACCAATACACCGAAAACATTTGATATAGACCTGGCATCAGGCAGGCTTATAGAAGATGATGGTATTGGTAATCTGAGAAACTTGAATTCAGGTTATGTAAACAAAAGCGTCTATATAGTAGCAGAAGGCACCAAGATTAAGTTAATGAGCACAGCTCCATACGCTGACAGCCCTGCTGCTGGACGAGTGGTGAATATAAATGACAGCCAGTCCGAAGAGGGTAGCGGAGTCATTAAACTAAAGGAAGCCAGGGTTTATAACAATCAAACCTATTTGTGGAGAGAGAGCCCCAATTTAGACTTGACTGTACCTGTTAATGCTATAGTTATAAAAAGGGGAGAAATCGGGGATATTTCCTTAATTAAACCAGGCGATGAAATTAGGGTTGTACGACACAGTCAAAGTAATGAAGGAATACTGATTTTCTGCCAATAGAGTTTTTGGAGGTTTAACATGAGGAAGATTTTTATAAAAATATTGACATTTATAGTATCAGCAGCAATTGTTATGACCCCTATTAACGCTGTCGCTGTGGAAGGATCGATGGGGTATGAAGGAGGTATCTCGGTAGAGGATACCATTAAAAAAGGTGAATACATATATTCAGAGATGCTTTTTATAACAGGAGTGCCCATTAAGCTTACAGGAGATCTGACAATAAAAAAGACAGATAAGAATGATGTGGTTACTTCAACATATACATACAAACTGGAGAACAAAGGAAAGAATATCACACTAAACAGGGTAGTAATTTACGTAACTACAAGGGAGGTAAAACCTAACGGTCAGGTGACCGAGACAACCAAGCTTAGCAGGGTTCCGACAGAAGTAATCAACATCAGCGGAACAACATACCGTCTAAACAGCGCAAGCTATACCCAGTCAATGATTACCGACCCAAAAGCCGCAATAAAATATCATACCGGAGAATTTTCTGAAAAGAAGGTTTACTCTATAGGAACAGGGACAGCAAATTCAGATACTGTCACTGTAACGATTTCAGGCAGGACATATGCCTATGATCAATATTGGAGCAGCGCAGAAACCCAGAAGCTGAATATAATGGTCGAATTCGATAAGACGAGTGGAGAATCTCAATCAAAATGGGGCGGTTCGGCTGAGGTTATTGTTTCAAGTGCGACACGAAGGCAGATTGACTACGCTGAAAATGAACCATACCAGATTAGCTTTGAGGGCGGATATGTGCAAAAAAGCTGGAAAGAATCCACCTTGGATTATATTGCAAGATTCCCTGAATTTGACAAAAACGGACTTCCTACCGATTATGTAAAGACTTATAGTGAAACCGGCAGCCTTTCTACTCCTATTGAGCTAACTAGGTTGATGGTTCCTAATATTAAGCATCTGAATGGTTTCTGGGCAGAAGAACCCATAAGTATATTATTTGGCCTTGAAATAATCCCCGGGACAGGTGAAACTTATAAGACAGGGAAATACTTAACACGAAGAGAGTTTGTGGCAATGCTCATTAATGCAATAAATGAGATACCGGTAGATCCTGATGTCAGGACCACAACTTCTACAGCCAGAAAAACTTCAAGTAAAAAAGCTCCTGAAATATCACCTTTCAAGGATATTGGACCGGGAGACCTTTATTATGATGAAATAAAAACAGCATATCAAAAAGGGATTACCAACGGTAACGGAAATGGAAAGTTCGGTCCCAATGAATACATAACAAAGGCAGAGGCCATCAAAATGATTGTTTCAGCTCTCGGCCTTGAAAACCTGGCGCCATATCCCTCAACACCGACACCGTTTACAGATAATGATATTATTCCGGCTTATGCTCGAAATGCGGTTACGGTTGCCAACACACTTGGTATTATAGAGCCTGATCAGAGAGGAGCTTTCAATCCTAACAACAGGCTCACCAATGAAGATACGGCGGTATTGATATATGACCTTATCAACTATATGGGTGATGAGATAATAAAGGATTATAGAGATAGGATAATGGAATTCTGAGCAGGGAGATAAGGGTTAGTATGAAAAAATTTAAAAAGGTTATAAGCCTAATTTTGGTTATTTGTTTTATTTACACCGCAGCCCCGGTTGCTAATGCACGGCAATATGATTCATACCTTGGTTCAATGCTGGAATTCATGACTGAAATGTACTATGAGGGCTTCACCGACGAAGAAGGTCTTATGGTAGCATTAAGAGGTATGTTTTCAGGCCTTGATGATTATTCAGGTTTCTATGACAGAGAAGAAATGGCTGCCTGGTACACAAGTCTTGAAAATAATTATGTAGGAATCGGTGCGGTGCTTGAAAACAATGCCGAGGGTATTAAGATAGTAGAGGTATATAAGGATTCACCGGCTGAAAAGGCTGGCCTTTATCAGGAGGATATAATCACAGCCGTTAATGGAGTCGACATTGTGGGGAAAGACAGCGCGACTGTTGCCGGTATGATAAAGGGGGAAGAGGGAACAACAGTAAAGCTTACCATTAAGCGAGGAAATGCCATTCTTAACTTCTCCATAGTCCGTGCTACCGTTATTCGAAAAACGGTATATCACAGAATTGAAGGCAAAATCGGTTATATTAGAATTTATAGCTTTAGTGATGGAACGTCTGTTGAGTTTAGACAGGCAATGGATGAAATAGACAAAAACAATATTCGCAAGATCATTATTGACTTAAGAGGTAACTCGGGAGGATATGTAGATGAAGCTGTAAATATTGCAAATGAGCTTATTCCTAAAGGTATTATAACAACTCTGGATTATAAATCCGAAGCATTTTCTGACCAGGTGTTTTATTCTGATGGAAAGCATCCTGAGTACATTATTGCAGCCCTCGTTGATGAAAACACAGCAAGCGCATCAGAAATTCTGGCAGGTGCGCTGGAGGATTCGGGCCGCGGGTTTCTAGTCGGACAGAAAACATTTGGCAAGGGAGTTTTTCAGAATATGTTTTCCATTCTTACTCCCGAAGCTTATAATAAGTATGGCGAATTATATGGCGATGAGTATGTATCACAGATAGAATGGGCCAGCTACTACGGTGTATATCCAAAAACGGATGAAATATTGGGTGCTGTAAAGATTACCACAGGCTACTATTTAACTCCTAAAGGTAGATATATTCAAGGAAAGGGAATAGAACCTGTGGCTGTTGTAGATAATCCCATTGATTTAAACGGAATAGTGCTGTCCGGGGTTAACCCCATTAAAGGAACAGGGCAGATTACCCTGAAAGCCTTTAATGATGAAGTCTATAATGCAGAACAGATATTAGTAGCGGCAGGATACTTGAAAGCTAATGCGGACAGACTCTATGATGAAAATACATTTGAGGCTGTTAAGAGGTATCAGGCTGATAAAAAGCTTCCTTCGACGGGTATAATCGATGGAAAGACAAGAGAGAAGCTTAACGAAACTCTGTACGAGATGAGAAAAAATAACGATAAGCAATATACCAAGGCTGTGGAACTATTAAACTTGTTCAGAGATTAAAGAACAGATATAGTATTTAATGGTTCCCCAAAAGGAGAAATACTATCTAATGAGTCCGGAAAAAGAAAAAAAATCAAAGGGCTTCAGCTTTATAAAGCTAGCCCTCTTTCTATTAATATTGTTAGTTGTATCAGGAGTAGTTCTTTACTCATTTTTGGATATTAACCCATTTGATGTGATATCTGATGGTATCACGGGAATATATGACCAAATTTTTAACGTAAATACAGAAGATCTAAAGGAAACAGTTAAAAATATACTCAGTATAGATATTAATGAAAAACCGGATTATACTTCTCTATCTAATGATTTGGTGGTAGCAACCATAAGCTCCATAAGGATTATTGATTCTGAGGGCTTAGAAAAAGGTTATATACCGGTAAATCTTAAAAAACCATTTGTTCAGTCATATGAAGATAACGTTCTTGTCGCCGATATTGAAGGGCGATATTTTGCACTGATTAATAACGGTAGAATAGCATGGGAAAAAAATATTGATGAAGATATAATAAACGCAAGCATTTCAGATGTTTGGGTGGTTCTGATAACTGAGAGTAAGCAATCGGGGTATAAAAGAACAATTCGCGCTTATTCAAAGGACGGACAAGAGATTTCCTTAAGAAATGTATCAAATTATTATCCATTTATGGCAGCGAATTATCCCGGATATAATCAAGCATGCTTTGTAGTAAGCAGTGTTGAGGTATCCGGACTTGAATCCAACGGGCTGTTTGAATTCTTAGATCTGGCCATGAATCAAAAGGCAAGTATAAAAGGAGTCAAAGAAATCTATGCCAAAGGATTCCCTTTAAACAAGGGGAGCTTGTTTGTTTATGGTGAACACAGCTTAATGGCAATAGACAATTTATATAATACTATCTGGCAGGAAAAACCGGAAAGATTTACCGTAACAGCTGCTAATGTAATTGATAAGAAGTTTCCTGTAGCCGCTCTTCTTGATAGCGATATTTTATCAAGGGAAAGACGAAATGAGACTATAATGAGGATTTATAACAATAATGGGACAGAAAAGACAAGTTTTACTATAGCGGGTAAAGTGACCGGGATATCTGTAAAGGATAAAACTGCGGCTATTATAGCCGAATCGGAAGTGTTTTTTATTAATCAGGACGGAACCATTATGGATCAATATACAGCGAAATCAGATGTGACGGGTGTATATCTGACTAAGAATGACACTGCATACGTAGTTACTGCAGATACCGTAACCAGGGTTAAAGTAAAAGTGGACCATAAATTTCTGGGGATATTTTAATATCGATACCTTACGGGATAAACCATACATCCACAATCTATTCATCAATGCCCCAAAAACGGTTAATATACTCTTTCATATCCATACCTTGCGATGTTCTGGGGATAGGATGCCATTCCTGTGGCAGTAAATCGATATATTCGGTAGTTGCAAACCTAGAATCAATTAGTAGCAGGGCACCCCGGTCGGTTTCAGCTCTTATGAGCCTTCCCGATGCCTGAAGAACCTTGTTCAGCCCCGGATAAGTGTATGCATAGGTGAACCCCGCACCGTTCTTTTGTTGATAATATTCTCGAATAATCTCAAGCTCCGGTGAAACCTGTGGCAGGCCAACACCGACTATTATTACACCGGTAAGCTTGTTCCCTGTTAAATCAATACCCTCACCGAACACACCGCCCATAACACAAAAGGCTATTCTATAAGCATCCCCATAACCATCGAACTTTTTAAGAAAAGCATCTCTTGAGGGCTCGTCCATCTCCCTATCCTGACATAGAATGTCAAAACCGTCTCCTAAACACTTGAATTTTTCTAAAACATCAAACAAATATTTATAAGATGGGAAAAAGACCATGACATTGCCTTTATGAGAGACTGACCACTCATATATGGCTTTTGCAGTCGCTTCCATAAATTGAGCACGGTGTCGGAAGCGGGTTTCAATCTTATCCTCATTAAAAACAAGAAGATTTTCGCGGGGAAACGGCGAAGGAAGTTTTAGTGTTACATCTTCCTGCCTTCCACCTAATATATTTTTAAAATACCATAAGGGTGACAAGGTAGCTGAAAACAGTACGGTAGTTCTGGCAGCCGACATATTTTTATTTAGCATATGGCTTGGATCAAGGCACAGTAGTTTTATATTAAACCCAGTCTTTGTTCCTGTTGTAAGGGTGCGGTATTGTTCAGAATATAATTCCAATATATTTTTAAAATGTAATATATCAAAGAAGAAAGTTACCAGCTTGTCATTGTAAGGTTTTTCATCTCTTTCTGATATAATCCAATTTTCTGTTTCAGTAATAAAGCTTTCTAGAGGCGACTTTAGACACATGGGGGCATCAATAAAAGTATTATATTTACTACCCCCTGATTCTAAATATAGCTCTCCTATTTGTTTTTCAAATGCAGAAATAGCTTTTTTCATTTTTTTTATTTCGTTATTTATGTGAGGCAAATCTTTTTTTATTTCTTTTGATAAATCAGAGAGTTCTTTTACTCTTAACTCTGATGAATACATTTCTCTGGCGCGATCAAAAAGGTTGTGAGCTTCGTCTACCATAATAAGGTATTCTTCACGGCCCTTCTGTTCAAAGAATCTGCGCAGATATACTCTGGGATCAAATATATAATTATAGTCACATATTATAAGATCGCAGCTAAGGGCAAGGTCGAGACTTAGTTCAAAAGGGCAGATGGTGTTTCTAAGCCCAGCTGAACTTATAACTTCTCTGGGAAAAAAATCATGCTTCTTTAATAATTCCTTGATTATTTTTCTTGAGCGTGAAATATATCCCATAATAAATGGACATTTGTCCGGGCTGCAATTTTTTACTTCATTAAGACATAATTTATCTTTAGCAGTCAAGGTCAGTACTTTAAGCCGTAAACCTTGCTCTGCCATGAGCTTATATGCGTTTTCGGCTATGCCTCTTGTTGTTGTTTTCGCAGTAGCATAGAAAAGTCTGTCCAGCTTTCCCTCACCGAGAGCTTTTATAGCAGGGTAAAGTACCCCCATAGTTTTTCCTATACCGGTTGGGGCTTGGGCAAAAAGCCTTTTACGATCTTCTATACATTTATAAGTATTAAAAGCAAGTAATTTTTGACCTTTCCTGTAGGAAGGGTAAGGAAAATTAAGTGTGTTTATTGAAAAATTTCTTAAATGCTTCCATTTCCTTTGAGAAAGAGACCAACTGATAAATGGATGGAGCAAAGTTTTAAAAAAACGGTGGAGCTTCACTTTGCTAAATGTTCGATCAAAGGATTTTTCTTCATTTTTTTCCATGTCATAATAGGTAAGTCTGACAGTAATCTCGCTAATATCTTCGGATAATGCAAGAATGTAAGCATAACACTTGCATTGTGCCCAATGGGCCTCACTGAAATTCTCACCTATCTCGGACAATGGGGTGGCGGAGGTCTTTATTTCCTGAACAATAACCCTATTATCATACTTCCATATGCCATCGGCTCTGCCGCTAACTTCCAAAATACAATCGCTGGTTTCAAAAGAATGGGTTAGATATACCTCAGAGGTGTAATTTCCTCCATCCCGGTTGATGGCTTGAAGCTGAGAATGAGCTAATGTACCCTCGTGGGCCAGTTTATATGACGAGAAACTCCAGAGAGCATCATCTTTTACTGAAAAAGCGACGAGACTTCTAACTGAAGTTTTAAATATGGGAAGCTCGCTATTGTTTGGCTCGGTTGGGATATCTTTTGCTTTTCTTGTCAAAGGTTTCTCCTTCTTTGTTAATGTATGCATAGTCCATAATGAACATACGTTCATAGAACGTATAGTCCATAATGAACATCCGTTCATAGAACGTATGTTCATATATAGTTTAAATTAATTAGGATAATGGGTCAATAATTAACCCTAATTTTATAAAAATATATTATTCAGTATAAAATTCCAACATAAACCAGATTAAATTGTATTGGATAATTTTAAAAAATGATATATAATAAATTTTAACATGCAAATTTTGTTTAACTATAATTTAAACAGACATATATTATAGTTTAAAAAAATAATTACAGGAGGAGATTTTATGAAAATCAGTATCAAAAGATTGTTAGCACTAGTATTAGCATTAGTACTTGCTTTTTCACTAGTTGCTTGCGGCAACAAGAAGCCTGAACAAACAGGCACCCCTACTCCAAGTGGAACAGGGCCGGTCGAGGTAAAAGCCGATGTTCCCGCTAATAGGTATGACGCTACTGTCACACCAAGGACAGGCAACAATGCTACAAACCCTCTGGTTGTTTCTACAGGAACATTGGATGGTAAATTCAGTCCTTTCTTTTATACTTCAGCCTATGATGGAAACGTTGCAGATTTGACTCAGCTCGCTCTTATGTTTGTAAATAAGAAAGGTGAAACGGAAGCGGGAGTTGATGTTGCCAGCTATGCTTATGACTATACACAGGAAGTAAGTTCTGACAACTCTACATCGACCTATACCTTTATTCTTAAGAATGGTCTGACCTTTAGTGATGGTAAGCCCATTACATCAAAGGATTTACTTTTCTCAATATATGTTTACGCAGACCCTAAATATGACGGATTATCCACATTTTATACTATGAAAATTCAGGGTATGAAAGAATACCGCTTACAGACTAATACCGACACCCTTAAAATGGTTGATGCCATTCTAGAAGCTGGAATTAAATCCGGTGATGACGGTTCAATGGTCATAAATCCCGCTAATGGCGCAACACTCGCCCAGCAGGAGACATTCTGGAAATATCTTGACGAAGCCGGAGCAAACTTTGCTCAGGAAATTATTGACTATGTAAACACTAATTATACTAGTTACATAGAAAGCAACTTTAAACCTTATACAGTTGAGGAAGTTGCTGCGAACCCCTCTATGCAGGCCGCATTTGGTATGGTTATGTGGGGCTTCGGTAAGCTTGATGAGTCTGGTGCTTTTACAGACTCTATGGGCAACACCTATGATTTGACGAAAGACACAGTAGATGCAAAAATTTACTGGGCAAATATTTTAGATGCTTACGGATATGATTTAAGTGACGCCGGTATCAACTATGAGAAAGCCGGAGACCAAACAATTCAGGATTATATTCGCGCAGCATATATCACCAACGAAGGTAAGGTCGCAGGTGGCGTACAGAATATCAGCGGTATCACTACTGGCAAAATTACCTGTGACGATGGCGTAGAAAGAGAATATCTCAAAGTAGTTATAGACGGTATAGATCCTACAGCCATATTCAAACTCCAGCTTCCAGTAGTTCCTGCCCATTATTATACAGAGGGCTATACAGGAACACTTAATGAAAACGGTGTTGATCTTGATAAGAAAGAGTTTATGGACTTCTTAAAAACAAAGAATGTAAAACCGGTTGGAGCAGGCCCTTACATATTCCAGGAATATAAGGATAATGTAGTGACTTACACAGCTAACGACAGCTTCCTTCTTGGTTCTCCCAAAATTAAGACTTTCCGTTACCAGGAAGTAACTCTTGGTGCTGAGCTTGATGCAGTATTAACAGGTACAGTGCATTATTCAGATCCCTCGGCTTCAATGACCATTATTAATGATGTTACAGCTGGCGCTGGTGATTATGCTAAACTCAGCTATACATTGGTTGATAATGACGGTTATGGGTATATAGGAATCCAAGGCCAGGCTATCCCGGAATTCCAGGTAAGAAAAGCTATTGCTCACGCAACTAATGTTCAGTTGGCAATTGACAACTACTATCAGGAGCTAGCAACCGCTAACTACAGAACAATGACTAAAATCCTGTGGGCATATCCTGAGAATCCGGAAAATTTGTATCCATACGATGGAACAGGCGAAACCTCTAAGAAGTTATTCGAAGAAGCCGGATACAAGTATGACTCAGCAAAGAATATAATGACATATCCTGACGGACACGCTAAGGCAGGTCAGCAGGTTACATTTAAATTTACATTACCATCAGAAGCAGCAGACCATCCTGCCGGATCTATCTTTATAGATACTCAGGAAGTATTAGCTAAGATAGGTGTAAAGGTTGATATTGAAACTGACCAAAACCTCTTAGGAAAGCTTTCAACAGCATATGATTCAGGTATTCAGGTATGGGCAGCTGCATGGGGCAGCGGTGGTGTTGATCCGGATATGTTCCAAATCTGGTACTCAGATCCCGCAGTTAACCAAGGTACTTCAGCAGCAAGGAGCGGTTTGTACTATCTCTATGAGAACGGTTCAGACGAAGAAAAGGCTATGCTGAAGGAATTGAACGAGTTAATTAATGCAGGCCGTTCAACCCTTGACGTAGAAGAACGTAAAACCATTTATAAGAGAGCTCTGGAGCTTTCTACTGGCCTAGCAGTTGAGGTACCTACATATCAGAGAAAGAATATGTATGTGTTTAACTCTGATGTAATAGACGTATCAACACTTCAAAGCGGTGAGGACGTTACACCATTCCACGATCCATTGGAATATATCTGGAATGTTGAATTAAAATAGTTAATTGTTTTAGGTAATTTTGGGGTACAAGGCTTGGTACTAATTAATCCAAGCTTTGTACCTATTATATGACTTTAAAGACATTGGATTATATTCTAACGGATTTGAGGCTTAATTATGTTAAAATACATCTTAAAGAGAATAGGACTGGCTATTATTATATTGTTAGGTGCTTCGGCATTGATATATTTGCTTACAATGCTGATGCCGGCGGACTATATTGACAATCAAACATCCGCCGCACTTCAAAGCGGTTCCATGACAAAGGAAGACGTGATACGATTAAAAGAGCTTTACGGTCTAGCCGACAAGAGCTTTGGAGGAATCGTAAAAAGCTATTTATCTTGGCTCGGTAGTACCCTTTCAGGTGACCTGGGTTTTTCTTTCCTGTATGGAAAACCTGTAACTACGGTTTTATCTGATTATATATGGATATCCTTCATAATAGCATTCATCTCATATGTATTACAGATTATCATAGGTATACCGATGGGAATAAAGGCATCGGTTAATCAATACGGCACCTATGACTATACTGTTTCCATATTTGCCATGATGGGTACAGCATTGCCGTCTTTCTTTCTTTCGGCCTTGCTTATGAATGTATTTGCAATTAAGCTAGGGATTTTTCCGCTTCAGGGCTTGACAACAGCTACAACAGTATTTGCACAAGACGCTCACCTTCAGATTTTTTTGGATAAGGTATGGCATTTAGTTTTACCTATTTCTGTTCTGACTCTTTTAAGTGTCGGCAGTACAATGAAATTTACAAGAACAAATATGCTGGAGGTTTTAAATTCCGATTATATTAGAACTGCAAGAGCAAAAGGTTTATCTGAAAGGGTAGTAACCTACAAGCATGCATTTAGAAATACAATGATCCCTCTAGTAACAACTCTTTCAGGTATGTTGCCGGGTCTTTTTGGAGGCGCTATGATAACCGAAACCGTATTTGCGATTCCGGGAATCGGGTATATGGCACTAAGAGCAACCCGCCAGGGAGACATCCCTTTTATAATGGGGTATAATATGTTCCTTGCTATTCTGACAGTTGTAGGTATGTTAATATCTGACATTATGTACATGGTGGTTGATCCCCGTGTCAAATTATCATAGAAGGGGATTGATGATGATGACTGATAAAGTGAAAAGTGGGGCAAAAAACTATACTGACAATAATAATGTAGAATCGGATTTGGCTCAGAATTTCAGAGTAATTTCTCCCGGTCGTATGGTAGCAAAAAGGTTTTTTAAAAGCAAGCTTTCAATTGCAGGCTTGATAATGATTATTTTTGTATTTATTTTTTCTTTTATAGGACCCCTGATTATTGATGCCACTTGGGGATATCAAGAAACTCAAGTATTTAAGATAGAAAGAAATACTGAAATGTTTACCATTGCCCAATTTACAGGGCCTGACGGTAGACCTTATAATTATTATGATAAATCCCAGACGATGATTATTTTTAAAGCTCCACCATCTTCCGAGCATTGGTTAGGCACTGATACGTCTGGTTTTGATATATTAACACGATTGATGTATGGCGGACGAATTTCGTTGGTTATATCATTTATAGTTATTATATTGGAAACTGTAATTGGTATTATACTTGGAGGTCTGGCTGGTTATTTCGGAAAATGGGTCGATCAGCTAATAATGAGAATTGTAGATACATTTTCATGTTTGCCTACTCTGCCTGTCCTTTTGGTTCTTTCAGCGGCAATAAGCTCAATTGAGACTATACCTGCAGAACACAGGATATATTATTTGATGGCATTTTTAACCCTATTAGGTTGGACAGGAGTTGCCCGTATTGTAAGAGGGCAGATTCTAATGTTAAGAGAACAGGAATACATGATGGCTGCTGAAACAACAGGTATCAGTTCTTTCCATAAAATATTCAGACATCTTATACCAAATACTATGCCGCAGTTGATTGTGAGTGCAACCCTGGGTCTTGGCGGTATAATACTTTATGAGTCAACACTATCTTATCTGGGACTAGGTGTTCCATTTCCTAGAGCAGCCTGGGGATCTATGATAGCACTTGCCGATCCGTCCAGAGGACAAGAAATTCTAGCTAGTTACCCCAATATGTGGGTTCCTGCAGGTATTCTCATTGTTGTAACAGTATTGGGATTTAGCTTTATAGGTGACGGCCTTAGGGACGCATTTGACCCCAGAATGAAAAGGTAGGTGGAAACGTGGGTATATTAAGTAAATTAAAACGTAAGAAAATAGAAGGCATAGATAATACAATGTATTTGACCCTCCGTGACGAGAGGCGTATCAGTAAAGAGAATAGTAAAGTAATTAAGCATTATGAGAAATTAAAGGCTCGAAAGAATGTTTCGGAGGAAGAATATCTTACACAAATGAGAGACCCCAATAATGTTGTCGAGTTTGATAATCTCCACACATACTTTTATACAGATTTAGGAACTGTTAAGTCAGTTAACGGGGTATCATTTGATGTTCCTCAGGGAAAAATCGTAGGAATTGTGGGCGAATCAGGCTGCGGCAAATCAGTAACCAGCCTTTCACTCATGCAGCTTGTTCAAGCTCCTACAGGGCAGATCGTAGACGGTAGCATTCGATATAAGGCTAATGATGGAAAATGCTACGAAATAACTAAGGTTCCGAAGGACAAAATGCTGAAAATTCGTGGTAAGGAAATAGCCATGATATTCCAGGAACCGATGACGAGCTTAAATCCTGTATTCAGAATAGGTGAGCAAATGGACGAAGTGGTTCTTCTCCATGAAGAAGGTTCAACCTCTGAGTCGGCAAAGGCTAGAAGCATTGAAATGCTGAACTTGGTTGGCATAGCTATGCCTGAAAAAATATATAACAAGTTTCCTCATGAATTATCAGGTGGTATGCGTCAGCGTGTAATGATTGCAATGGCACTATCCTGTAATCCAAGGTTAATTATCGCCGATGAGCCTACAACAGCTTTAGACGTTACCATACAAGCTCAAATACTAGAGCTTTTAAGAGATGTAAAAGAAAAAATAAAAGGAAGCATAATGCTTATTACTCACGATCTTGGCGTAATAGCCGAAATGGCGGATTTTGTGGTAGTAATGTATGCGGGTCGAATTATAGAAAAGGGTACAGTCAGAGAGATATTCCATGATCCTAAGCACCCATATACAATCGGTCTTATGAAGTCAAAACCTAGCGGTAAGGCTACAGATGAAAGATTATTCAGTATAAAAGGTCAAGTTCCTAACCCCATTAACATGCCTAACCATTGTTATTTTTATAATAGATGTGATAAAGCTATGGATGTGTGCTCTGGGGAGTATCCGAAAATGATACAGTATTCACCTACCCACTTTGCAGCCTGTTATCTTTGCGATGAAGGCCGCCTTCCTAAAAACGATTTAGCAAAGGAGTAGAGATAGGCAGCCATGGAAAAAGTTGATATAAAAAATGATAACATATTAGAGGTAAAAAACCTTAAAAAGTACTACCCTATTTCTAATTTCAATATTGGTTCAAAAAAGTCTTATGTTAAAGCTGTGGATGATGTATCATTCAGTATAAAGCGTGGTACAACAATGGGGCTTGTAGGTGAGTCAGGCTGTGGCAAGACTACGGTCGGGCGTACAATTTTAAGGCTTCACGATATTACCGGCGGGCAAGTTATATTTGATGGACATGATCTTGCAAGAGTACCTTCAGGTAAACTGAGAAAAATGCGTCCTCAGATGCAAATGATATTCCAGGATCCATATTCCAGCCTTTCACCCCGTTTACCTGTAGGTGAAATTATTGGTGAGGCTGTTAAGGAACACAATATAGTTCCTAAATCTCAGTATAAATCCTATATTCTTAAGGTTATGCGTGACTGTGGACTTCAACCCCAGTATTTTTATCGTTATCCTCACGAATTTTCAGGTGGACAGAGGCAGAGAATAAGTATTGCTAGGGCAGTTGCATTAAACCCCAAATTTATAATTTGCGATGAGCCGTTAAGTGCATTGGATGTGTCAATTCAAGCCCAGATTATTAACCTTATGAAGGATTTGCAGGAGCAGTATGGTTACACATACCTGTTCATCTCTCATGATCTTTCAGTTGTAGAGTATATTTCCGATACCATTGGAGTTATGTACTTGGGCAGTATGATGGAGATAGGCGATAAAAAACGTATATTTGATAATCCAATGCATCCTTATACAAAAGCGTTATTGTCGGCTGTACCTATATCCGATCCAGATGTGAAAATGAATAGGATTATTCTTTCTGGAGATATACCCAGTCCGGCTAACCCACCATCAGGATGTAAGTTCAGAACAAGGTGTGAAAGCTGTATGGAGGTTTGCTCCCAGAAGGTACCAAAACTAAAGGAATATGAAGATGGGCATATGGTAGCCTGCCATTTATACAGTCAGGATTAAAAATGAATGATTCAAAAATAAATAAGAAAAAGAAAAAGGATGATTTTATCGATGATGGTAGAGTAATTGCCAACATGAACATCGATGGAATGCCTCGTTCAAATATCAGACGTACTGCTTTTGATGAATTTGGTAAAACCAAAGAGAAAAAAGAACAGATTCAGCTCTCAAAAGGGGAGCGCAGAAGAGTTTTATTAGGCGTAATAACGTCATATCTTTTCTTTATAGTGATGGTGTTTGGTGGATTTGCGCTATTTATCCTTTTCTGTATCAAGGTATGGTTTAAGTAGTTTTTTATTCCTGTTAGGAGGGAAAAGTCAGACATGATAAAATTAAAAGGGCTCAATCATAAACTAATTTTAATAATAATGATTGCAGGCATGGTAATAATGAGTGCCTGCTCGATTAAGGATAATGCAATAAATCCTAAGGAATGGGACTATGATTGTACTGTGGTTTATGATGTTTTAGGAGGAACAATAAATTCACGAGGTGTTCGTGAAACATACTATATGAAAAACTCATATATATTTAAGCCTACAGGCACAACAAATATGCTAATAGAGCCTGTCAAGGATGGGTACGTGCTGGCAGGTTGGTACACAGCAAAAGAAGATATTAAAGATAGCAATGGTAATATTACAGGGTACTCTTTTAAAGCAGAGGATAGATGGGATTTTGATGTGGATAGGGTACAGGGAGATATGACCCTCTATGCCAGATGGGTTCAACAAGGCAGGATTGAATATGTAGATGCGGAGACTGGTGAGGTTATGTTTTCAAAGAATATAACGGAGAAATCTCCTATTCAGGAGCTGTCGGGAGGAGCCCTGTCTCTTATTGCTAAGAGTGGTTACACTTTTTATGGATATTATTCTGATAGCTCTTGTACAATCCCTTATGATTTTACTGAATATACTCATAAGGCTTTGATTCCTTCCAATGAAGAAATTTATGCTCAGCTTTATGAAGAATTTCCACAGTACATTAAAAAGGTGGATTATGTTAAGCCGTCTGAGACTGAAGAGGCAAACTCGGACGGAGATACCTCTGATTTATTTATAAATAAGCTGGGATATGAAATTACAACAAATAACGAATCAGATAGAGCGAAAATCAAAGAACGAAAAGATGAACTATATGATGAAGCCATCGACTATTATATAGAAAATACGGCTGATAAGCGTATTTATATGAAATATGTCAAGGGTAATTATGCACGCATAACAAATACTGATGAATTAAAGGTTAGCGGTAAATATGGTTTCTTTGGCGTAGATCGCAATGGCAATGCCATCGATGGATATATTATTGGCAAAGACCTTGATTTTAATGGTATTTCAGTTGAAATGGCTGAAAGCTTTAAAGGGAAGATTTACGGCAATGGATACAGTCTTAAAAATATAACATTAAGTGTTAGCAGTAGGAAGCTTGATAAGGATAGCAGCAAGTCGCTAGGATTATTCTTATTATTGGATGGGGCATATATAGAAGATTTGACGTTTGAAAATATGAACATAAAACTGAGTGTAAATTCAGGTATCCCAGTGACTGTAGGAGCTTTGGCTGTTGAAGCAAATAAAACTCAGCTTAAAAACATTCTGTTTACTGACCTCACCATAGATACGGGAAAAGGTGACGATGGTATTGCAGCATACACTATTTCGGATTTGTTTGCAAAAGGCAGAAATAATAGCTTGGATAATGTAACCGGAACCAATGTTAATATAACCGCCTCTGAGTTTGCGCAAGTTAACTCAATGTTTGCGACAGAACCTGAAAGCAATTAATTTGGTGTAAAATTGATTAAAATATTAAAACCTTATTCCGTAACAAATAGTTCAGGAATAAGGTTTTTTTATATCAGTTCAGTGTATAAATTAATATTTTGCACCTGTAGTAATCATATATCTTATATGGCAAAAAACTTTATTAAGGTTGTTATGAAAGGTATAAAGAAATAATTAACTGAATTGGATAAAATAAAAAGAATCCCGAACATTTTTGTACGGGATTCTTATTCCAAACAGTATGTTTGGTTTGGCAGGGGAGACAAGGGTCGAACTCGCGACACGCGGTTTTGGAGACCGCTGCTCTACCAACTGAGCTACTCCCCTATGGAATATTTCGAGGTATTCGGTATAAACAACCGATGACCGAATTCCAGTATACAATAGAATTTATCCCGTTGTCAACATCATAACTATAATGTTTCAAGGGCTTCTTCAATCGCCTTAGAAAGCTGATCGGGGCATGAGGTTGGTTTCAAACCACATTTTAGGCCTTTAAGTTTTCGGACAGCTTCTGCCGCATCCATACCCTCAAGGAGAACTGAAATCCCATTAAGATTACCGTTGCAGCCTCCTGTAAAAGTCACGTTATGAACTTTTCCTGTTTCAATATCAAATTGTACCTGTGTGGAACAGGTGCCTGTATTCTTGTGCTTAAATGTCATTTTTATTTTTCTCCTCTTCTAAACTGTTTATATCATATACTGCGAATAATTTGTTAATAGGTGTACCCAGATTATGAAATTTGGTCTCGTATTCTGTTGGGATGTTACCTTCCAAAAAATCGCTGTTATATAGGTCAAATGTCGCTTTTATCAGATTATAACCTGAAGACTTAATTTCTTCAAGAGAATAATCAAACAAAGCTCTGTTATCTGTTTTAAACTCTACAACCGAGCCGGGCTTCAAAACCGTTTTATAAAGCTTTAGAAACTCAGGAGATGTCAAGCGCCTTTTAGCATGGCGTTTTTTAGGCCAAGGGTCTGAAAAATTAAGATATAGTTTATTTACTTCGCCAATATCAAAAATCTCATCCAGTTTTTCTGCATCAAAGCTGATTACTGCAAGATTTTTAATGCCCTGTTCAGGTATTTTTTTTATAAGTTGTATTAAAACCGCAGGAAATTTTTCAATCGCGATATAGTTTATATGAGGGTTCTCCGAGGCCAATCGAGTTATGAACTGTCCTTTTCCGGATCCTATTTCTATATAAATTGGATTATCGTTTTTAAAATAAACATTCCAGCGCCCTTTGTAATCCGTAGGATTCTGAATAAAACTATCGCATTGTCCAAGCTTGTCATATGCATTGGGAACATTTCTTAGTCTCAATTAACCCACCCGCTTCGAGTAATAATTTCATAATAGCATTATAGCATAAAAACTGTAGAGGCAATATGTTCTCTTGACCTTTAGCTTTATTGTATATATAATAATCGATGTAAAGTAAAAATGCTTGACAGTTAGGAGTATATGATGGATAATATAAAAGCTGAACAAAATAGCCTTGATACTGTCGAGAATATATACGAGATCACCATCTTGCTTGATTTTTACGGTCAGCTTTTGACAGATAGGCAATTCGATATGATGGATCTCCACTATAATAGCGATCTTTCTCTTGGTGAGATAGCAGACATTTTCAATATAAGTAGGCAAGGTGTTCATGACGGAATAAATAAGGCAAAAAAGGCGCTTTTAGGGTTCGAAGATAAACTGGGGATTGTTCAATTCTTTAGAGAGCAGAAAAAGAACATTGAAAATGCCTTAGAAAAGATTGAACATCTGGGAAATACATCTCCCAAACTTAAGGAAGACCCTGATTACAAGCAGGCAATGTATTTGTTAAGTGATGTATTGGATAAATATTAGATATATGCATTTAGTATAGAGGTATAGAATGGTATTTGAAGGATTATCCGAAAAGCTGCAGAATCTGATGAAGAAAATGAAGGGTTCTGTACGCGTAACCGAAAAGGATGTAAAAGAAATGATGCGCGAGGTAAAGCTTGCGCTTCTTGAAGCTGATGTTAATTTTAAAGTAGTTAAGGATTTTGTAAATACACTTAATGAAAGGGCTGTAGGCCAATCAGTGCTGGAAAGCCTTACTCCCGGTCAGCAGGTAGTAAAAATAGTGCATGAGGAGCTTATAAGGCTGATGGGCTCCGTACCATCAAAGTTGACATATTCTCCTGCTCCGCCATCGGTATATATGATGGTAGGACTCCAAGGTTCGGGTAAAACAACGACCACCGGAAAGCTCGCCAACCTTCTTCGCAAAGAAGGGAAAAGGCCATTACTGGTAGCTTGTGACGTTTATAGACCGGCGGCCGTTAAGCAGCTGCAGGTAGTCGGGGGTCAGCTAAATATTCCTGTTTTTGAGATGGGAACCAATGTTGATCCTGTAGAAATAGCAAAAAAAGCAGTCGCCCATGCAAAAAGCATGCAATTTGACGTGGTCATAATAGATACTGCAGGTCGTCTTCATATTGATGAAGAGTTGATGAATGAGTTAAAGCGTATTAAGGATACCGTTAAACCCCATGAAATCCTATTGGTTGTGGATTCCATGACAGGTCAGGATGCGGTAAATGTAGCAGGTTCATTTAATGAGAAGCTTGGTATAGATGGAATTATCCTAACCAAGCTGGACGGTGATACCAGAGGCGGTGCGGCACTTTCAACCAGGGCTGTTACAGGCAAACCAATTAAGTATACAGGTTTGGGCGAGAAGTTAAGTGACCTTGAACCCTTTTATCCTGATAGAATGGCATCAAGAATCCTAGGTATGGGTGATGTTTTGAGCCTTATTGAAAAAGCTCAGACTGCTTTTGATGAAAAGCAAGCTTTAGAGCTGGAAAAGAAGATGAGAACGGCTACCTTTACCCTGGATGACTATCTTGATCAATTGCAGCAAATTAAAAAAATGGGGCCCTTAAATCAGATTCTGGGAATGTTGCCGGGTGTTGATACTAAGGCACTAAAAGGTATAGACATTGATGATAAGCAGTTTGACCGCACTGCTGCGATTATACAGTCTATGACTAAGCAAGAACGCAACAATCCCAATATCTTAAATGCCGGGAGGCGCGTGAGAATAGCCAAGGGTTGCGGAATGACAGTAACAGATGTCAACAGGCTTCTTAAGCAGTTTGAGGATATGAAGAAGTTGATGAAACAGTTTTCCGGAGGCAATGCCAAAAAGATGATGAGGGGTATGGGCGGCTTTAAGAAACCCTTCTAGTAATGCTTGAAACGTCGAAGACTTGGGTTTACTATAGTCAGACGAAAGATAGAAATTATTATACTTAAACACATGAAAGGTGGTGAAATCATGGTAAAGATTAGATTAAAGAGAATTGGTGCGAAAAAGAAGCCTTTCTACAGAATAATCGTTGCAGACGGGAGATCTCCACGTGATGGTAAGTTCATTGATCAAGTAGGTACTTACGATCCAAAGGCAGAGCCTTCTATTATCAATGTAGATGCTGAAAAAGTCAAGAAATGGCTTGGTAATGGAGCACAACCTACCGAGACTGTTAAGAAGCTCCTTAAAATAGCAGGAGTCACAGAGTAATTTGCTTTCTGCAACGAATGGAGGTAGTCCAATGAAAGAGTTGCTGGAAAAGATTGCGAGATCCTTGGTTGACAATCCCGATGAAGTCTCCGTAACCGAAGTAGACGAAGATCAATCCCTTGTTCTGGAGCTTAGAGTTGCTGAAGAAGATATGGGTAAGGTCATCGGAAAGCAAGGCAGAATTGCCAAAGCTATACGTGTTGTTATGAAGGCAGCGGCCATAAAAGAAAGCAAAAGGATTGTTGTTGAGATAATCTAGCAAAAAAAGCAGGGATGGTAAATACCACAGCCTGCTTTTTTATTTTCTTTGTGAGTAAAGAATTTAATTATTTATTAAGCGGCGTGCCTGTAGGCTACAGCCGCTAAAACAATATCCTTTATTTTTTAACTATATACCCTTCAGCCTTTAACAGCTCTGCAATCAGTACTCCACCGCCAGCTGCACCTCTTACTGTGTTGTGGGATAAGCTGACAAACTTATAGTCATAAATTGCATCTTCACGAAGTCTACCGATACTAACGCCCATACCGTTCTCAAGGTCACGGTCCAATTTTGTCTGAGGCCTGTTATCCTCTTCAAAATAGGTGATGAACTGCTTGGGGGCTGATGGAAGATTAAGCTGCTGTGGAATACCTTTAAAGTTATTCCACAGAGAAATTATTTCTTCTTTTCCTGGCTTATTTTTAAAGCTTACAAATGTTGCTGCCATATGTCCATCAGAAACAGGAACACGAATACATTGTGTTGTTATAATAGGGGAAGCAGCTTTGACTATAGCGCCGTTTTCAACCTTACCCCATATTCTTAAAGGCTCTTGCTCGCTTTTTTCTTCCTCACCGCCTATATAGGGGATAACATTATCTATCATTTCCGGCCAGTCCTTGAATGTTTTACCCGCACCTGAAATAGCTTGATAAGTACAAGCAACCACTTTTGTGGGCTCAAAATCCTTTAGGGCATGAAGAGCCGGAACATAGCTCTGTATGGAGCAGTTGGGCTTTACTGCTATAAAGCCTGTCAATGTTCCTAAACGTTTTCTTTGGTATTCAATTGCTTTAAGATGCTCAGGGTTGATTTCAGGAATAACCATTGGTACATCGGGAGTCCAGCGGTGAGCCGAATTATTGGAGACAACGGGGGTACCTGTTTTTGCATAAGCTTCTTCAAGAGCTTTTATTTCATCCTTTTTCATGTCAACAGCACAGAAGATAAAATCCACTTCCGATGCGACATCTTCAACTTGGGAAGCGTCTTTAACAATAATATTCTTAACTGAATCGGGCATAGGAGTAGTAAGCTTCCATCTTCCTCCGGTTGCTTCCTCATAGGTTTTTCCAGCTGAATTAGCGCTTGCTGCAATTGAGGTTACTTCAAACCAGGGATGATTCTCAAGGAGGGCTACAAATCTTTGCCCAACCATGCCGGTGCCACCGA
This sequence comes from Bacillota bacterium, assembly GCA_023411795.1. Taxonomy (GTDB): domain Bacteria; phylum Bacillota; class Clostridia; order DSM-8532; family DSM-8532; genus DTU059. The sequence goes on from JAEYOK010000028.1 coordinate 56,221, forward strand.
CAATACCTACTTTTAATTTGTCTGACATAAAACTACTCCTTTCAGTGCTTGATACCTAACTATTAGAGATACTATATAAAATTATAGTATTCTAATCATAATACGAAGTGACTGTTTATTCAATTAGTATAATTTATAAAATAAGTGGGGATAAAACTTAAATTAATGTATTATTAGCAAAATTAATTTTTATTCCAATCAAGCTTAGTCCATTGTTTTACACATATACCGTCATTCCTGCAATAAAAAGTATCCAGGGATTCGACTTCTCTGTCATAAATGGTACGTGAAGTAACAACTTGCCCTTCATTGTTATTTTTGTGGCTTTCAACAATAATGTATTCAGCTTTATCCGTAGGAGTGATGGTGTCGGGTAGCTTTCCCGGTGCGTATTCTAACCTTGAAATAACTTTACTATCTTTATCCATCTGCAAAACAGATATTTTTTCAGGAGGATACATTATAGCTATAGATATCTTAATGGAGGCACTCACAGTCTTGCTTTTACCGTTTTCTGTGACAGTTATTGTTTCATCAAGTGTTGTAGAGTATATCGAGCCTTCACCCTGATCACCGCTAAACATTAAACCGTTTCCAGAAATGGTGTAAACACTGCCGTCAGGGCTCTGGTAAACAGGGTTAATATGACGGATTTTGCTATTATGGGTAGAAGAAATATAAATCGTGCCATCAAGGGTAATTTTCTCTTCATTATCACCGTAATGCATACCCATATGACCATCACTAACTGCCTCATCGGAACCTGATGTCGTGTAACTGTCCTCAGTCTCAGTAGCGGGAACTTCCGCTGCAAAGTATGAGATCCCGTCAATCCCTTCAAAAATAAATTCTTTGGTATCAAAGGTTTTTCCAGTTTCGTCTTTAAGGGTCCTTGTTTTAAGCGTAGCGTATAAGCGCTTCTGATACTGACTGTTGTCGCCGTCGATACTAATAAGTCCACCATCGGTAATTTTGTTGATGTTGTCGTTCAGATATTTTTCCATATCAAAAAGGTCAAGATAATCCTCGGTTATTAATATACCAATTAATCTGTCCCTGCTTTTTGCTTCTCCTTTATCTTCAATGGCTAATTGACAGCCCGATATTGAAAACAGTATTAATATTGCAATAAATATAATAAAAGCTCGCTTAGTCATCATCTTCGCCCTCCAGATTTCCATCGAATTTCAGAATATCGCCTACATCGCAACCAAGGTAATAGCAAATTTTATTAATTGTGCCAAAACGGATACCCTTAGCTTTACCGCTTCTTAAGATTGACAGGTTGGCTTCAGTGATTCCAATGAGAGCACACAGCTCTTTTGATGTCATGCCCCGTTCCTTGAGGATATCTTCCAGATGAACCTTAATCGCCATTTTAATTCCTCCTCAAATGAACATATCGTTGTCATCCTTGAGCTGCTTATTATCCTTGATATACTGTGCAAGAAGAAGTGCGGCCAGCACAAAGACAATTGAAAATACAGGCAATTGAACCGTACTTTCTGCTACCGACAGCTTATTAATGAAGACAAGCTGTAAAAGGTTTAATCCTATATTGGAGAGCACTGTTATATAAAGAGCCAGCCCACACATGCGGGAAAGCTTTTGGGCGCTAACTACAGCCTGATCGGAATAGCGGTCAGCCGAAAGCTCCCTAAGAAGGTTTTGTCCGTTAATCACTACCGGTATAATCAGCGTATTAGGAATAGCGTCAACAAGATATTTAAGAACTAGAAAAATATAGCTATAGCCAAGACGGTGCTCATTTCCTTTGTTACCGGCTTGAAGCTGCTTAAAGGAATCCAGCAGATTACTGAATTGGGCTCCGAAAACAATAATTACAATAAAAATGTTTACTAAATAAAGCAACACCGTAAGGTATTTTTGAAGCTTCAAGGTATCGGCAGAATAAAATAACCGCAGAATCCGAAACAAAGCATATCCGACTATAACAGAATAAACTATTCCTCCTAGTAATGTTTTGTGACCTAATGAGCTTCCCATATATTTGCCGAGTAGACCGGGGTTAATCATAAAATAAATCACCAAAAAGAGTACAACGCTTAACACTGCCAATAGAGCATCCTCGGCGTACAACTTACGCTTTTTCTGAAGCAAAATCAAAGCTAATGTCGGTATGAGGCATAAAGAAGCGTAAATAATAATGGATATGGCATTTCCGAGTCTGCCTGAAAGAGAGAGTAACCGCAATAGAATACCAATCTGTTCAAATGGAAACGCTATAATTGTGGTAAATACCTGTGGAAGTGCTTCCCGGGCAAGATATAACGACATGCAGAGGATTGCTTCACAGCCAAGAAAGATATATAATGACTTATGTTTCATACTTCCTCCAAATTATTGTAAAACGATAATTATAGTTTCATTATACTTCTAAATTATCGTTTGTCAATAATTTTAATCAAAGAAATTAATAAAGAACGTTGTAAAATTAAATGCCGTAAGATAATAGAATAGAAGACTCATGGTAATCCAATGTATAATGTTTAACGACGAAGAAAAACATTGCAAAGGAGAACCATGAGTCACAAATGAATAATAACACAGAATTACGGAAGAACAAACACCTAAATGAGAGAGAAAGATTTGCCATAGAACTGTACCTTCAAGAAAAGTATTCAGTACTGGAAATATCAAAGAGATTAGGTAGACATAAAAGGACAATAGAAAGAGAAATAGCCAAAGGTACTGTATATCTTAAAAACAGTGATTTAACGTATAGGAAGGCATATTGCGCAGATGCGGCACAGCGTAAATATGTAGAAAACGGAAAGAACAAAGGACCTCAGTTAAAGATTGGAAATGACCACAAATTTGTAAGATATATAGAGGGAAAGATAATTAATGAGAAGTATTCTCCTGATGCTGTTCTCGGTCAAATTAAAATAAAGGGACTTCAGTTTAAGTCAAGCATCTGTACCAAGACACTGTATAACTACATTGACCGTGGCGATGTGTTTTTAAAACTAACTAACAAAGATCTTCCTGTAAAAAAGGACGGCAAGAAACGTATATATCAAAAAGTTAGGAAGAGAGTATCACTCAAAAACCTTAAGGGATGTAGCATAGAGGAAAGACCTCAAGAGGTTGACGACAGATTGGAATATGGACACTGGGAGATGGATTGTGTAGTTGGTAAAAAGGAAAGCCATTCGGTATTACTGGTATTGAGCGAACGAAAAACAAGGGAAGAAATAATTTTTAAAATGCCTAACAAAACTCAAGATTCAGTAATCGATGTAATAGATGGACTTGAATTTAGGTATAAGAGGCGATTTAAGGAGAAGTTTAAAACAATAACGGTTGATAATGGCACTGAATTTTTGGATTTTAAAAGAATTGAAAAATCTAAAATAGAGCCTGATATAAACAGGACAAAGATTTATTACGCTCATCCCTTTAGCTCCTGGGAGAGAGGTACAAACGAGAATATAAACAAGCTGATTAGAAGGTTTATACCAAAAGGAACTGATATATCCAAAGTAAGTAAAGCTAAGATAAAAAACATAGAAAGATGGATTAATGAATATCCGAGAAGAATGTTCGGTTACAAGTCAGCCAAAGAAATAGCTGCATGAATATTGAGGCCCTCGATATCAAAAAAGTCTTTCTTAACAAATAATGGATTACCATAATTATACACGGCATTTAATATTGCAATCTATACAAAGAAATTAATAAAGTAAAGGCTGTTTACATTTACATACCCTCATGTTATAATATTACGGCGTGAGTAAAGAGCGGTCCGCTACCTGCATTATTCCTTTTAAATATACGGAACAGATAAGAACGCTCTATGATTAGGAGGAAAATACAATGGATATCATTCGTGCACTTGAACAAGAAGGCATGAAGCAAAACCTTCCAAACCTTAAAGTCGGTGACTATGTAAAGGTAAACGTGAAGGTAAAAGAAGGAACCCGTGAGAGAATTCAAGCTTTTGAAGGAACCATCATAGCCATGCATGGCGGCAGTATCAGAAAGACTGTTACTGTTAGAAGGCTTTCCTTTGGTATAGGCGTTGAGAGAGTTTTCCCGGTTCATTCTCCTAAGGTTGACTCGTTTGAGATTATCAGAAGAGGTAAGATAAGAAGAGCAAAACTCTATTATCTGCGTGACCGTGTTGGTAAGAGAGCAAGAGTCAAAGAGGATATCGGAGCTTCCAAAGATTAATAGCATGAACAGAAGAGGACTTTATGAGTCCTCTTTTTGTTTTATAGATTAATGTTAAGAGCATGATTTCATGGAAGGCAGACTTTCTCTGTATGAGAGAGTTGATAGTATTCGTTTATTTCTTCGTTAAGTTTGGCAATATCAGGACCGAAGCCGCAGGTTATCCCAAATAGTTTATACCCGTCGGAGCCAAAGGCGAATGAACCCTTTTTATTATCCCACCATGTGTCTACACTCAGTCTTGACCCTGGGATGGATTTCCATTCTCCGGAGTCATATTCTCGGATATAAATATTTCTATATTCAAATGACCTGAGTTGATTGCTGTAGCTGTACCAGTAGTTTTCCATGAACTGAGACATTCCGCCGGTGAAGAAGGAGCTTGAAAGGCCTGTGTCAAAGCAGCTGATCTTTGTCCACTTGCTTTTTTCAATATCTTCAATCCATTGCTCCACAAAGGTGTGGCCTGTCTTCGCATCATCATAGCAGTTCAGATACATACGATACCATTTGCCGGCTTTCCACTCATATCCGGCTATGTAGTTTGTGCCTTCTCCCTCGCCACCAAATGCATTTGTATGATTTGATTCGGGATAAACGCATTGGGCCCTGAGTATTGTGTCATTCTGGTTTTCATCCAAATAATGAATCTCCCAAAATGACATGATTGCCATCTTACCGTCATGGGTGTTCTGAAGACCGGCATAGGCGCCGCCTTTATTCGTCACCTGATATTGCTTTGAAAGTTAGACGGTATCCATTTCCCAGTTGCAGAGGGCCCAATAAGTACACATGGCATCATAGTCTGCTTTAAAATCAATAAGAAAACCAGAGTACTTACCGCTTGTTCCGGTAAGGTCAGGATCGGAGTAGATATTATGAGCCATTCCCTTCTCCGGATTGCTTTTCAGCAAATATTTTATTCATACGACACAAAGTAAGACAAATGTCGGCTATTGTTTGATGTAATTTTAGGTTACAATAGATATATGGCATAAATAGATATATGGAGTGATATAGTTTGATAATTCAATGGTTTCCGGGGCATATGGCTAAAACAAGACGTATTATGACCGAGCATTTGAAGCTGGTGGATGTTGTTATAGAATTACTGGATGCCCGTATTCCCCAGTCGAGTAGAAACCCGGAGATAGATTCAATTCTAAATACAAAACCCAGAGTAATTGCTTTAAATAAGAGTGATTTGTCGGACCCTGTCCATAATAATGGGTGGAGAGAGTATTTTGCAAAACAAGGTGTTAGTGTTATTTATACAAATGCTATTACGGGCATGGGGTTAGGTGAGTTAAAAGGTAAGCTTAAGCAGTTGACTCAAAAAAAGCTTGAGTCAGCGCAGGCCAGAGGTAGAATGCAAAGACCGATAAAAACCATGGTCGTGGGTATTCCTAATGTGGGAAAGTCGGCATTTATAAATAAAATGGCTGGGAAAGCCTCGGCTATTACCGGGGACAGGCCGGGTGTCACAAGGTCTGAGCAATGGGTTCGTGTTAACCCTGAGATTATGCTTATGGATACCCCGGGAATTCTTTGGCCTAAGTTTGAGGACAAACTCACAGGCCTGAATCTTGCATTCACAGGAGCCATAAAAGACGAAATAATGGACACAACCGAGCTTGCGGCAAAGCTTATGGAGACATTGGTAACCGCTTATCCGGAAAGGATAAAAGAGCGCTATAAGCTGGAAGAAGTACAAGGTAAGGACGGTTTTACTCTCTTGGAAGATGCCGGAAGAAAGCGCGGTTGCCTGGTTTCGGGAGGAGAAGTGGATCTCAACAGAATTGCTTTAATTGTTCTTGACGAGTTCAGGGGTGGAAGGATAGGTAAAATAACATTAGAGCTTCCTCCAAAGGAGGTTTTATAAGGTGAAGAAACTAACTCTAAAGAGCCTTAAAGAACAAGCTGACACAATGGCTATAGAAGATGCTTTCAAATGGCTTATTTCACTTTCTGAAGAATATGGAGAGTCGGTTAAGAATCTTGCCGATAAATATTATAAGAGAATGGAAGCAATTCGAAAGGAAGAAGATAGACTTCTCAGAATGTCATCAATGGAGCTTGAGGCATATGAAAATGGCTATTCCTTTGTGGGCGGAATTGATGAAGCGGGGAGAGGGCCTCTGGCCGGACCTGTTGTGGCCGCTTGTGCCATACTTCCGCCTGGAGTACTAATACATAAGCTTAATGATTCAAAGAAACTATCTGCGGCTGTCAGGGATGAACTGTATTTGCAGATAAAAGAGAAAGCTGTTTCATACGGCATAGGAATTGTTGAAAACCATATTATAGATGAAATAAATATCTATGAAGCGACAAAAAAAGCTATGGAGCTTGCCGTCAATTGTATGAAAGTCCGACCTGATTTTCTGATTATTGATGCGGTTAGGCTGAAACTCAATATTCCTCAAACGGCTGTTCCAAAGGCGGACCAAAATTCGGTTTCAGTTGCGGCTGCTTCTATTTTGGCCAAAGTAACAAGGGACAGGATTATGGAAAAATACGAAAATATGTACCCCGGCTACGGATTTGCTAAGCATAAAGGATATGGTACGCAAGAACACATAATAGCTATAAGGGAGAAGGGCCTTAGCCCAATTCACCGGACAAGCTTTACAGAAAATTTTGTGTAAACTGCAGGTGGTTTTATGAATACATCAAATGTAAACCAGGCGGTGTCCCAACAAATCTTTCAAATTTTATCCAAGCCTCAGAATGAGACTTTGGCTCAGAATGAGACTTTGGCTCAGAATGAGACTTTGTCTTCTACGGAGAATTTGGTTTCTTTGGAGGGTTTAAGTGCGGGTGACATTTTAAAGGGGAGAGTCCAATCCCTAGACAATGGTCTGCTTCTAATACAGCTGCTGGATGGATCATCTTTTACTGCAAGTGCTCCCGAAGGGTTTACGGCTAATTTGGGTGATCCCATCACTCTGATGATAGGTGAGAAGCAAAACCATCAAATCACCGCTAAAATAATTAATAACACTCAGGTAAATAACAAAACTAACGACAATATACGAAGCAATCTGGAATCCTTAGGTGTATTTAACCCGGATAATATGGTATCAAAAGTGTTGGACTTTTTAAAGGCCGAGCCGGGCACACCTTTGGATAAAGCTGCTTTTTTTGTTGCTAACAATCTTTCTGCAGACTCGGAGTTGGGTGGGATAATTCAAAAAATATCAGAACATGAATTTAGCCTCCACGAAAATCTAAACAGTTTAAAAAACGGTATTATGGACTCTTTGAGCAAGATGAATACCAATCAAAGTTCGTCGTTGTTAAAACCTCTGCTATTGAGCCAAACTATGGAAGAGCTTACTGTCAATCTAAAAAATGATTTTCAGAATGTGCCCATAAGGCTTATGGAGTCAATATCTCAGAAGGTTAGCGAACTTTTGACCAAAACACTTATGGAAGAGATTTCTGGGCAGGAAGGCGCCAATGTTGCAGCCTCAATAACCAAAGAGGCTTTTGAGGCAATTATTAATAGTTCTCAGTCAGAAATCAATTCAAATACAGAAGAGCTCAAAGGACTGCTTAATCCGCAAGAAACAGAGAGATTACTAAAAGCGGTAAATAAAGCCCTTGAAGATTTTCATATAAAAGCAGATGAATTACAAAAAGGTGAGAAAGAGGATACATCAAAGGAGATCAGGGATATTATTGAAAGACTGTTTGACAAAGCTTCTATTAAGGCAGATAACGGTTCAATTGAAGACTTGGATGTAAAAGAGAAGTCAAAGGCATTAAAGGAAATAATGGAATTTGCTCAAAAAGCTTTGAAAAGTATGGATAATAACGCCAGAGAATCGAGCCTGCCTGCTTTTAAAGAAGTAAATAATGCTTTTAAATTCTTCAATCAAGTTACCAGCTATGATTCCATATTCCAGCTACCTTTGAAGATCAACAGAGAGGACACCACCGGTGAACTTTATATCATGAAGCGTAAAAATGGCCGAAAGAAAATGGATACTGAAAACTTCACACTGTTTTTATCCCTAAAAACCAGTAGCCTGGGACTTGTGGAATCTTTCCTGAATGCTACCAAAAAGCGCATCACCATAAGCTTCAGAGTGGAAGACGAAGGTTTGGTGAAGCTGGTCAAGGATAATTACAAAGTCCTGTATGATGGACTCCTGGAAAAAGGCTTCACCCTCGTCGAGATGAAATGCAGATTATTAGAAAATGAAAGAATAAATCCTTTTAATGCCGATACCAAGGCAAAGGAGCTTCTGGGTATTGAAACAAGGGTGGATCTTAGAATCTAAAGAGGTAGTTTAATGGCATCTAAACAGAACGAGACTAACAAGATAAAGAAGGCTTCGGCACTGAGCTATTCCCCGGGAGAAGATAAAGCTCCAAAAATAATAGCATCGGGAAAGGGCGAAATAGCGCAAAAAATTATTGAAAAAGCTAAGGAAGCAAACATTCCGGTCTATGAAGATTCTCATCTGGCCGAAGCTTTATCCCATATCTCGATAGGTGAAGAAATACCTGCTGAGCTATATGAAGTTGTAGCCGAGGTTTTATCATTCATTAGCAGGTTGGATGAGAACTATGGTATGAGTAAGAAGCTTAAGAGTCATCGGTTTGAAAAATAGGAATAGTCTTGTGGCTTAAGAAATACATATCCTTGGAGGATTCTTATGAATAACCGCACTTACGGCACCATAGGTGAAGATGCAGCCGTGGCATACCTGAATAAACACGGATTTAAAATTCTTAACCGAAATTATCGTGTCGGAAGAATGGGTGAATTAGACATTATAGGAATGACCAACGGGACCCTGTGCTTTGTCGAGGTTAAGACCAGAAGTAATAATATGTTTGGTACTCCGGCCCAGGCTGTATCGGTAAAGAAACAGGCCACTATTGTTAAACTGGCTCAAATATATATGCAAAATCACCGATACGATGATATCCCTGTCAGATTTGATGTTATTGAGCTTATGATGGACAGAACGGGTATGATTCAGGATATACAACACATACAGAACGCATTCTAGGAGGTTTATATGTTATATTTTGATGCTCATTGCGATATATTATCAGTTATTAAAACCCCGGAGATGCTTTTATCAAACAAACGGCATTGGGATTTGGAGCGGGCTTTATCAAATGGACCTTTTCTTCAGGTCTTTTCTTTGTTTGCCCAGGGTGAGAATTCAAGTGTTATAAAAAGAAAAATGGAGACTCAGTTGGAAAGGGTGCACAAGGCTGAAAGTATGTATCCCGACAGATTAAAAATGATACGTTGCCTAGGGGATTTGAGAGATTGGGAACAAGAAAACAATACAAGGCAGGTAAGATATATAATTGAGGCCGAGGGTGCTGAAATTCTAGGTGAATCACTGTCGGAACTGGACAGATTACATAGTGAGGGCTTACGAATACTCACACTATCTTGGAATTATGATAATGCCGTATGTGACAGCGTAGCAGGACATAACACCCATAACGGTCTTTCGGAATTTGGCAGGCTGGTTATAGAAAGAGCAGAAAATCTGGGTGTGTTGATAGATTTATCTCACTGCTCTGACAAAACCTTTAATGATGTTGATGCCATAGCAAAAAAGCCTTTTATAGCATCTCATAGTAACAGTAGAGCCCTTTGCTGTCACAAGCGCAATCTTACAGATGAACAAATCAAATCTATCGCTAGAAGAGATGGTATGATAGGGATAAATTTATTGCCCGATTTTCTTGTTGATTCGGGAAATGCCCAATTTATGGATATAATAAAACATATTGAGTATATTTCTGCCATGGTAGGGACAACATATGTTGGTTTTGGATTTGATTTAGACGGGATAGATAGTCTTCCTGAAGGAATAAGGGGAGTTGAGGACACAAGTAAAGTAGTTGAAGCCCTCCTCAAACTCAATTATAGTGAAGATGCGGTTAAAGGGATAGCGGGTCTTAATTATGCTAGATTAATGCGCCGAATCCTGTCCGGTTGTGATAATTCCAAAAATATTATATAATATCCGAAGGATATTATGAGTGGCTTGGTTTTATGACGAGACTATGATTATTAAACTTTTAACATATTGTAGAATTTGGGAGTAATGATGGAAATAAAGCGAGACTTACTGGATATGACTTTTGAGGAGCTTTCTACTGCTTTAACAACATTGGGATTTCCGGCATTTAGAGCAAAACAGGTTTATCAATGGCTTTATACCGGTCAGCTTGATTTTGACAGCATGAGTAACCTCCCGAAAGATATGAGAGCGAGACTTGCTGATGAATTTATCGCAGGCGGTTTAAAGGTAGCTGATAAGCGAATCTCAAAAGTTGACGGTACCAGAAAATATTTATTTGAGCTTAAGGATGGCAACATAATTGAAAGTGTACTTATGAAATACCATTATGGCTATTCTGTTTGCCTTTCTACACAGGTCGGTTGCCGTATGGGATGCGCTTTTTGTGCTTCAGCAAGTCTAGGGCTTGTAAGGAACCTTACGGTAGGCGAGCTATTGGCTCAAATTCTTAATATAGGCCATGATATTGGTGAAAGAATAAGCCATTTAGTATTAATGGGTATAGGCGAACCCTTTGACAATTATGAAAATGTAATGACTTTTTTCAGACGTGTCAACAGAGAGGATACATTAAATATAAGCTATAGAAAGATGACCGTATCAACCTGCGGGATTGTCCCTAAAATATTGGAGTTTGCAAATGAGGGCATACCTGTAAATTTATCGATATCCCTACACGCTCCAAATGATGAGGTCAGGCAAAGAACGATGCCCGTTGCGCGACGATGGTCATTTAAGGAGTTGCTTGATGCTTGCAATGAGTACACAAGGATTACTTCAAGACGTATCACCTATGAATATTCGTTAATAGAAAATGTAAATGATTCCGCAGAATTTGCTCAGATTTTGGCAGAAAAGCTCAAGGGCACCCTTTGTCATGTAAATTTAATTCCTGTTAATACCGTTGAAGGAATAGATTTTAGTAAAAGCTCCAGAGATAGAATTAACTCTTTTAAAGAAGTACTTGAAAAATACGGAATAGCTGTTACAGTAAGAAGAGAATTAGGAAGCGATATAATGGCAGCCTGCGGTCAACTTAGAAGAAACACTCTGCTGGAAACGGGGAAGGTGTAAATTTTGGAATACTCAGCACTTAGTGACATAGGTCTTAAAAGAGAAAAAAATGAGGACAATTGGAATATTGTTCTGGACAAGAGCGGGAAAGCGATTGGATTCATTATCGCCGATGGTATGGGTGGTTATTACGCAGGAGAAGAAGCCAGCCGTATAGCTGTAGAAGAGATGTCCAAAATGGTTTTGGAATGTGTCTCAAACAATTTCTCCGACGCTACCATAGAGGAAATTGTAACTAATCAAATAAACATAATTAACGACATGATTATGGACTATTCAATTCAGAATCTTGGTGGTCTTAAAAGTGGTACCACACTTTCGGTAGGTATGGTTATAGGGGATGTTCTACATATAATTCATGTGGGAGACAGTCGTGTTTATCGTATAAGGGATGGCATAATTAACCGTTTGACAGAGGATCATTCCTTGGTGGCTAAATTAGTTAAGGAAGGTATCATAAGTGCGGATGAAGCAAACCACCATCCCGATAGAAACCGAATAACGCGTGCGCTTGGATTTCAGGAGAATTTCCTTCCTGATTTAATAAAAGAAATCATTCTGCCCGGTGACATCTATATTTTTTGTACCGACGGTCTTTATGAGGATATGAATGATGAGGATATATTAAAGACAGTACTTGAGGAACCGCGTGCATTAATATCACAGCGCCTTATTGAAAAGGCTAAGGAATATGGCGGAAGCGATAATATTACTGTTATTGTCGCTTGGATGTAGCCAAAGGGGTGTAAAAATGATTGGAACAGTTTTAGGTAATAGATATGAAATATTAAATGAAGTTGGCTCCGGTGGGATGGCCAGGGTATATAAAGCAAAGGATCGCTATCTTCAGAGAATAGTTGCTATAAAAATTTTAAGAGATGAATTCCGGGAAGATAGTGAATTCTTAAAGAGATTTGATACGGAAGCTCAGGCGGCTGCCAGCCTCACTCATCCAAATATTGTCCAGATATATGATGTGGGTCGCGACAACAATCGCTATTATATAGTGATGGAGTATGTTGATGGCATCACTTTGAAAGAATATATAGAAAATAAGGGCTCATTGGATTGGAGAGAAACCATAGATATTTCTGTACAGATATGTAGTGCCTTATCAAAGGCTCACAGCAGAAATATAATACATCGGGATATAAAGCCTAACAATATTATTATGACCTCTGATGGTGTTCCCAAGGTTGCCGACTTTGGTATAGCCCGCTCAGTGTCAAGCGAAACCGATACTATGACTATTGATACCATAGGGTCGGTACACTACTCATCACCGGAGCAGGCAAGGGGAGGGTATACAGATGAGCAATCTGATATATACTCAATAGGTGTTTCGATGTTTGAAATGGTTACAGGTGAGCTTCCTTTTGACGGAGAAACGCCGGTTGCCGTTGCTCTTAAGCATATTCAGGATGTTCCGCCGATACCTTCGTCCATAAAAAAAGGAATTCCCCGGGCGCTTGATGATATTATATTGACCGCTATGGCAAAGAGCAGGCAAGATCGCTATGCTACTGTAGCAGAACTTATTAATGACCTTGAAAATATACGATATAAACAAGGTTCATCTTCGGATATTGTAGTGCCAAATATAAAACACGAAAGCAAATATAATACCCGAAAATTAGAAAAACCATTGGAAGAAGATTTAGTTATGAGCAAAAAGCAATTATCGAAAGAAACGAGCAGAAAAAGTAGTAATGGCGGAAATAGTCGAAAATTCCTTATGCCGATTATCTATATTCTTTTAATTGCTACAATCTTAGGAAGTATGTACTATTTTGTTAAGATGATTATAGGCGGGATTACTGAAGACCCGAATGGCAGGCCTAAAGAGATTATATTGGGCAGTTATGTCAATCGCCATATCGATGATGTAAAGCAGGAATTAACCCTAAATGGAATAGACCTTATATCCGACGTGGAGATTACCTACGAGCCCAGCGATACAGTGGCCGAGAATTATGTTATTCAACAAAGCCCGACTGCCGACAACAAAATGAAATTAGGGGGGTATACCAAGCTTAAGCTTCTGGTAAGTCAGGGGGCTGAGATGGTCACTATTCCTACAGTTGCATGGCAGGATCACAGCTTAATGTACTACAAAATGAAGGATGAATTAGGTCTTGAAGTGGATGAGGTACCTGAATATCATGAAGAAATTGCCAGTGGACTGTGTATAAGAACTGACCCCGAAGCTTCTGAAAAGGTTAAAAAAGGTTCCAAGGTCACATTGTACTGGAGTCTTGGACCCAAAAAAGAACAAGTGGTTGTGCCAAATATAGTTGGTGACACTTATGAAACAGCCAAGAGAAAACTAACGGAAGCTAAGCTTAAGGTGGGGGATACCTTCCCGGCCGACCGTGAAGGTCATCAAGGTGTTATTGAAGATCAATCTCCAAAAGCAGGCGAGACCGTTAATGAGGATACTCCGGTTACGATTTTCTTCAAGGAGGAAGCTCAAAATCCTGGCGATAATACTCCCATAACCGGAGGCGTAAATAAGACAATCACAATTAGTCTTCCCGAAGGCTATAATTTTGGTGAAAGTGTACGGTTGAGAGTCTATATGGCAGATAATAGAACAGGTGATGAAAGTATGGTTAAGGATATTTCAAACGTTCCTGTAAGCGAATTTCCTAAACCGGTTATAATTACTGTTCCAAAAGATAGCCAAGTTACTGTGAGGGCTTTTATAAACGAATTGCTCGTATATGAAAATACATTTTGATTATAAGTTTAATGGAGTGTGAAAGTTAGCTTGCCCGTAGGAATAATTTTAAAAGGTGTAGGCGGTTTCTATGATGTCTTAGCAGATGAAGATGGCTTATCGGAAGATAAACTGTTGAAATGCTATTCCTGTAAAGTAAGGGGGATTCATCGAAAACAGGGCGAAATGACACCTTTACCCGGAGATAGGGTTACATTTGATGTTTTAGATGAAAAAAGGAAAGTAGGTCATATAGACCAGATTTTGGAAAGGACAAATACTTTTACAAGACCTGCGGTAGCCAATATTGACCAGCTAGCTATAGTTTTAGCGGTCAACAACCCTCAACCTGATTTAATGCTTGTGGACAAGCTGCTTATAACATGTCAGGCTAAAGATATAAGGCCCTTAATTATTATAAATAAGGCCGATTTGGATACGGGGAATCAAGTAGACAATTTAATAAAGGTCTATCAAAAGACCGGTTTTTCAATATTACTCCTGAGTAAGTTCAACGGTGAAGCGTACGATATGCTTCACAAGGAGTTGGTAGGATTTACTACCGCTTTTGCGGGTCAGTCGGGAGTGGGTAAATCAACAATACTCAATACTGTTTTAAATAACTGGCTTATGGAAACAGGTGATATTAGTGATCGTATCCAGCGTGGAAAGCACACAACCCGCCATGTACAGCTTTTTCGTCTTGATAAGGGAGGTTTTATATTAGATACTCCCGGATTTAGTGCTTTTTCTATAACCGAAGTGAACCATGATGTCCTGACAGGCTACTATCCTGAATTTATCGATGTTACTGATTCATGCCGGTTTAAAGGCTGTAGCCATACAGGCGAGCCTGATTGCGCTGTCAGAAGCCTATATGATGAAGGAAAGGTTGATGAAGGCCGATACAACAGATATATAGAATTATATAAAGAACTAAAAGATGTTTATGACAACAGGTATAGGAGATAAGTTATGATTAAGGTTGCACCATCAATACTCTCAGCTGATTTTTCTGTTTTAGGGGAGGAAATAAGAAAGATTGAAAAGTCCGGGGCGGATATGGTCCACATTGATATTATGGACGGCCATTTTGTACCTAATATCACGATTGGCCCGTTAGTAGTTTCGGCAATCCGTCCGTTGACTAAGCTTCCCTTGGACGTACATTTGATGATATCAGACCCCGACAGCTATGTAGAAGCATTTAAAGAGGCCGGGGCAGATATAATAACTGTCCATGCCGAAGCAACACACCATTTGGACAGAACAGTATCCCGAATTCGACAAATGGGTATTAAAGCCGGGGTATCTTTGAATCCTTCCACCCCTGAAACCGTTCTTGAATATGTGCTTGACAAGATTGACATGGTTCTTGTTATGACAGTTAACCCTGGATTTGGGGGTCAGTCTTTTATTGAAGGTATGGTGGATAAAATATCTAGATTGAGAAAAATGATTATTGATAGGAATCTATCTGTTGAAATTGAAGTTGACGGCGGAATAAATGAAAAAACAATATCTAAGGTTTCAGAAGCGGGGGCAGGTATTGCTGTAACAGGGTCGGCTTTCTTTAGCAGTAATAACCCCGAAGCCTTTGTCAGTCTCCTCAGAGAAAAAGGAACATATAGATGAAGGCGCTTATTGTAGGCAGCGGAAGCCTCTCTGACATTGAGCTGCTGAAGAGGCACTATACTTGGGCTGATTTGGTTGTTGCCGTTGACGGTGGCTTATTATACCTTGATAAAGCGGGTTTGGCTCCTCATGTTTTATTAGGTGATTTTGACTCGCTTCCGGGCCCGTCTCTTCTGAAGGTAAAAAACCAGAATAGTATTGAGTTAGTTACTTTCCCGCCAGAGAAGGACTTTACTGATTTGGAGCTGGCAATAGATCTTACCATTGAACGAGGAGCAACCGAGATTGTTATTATCGGTGGTTGCGGTACACGATTGGATCATACTACTGCCAATATCCATCTTTTATATAAGATTCTTAAATGCGGAGCTAAAGGCTATATTGAGGATGAGCATAATCAGATTTTTTTAATAGATAAATTCATAAAAATATATAAACGCGTTAATTACAAGGTATCGGTACTTCCTCTTCCTCCTTGTGTTAAAGGAGTGACAACAACAGGACTGTCGTATCCTCTCCTGGACGAGACCTTGGTTTTTGGTATTGGTCGGGGAATAAGTAACGAATTTGCCGATCAGTCAGCAACAATTTCTATAAGAGAAGGTCTGCTTTTAGTATTTATTTCTAAAGATTAGCAGAATGCTATTTGATATTTTTATAAATTAGTTTAAGATATATATAAGATTTACTATTTTACGGTACAACTTGGCTATATAGGTTGTGCCTATTTGGCTTTAAGGAGAGAGTGCTCGTAATGCGAAAAAAGAATTATCCGTTATATGAAACAACTATTTTTGAAGATTTTAGGATCATGACAGAAAATGTTGCTAAGAAATATCCTGATAGAACTGCATTTTCATATAAAAAAGACCCCCATGACGTTGATACCGTTAATGTAACTTACAGTGAAGCAAGGGATTTTATTCGCAATGTGGGCACGGAATTGATTTCTATGGGATTCAGGGATAAACATATAGCCCTTGTAGGAGAAAGCTCATATGAGTGGATATGCACCTATTTCTGCCTTATGTCGATAGGTTCGGTGGTCGTACCCATTGACAAGGATCTCCCTGTCGATGAGATATCCGGGATTATGAACTTTGCGGGATGTGAGGCTGTTGTTTATAGCCCTCTGGTAGAAGAGAAGATTGAGATATTAAAGGATAAGGTAATATCTTTAAAGAAATTTGTCTGCATGGGACAGACAGAAAAAGACTATGCCAACAAGCTTTCGGATGTTGCGGAAAGAGGTAAGGATCGTTTCAGCAACGGTGATAACTCCTACTATGACTACAAAATCGATTCTGAAAGGCTGGCAACAATAGTCTTTACCTCCGGTACAACAGGTAAGGGTAAAGGTGTAATGCTGTCACAGAAGAATATCGTTTCCGATATGACCCAGGGTATGTATAATTTCGCAATTACTCCAAAAACCATGAGCGTTCTGCCACCTCATCACACATATGGTTCTACGGTAGTTTTTGTAGGGCATTTTTCACAGGGTTCCACAATCTATATATCCAGTGGTCTAAAATATATAGCGAATGAAATGAAAGAGCAACAGCCGCAGCATTTGGTACTTGTTCCTTTGTTTGTAGAAACCTTGCACAAAAGAATATGGCAGACTGCTGAAAAGAGCGGAAAGGCCGACTTGCTACGCAAGATGATGAAGGCAAGCAATATCTTGCGCAAATGTGGGATTGATTTGCGCCGTAAGCTTTTTAAAAGTGTTCTTGACAGCTTTGGTGGAAAGCTTGAGATGATTATTTGTGGCGGTGCTAGCTTGAACCAGGATATAATCGATAGCTTTGACTCTATTGGCATAACCATTCTTAATGGCTATGGGATAACAGAATGTGCACCGTTGGTTTCATGTAACAGGAATGAATACCAGAAAAAAGGAAGTGTAGGTACACCAATAATCGGTGAACTAATAAAAATTAAAGACCCCGATGAGAACGGTGAAGGGGAAATTTGTGTTAAAGGCCCAAATGTTATGTTGGGTTACTATAGAGACCCGGAGGCAACTGCTGCGGTTTTTGATGAGGAAGGTTATTTTAGGACAGGAGATTTTGGCAAGTTGGATGAAGAGGGCTGGCTTTATATAACAGGCAGACTCAAGAATATTATCATTTTAAGTAATGGCAAAAACGTATATCCGGAAGAAATAGAAACAGAGATTTCTAGAATATACGGTGTATCAGAGGTAGTTGTCTATGCCGGTGAGAGTAAAACCAACAAAAATAAAGAGGTTATTGTGGCTGAAATCTTTCCCGATTATGACGCATTAAGCATGCGAGGAATAAATGATGTGGAGGAGTATTTCAACAACAGTATTAAGGATGTCAACAGTAGAATGGTTTCTTATAAAGCCATTAAGCTGGTTAAGATTAGAAAAGAAGAATTCCAGAAAAATGCCTCAAAGAAAATACTCAGATTTGCTATTGATAAAAACATCGATTAACTCGAATAAAAAAACAGGATGCCCGATCGGACATCCTGTTTTCTATATAACAATTATTCTTCAACTATAGCATTACGCTTAGACTTAATTCTATTTTTTCGGGGATTGGCTGGAGTATTTTCTTCTTTATTCAGCTCAATCATTCGGCAGTTGCCCTGGAAGATGGCACCCTCGTCAGTAACGATGCTGTTTACCTCAATGTCTCCAAGGAGCTTAGCCTGCGTCATAAGATGCAAAATACCTTTTGATAGAACGTTTCCATTGATGGTTCCGCTTATGTATACATTGCTTCCGTATACATTGCCTGTTACTGTAGAGGTTGGTTCGATATAAACATCGCCGCTGGCTCTGACATCTCCTTCAATTTTACCAAGAATTTTAATAGACCCCTCTGATTCAATATTTCCATTAAAGCTTGTGAATTCACCCAATACGGTATCCATAGCAAGCGGTGTTTTCTTTTTGCTAAACATATTCTTTTCCGCCTTTCAAATAATGTATTTATCGCTTTTCAACAAATTTAGTAGGATCGGTTGCAACACCATTAATCTGTATCTCGAAATGTAAATGGGTTCCGGTGGAAGTTCCTGTGTTGCCCATTTTAGCAATCTTCTGTCCCTTCTTCACCCAGTCACCAACTTTAACATTGTAAGATTTTAAATGTGCATAAAGTGTTCGAAAACCATTACCATGATCGATTGTGACATAGTTTCCATAACCACTGCTTTTACCTGCTTGAATAACCTTGCCGGCACCTGCTGCATAAATTGTGGGATAATTTTTGTCACCGATATCTATACCATCATGCTGACGGTAATACCCGTAAATCGGATGTAGCCGTCTACCGAAAGCAGAGTGAATGGTAGTGCTGTTATCTACGGGCCAATATGTGGGAAGGGAATTGAGATAGTTTGTGAGCTCGGCTTCTTTCTTTTCTATTTTATCATTAGTGTTGTCTTCAGATAACTTTGCACTTTGGACAACTTCTATCAGTGAGCGCAATTCCTGTAGGCTTTCTTTAAAAGTCATTTCTTTAGAACTTCCTCGACTGACAGACTTAATGGTTTTCATATTGTCATCGACGTATGCGACCACCATATCTTCATATTCGGTTTTGTACTGTTCAACAGCCTTTTCAGAAATTGTTTTTGAAGTGGCTGCTGCGGCAATAAGCTCAGAATTCTCTATTAATTCTTTTGTCTGATTAGCAATGAAGTCCTCTAATTCAGTCTTTTGCGAAAGAATTAAATTCAACTCCTGCTCATGCTGTACTATAAGCTCCTTGTTCTGCCTGACTACTGATAAGGTATATCCTGTAAGCATCAGAAGAGCTACTAGCATGATAGCTGTTACTGAAAGTAGGGTTGTCCTGTAATTGTTGATTCTTATGGTACGGACAGTGCCCTTTCGGTGAGGAACAAGCATAAAAGACAGATAATTTCGCCGTTTTGCAGAAATTTTTCCTGTCATCTTTTTCATGTCTTCTCTCCTTAATTACCTTTGTGATTAATAATTGACCAACTTAAACTGAATAATCATAATCCGTATTCATACATTAAGGCTATTTTTAGCCATTAATACAATAACTGTTTCATTTATATTACAATAATAAGTCAAATTTAACAAGTAAACATATTATATTATATTATATCTCGAAAGAGAAGATATATTATGAATTTTGTTTTGAATTAATTTGTATGTTGGTATATGATAGGATATATAAGTCTATTATTCAATTCTATTTATTTTGAGGAAAAAATATGACAAAAGCAACGATTAAGAGCAAGATTTATATAGGTTTTATAATTCTGGTGGTGCTTTCAGTTTTAATATCTGGTCTATTATCCTGGTTTGCACGGGACTATGTAATAGACGGTGCGAAGAAGATTCAGCACAACTCATCGTTAGCTCGTCAAATCGAAGACTTAAGAACAATTTCCCAGGAAAAAGTAATTGTTTTGTATCAAGGAATGCTTGAGAAACAAGACATTCAGAATCTGCTGCTCCAAGAGGATGAAAAAATTAACAAGGTATGCAGTGATATTGTAGCCTCAGTTTCAACCGGAGCGTTTGGGTCTGATTCGGCTATTCAGGAAGTACAGACGATTATTGCATCAATACTTCAAAAAGAGAAGGTCATCACTGAAAAATATAGCTCTTTAATTGCTCCCACTGTTACTCAAGCCGGTGAAGAAGCACTTAAATCATCGATAAATGAAGTTATGACTTTGTGGAAAAATATTATAAATAAGATAAATGAGAATATTGATGATAACACAGTGGCAATAAACGCCGCCCTTGAAAAGCTTGAAGCCGACATTAGTAAACAAGGTGTTACAATTGCAGAAATCAATAATGAGGCCTTAGCCGTTACCGACAGCATATCGAAACATAATACGGCTATGCTTGCGTTAGCTACTCAAACAGATGACTATATATTAAAAAATCAAGGCGCTATTGATAACCTCACAATTATACTGCAAAAAGCAGCATTGGCAGAGGAACTGCCGGCTATAGACGCAAAAACAATCCCCGTTTATGATTTCACACAGCAAAAGGATGATATTAAAAAAGGCTCGGATGCACTTTTAGCTGAAATTACTAAGCTTCATAATCAGCACGAAGCATTAATTGAAGATATTGCATACCTTGAAGAGGAACTTGAGGAAATTGAAATAACTGAGACTGAAAAATTGTTGTCACTAAAATCTATTTTGCTCAAGGCCGGTACAATGGCCCAGGAAATAAGAACACAAGCTGCTATAGGCGCAATTACCAGGGACCAGTCCCTTTTAGATGATTTAATTATTGCGAAAATACCAGATTTAAAGGCGACCTTGGAAGGTTTGGATGAATCAATCAGTTTTGACATAACCGAACTTGATAAAGCATCCGCTTCTTTTGATGTGTTAATGAACAATCTGAAGGCACTTGCCTCGGATAAAAAGATAGAAGGTATAAACGAAATTAAATCGATAAGAACCGAACTGATTCCCATGCTTGATAATCTTGATCAGAAACTTCAGACCAATTTTGATGAAAATATAAATCATTCAAGGAATATTGAGAATTACATTTTACCGGCAATTGTTATAATGTCTGTTATTTCAATACTCTTTGGTGTAATTATTGCCTTTATAGTCAGTAAATCAATAGTAAAACCTATAAAGCAAATGACCGGACTTTTAAAAGAAGTTGAGGACGGAGACTTTAAATCCAGAATTAGTTCACCCATGGCACATGAGTTCTCTCAGATGGCAGAAAGCGTTAATGCAGTGCTTGATACCCGAGAGCAAATCCTAAACGACACTTTAGCTGTGAGTGAATACATAGGAAAGATGCGCACTGAGCTCTTAGGAAGCTTCATGCAAAACAAGGATCTTCTAAAGAATATGGCTGCAGGAATGCAGGAATTGTTGAACCAGTTTAAGCCCAACTCTATTGACTTAGTTGATGAAGTTGTAATTGAATCGGTGGAATTAGATGTTGCTGTGACAAAAGAAGCTGTGGATTTTACCGAAAAGAGCAAACAAACAGCCAAAGAAGCAAAGGATGCCATATTGAAGGCTTCAGAAACCGTAAAGGATATTGCTCAACAAGTAGAACAACTTGAGGGTTCTTCAGGCAGAATTGAGGAAATTACAAACACAATAACTCAGATAGCCAAGAGAACTAACCTGCTGGCGCTAAATGCAGCGATTGAGGCTGCAAAGGCAGGAGAACAGGGCAGGGGCTTTGCTGTTCTTGCAGATGAAATAAGAAAACTTGCCGATGCCAGTGGTAATGCGGCTAAAGAGATTAAGAAGCAGCTCAACGAGATTCAGGAAAAAATACAGTGGACCGTTCATAACATGGATGAAGGTGTTAGTGGTGTGGAACAGGGCGTCAAGAGCGTAGCAGATGTCCACAAATCAATAGAGGATATTACCGACAGAGTGCGCCAGGTTGTAGGAACCCTCGATGACTACGCACAGAAGAGCAATAAGCAGCTTATTGCTAACCAGAAGCTTATGGATACAATAGGAAACATAAACAAGAATTCCAGTGAGCTTTATGAAGCCGGTCACAGTATAGATCTAAAAATTGAGGATTCAAAGAAAACCATATCCGAGATGGAAAGAATCGAAACAATGCTGGATTCTACATATTCGAGACTTAACGGTATATTGACCAAATATAAAGGAAAAACATAATACAAAATTGGAAACACTTAAGTAAGAACGGTTATACCGTTCTTTCTTTATGCTATAATTAATACATAAATGAGATTTAAGGAGACTTATGGTTAAGAAAAATCAAATACTCGAAGTAGAAATTACAAGCATGACCCACGAAGGCATGGGAGTGGGGCGATATGAGGGCTTTGCTATATTTGTTCAGGGAGCTATTGAAGGAGAGCGTGTTCGTGTTGAAATAATAAAGCTTCTTAAAAGCTATGCTATTGCACGTGTTGTTGAGTTAATTCAAGCAAGTCCATTCCGTGCAGAGCCGTACTGTCCGGCATATAAACGTTGCGGCGGGTGCAGCCTTCAGCATATGTCCTATGGAAAAACTCTCGAATTCAAGCGACAGGTTGTAAAGGATAATCTTGAACGAATAGGCGGACTGCAAAATATAACTGTTAACAATACCATCGGTATGGACAACCCTAAAAACTACAGGAATAAAGCCCAATACCCTGTGGGAGTTGATAAGGAGGGGGTTGTCGCCGGCTTCTATGCCCGTCGCAGCCATCAGATTATCGACACTCCGGTTTGCGATATCCAACACCCATTAAGTGACAAGGCAAAGGATATTGTGCTTGGATATATTAAAGCGCTGAATATACCCGTATATGATGAAGAGACCGGCAAAGGGCTTATTCGCCATGTTGTGACTAAGATAGGCTATAAATCCGGCGAGGTTATGGTTATTATTGTTGCTACACAGCCTGAACTACCTAAAAAGAATAAGCTACTATACAGATTAGAAAGAGATATACCTGGATTGCAAAGCGTCATATTAAACGTCAACGATAAGCCCGGAAATGTCATATTAGGAAATCGTAATATTACCCTTTTTGGCAAGGATACAATAGAAGATCAATTAAGCGGTTTGACCTTTGAAATATCTCCCCTGTCATTTTATCAGGTCAATTCGTTACAAACCGAGGTTTTATACAGCAAGGCAATTGAATTTGCAATGATCGATGAAACCCACACGGTGTACGACCTTTACTGTGGGATAGGCACGATAGCACTGTTAGCTGCCAGCAAAGCCAGCATGGTAATTGGTGTTGAATCAGAACCCGAAGCAGTGGAAGCTGCTAAGAAAAATGCCCTCAAAAACGGTATCGCCAACATTGATTTTTATTGTGGTAAAGCAGAAGCAGTAGTACCCGGTCTATATGAAAAAGGTGAAAAAGCAGATGTGGTTTTCGTTGACCCACCACGTAAAGGTTGCGATGAGGTATTATTAAAAACTCTCGTCGATATGTCCCCTGACCGTATTGTCTATATCTCCTGCAACCCTTCCACCCTAGCAAGGGATCTGAAATATTTAACCGAAAACGGTTTTGCAGTGAAGGAAGTCCAACCGGTGGACATGTTCCCTTGGACGGAACACGTTGAGTGCGTAATAATGATGACGAATAGTGGTTCTGAGGGCAAATGAGGCGGGTCAACCACTATATGTAGTGGTTTTAGAGCAAAAAAAGAGCAAAAATCGGGTCAAAAAAGTGCATTTTTTACCTTGTTTTTTGGGGCGTTTCATAGATGACATTCAAATTATAATATCCTTAAGCTGATAGATTTTATAAAGGAAATGGGACTATGTCAAAAATAATAATTATAGAAGATACTAAAACAATAAGAGAAGAACTTACAACTTTTCTAACTAAATATGGATATACGGTTTTTGCTCCAACAAACTTTGAGAACATTATTGAATATACTCTAGGGGAAGAACCTGATTTAATACTTCTAGACATAAACCTACCTGTATTTGATGGATACTATATATGCAGAGAAATAAGGAAAAACTCAAATGTACCAATAATAGTAGTTACAAGTAGGGATAATGAGGTGGATGAACTTATGAGTATCAATTTAGGCGCAGACGATTTCATTACAAAGCCATATAACACTCAAGTTCTTTTGGCAAGAATAACCTCTATATTAAGAAGGGTTAAAGGGGTTAACACTCAAGATGTAATCACTTATAATGATCTAAAGTTTAATATATCTAATGGATCTATTAAATATAAAGGCATTTCAGCTGAACTGACAAAAAATGAAATTAAAATACTTTCCTGCTTGATAAAAAACAAAGGAAAAATAGTGTCAAGGGATGATCTAATGGACTTTATGTGGAGTTCAGATATTTTTGTAGATGATAATAATTTATCCGTTAATGTTACAAGATTAAGAAAAAAACTTGAGGAAGTGGGAATGAAAGAAAGTATAGAGACAAGACGTGGATTAGGATATATACTACCATGAATATAAAAGATTATTTAAAAGATAGAACAACGTTTTTATTGATCAATTTTATGCTATTTACTATAGTATGGGTCATCATGCTACTAATTGAAATCAGTGCTAATATAATCATTCTGATTTTCTGCATATGGTTCCTTCCCATCTTTTCTTATATAATTGCAGAGTATATTAAGCAAAAAAAATTTTATGTTGTAGTAACTAATATAATGGATAATCTAGATAAAAAATATCTGTTAGTTGAGATTATTAAGGAACCTGAATTTATAGAAGGTAAGCTTGTATATAATTTGTTAAAAGTGGGCAATAAGGATATGCATGAACATGTAAAGAAGTATAAAGATATGGAAAGTGAATATAGAGAATATATTGAGACTTGGGTCCATGAGATAAAGACCCCCATTGCATCAGCAAGATTAATTATAGAAAATAATCAAAATGAGGTTACTAGAAACATTAATTATGAAATAAGAAAAGTTGAAGAATATATTGAACAGGTACTATATTACTCAAGAAGTAATAATGTAAGCAAGGATTACATTATTTCAGAAGTTTCTTTATCAACCCTGGTAAGAAATGTCGTAAAGAGAAATTCGAGAGACTTTATAAGTAAAAAGATCTCTATCGATATGGAAGCTGTAGAAGGAACAGTATATGGTGATGCAAAATGGTTAGAATTCATTTTAAATCAAGTAGTAGGAAATTCCATTAAATACACAAGAGAAAAGGAAGGAAAGGTAAGAGCATATACTGTTAAAAATGAAAACAATATTGTTCTTACATTAGAAGATAATGGCATAGGTATTATAGATAAAGATATTAATAGAGTTTTCGAAAAAGGTTTTACTGGAGAGAATGGAAGAAAATATGGGAAGTCAACTGGAATTGGATTATATTTGTGCAAAAAACTTTCTGACCAGTTAGGCTTAGGGATAAGCTTAACTTCGAAAATTGGAGAAGGAACAAAGGTTAATATCATCTTTCCTTTAGGCAAAGCTAACTTAATGAGTTGATTAACTTTATAACGAGTTTAAAGCACTGGACACTGCAGTAGCTTTGACTCGTTATTTTTCTATAATATTTCACTATATTTCTAGTCTTTCAAAAATGTAACTTTAATAAAATATAAACTAATATGTATTCATAGTCACCCCTGATAAGATATAAGTATAAAAAATGAAATTTTATAGGAGGAGACTGAATAATGAATAGAAAGGTATTAGCTATTATTATGTTAGTAATGATAAGCGTACTTATGGTAGCATGTAGTCAGGGGAAAAATGGAGTAGATTTTGCAGAAGAAGACCAAAAAATCAGACTTATAAAATATGACGAAATAGGGGTTGCGTTCGATGTTCCAGATAAGTGGTATGAAGTTATTAACGGAAAACAAAATATAGAATTGGCATATTTTGAACCAGAGGAAAACCTACTTGGACATCTTGTCCTGAATTATATGTCAGATGAGCTTGTAGATAAGATAATCAAATTACAAGAATTAAGAAAAACTGATGCTGGCGAGGAGGAGATCCAAAAAGCTACAGCGAAGTTTGATGAACTATCAAATGAAAGTAGAAATTTATGCAGGATTTTAACTATAGATAAGAGGATAACAGAAGAAAATGTCCAAAAAGAATTATTTAATAAGTACGATAATAAGCATTTAATTGGTAAAGCTGACAACTTCGAATTCTACTTATTATATAATAATGAACCTGATACTGAAGGCTTAACAGAAGAGGCCAAGAAAGACCTTGAAGAAAACTATGCGGAAATTGAGAATTTTAAGAGTTTAATAGATGTATATAAGCCAATATCAGAGACCGAAAAAGTTGCAAAAAGTAAATTAGAATTCACAACGAAAACTTTGGAAGGCAGTGAAATAGACAGTAGTATTTTAAAAAGCAGTAAGATTACCATGGTTAATATATGGGGCACCAATTGTCAACCATGTATAGACGAGATGCCTGACATTCAAAGTCTTTATGAGGAAGTTCGGGGAGATGGGGTTAATATAATTGGTATTGTTTCAGATACGCCAGACAAGGATAATGAAGAGTTAGCGAAAAAAATCCTTTCGACTAAAGGAGTACAATACACAAACATAATTCCGGATGAGACCCTAAAGAAAAATATACTAGATAAAATTTCTGCAGTTCCAACAACTTTGTTTGTAGACAAAGAAGGAAATATTATAGGCGATTTGGTTGTAGGCTCTAGGAGCAGAAAAGAGTATAAAACACAAATTATGGATCGTCTAAAAAGCATAAAAAATTAGATCGTATTGTAGATACAAAGTACCTCACCAATGCGGTGGGGTACGATTCTATAAAATAACGGGATGTGTATATTCGTGAATACAAAGTTTATTGTTAATAACGAAGGCTTAATTAGGATTGGGTTTTTTTTAACTAGTATTATATTTATTTTCGCTGGTATATTCAGAAATGAAGTTGAGATTGTGTTGAAGAAAGCAATACACATATGTCTGGAGTGTATAGGCATTGGATAGAAGAAGAATAACTCAAATATTTGCCACATTAGCAACAAATGCGAATTTGAAGGGTTTTTTAAACGGGAGTATTTATAAAGATCTTAGTAAGAAAATTTGTGTACCAGGATTAAATTGCTATTCTTGTCCAGGTGCTATAGGGTCTTGTCCAATAGGGTCACTACAAGCTGTCATAGGAACTTTAAAATATAATTTTTCATTTTATGTAAGTGGGATATTACTCTTATTTGGTGTTATATTTGGCCGGTTTATATGTGGGTGGCTATGTCCTTTTGGCTTTTTTCAAGATTTATTATATAAGATACCGACTAGTAAGGTAAAAATAAATAATAAGGTTAACAATGTATTTAGATATTTTAAGTATTTTATTTTATTAATATTCGTTATTATACTTCCACTATTTTTAGTAAATGAATTCGGAACTAGTCCCCCTTACTTCTGTCAACTTATCTGTCCCGCTGGAACACTGCAAGGAGCTATACCCTTACTTCTTATGAATCAATCTTTAAGGCAAGCAATAGGGTTTTTATTCATATGGAAGGCATTTATATTAATTACCATTATAGTAGCTTCCATATTTGTGTACAGATTGTTTTGCAGATATTTATGTCCCTTAGGGGCATTTTACTCTCTATTTAACAGAATTAGCTTCTACAGATATAAGTTAGAAAAGGATAAGTGTACATCTTGTCGGGCTTGCACACGCCAATGTAAATTAAATATAGATGTTTATAAAACACCAAATAGCGGTGAATGTATTAGATGTGGAGAATGTATAAAAGTTTGTCCAACAAAGGCTATAAATAAAAATAAATTTAGGAGGAATTAAAATTGAAAAAAATATTAATTTCAGTAATAGCAGTCATGCTTATATTAATTAGTTTCTACTTCGGCTATAGGTATTATAATGGTCCAAAAATTATAGAAGGCGTTGTAGCAACAAATATCGATGACAAAGGGGAGGCTGTAGATATATCAACTGAGTTTTCACCAGAAGATACAGTTTATTTTTCTGCAAAGGGTAATAGATTTTGGATAAAAAAAGCACAAGTTGTATGGTATAGGGACAAGGCTAGAAAAGAAAACAGATTTTTAGTTCAAGATGATATAGCTATAAGTAAAGGGGGATACTTTTCTACAAAGTTATCAGTACCAGAAGGTCTTGAAGAAGGATATTACGCTGTTTGTATATATGTAGCTGGCAAAGATATAGTAGAAACTGGCACGGAATTCTATGTTAGAAGATAACAGTATATGAAATTATGGAGGAAAAGTAATGAATAATATATTGAGCGTTGAAAAAGTTGAAAAGTACTATGGCAATAAGGGGAATATAACAAAAGCCATTAACAACATAAGCTTTAAGGTAGATAAGGGAGAGTTTGTGGGAATAATGGGGCCGTCAGGTAGTGGCAAGACTACTCTTTTGAATTGTATTTCAACTATTGATTCGGTTACAACCGGACATATTATCATAAATGGTCAGGATATTACAAGACTAAAGGAAAGGAACATTGAAAAATTTAGACGTGATGAATTGGGATTTATATTTCAGGATTTTAATCTTCTTGACACCCTAACGGCCTATGAAAATATAGCTCTAGCTCTGACAATTCAAAAAAGAAAAAGTACTGAAATAGATAAATATATTAAAAAGGTTGCAGAGAAACTTGAAATTACTGATGTTCTAAAAAAGTATCCTTTTCAAATGTCAGGTGGACAAAAACAAAGAGTAGCATCTGCGAGAGCATTGGTTACAGGTCCATCAATAATACTGGCAGATGAGCCTACTGGAGCTTTAGACTCAAAATCATCAAGATTGCTATTGGATTCATTTGAAAAGCTGAACAAAGAGTTTCAATCTACAATACTGATGGTAACTCATGATGCTTTCACGGCTAGTCATGCCCATAGAATCTTGTTTATAAAAGACGGTACGATTTTTAATGAATTGATACGTGGAAATGATACGAGAAAGGAATTTTTCAATAAGATAATTGAAGTTGTAACCTTGATAGGAGGTGATAGTGGAGATGTTTTTTAAAATAGCAATAAATAATGTAAAAAGAAGTTTTAATGATTATTTTATATATTTCCTTACCTTAACTTTTGCAGTATGTATATTTTATAGTTTTAATTCTATTGAAGCTCAAAATTCAATGCTTGAAATGGGTAAAAGTACTTCTGAGTTTATGGGGACAATAAATAAGCTTATAGCTGGAGCATCTGTATTTGTATCCTTTATTCTTGGAGGGCTTATAGTCTATGCCAATAATTTTTTAATAAAAAGGCGAAAAAGAGAGTTAGGTATATACATGACATTGGGCATGCCGAAAGGTAAAATTTCAAAAATATTAATTATTGAAACTATCTTAATCGGTCTGATATCTCTAGTTGTTGGAATTATACTTGGAATCATTGTATCTCAAGGTTTATCTATAATAACGGCGAACCTTTTAGCCTTAAATATAATTAAATATAAATTTATTATTTCAGTAAATGCAGTGATTAAAGCTGCTGTATACTTTGGTATAATATTCCTTATAGTAATGCTCCTCAATCAGAGAACTATTTCAAAATACAAGTTGATTGATATGCTAAATGCATCAAAGAAAAATGAAAAAATTAGAATAAATAATTCGTTACTCTCAATAATTATATTTCTTATATCAGTAGCAGCCTTGGTAATTGCATATATACTAATATTGGAAGCCGGATTAAATCCTAAAAATAATTATGAAAATAATCTATTTATTATTTCTATAATGATGGGAATTATAGGGACTCTGTTATTCTTTTTCAGCCTTTCAAGTTTCTTTATTCATACAATACAAAAGAATAAAAAAATATATTTCAAAGATTTAAATATATTTGTGCTAAGACAAGTAAACAATAAGATAAATACTAACTTTTTATCAATGACTGTAATATGTCTTATGATTTTCCTAACAATTACACTTTTGTTTACTATGTTTAGCTTCAAAGGTGCTTATAGTAAGTTGATCAAAGGAAATACGTCCTTTGATGGTACAATTCAACTTATTATCAATCAAGAAGATCAAAAGATAAAAGATGTCAAAGAATATATGGACTTAATGGATTTTAAATATAATGATTATGAAAAACATGCGTTTTTCAGTGAATATAAAATTAATATAACTAGAAGTGACTTATTAAATAAATATTTGAATGAGCAAGAAAAAGAGGCGAATTTGGATGATCATATATCTGTAATAAAAGCATCTGAATATAATTCAATTATACAACTTAAGGGACAGCCACCCATTAGTATAGGTGAAGATGAAGTCTTGCTTGTGTCCAACTATGAACAGGTGACAAATGCTCTGAATATGTTTTTAGAAGATGAAAACACAATAAATATAGATAATAAAAATTACACCATTAAAAATAAAGTTCCCATAAAGGAAAATATAGCTACAACAGAATATTTTATGGACTTCTTCATCTTAATTGTCCCTGACAACTTCTCCGGTGAGTTAAATTTATATTCCACAGGATTCAATGTAATGTTCGAAGGTAACAAACAATTAAAAGAAAAATTCTCCAACTTCTTAAATGATATTAAAGAGAATTATAAATATGTTCAAGTTTTGGGAGATAATTTAGAGCTGGTAAATTTAAGAGTATATGGGTCAACAACAATGATTGTATTTCTGGGGGTATATTTAGGGATAGTATTTCTAGTATCCAGCGCAGCAGTACTAGCATTGCAACAATTGTCTGATATAAGCGATAGCATTGATAGATATAAGTCTCTTAAGAAAATCGGTGTTAATGACAAATTAATAAACAAATCTATACTTCAGCAAAATTTAATGTATTTTATGATACCCTTGGTCTTAGCAATTATCCACTCCATAATTGGAATGATTGTAATAAATAGATTTATTGGTTCTTATAGCAGTAGTATAATAGGAAGCTCATCACTTATGGCTTCTCTGACTCTATTTGTTATATATGGTGGATATTTCTATGTAACTTATATTGGGGCTAAAAATATAGTTAGAAATAGTAATTAACAATTTTTGTTAAATTTTTCAGAAATACATCTTGCCACCAAGGGGATACCAGATGTTTAGGACATCATTATTGTATCCTCAACCCACGTTGAGACAGTAGTATTGATTACGAGGGTTTAAAACAGGGTGTCTGGAAAGGCTTGATATAAGGCTTTCGTGTAATTGTGAGGTTGGAATCGGAAGGGTTTGAGGGGGTGATGCAAATGTATAAATACAAACAAAGTAGCTGCGACTAATGAAAACAACTCAAAAATCGCAGCTACCTGTTTTATGGTCTATTAATTTTTTAAACACTACAAAATCAATTAATCTTTTATAGCTTCTATAGCTTGATTTAGTGCAGCCCAAAAGTCATCAAATAATGTGTTCATAGAGTTAATTTGACCAAAATCATCTATATAAGCTGTACTGTCTTTGCTTCCTAGCGTAGTCATGAAAGTCTTTACACTTGTGTCCTCTCCAAGACCTAATTTATTAGCTACTTGTTCAAAAATTGCTTTAGCGTATCCGTAAGTTACTTTAGCGTAAGGATTGTTTTCTGGAGTGTCCAAATCAGAAACACTAGTTACACCAATTCCATTTAGCATCATCGAAGCATATGCATAATGTCTACGTGTATAATTATCATTCCTGCCATCTCCAATAAACCAATCCCTAACCTCAGAAACCTTTGATTGAATATCTGCGGTTGGAGTAATGCTTGCACCTGCACTTATAGATATAGCTGAAGGACTAACAGATACCACTTGATCTTCATCATTAAATTCATACAAAATATCAAGTGTGCGGTCTATTAAGCCTGCTCTGTCAGAATATGTTGTTATTTTTCCAGTACCTGTAATATAGGTACTCATATTATCATAATCATAAACATCTAAATTACCTCTAATATCTATATCGTTTGCTGTTTCAAGTGCCCCACCTTCTTCTATTCTTATTCTTCCATTTTCTGAAACAACTAGTGTGCCATTGTTAATTACTTTTCCGTTTAGCCCACTGTTTTCATTATTTTTATTGATAACCAAATTACCTTCATTTATGTTTAGTATGTTGCCCATTGGTATTGTAATTGTATATCCGTTGGTTTTTAACTCTCCACCATTCCGATAACTGCCTATTGATATTGACTTATCTACGCTCAAATTCTCATTAAGCTCAATGTTTCCTGAAATCATAATATCTGTAATATAGTTATCGTTTATTGCACTCATTAATTGAGAATAATCCCATACAATCATTTTTCCTGTAGCTTGGCATAGCGCAGTCGAAAAGTCATTAAATAATTTGTCAATTGAGCTATCTTGACCAACATCATCTATATAAGCTGTACTATCTTTGCTGTCTAGTGTACTCATGAAATCCACTACACTCTGTTCAGCTCCAAGCCCTAACTTATTAGCTACTTGTTGAAAAATTGTTTTAGCGTATCCGTAAGTTACTTTAGTGTAAGGATTGTTTTCTGGAGTGTCCAAATCAGAAACACTAGTTACACCAATTCCATTTAGCATCATCGAAGCATATGCATAATGTCTGAGTGTATTATAATCATTAAACCATTCGCTAACCTCAGAAACCTTTGATACAATATCTGCGGTTGGAGTAATGCTTGCACCTGCATTTACAGCTATATCTGAAGGGGTAATAGAAACCTCTTGATCATTAAATTCATACAATATATCAAGTGTGCGGTCTATTAAGCCTGCTCTGTCAGAATACGTTGTTATTTTTCCAGCACCTGTTATATAGCTATTCATACCCTCGTAGTTATAAACATCTAGCCAACCTATAATGTCTATATCGTTTGCTGTTTCAAGTGCCCCACCTTCTTCAATTCTTATTCTTCCATTTTCTGAAACAACTAGTGTGCCATTGTTAATTACTTTTCCGTTTAGCCCACTGTTTTCAAGGTTTTTGTTGATAACCAATTGACCCGCATTAACACTTAATGTCTGGTTTGTAGGTATTGTAATTGTATATCCATTGGTTTTTATATCTCCCAATTCACGATCATAGCCTATTGATATTGGCTTATCTACACTCAAATTACCTTTAAGGGCAACACTGCTTGCAATTACAATGTTGGTAATAGAACTATTGCCCATTGCACTTGTTAATTGTTCATAATCATAAACCTTCGTAACTACTATCCCGCTTCCATTAAATTCACCATCTTGAACCTTAATTGTGCCTCGGTTACTGATATTACCATTGTTAGTAAACAATCCGTTTGATAAAACCTCAATGTAGTTTCTGTTTTCCATAGTTCCGTTATTTGTAAATGTACATTTATCGGTTAGGATGCCATATATTCCACCAACTTGAATTTTGCCATCATTATAGAATTCATTATTTGAACCAAGATTTAATTTACCGTATACCCAAATATCGCCTTCATTATCAATATTATGATTATTGCCAACAATATTCAATGTGTAGTTTTCAGGAACTTCTATTCCGCAACCCCTTTCAATATACATATCAGCATCAATATCTAAATCAGATTCCAGTACAATATCACTATCATTCTTTTCTTCATGGCGCATGATTTCAATACGTTCATATATTGCTTTGTCAGTAACTGCTGCCTTTTTTAAACCTTCAAAGTTATGAGCAATAGCAACGTCACAAACACTAAGGCTACTAGTGCTATCAATTGTAGCTTGAACAACATTTATTCCAGTATCTGTTGGTTTTAAATCAACCATTCTATAAATTCTGCCTTCTCTAACATCTACATTACCGTTATTAGTGAACTTACCATATACACGTAAAGCACAATTATTCAATGATATAGTAGCGTAATTTGTTAATTCTTTACCAGCAACAATTTCAACATGCTTGTTTATAGTTAAGTTATTTGTCAATACTATATTTTCGGTTATTTTAACATTCTTAATACTATCTGAATTCATTGCTTCTATCAATTTATCTTCACTGGTAACTTTAATTGTATCAGTTTTTTCACCTGTATCGCCTGTGCCTGAACCGCCTGTGCCTGTTCCACCTGTGCCTGTACCGCCTGTGCCTGATGACGATGGCTCTGGTTTTGGTTCACCAGTTTTAATAGGTTCTCCAGTATCTTTAACAGCATTACCGTTTTCAATAACACCTGTAGTACCTTTCTCAACAACTAAATCAGTATTGTCTGTATTAACTTGAGTATTGTCTCCGCTTATATTTGCTTCTACAACACTTCCATCACCACCTATAACAACATTGTCAGCTGCTGAATTAACTTTTTTTACAGTTGCATCTTTTGTTACTTCAATTTTAGAATTTGTTGCATTTTCTTGTATTTCAGTTATTTGAACAATTGATTTCCCCTTAATTTTTACGTTTGCACTTTCAGCTGCTACAGATAATACATTAATTTCAGCATCCTTTACAACAACTGGTGTATCTGATTTTACAACAACTTGATTGAAAACACCTTCAACAATAACATCATCTTTGCCATCATCTATGTATACAACACCAACTTTACAGCCCTCTTCAATTTTAATTCGAATTGCTCCTGAAGCTGATTTTCCAACAATTATACTTCCTACATTACTGTAGTTTATAATCTTAATTGAGTTTTGACCACCACCACGTACTACAAGTCTGCCACTAATAGTCACTTTATCTAAAGTTATATCACTATTAGCAGCTCCCTCACCAATAATTAAATCACCATTGATTTTAGTATTCTTAAGAGTAACATTTTCAGTATTAATCATCACATTTCCTTGATTGACTTGTGTATATTCACCTGAAACTGAAAAATATTGTTGAATAATATTTGACATAACTTGTGCTAATTCTTCCAATGTGATATTTCCATTAGGATTAAGCTTCCCCCCACCATATCCAATTATGTAACCTGCTTGTACAAGTGAAGCTATTGAATTAGTTGCCCATGATGCTATTTTATCCTTATCCGAGAATTTATTTAGATTTTGTGCATCTCCGTCGCTAAGCTTTAAAGCATTGGCAATAATACAAAAGGCTTCTTGTCTTGTAACATAAGATAAAGGTTCAAGTTTGTTGGAGGAAACTCCTTTGACAGTTCCCATATTAACTGCCATTGCCATTTGTTTTGCATACCAAGCATTGCTAGGTACGTCCTTGTACATGGATATATCTGCAGCCTCTTTTGCGCCAAATGCATTATTAATTACTGTTGCTAATTGCGCACGTGTAACATTATTTTTTGGATTTATTTTGCCATTATATCCATGTATTAAACCATTGTTTACAGCCTCATTCAAGGCTTTAAATGACCAATAATCAGATTTTGGCATATCAGAAAAGCTTGATTCTGCAAAAACAGAAATCATTGAGGATAGTATCATGCTAAATACTAAAATCATTGTAATAATTTTTTTAATCATGTCGTTTTTAAATCCTCCCATTGTTGAATATTAATAATATAATACCACCCTTTACACAATTATCACATATAAGTAGTCAGCATATGTTGATATTATCTTTAGACTGTCGACCTGTGTATTCATTTTTACACACAATATTTAATATCAATGGTGCATATATGGGGTGATTTTATTGAGTAAAAAAAATAATAATTCTGCTCAGTACATTATATTTTCAGAGTACAATTCTTCCGGAAAAGATTTTCAGCAACTTGTTAATGAAAGCTTTAAATATTATTTAGAAACTAATTCAAAAAAATAATTATGCTATTTGCAAAAACATAATAATGTTTTTAGCAGGTAGTTACTTAAACCAATTGTTTTGAATAAATTAAATTGGACATTAGTAGATATTTATTATAATGATGGTGTATCTGGAACAACATTTGATAGACCTGATTTTAACAGACTAATGGACGACGTGAATTCTAAAAAGGTAAATTTAATAATTTTAAAAGATTTATCTAGGTTAGGGAGAAGATAAAAAAGAAGCTCACCGAGAATTACCTCAGTTGAGCTTTTTTTTTCGTTAATAGAATTCTTTTTTAGTTTCCACAATGATGCTCTCCGCATCCATGTTCACTGCAGTTGTCTCCATGGTGTTCGCCGTGATGGTCGCAGGTCGCTTCTGAATCAAATTTCAATTTTCCCGCAAGTAATTGTTCAACGGCTTTATCCGCATCGCCAGATACCCCGCCATAGAGTTCAATACCAGCTTCAGCCAGTGCTCTCTTTGCTCCTCCACCAATACCACCGCAGATAAGTGTATCCACACCTATCTTTTTAAGAATATCAGCAAGTGCGCCGTGGCCGCTGCCATTTGTGTTGACGGTCGTGTATACTGTAACCTTACCGTTTTCAATATCATAGACCTTAAATCTTTCGGTGTGTCCGAAGTGCTGGAACACCTGCCCGTTTTCATACGTTACCGCTATTCTCATGTTACATTTCCTCGTATTGTAATAGTTTCATTATATTGTTAAGCCAGTTTCCGTCGAACAACTCGATCATTCCCGAGTCACATGCAGCTGCCAGTTTCGGGTCAATGGGCAGCTTGGCAATTGTACTTATTCCAAATTTTTTGGCGATGGCATCAATATGGCTCTCGCCAAATACGTAGTACTCCTTACCACAGTCCGGACAGGTTACATAGCTCATATTCTCAACCAGAGCAAGTACCGGAATATGCATCATCCGAGCCATATTTACCGCCTTCTCAACAATCATGCCTACCAATTCCTGGGGTGAAGCGACAATAATGAGACCGTCCACTGGGATAGACTGGAAAACCGTTAGAGGTACGTCGCCAGTTCCGGGCGGCATATCTATGAACATATAGTCTACATCACCCCATATCACATCTGTCCAAAATTGCTTTACTGTTCCGGCGATAATAGGTCCACGCCAAATAACGGGGTCTGTTTCATTCTCTGTAAGAAGGTTTAAGGACATTACGGATATGCCGGTCTTGGTTTTCACTGGATATAACCCAAGTTCGCTACCTGAGGCTTTTTCGTGAAGCCCAAATGACTTGGGAATAGAAGGGC
Organism: Bacillota bacterium; assembly: GCA_023411795.1. Taxonomy (GTDB): domain Bacteria; phylum Bacillota; class Clostridia; order DSM-8532; family DSM-8532; genus DTU059. The sequence goes on from JAEYOK010000028.1 coordinate 93,362, forward strand.
CTGTAATATCAGCGTCAAGTATGGCAGTTTTATAATTGCTCCGCTTTGCAAGCACTGCTAACATAGAGGTGACAAGAGATTTTCCAACTCCGCCCTTACCGCTAACAACGCCAATAACCTTCTTAATATTTGATAATTCATGAGGTTTTTCCCTGAAATCCGTTTGTTCCTGTGTTCTTTCTGAGCAACTGCTACCGCAAGTCGAGCATTCATGTGTGCATTCTTCACTCACTTTTCATCATCTCCCAAATGACATCTTATTTTAGGCAGTGACCACATCCACAGCCGGAGTGTTGTCCATCGCAGAGGACATAATCACCGCCATTGATAGATAATTCCAAACCGCTAACAAGGACTTCTGCCAACTTCGTACGAGCGCCGTTGTAAATTGCTTGAGCAGTCGTCCGGGCTACATTCATGCGTTCGGCACATTCTTCTTGACTTAGTTGTTCCAAATCAATAAGCCTTATTGCTTCAAATTCATCCACTGTCATTACAACAAGCTTTCTTTCGGTGTTCCCGTTTCCCAGTGGGCCGAAGTTTCGGTTACCGGGCATACAGCAAACACGCCGACATTTTTTAGGCCTTGGCATGACATCATCCTCTGCAAAACTATTATTGGCATATGCCATTAACTACAGTAAATAATACTGCTGTTTATGGACATATGTCAATAATTATTTTAAGTTTGCTTCTGAAATTTTTAGAGACTTTTTTACGATTATTAAAATGCACACCCTCAAGAGGTGTGCAATGTGATATAGAATTCTACATCATTTTTGTCTACTCAAGGCACGTTGAGTTCGTAATAATGATGACGAATAGTGGTTTTGGAGCAAAAAATTAGCAAAAATTGAGGCAAAAAACTGCGATCTTTGACCCTGTTTTTTGGGGCGTTTCATAGATGACATTCGGTATTTCAGAATCCATGCTTGAATTTCCCATGTCTGGACAATAAAATGATAAATATAGAACATATAAACAAACAGCCTATATTGTGGACCGTTACCGGTATTCGGTTTTCACTACATAACAACGCAGGAGAAGTATATATGAGAAAAGTAATTAAATATTTGGGTTTACCACTTTTAGTGCTCGTTTTGATATTTCTTGTATATATCGGAGTTCAAGTTGTTCAATTAAAGCTTTGGATGGGTAATAAACAAATCATTGTAGGAGAGCTTACAAAGAATCAAAAAGAAGAAGATTTTACTTATCTTGCAATGTTTGTGGAGGAGGTTTATCCTTTCACTGAGTTATTACATGAAGTGAAAGGATTCTCTAATATAT
>JAEYOK010000035.1 GCA_023411795.1 Bacillota bacterium
CAAGATAGAGGTACCTGTTGTTTACGGTACCGAGAAGTATTCCTTCGAACTGGATGTTAAGCGCGGCGATGAGATCAAGGCCGTCGTGTCCGGTACGCAGGTCCTCCCTGAGGGTGTTTACTTCTACGCTCCCAAGCCCGCTGACGTAAACGGTGATGGCATTGCCACCGGACGGGAGGTGTCTCAGAACCTAGTGGGTGTTTCCATGGGTAAGACCCCCGTTTATTTTGAGAAGACAATGACTGTAGAGGATGAAGTTGATGATTTCGATGATGATCAGATACCTGAGTCAGGGACTCCCGAAATAGAAATACCGGATGAAATGTTACCTCAGACCGGCGGAATCCCGGCAGAAGTTTTTTATGTAATCGGTGGAATTTGTATTCTTTCAGCAGTTATTCTATTAGGAAGAAAAAGTAAACCTTCTACAAAATAAAATCAATCTGAATAGGGTAAAAAAAGCATAAAAGAAGGGGCTTATCAAAATAAGATAAATATTTTGATAAGCCCCTTTTGCTTTGCTCCTATTATAACCTAATTGTCCGGTCGGCTCACAACGTAATGTTTATTTATCGTCTTTTCTATTACTCAGCCTTAAAGTAATCTGGCAATTTACAGCTGTGTCCAAGTACTTTTCCTCTGCAATTAAACCTGATATCGCTATCGCATGGTATTATTACATTGGTATCTTTGAAATCTTCATTTGCAGAAATTAACCATACATTACCGTCCTTATCTCTCCACAGTCTTACATTAAAAACTACTCCTTGTTTACTTGGAAGTATATTCTTTAATTAAGTCCAGTGCTGGCTGATCAATATAATAACCGTTTTGATGAACATAACTGTTATCAGGAGGAAGGACAAGTTTTCCATTTTCCTTTTCATGCTCAAGCACAACGGGTCCCCACCCTTCGACGCGCTCACAGTGCACTGCCCAGGGCAATTGATTATCATCAAGTACCTCAAGAATTGATTTTAAATAAGCCATACGTTCTGTTTTCGGAAGCGCCATCGGAATGCTAAATTCGTTACACATAATTCTCACATTATGTTCATCGGCCCAATTACGCCAATGTTTAAAATAGTTTTTCATGGTATCCAAATCAAATATATCAACCTCGGAAAATGCGGGGGAGCTTGTGATACTCCCATCGGCAGCAATCGTTACCGTAGACCCTTGATCAGAAAATACATCCGTACAGGCAATATATACACTTCTGAATTTTCCTTTCTTGTAGACGAAGCCGTGCGGTTTTTTAGTGTTATCTACCTCTTGATAATAACCCTCGGTTTCGGTTGGAATTCTAATCATAAGCTCGCGTACATATACACGGGTGTTTTCTTCACCTTTTACTTTCAAAGCCAATGTTTCTGCCGATTTTTGAAGGTTAAAATTGATTTCCATTCCATTAAAGTTTCCATATTCACCAAATTCGGCTTTAAGCATATCCGGATTACCTTCATCGGTAAATATCTTTGTTTGCTGCGTGGGTTTAATTCCGTCAAGAGATTGCTGGCCAATGTCAGCACCATCTGATTGTAAAATAAACGTTCCACCATTGTTAATATTATCGATACAAGCAAGGTAAATCGAAATTTCTGTTCCCTCAGGAAAATCACCTATTATTTTAAGTGGCTCTCCACCACTGGAAATGACATTATTGACTGTAACACCTTGTTCATAAGGCCAATGAAGCAAGCTTAGGTGTGCTGATCGCCTTAAGGAATGCCAGGGATAAAAATGAAGGGTTTGCACAATCTTAGGGTTTATATTATCAATTGGTTTGGATGCCACTGCCCCATCCCACCCCTGCCCAAGCATGCCGTCAGAAACGACTATTTTTTTGTTATCGTATTGCCAAATTACTCCTGCCAAATCATTTGCGAATGCTGCGTATTCTTCCTCGGTGAATACCTCATAGCCAGGTTCATTAAGAAGATTATAGCTCAATGCGGCAGCAGGTACATTGGAATACCTTTTGGCAAGCATCTCCCAAACTTCGATAGCTTGACGGTAATGTTCACTATTTTTCATAATATCATCTCGTGAACCCGGTAATTCATACAATGTCACATTTATATGAACACCATATTCTATACCCCAACCAGTCACCTGATCCAACTTTTTTAAGTTGCTTTCTATGGGCTTCAAACTGCTTTCCTCTACAAACTCTTTGTAGCTATAATGGACACGAACATAGTTGAACCCGGACTTTGCAATGTCTTCAATATCCTTCGCGTCAATACTTCTGTCAAAGTATTCAGGTGTCAGTGCTGTGCCATGCCAATCTGGTAGTTTTCCATCCGATATGACAGGTAATTGATTGGCTTTATCAAGTAATACGGCTGAAATAGTATTGAATTCATTTCCATCAGGCATTGTCGTTTCCAAAGATTCTTTTGAATTAATTTGACTAGATTCTTGACTACAGGCAGTTAACGCTACCATAAATGATATGAAAATCACAATTATGAACAAGTGTTTAGGAAGTATTTTATTCATTTGCTATCCCCCTAATTACAAATTAAGCCTTTGCTAAACAACTTTACACAGGGTACATTTGACTGTTTTATGAAGCAATAAATAGCCCTGCATTGATAAGGGTATGCAACTACTTGCCTAATCTTTATGCATTCAACAGGGTGTAGCAAGAGTTTTTCTCGGTTAAAATGCCAAAAAGCCTTGATTTTCAAGGCTTTTCGGACGTTATATGGTGGAGATGAGGGGGATCGAACCCCTTACCTCTTGAATGCCATTCAAGCGCTCTCCCAGGTGAGCTACACCCCCAAGTACTATCATATTATAAACAAGAACAGGTCTCTTTTCAATACCTTTTGTGAAGATTTAATTTACATCTAACCAATTCAACAACTCATTATAGAATCTAATTGTTTCATCAGAATCCTTGAGAGACAAAAGCACCGTTTTATCATCCTTGCGAAGTATACATATCCAAGGGATGCTTGATTCTTTTGCAAACACAAGAACCGGACCATAATTCTCTGAAGTGAAATAGCCTTTATAAGCTCCGGAAATTGCGCTGCCGTTGGTTTTGGCACTAAATGATACAGGTTGATTTATTAAGGAAACTTCAATTATATCGGACTTCGCAATATCTGTACCATACATTCCATCGATCTTTATATAATCTTCTGTAAGTGTAATTTTTGGGTTGCTTAATGTTGATAAGAATAAAGTTGAAACAAAAATGAGAATTGCAACCATAAGGGCAGAAACGCCAAATATAGTTATATAATATCTCTTTCTTGGCTTCCCTCCTTCATCGTAATTATTCCCGTCAAATCGTTGAATGTAAATAACCATAATCCAGCAAATCAAAAATAGAAACGCAAACGAAACAATCGGTGCCCAGTTTATTCCTACAAGCCCTAGCCCTCCGGAGATAATAAATATAAATCCAATGGTAGCCAGACCGATACCCAATGTTTTACACATAGCAGGTAAATTCATTTTTGCTTTTTGCCTGGCTGATGCCGTATTAACACCTGAAATAAGATTATACATTTTTTTTACGCCTACCAAATAAGCAAACAGCAGCATCAGAACGCCAATAAAAAATAGAATAATGGACATGACAATCATTCCTTCCAATCTGCTTTCTCACAAGATGCAAAATATGATATTTTTAATATAACACAATTAGTATAAACTTAGAACAAATAAAGCAAAACCCCCTACAGTATACTGAGGGGGGCATCAGCTTATGTTGTATTGACATGTTTCAGTCTGAGTCTTCTTCTGATTCTGTCGGAGCATCGCTTAGCTCTTCATTAGCTTCGTTTACTGTAGGTGTATCGGTACTCTCTAGTGCTTGGTTGGATTGTTCTGCTTCAAGGTTAAGCTTGACATAATCCAGCAAGGGCTTAATGCTGGCATCAAAGGTAAAAAAGTAAGGTCTTTCTTGGCTGTCAAGCACAAGAATAATCGGTGCTTCCTTATCACTAAGTATGATAAATAAAGAATCAAGGGCTTTTATTCCTGCTTTGTTTAATAACTTTTGTTTTACTTTTAAAGCTGTATCAAAAGGAACACGTATTACATAACCCTTCTCCGGAAATGGAATTACTTTCGTGTATAAGCTTTTTATTGTCTTCACATAATTAAATACTTCGTTTTGTATATCCATATTGATGGGCTCAGATAGAATGACTTTACCTTTTGTTATATCAAATACCTCGATTTTTTTCATTTCTCTCTCAGCTTCTCTGTTGGAAATATAGGCTATAAAATGTGTATCATCGAACATCTGTGTCATTACCAGCACAGACTGGTATTTGTTTTCGTTATGTGATACTTTTACTGTTGCGTAGATAGAAACCACTAAAAGGCACAGGATAACAACTATTAAAATCAATCCAAAGGTTTTTTTCTTAATGCTTATAAATATCATAGCCTCTCACCTCTCTTAAACCTATGAGAAAGCTAAGGCGATTATACATTGTACAACTTTAATATAGAGACTATTAATAGAATTTATTTATCCCTTGGATTTTGCCCTATAACCCAAAATATTTAAGGTATCCAGGCCCTGACTTCTCGATTCTTCATTCTCGAACTGTATTTCTAAGGCTCCCTCATCATGCTCCCTATTATTAAGGATTCCTATGTTCTTGATATTGATATTCTTCTCTGCCAGAGCAGTGGCTATTACAGCAATTATACCCGGCTTGTCATCAACATCCACAATAATATCAAAGGTTTTCTGAAACAGATTTTTACCTTCCGAGAATGTACTTCTAAGTTCTCTAGCAGAACAAAAAAAGTTTGTTATACTTTCTTTATTCTCATTTAGCAGATCTCTTTCAAAACCTCTTAAACTATTGTTTAAGGCCTCAAGTGTATCAAGTATGATATTTTTATTTGATAAGCAGATACCTGTCCAAAGTTCGGGTGAAGAAGATGCTATACGGGTAAGGTCTCTGAATCCTCCCGCAGCAATGGTTTTCATGATGCTATCCGGTCCGTCAAGTTCACCGACCAAATTTACTAAAAGTGATGCGATTACGTGAGGAACATGGCTTATAGCTGCCGTTGCACGGTCGTGCTCGAAAGGTGTTATTTCAATGGGAATAGCACCCATTTCTTTAACTAGCTCTTTTAAAACTAATAGTGGCTTATCCTCGGTATTATCAGTGGGGGTCAAACAGTAATATGCATTCTCAAAAAGATTAGCCTTTGAAAATAAAAAACCGGATTTTTCAGAACCCGCAAGCGGATGACCCCCGATAAAAGGATTCTTTGTAACCATTTCGTTCACAATAGAAATAACGTCCATTTTTGTGCTGCCGGCGTCAGTCAGTATACAATGAGGAGAGATATATCCCACTAGTTCTTCAAGAACACCCTTCATTGCAAAAACAGGAATACAAAGAAATATAACATCACAATCCAAAAAGCTCTCTTTTAAAGACAATGAATATCCATCTATAGTCTTTTCGGACAACCCTGTTATAAGTGTTTTTTCATCTTTGTCCCAGGCCTTGATAATATAGTCCTTATGGCTCCGCTTTAGTGCTTTGGCTATTGAACCGCCAATCAAGCCTAGACCTGCAATTCCGATTTTTTTAACTGATACTGCCATACTACATTCTCCCGTATAGAAAAACTATCTGCCTCTTTGTTTAAGTCTAGAAGCAAATAGAATACCCGCTACCGTCTTACTGTCGTTGATTAATCCATCATCTATCATAGATAAAGCTTTTTCAAGTTTATAAGGTCTGGCTGATATAAACTCATCCTCGTCGGGAGATGCTTCTCCTTTGGTAAGACCTGTCGCCAAATAGATATGCAAAACCTCATCAGCAAAGGCTGGAGCAGGATAAAGTGTTAATACTTTTTCTAACTTCTCAGCACTATAGCCCGTTTCCTCCTTTAACTCCCTAATGGCGCATTCCGCAGGGTCCTCCCCATATTCAAGCTTGCCCGCCGGAAGCTCAATAAACACTTTTTCAGCCGGCTTTCTGAACTGTTCAACTAAAATTATACAATCCTCAATTATCGGAATAATAACGGATGCACCGGGATTTCTTATTACATCTCTTGATGCTATATGTCCGTTTGGTAATTCAACAGAGAGTTTCTCAACATTAATGATTGATCCTTCATATACAAGTTTACTGGACAGTGTTTTTTCGTAATAATTCATATTTTATATCTCCCGATTTATCAGTTCTTACCTATTTCCAATACCCGTTTTGTACATTCTTCCATTGCCGTCATTATGGCATTTCTAAAGCCTTCTCTTTCCAGAGCAGCAACAGCCTCAATTGTTGTCCCTGCCGGGGAGCATACCATGTCCTTTAATTCTCCCGGATGCTTTCCGGTGTCCAAAACCATCTTTGCTGAGCCCAATACAGCCTGTGCCGCAAGGCGATAAGCCTGATTTCTCTGAATCCCTGATTTAACTGCTGCGTCTGCCATTGCCTCTATTAATATAAATACATAGGCAGGACTGCTTCCTGTCAAAGCTGTCACTTCACTCATCAATCTTTCATCCAGCTCTTCCACCCTACCTGAATAACCAAGAAGCTTAATTATCAACTGCTTTTCATCATTGGTAATTAAGTCGTCCCAACTTACTAAAGTCATGCCCGCACCGACTAAAGCAGGAGTGTTTGGCATTGTTCTTACAACCTTTGCTTTGTCGCCCACGATATTCTTATAGTATTTTATAGAAAGGCCGACTGCTACTGAAACAAGTATTTTATCAGGAGTTAAAACAGATTTGATCTGTTCCAGTACATTACTGCAATACTGAGGTTTAACAGCCAAAACAATTATATCACTGTTTCTTACAAGGCTATCTACACTTGATTCTTCTTTTATCTCTATCTCATTGGTCAACTCTTTTAATAAAGGAGTATTAACGTCAAAAGCACACAAAGAAAAACTATTGTTCTTATCGTATTTTGCAATACTTCTTATCAATGCGCCTCCCATATTACCTACGCCAATAAAACCTACTTTATGTGCCATAACACATTCTCCTTCTCAATCATTTATCCAGTAGGGATATTTGATCATTATCGTTATCAATATATGAAATTCCCATATGCTGATAGGCAAGGCGTGTTGCTTTTCTGCCCCTTGGGGTTTTCTGTATGAACCCAAGTTGTATCAGATATGGCTCATATACATCCTCAATGGTATTTGACTCTTCTCCTGTGGCAGCAGCTATTGTATCTAGGCCAACCGGTCCACCATCAAACTTACTGATTATAGCATCCAAAACGTTTCTGTCAGTATTATCAAGCCCAAGCTCATCTATCTCAAGTGCTTTTAATCCATAGCGAGCAACATCTAGAGATATCTGACCGTCTGATTTTATTTGTGCAAAATCACGGATTCGCTTAAGCAAACGGTTTGCTATTCTTGGGGTACCTCTGGAACGCTTTGCAAGCTCTTCGGCTCCTGCATCTTCAATATCTATCCCAAGGATGCCGGCTGAACGCTTTACTATCATTTTAAGTTCATCATGGGTATAAAGCTCCAGACGATTTATAATCCCAAAGCGATCTCTTAACGGACTTGTTAAAAGACCGGCTCTTGTAGTGGCACCTATCAATGTGAATTTAGGCAAATCAAGACGAATTGACCTCGCACTCGGGCCTTTGCCTATTATGATGTCCAGTGCATAGTCTTCCATTGCGGGATACAATATTTCTTCGACTGCCCTGTTTAATCTATGGATCTCGTCAATAAAAAGTACATCCGATGGTCCCAGGTTTGTCAGAATGGCTGCCAAATCCCCGGCTCTTTCGATGGCGGGTCCTGAAGTAATTTTGATATTAACTCCTAATTCACTGGCTATTACTCCCGCTAAGGTAGTTTTACCAAGCCCGGGAGGACCATAAAGCAGAACATGATCAAGGGCTTCTCCCCTTTGTTTTGTCGCTTCTATAAAGACAAGAAGATTATCCTTAACCTTACCCTGTCCTATATACTCCGCGATTGTTCGGGGCCTTAATCCGGCTTCGTCAAAGTCATCACGCCGAAATTCTCTATTTATAAGTCTTTCTTCTTCCACCTAAACTACCTCACTTTAGTGGAACATTTGCTTTAAAGCTTCTTTAATAATCTGTTCAATTGGCTTTTCATCATCGTAAATAGCCGATATAGCCTTACTGGCTTCCTGCGAAGAATACCCCAGCATGACTAAAGCACTTATTGCTTCTGACAGTTTATTATCATTTGGCGAAGGAGTACAAGACAGATTGTTCTTAAGCTCTGCCATGTCCAGATGTTCTTTCTTCATCTTATCCTTCAGCTCAAGAATGATCCTTTGAGCTGTCTTCTTACCGATTCCGGGAGCCTTGGTAAAACTGTCTGCATCGTCAGTCATTACGGCAAGCCCAAATCTCGAAGGCTGGATATTGGATACCAAGGCAAGTGCTGCCTTTGGACCGACTCCGGATACTGTAAGTAGCTGTTCAAACATCTTAAGCTCTTCCTCAGTCAAAAAACCATACAGTGCCTGGATATCCTCCCTAACATAAAAATGTGTATATACCTTCAGCTCGTTCCCAAGAACATGACAAGTAGATATGACTGAGCTTGGAACGAAAACTTTGTAACCTACCCCGTTTACGTCGATTATTAAGCTATCGAGTGTTTTTCTCGCCAGAATTCCATTTAAATAGGCAAACATTTTAGTCCCCATTTCCTGTATATGTGAATTCGTTTATCCCTAATTTTTCCTGGAGCTCTTCTACCAATATCCTGTATGCGTCTACTTCCTCTCTTAGCTCCTTTAAAAGCTCATCTTTTACTCTTATAACTTCTAAAAGTTCTTCTCTGGACATCTTGTCAAGTTGAACCATATAATATTATTCCCCCACTTTTTGATAGAAAAATGTTTCAATTGGTTTAAAGTTAAAGCTCTGATAGTTCATAATCTGTTCCGTACTTCCTATAAAAAGTACACCATCTTTATTAAGAGCTCCACTGAACCCTTTCATTATATTATTTTTTGCTTCCTCTGTAAAATAAATAAGCACATTTCTACAGATTATAATATCCATACCTTTTGGATATGAATCTTCTAAAAGATTTAACTGTTTATAATTTACACACTTTCTTACCTTCTCGGATATTTGATAAGTATCACTGTCAATTTTGGTAAAATGCTTATCTACAAATTCTTTTGGCAGATCCTTCATATTACGTGATGAATATATACCCGTTTTTGCTTTAGCTATAGCATCCACATCTATATCTGTAGCGAGTATATTGATCTTTTCAAGAGGTATGTACTTATTGAGAATCATAACAACCGTATAGGGCTCATCCCCTGTAGAACAGGCTGAGCTCCAGATTTTAATATTTTCAAGGTTTTTGTTCTTGAAAATATCTTTCAAAATCCTGTTTTCAAAAAGTACCCATTGATTAGGGTTTCTGTAAAACTCAGAAACATTAATGGTAAGGTAGTTTATAAACATACCATATAATTCGGAATTTTTCTTAATCTCTTCTAAAAAAGAGCAATATGTAGTCAGACCATACTTATTGACTAATGACGTTATACGTCGTTTCATCTGTTTCTCTTTATATAAATTCAAGTCTATGTTAGAGAGACTATAAAATTTCGACTTAAAAAGCTCATAATCATTAAATTCTTCCATCTTCAAATCCCCCCGTTGTGAATTTTTTCTATATATACAGCAAGACCGGTGATATACCGGTCTTGCTTCTGGCCGGTGATATACCGGTCTTGCTTCTGGCCGGTATTGCCGGTCTTGCCTTATTAATTTTATTTAGCTTTTCTTATTAATCTTTCTTATCGTTGATAATGTCACCAATAGTATTTGACATTTCTTCATTATGCTCGGTGGGCTCATCCTTATCTTCTTCAGCAGATTCTCCATTACGTTCAGGATCGATAGGATTTACTTCCTTTATGGATAAACTAATCTTTTTCAGCTCAGTATTAATATCCATAATCTTCATCTCTACCTTTTGGCCTACTGAAAGAACTTCTTCTGGTCTACCAATACGAACATTAGAAATCTGTGAAATATGGACCAGACCTTCTACGCCTTCTTCAAGTTCAACAAACACACCAAATGGAACCATACGAAGAACAGTACCTGTCACAACACTACCAACTGCGTATTTGCTCTCAATATTGTACCAGGGATTATCTTCGGTTTTCCTGTAGCTAAGCGAAATCTTCTTCTTTTCTTTATCAAAGTTAGAAACTCTAACAGTAACAACATCATCAACCTTTAATACGGTTGAAGGATCATCAACTTTCTTCCAAGACAACTCTGATATGTGAATTAAACCGTCAACACCGCCAAGATCAACAAAGGCACCAAACTTTGTAAGGCTCTTAACTGTACCTGTATATTCCTTACCTATCTCTACATCATTCCAAAAAGCTTCAGATTTCTGTGCTTTCTCGGCTTCAATGATAGCACGGCAGGAACCTACAACACGTCTTTTGTTTGCCATTTCGGTTATAACAAGCTTAACCTTCTTGCCTTTATATGAGTCTAGATCCTTAACAAATCTGTCACTAATCTGGGAAGCCGGAATAAATATGCGAACACCTTTATAGTCAGCAACAGCCCCGCCCTTGACAATTTCTTTTATAACAACATCAATGGGTGTGTTGTTTTTAAATGCTTCTTCAGCGAGCTCAAACCCACGGATAGAATCTACCTTTTTCTTGGAAAGAGCAACATTACCTTCACCGTCATTAATCTTAACAACTAGTGCTTCAATCTCGTTTCCTGTTTTCAAATCCTTCTCAGGATCAAAATCGGGATCATCAAGGAACTCTTCCATCGGGATCAATCCGTCTGCCTTATATCCAAGGTCAACGAATACATCATTGTTATTGTATCCGATAATCTTTCCTTTAATTACTTCATTAGTCCTAAGCTCGGTAAAAGTCATCTCCAGGGCCTTGCTAAAATCCATTTCGCCTTCATGCCCGTTCATCATGTCTTCCATGTGAAAAATAACCTCCTTGATTACCACCTCAGGTGTCGATGCTCCTGCGGTAATCCCCACTCTTCTAACATTTTTATCGAAAAGAGGCAACTCATCCACATTTTCTATAAGATAAGTTTCAGAACAGTTCGCCTTACAGATTTCATACAATTTCTGTGTATTCGAACTATTCTTTCCCCCAATAACGATCATTAAATCAACTTCCCGTGACAACGCTTCTGCCTCGGACTGTCTTTGCACGGTTGCATTACATATTGTATCAAATTTTATTACGAATGCAAACTTTTTCTTTAGAACTTCACAAATATCTTCATATTTCGCTCTTTTAAAAGTTGTTTGTGCAACAACAACTGCCTTCTGGTTACAAAACAGAAGAGCCTCCGCGTCTTTTTCATCTGATATAATTAAAGCTTTTCCCTCACACCAGCCATTTATTCCGATAACCTCAGGATGTTCGGAATTACCTACTATAACTATGCTACTTCCATTTTCATGCTCTTTTTTTACAATCTCATGTATTCGCTTAACATACGGGCATGTGGCATCAAGAATATTAACATTCTTTTTATTTAAATCATCATAGGTCTTTTTACCGATTCCATGAGCTCTTATGATTACACAATCGCCTTCATTAAGCTTTTCTAAATCTTCAATAGCACTTATACCCATCTTTTCAAGCTCATCAATAACCTTACTGTTATGAATAAGTTCTCCCATGGTATAAGTCTTACCTTCATATTTGAGATTAAAGGCTGTCTTCACTGCCTTGTCAACTCCAAAGCAAAAACCTGAGTTTTTTGCTCTTATTATCTCCATAATAGCCTTGCCTCACTGCCCAATTAACGCGTAAATTCTATCCATTATATACTGAGTTCTATCCATTAATTCTTCTTTCCGTATATGGGTGCTATCACCTTCAGGAAGTATAGTGAAAGTTTCACCAAAAACAAGTCTAGCCTCGGAAAAAATCTTTTTATTCCATACAACACCTACAGGAAGAATTGGTGCTTGTGAATGGATAGCTAACATAGCTGCTCCGCCTTTTCTTTTATTAGGATTCTTTTTTGGTGTTCTTGTTCCTTCAGGAAACATGCCCACTATTTTATCCTTTTCCAACAGTTTAAACACAGTTTTTACAGACCCGACATCACCTTTACCCCGGCTTACGGGAAAAGCTCCCACACTTTTTAGTAGAAATGCAAGTATGGGATTTTTGAAAAGCTCTACCTTAGCCATATAATGTACTCGTCTCTTCATAAAAACGGCTATAAAGAACATATCCATAGCGCTTGGGTGGTTTGCATAAAGAAGTAGCGGCCCTTTCTCGGGGATATTCTCCCTGCCCTCAATCTTAACACGCCTAAAAAAAATGAAATATAAATACAAAAACACCTTGCCTATACTATAAAGCATTATAAGACCCCTTTGATTTTACTATCTCAAATATTGTCTCCACACTCTCATCTATGGAAAGATTGCTGGTATCAATCAGAATAGCATCTTCTGCCTGCCGTAAAGGTGATGCTGCTCTATTTGAATCATTATAATCTCTAACTTCTATTTCCTTTTCTAACTCTTCAAGGCTTTTACTTAAAATACCCTTCTCTTTTTGCTCGTTGTATCTTCTAATGGCACGCTCTTTTACCGAAGCCGTTAAGAAAATTTTAACCTGAGCATTTGGAAGCACATCGGTACCAATGTCTCTTCCATCCATAACGACAGAATTGTCACTTGCTATCCGCTGCTGAAGCTCTACAAGTTTTACCCTAACCTCTGGTATAGCTGAAACGTTTGAAGCTCCCATGGATACCTCATCAGTACGGATCAGACCTGATACATCCTCCCGGTCAAGCAGAACCTTTTGGCTTCCGTTTTCATATTCTATGCTTATATCCAGCTCCGGTAAAAGGGAGGTAATCTTCTCCCTATCACGAGTATTTATTCCTAAACGGATTGCCTTAAGCGCTAATGCTCTGTACATAGCCCCGGTATCCAGATACATAATACCTAATTTTTTTGACAGATTTTTTGCCATAGTGCTCTTACCAGCGCCTGAGGGACCATCTATTGCAATTTGAATAGGCTTCATAAATATACCCATGCCCTCCCTAAACTACTCTGTGGCCGGTTCCAATTGCTATTTCATTTAAATGCAAAAGACCTATACCAAAAAATACAGCTACACTGATATGTTCTCCATAACGAGCCACAGCGATTTTCCCGCCTACATTCAATCCAAGAGCTTTATACATAATTTGAGTCAGAGCTTCTCTTGCCGCTCCTGCGACTGCTCCTTCCTGGTTATGGCATTCTTCTATTACGCCCTCTCTTTTTGCGGAGACCACTGCCCGCTCCACAATTTTCATGATAGAGCTACCAAACTCACCACCATAATCAACTGCAACTGTTTTAATACCTTTTCGTCCCAGTTGATCTTTAAGATGCTTTTCTTCCTCTCTGTCACTGGTCAATGCTATCATTATGGCTGCCTTAACAACATCCTTGCTGCCATAATTTCTGCTTTCCAATTCCATTTTAACCTCCATCTGGTCGCCACGCGGTTATATAAATGATACTATATTTACCCTAATACTTTATGATTATATTTCAAATGGGTATTCTTAACAAGAATAACCTTAATATTTTTTAATGAAAGTATCTCGTAATTATCGCAGTCGTTAACATTTAAAATCTACAGCTCCTTGTCATATAAAACACGAAATAGTCTGTTTATACCAGAATTAATTAAAATTGTACTGACCTTCAAATCTGTTTTTATATATCCCTTTCTGGAAGATAAATAGACATAAAAAGGACTATTTCCTTGCTTTGATTGGATTTCTACTAAATCCCCATCACAAAGAGTAAGCTCAATAGGAAATACATCAATAAGTCTTTTAGACTCTCCATTTATCATTATTATTGCGGTATTTGGAGTATATTCGCCCATTACATCCAATGTGACTGTTCCTCTGTATATTAATGTCTCATTAAGCTTTAAAACTCTTCCGTTGATAGAGTCATTTGTAAGCTTACTCCTATAAGGCGAAGCCAAAGCTATCTGAATTGAGATTATGACCGTTATCATAAGGCAAGTTAGTATTTTCAGTAATCTATCCATATCATCACTCCCCAGCTTATTTTCACCGGGAAGTTTTCCCTTAAATACTGCTGATGATACGAATTTAGCTGTCAATCATTTAAGATACTAAGCATTTTTTGCTGCCACATAAGCTGTCGAAAATGCTATTGTAAGGTTAAATCCTCCCGTATAGGCATCGACATCAATTATTTCCCCGGCAAAATATAAACCTTTTATTATCTTTGATTCCATTGTCGAAGGGTTTATTTCTTTTGTTGATATGCCTCCAGCAGTTACTATTGCTTCTTCGATTGGGCGAGGCTTTGATACGGTTATCTTTATTCCTTTTAATAGCTTAACTAGGTCTTTTCTTTCAGTTTTTGTTATTTGGTTGACAGGTTTTTCATTGGGTATCCCTGATAGTTCAACAAAAATAGGAATAAGGCTTTTAGGTAAGAGCTCATTAAGTGAATTCCCGAATTGTTTTCTTGAATATTTGGCAAAATCCCTTTGGAGTCGTAAATCAAGTTTCTCCTCATCAAGGGCTGGCTTTAAGTCAATTAAGAAATATGCACCCTTATAACCACAATCCATAATATGTCTGCTTGCGCTTAAAATCATAGGTCCGGAAACACCAAAATGGGTAAAAAGCATCTCTCCTTGTTCATGATATACTTTATTACCTTTGTTATCAAAAGCTGTTAACCCAACATTTTTTAAGGACAGGCCCTGAAGGTCCGGTACCCATTTTTCACTTATCTCCAATGGCACCAAAGAGGGCTTTACATCGGTAACAGTGTGGCCTAAAGACTTAGCCAACCTATACCCATCACCATCGGAGCCGGTCATTGGATAGGAAACCCCACCCGTAGCCAAAATCACTGAGTCAAGCTCATAATAATCATTGTTTTGAAGCCGTACACCTTTAACACAAGCGTTTTCACAGTATATCTCCTTGACTTGTGATTCATATAGAAACTTCACACCTTGCTTTTGACCATTATCTATTAAGGCTTTAACCACGTCCATAGATCGATCGGACACAGGAAAAACCCGATTGCCTCGCTCGGTTTTAACAGGTACATTTATAGATTCAAAAAAGTTTATGATATCCAGATTATTGAATTTATTAAATACCGAATAAAGAAATCTTCCGTTCCCGGGTATATTAGCCATCAACTCATCCAAAGAACAGTTGTTTGTAATATTACATCTGCCCTTGCCTGTTATTAAAAGCTTTTTACCAGCTTTTTTGTTTTTCTCAAATACTAGGACAGAGTTTTCTGAGGAAGCGGCTATTCCTGCGGCAAAAAGGCCTGCCGCACCCGCCCCTATTATTCCTATACGCTTTGACATCTGCTGTTTGTCCTCCAATTAGTCATGAGCAAGATCGGAAAAAAATTCCCCCTTATCATAAACCTGATATTCATCCCATATCTTTTCGAGCTTTTCCAAATTAGTATGAATCTGTTTCTTGCGTTTTAAACCAATGGCCACAATAAGAGCATTTATCATTGAAAGAGGTGCAACTAGTGAATCAACGAATGATGCCATATCACTTCTTGCATAAAGACAATAATCAGAGCATTTTGCCAAAGGAGATGTTTCGTTATCTGTTATAGCGATTACCGTAGCACCCTGGTCTCCTGCAAACTCCATGGCCTTATATGTACGTTTTGAATATCTGGGAAAACTGATTCCCAGTACTACATCCCCTTCTCCTGCATTTACGATTTGCTCAAACATTTCACTGACACTTGTAGTATGAACCAGGCGTACGTTTTCAAAAATCAAGTTAAAGTAAAAGCCCAAAAAACTTGCCAAGGATGCTGAACTCCTTACCCCAAGAATATATATTTTCTTTGCAGCAAGGATTTTCTCCACAATAGCATCAAAATTCTGTGGATCAGCCTCTTCCATGGTAATACGGATTTTGTTTAAATCTGATTGTAGAACTGTTTTCAAGACACTTTCAGAATCTATGTGCGCAGAGGAGACCTCCAATCGCTGTGCTGATGTCAGCTTACTCTTAATAACCTCTCTTAATGCTTTCTGAAGCTTAGGATACCCATCATATCCCATCTCATTAGCAAATCGGACTACTGTGGATTCACTTACACCAACCTCATCCCCCAGCTTAGCCGCAGTCATAAAAGTTGCCTTGTCATAATGATCAATAATATAACTTGCAATAAGTTTTTGGCCTTTGCTGAATGTGGAGTAATTTTCTTTCATTTTACTTATAAGATTATCCATAAAACACCTCTAATTGCAATTATTATGAGTATTGTTATTACCAGCTTCATAAAGCCTCAAGCATATTCAGTCATCTTGCTAATAGCATATAATTTTGCAGGATAAAAATCAAGTTGATGCATTATTTCCATTTTTACTTCTTGTTTAATCAGTAGCATTCCTTTGCCCCTCTGCATATATTATTTATGAACCATGGCTGTGAGGTATAGTATGCTTTTTGCTTCCCTGCAAATGCTTGCTGCCAGATTATTATCACAATATTTTCTGGCAGGTTTTATTACGGGACCCCAATCCTTTCCTCAGCCCCTGGCCACTAACGAAGAGCTGAAATATGTCGAAGAATGCAGAAAAGGTAATGAGTCTGCCCGTAATATACTTATTGAACATAACCTTAGACTTGTAGCTCACGTTGCAAGAAAATACTCTATTACTAACACCGATTCAGACGATTTAATTTCCATCGGCACAATCGGTCTTATTAAAGCTGTATCCAGTTATGATCCGACAAAGGGTATACGTTTGGCTACATATGCGGCCCGATGTATTGAAAATGAAATACTAATGCATTTAAGAGCTTCAAAGAAGTTTCAGAACGAAGTTTCATTGAATGAGCCCCTTGGTACCGATCGTGAAGGTAATGAAATAACACTTATCGACATACTGGGCAGTGAAGATGAAGAAGTTGAAGAAAAAGTAGATCTTACACAGAGAATAAAAAAACTGTACAGACTTATCAAATGCGTTCTGGAAGGCCGTGAACAGGTCATTATTCGTTTAAGATACGGTCTTTGCGGAAACAGTGGAAAAACACAGAGAGAAGTAGCCGAAAGTCTTGGCATATCACGTTCCTATGTGTCACGAATAGAGAAAAAAGCTCTTACAAAGCTACATGAAGGACTCAGGTAGACTCTTAGTTCTAAGGTTCAGGAATATCAGAAATCTCGTTTTCGCTATTATCCTTTGAATAGGCGGCATCTTTTTTCTTTGGTTTGAAATTATGTTCAATCCATTGTTTAAAGGTATCCGCCTTTAAAATTCCCTCGAAAATATACTTAATGGCAACAATAGCCAAGGGGCCTACAAACATCCCGGCTACTCCCCATATTTTAAGTCCTATATACATACCTGCCAAAGTAAAAAGGGGATGAACACCTATCTGCTTTCCCAGTACCTTCGGCTCTAAAAGCTGCCTTACAAAAAGGATAATAACGTATAGCAAAGCAGTGGATAAACCGAGCTTGGTGTTACCTAATATAAGATTGATAATTGACCATGGAATCAAAACAGTCCCTGCCCCCAGTACCGGAAGCACATCCACTAAAGCAATTATCAAAGCAAGTAACAAAGCATTATCAATACCTATTATCAGGAAACCTATCAATAGCTCGGAAAAGGTTATGCTAGTCATGATAAGCTGAGCCTTCAGCCATCCGAAAAGAGCGGTAAAAACATTTTTAGTTATTCCCTTTGACTTGTTTAACCAATTAGTCGGTATCTGTATATCTAAAAATTTTATGATAGTATTTTTATCACTGGACATAAAATATGTTGCAAGTAATGTAACAATAATAAAAATCAATATCTGTGGAAGATTCATTGCTACCTGTATTGAAGCTTGCAGCCAATCAACAATTTTACCCAGGACCGATTGTAAATCGTTTGTCAATTCCTGTAGTCCTTTACTAACTAAATCTGTAACCTGGTCCGGGAGTTGTATAAAGATATCATTAGCTTTATCTATAATGCTGTTAAAAAACTCTGTTAAAGAATCCATACTGATTTCCAGCCCCATATAGACGGCACGAACCTCTTTAATGAGTCTTGAAATCAAAAAGCCAATAATTGAGCCAATGAAGCCTAATACAAACAGTATAGAAAGAATTGACCCGATTTTTCTCGGTATTCTCAGTTTATTTTCAATAAACTTAACAATCGGCTCGATAAGTGACGCAAAAAAATAAGCTATTATGAAAGGAACGATAAACTTCCACATTTTAGTAAATAAGAATATTGCGAATATTAAAAGAACAATCTTTAGTATTGTTAGGAGAGTTCTCTTTACTCCTTCTGACATACTATACCCCTTATTTCAACCTATTTATAGTAAATTATATTCATTATCATTATACTATTTATCTATTAAAACTTTCAAATCCTCTTCTCAGATACACTAATTTTCCGTCTCTCCTTGTACTTTCCATCAGTGAAATACCCGATACATTAAATGAATGATTTAGTTTTTCTCTTGCAACAACACTGGTTAAGGGAATATCAGGTAATATGGCCTCTCTTGCCAGAGTTATGTGAGGTGTATAGTGTTTCTCCTTTGCAATCGGCATTATCTCACATATCTCTGAGTCAAGATCTTTAAAAATGTATTCCAGTTTGCTGTTCTTTAGTAGTCCGGCCCAGACAATCTTTTTGCTTCCTCTATCGAATGTACCAATAATATCCATAGTTAAAACAAAGGATTTATGCTCAGATGCGATTTTCTTTATTACTTTTTGTGTCTTCTCATAAATTGAACTATCTATCTCACCAAGAAATTTTAATGTAAGGTGTAGATTCTCCGCTCTGGTATAATTACCTCTCACTCCACCTTCTAAAAGCATTTTTTGAATACTAGAAAGTATATCCCTTGTTTCCCGTTCTAATTCAATGGCAATAAAACATCTCATGCTATTTCATCCTTTGGAATTATAGTATATAAGAAAAACCCGGCATCATACTTTTTTAGTCTCAGCCAGGGTTCTTAAATAAAAGACAATCTTATTCTTATTCTTCTTCCTCTGTCATGTTCTCATGATGTTGATCGTGGGAACAGCAGCTCCCGCAGCAACCGCTACAGCCTTCATATAGCATATCCTCATCAAGACCGTTCTTCTTTTTATAATCTAAAAGTGCTGCTGCAATGGCTTCCTCGGCTAAAACAGAGCAATGAACTTTTACCGGTGGCAGCCCGTCAAGAGCTTCCATAACTGCTTTGTTGGTAACCAACTCAGCTTCTTTAACTGTTTTTCCAATAATTAATTCTGTTGCCATACTACTTGTGGCAACAGCTGCTCCACAGCCAAAAGTCTTGAACTTAGCGTCCTTAATAATTCCATCCTCAATCTTTAAATATATTTTCATTATATCTCCGCATTTAGCGTTACCAACCTGGCCTACACCATCCGCGTTCTCTATTTCGCCCACATTACGGGGATTGGAAAAATGGTCCATTACTTTTTCACTATACATTTAAACTCTCTCCTTTTACAAAATCCTCATATAGAGGCGACATATTACGTAGTTTATTCATTATTTCATCCAAGGTATCAACTAAGTAGTCAACTTCTTCCTCGGTATTTATTTCACCAAAAGAAAGCCTAAGAGATCCATGAGCTATCTCATGAGGCAAACCTATTGCCAAAAGCACATGGGACGGATCTAATGACCCTGATGTACAAGCAGATCCGCTTGATGCTTTAATGCCTTTCATATCAAGCATCAATAGTACTGATTCACCTTCAACAAAGCGGAATGAAACATTTAAATTACCCGGCAGACGTTTCTCCAAACTGCCATTAACACGAACATAGGGAATTCTTTCTGTTATCCCTTTTAAAGCTCTGTCTCGAAGATTTGAAAGCTTTTTATAATGTGCATCCATATTCTCTACAGCAAGTTCCAGAGCTTTTGCAAAACCTACAATACCAGGAACATTTTCTGTACCTGCTCGTTTATTTCTTTCCTGATGCCCGCCGTGGATAAACTTCTCTATTCTAACACCTTTTCTTATATAGAGCATGCCGGTACCTTTCGGCCCATAGAATTTATGCCCGGAAACAGATAATAAATCCACTCCTAAATCTTTTACATCTATAGGAATATTGCCTGCTGCCTGGACGGCATCTGTATGAAATAAAACACCATGAGATTTACATATATTTGCTATCTCTTTAATTGGTTGAATCGTTCCGATTTCGTTGTTTGCCATCATTATAGTCACAAGAACTGTATCGGGACGGATTGCTTTTTCAACATCTTCAGGATTAACCAAACCCTCATTATCAACCGGAATTATGGTTAAATCATAGCCTTCCTTCTTTAGAAACTCACAGGTTTCCATAACAGCCGGATGCTCAATACTTGATGTAATAATATGCCTGCCTTTTTTACGAAGACTCAGGGCTGCACCCTTAATAGCCCAATTATCAGATTCGGTACCTGAACCTGTGAAATAAATTTCTGAAGGCTCGGTAGCTCCGATTGATTTTGCTACACTGCTTCTGGCATCCTCAACAGCCTTTCTGTTTGTGCGCCCTATGGAATATATAGATGAAGGATTTCCGTAATCCTGCATAAAATACGGTTTCATTGCATCGAAAATCTCTGGTTTCACATATGTTGTGGCAGCATGGTCAAAATATATAATTTGCTTTTGCATATTGTCATCCCTCTCTTTATGCTATGTATACATTATCACTTAATAATCAAAAAAAATGTGATGGAAATCACAAAAGTATATTATAATACCTGTTTCTTAATCAATATTAAATTAGCACCGGTAAAAATAAAAGTCAACGGGCAAAAAGAATAAGTTAGGCTCCCGCCTAACTTATTCTTTCGAAATATCCTACGGATTAAAAAAGGAAGCGGTGATGATTTGCTTCCTTTAATAAACTTATAATTTCCCTATGTATACATCTATTTTATAACAAATCTGAATTTTTGAAAAACGGTTCCCACGTTCAAACAGCTTTAAGAGCTCATCCATCATTTCATCATAGGCTGTATCACATTGCGATGTAATATTCTCGTTTGATAAGAATCTATCCTTAAAACCATTAAGGTCGACAACCTGGGGGTTTTGAAATGTAATATGTGTAAAAGAGTCCTGTTTAAAAAATTCTGACATTTGGCTCGGTAAAGAATCATTACAGTCATCATTGCAACCGGGAGCCTTCCATCTATATATTAGCTGCTGATATTCCTTGGTAAATTCATCTTCATAATCAAGGTTATTCCACATAAAAACAGCCTTGCCTTCGGGTTTAAGAATACGGTTAAATTCTTTCTTACATTCATCAATGTTAAACCTATGGAACGAATGTGCGCAAACGATATGATTAATCGATTCGTTAAATAGCGTAGTATTTTCCGCTTTTGCACTAAGGGAGACGAATCTCACGAATTCATCATTAAGAAGCCTTTCGGCGACTTCTCGCATCTGAGCGTCAGGCTCAATTGCCACAACCCGGCTCCCCCGTTCCAAAAGAAGCCTTGAAAACAAGCCGGTACCTGATCCGATATCAGCAATGACAGACTCTCTTGAAAAACCTGCGTCACTATAAAGATATTCGAGAAGTTTTTTGGGGTAGCTTGGTCGGCATCTTACATAGTTTTCAACATTTTTTAAGCAACTTAAAGCCATACTCTCACCTTTATGATTTTATCTTTTGTTACTAGTGTTCACTGGATAAAATTATACCATAGAAGCTCTGAATATAGCTTTATTGCCTGTTTATTAACCAAGAAATTTTGCTTTTACTCTTTCTTGAGCAAATCTCTTATCTCAGTTAATAACTCTTGTTCTTTAGTTGGTTTTTCTTCAACGGCCTCAGCTTTCTTTTCTTCTTTCTTCTCTTCCTTCCTCTTGAACTTACCAACCACTTTAATTACAATAAATATACTTAATGCTATCAATAGAAAGTCAATAATGTTCTGAATAAATTGGCCATACATAATACCTACATAATCCCCGGTTTCTTTAGATCCGGATATTGGATAACTTAATCCCGTCAAATCAACCTTTCCTGTCAATAGACTCAATATAGGCATAATCAAGTCATTTACCAGAGAAGTGACAATTTTACCGAATGCGCCACCGATTACAACACCTACAGCCAAATCGATTACATTACCTTTCATAGCGAAACTCTTAAAATCCTGAATAAACTTCTTCATAGTATCCCCCTCCTATTAGTTTTTCGTTAGTGTTTAAATCATTATTTAATAATATCACAGGTATCTTTTAGCAACAAGATTTGCAGGTGCCATAATAGTTGACACTATCTTTATGATGTGCAAGAATGTTTAAGTAAAAATAAACACATTTAAGGTGAGCAGGATGAGTAATAAAAAGAAAAAAAGTACAAACAGACTATTAGCACTTGTTATAGTCTTGGCTATAATACTCGGAGGAATAGTATACATATATATTAATGTTATAAAAGAAGATCCCGTGTTTCAGTTTATAGGAAGAGTATTAAGTCCGGTGGATGGTGCCGATTCTATAAGAGCACGAAGGGAAGAATCCGAAAAACCCTACGCGTTAACCAATAGCCAGAGGTATTATAAGGATTTGGTAGATGAAAACAGTATTAATGTGTTGATTATCGGAACTGATAAAACAAGCGGTAATTATGACACTCTTATGATTATCAGTCTTGACGATCAAAACAATATCGCTAAAATAATTAATCTTCCAAGGGACATATATATCGACTATAGTGCTGAATTTAAAAAGGATTTAAAAAAAGAATGGTCTTCCTATGCCTCTTCAAAAGGTATATTCAAGATTAATGCCTCCCATGTTCTTGGGAAGCGCGTCAATTATTTGAATGGAGAAGGGCGCTTTCAAAATCCTGAATACGACTTCACTGCGGATATAATTGAGGAAGTTTTTGATATCTATATAGACGATATAGTCTATGTAAAGCCTTCCAGCTTCGTAAAAATAGTGGATTACTTTGAAGGTGTCGAGATAGACGTCCCCTACCGTATGAAATACAGTGATCCCACTCAGGACTTGAAAATTGATATCAAGAAAGGCTTACAAATATTAGATGGTAACGATGCCGAGGGTTTTGTCAGATATCGTCAGGGTGTTGACGAAAAAGGTAAGTACAAAAGCATAGGAGACATAGAACGTAAAAATAATCAGGTGGCTTTTGTAAAAGCATTTATAAATCAACATTTAAATCTGAAGAACTTAGGAAAATTCATAACTATATTTAATGATTTGAATTCATATATTGACTCCAGTGTAAAAGACGCTAAGATAGCCGGTGAATACGGAAAAGTAGCTGAGAACCTTTACAGTAATAAATTCACTCAGGAAAGCGAAGAAATAGAATGCGAAGATGTTAATATTGACGGGATATATTACCTTAAAATACGGCAAAAGTAGTCAATTTATTGTTTAAGAAGTCACTTTTCTATTGCCCAGTATCTTTACAGATGTTATAATGGATAAGATTTTAACAAATAATAGCATCCGAGTATTACAAAGGCAGGAGGACATCAAGCAATGGTATTTAATTTTAATCAATTACTTGAAAGTTTACCCGAAGGTACAACCTTAACTCAATACATTATTAAGATGTTAATAATGTTTGCCATAGGTGGAGTATTAATCTATCTTGCGATAAAGAAGGATTACGAGCCCGCTTTATTGCTTCCGATAGGCTTCGGCGCTATTTTAACTAACATTCCTTTAACCAGCATAGTAGCAAATCCAGAAACCGGAGCACCCGGGATTTTCGGTATGCTATATGATGCAACCATCGCAAACGAACTATTCCCGGTTTTAATTTTCATAGCTGTTGGTGCTATGATTGACTTTGGTCCGTTGTTCCAGACTCCTTTTATGCTCTTCTTCGGAGCTGCTGCTCAATTTGGTATTTTTGCCACAATGATAGTTGCTCTTTTATTGGGCTTTGATCTAAAAGAAGCAGGTGCAATCGGCGTTATCGGAGCTGCTGACGGTCCTACAACAATTTATGTAGGAAGTGCCTTCGGTCTTGATAAAAGCATTATGGGTCCTCTGACAGTTGCCGCTTACTCGTATATGTCACTGGTTCCAATAATTCAACCTCCAGTAATTAAACTATTAACAACAAAGAAAGAACGCCTGATTCGTATGAATTTCAAGCAAAAAGAAGTAAGCAAGCTTACCAGAGTGCTCTTCCCCATTGTTGTTACAGTAATTGCCGGTATAATTGCTCCTGAAAGCATTGCATTAATTGGTGCTTTGATGTTTGGTAACCTTATCCGTGAGTGCGGAGTTTTGGGAAGACTTTCAGAGACAGCTCAAACCACTCTTGCCAATTTGGTAACAATTCTGCTTGGTATAACAATTGGTACAACCATGACAGCACAAGCCTTCTTAACAAAAAATACACTCTTAATTATGTTAATGGGTTTAATCGCATTTATATTTGATACTGCAGGCGGAGTTGTTTTTGCAAAGATTATTAACCTTTTCAGAAAAGAAAAGATCAATCCCATGGTTGGTGCAGCCGGTATATCCGCGTTCCCCATGTCAGCCCGTGTTATTCAGAAAATGGCCAAAGATGAGGATCCCCATAACTTTATACTAATGCAATCTGTAGCAGCAAATGTTTCCGGACAGTTGGGTTCAGTTGTAGCAGGTAGTATGATACTCGTTCTGATTGGCAAAATAGTCGGACTGTAAGAAAGGGAGGATTAATTATGAATACAGAATTATTATTCCAGGGTTTGGAAGTAACTTTATTTGGTTTACTTGGTGTATTTGGCGCTCTTGTCGCTTTTTATCTCATAGTTGTTCTTCTCGGTAAAATTCCCGAAAAGAAGATAAATACTGAAAATTGAAATATAGTGTAATTTGAAACTCCCTCTGATGATTCATCTGAGGGAGTTTTTAAAATCTTCATTGTATTTTAAGGCTTGGTTAGCCTAACTTCTCTTATCTTCTTTTAATTATGGGAAGGAGCTTGTAGCATAATAGTGAAGCAAAATAAGAACAGATCAGGTCTCCTCCTATGCAAAGCAGAAAACCATAATAGAAAGCAAACCACAACGAAAAATCCTTACCTACATAATAATTATTGACTATGTACAGATAAGCGACTCCTATAGCATATATAACTCCGACACCAGCAAGAATTGCAAATAATATCTTTTTAATACTCTTTACTTTTTCTTTCTCGATAATTAAACCGATCACATATGCTCCCAGGATAAAACCTAGCAGATAACCGAAGGTAGGCTTAAAAATGTAGGCTATTCCCCCACCTTGTGTAAATATCGGAATACCGATAAGGCCGATTAAAATATATAACAGTTGAGATAATGCTCCTTTTTTACTTCCTAGTAATACTCCGGCCAGTGTAACAAAAAAGACCTGAAGAGTAATGGGAACCATGGGTATAGGTATCTTTATAAAGGCTCCTACTGCTGTAAGCGCAGTAAATAGAGCAATTTGCGGAATATCTCTAACTGTAACCTTCATCTATTGTTCTCCTTTGTAGTATATTGCTTAAAAATTATTAAACAAAAAATAGCGGCAATTGTCAACCTTTAATTTTTTATAGGTTAACATTGCCGCTTTTATGTATTTTACTATCGTGATAAGTTACTTGGCGATTATATTATATGTTCCCGGGTCAAGCCTGTAAAACATATAAACCCCTTCATCATTGGTATAAGTTATTTGAATGGGATTATTGTTTCCATTCAATAAAACCACAAGAGCATTAGACACAGGAATGTCGTTTTTGTCGGTTATAGTACCGTGAATAGTACCTTTCAGTACTTTCCTTTTTAAATATACTGTTTCTAAGGTAACAATAGGTATCTCATTTCCTACTTCAATATTCAGAATTCTTTCATTAAAGTTCTGTGCCTGTAGTGATATTCTATATGACCCCGGTTCAATATTATCAAAAACATAGATGCCTTCCTCATTTGTGAAGGTAAAATCATATGGATTGAGACTATGGGATCTGTAAATCGTCACTTTGATACCGCCAAGAGATTTTTGTTGTGAATCTCTAACATTTCCGAACAGGACTATACCATAAATAGGAGCAGGTATTAATTCCAAATTCAGAGCTTTTTTCTTCAAACCCGTTGAAGGCAAGGATTCGCTTGAAATTAAACCATATCCTTTTTTTGCGGCTATTATCCTTATTGAAGTCGAAAAACTACCATCCAGACTAAAATTGCCATCAATATCAGAGAAATTAAATGCAATTGGATTGTATTCTTCGTCACATACTTTAATACAGGCTCCCTCAATAGGTTTACCTGTTAGCTTGTCGCTGACATTCCCCATTATGGTATTTTCATCCGAGGCCATTTCACTCAATATGATTTTACCTAAAACCTCTTGATTCTCCTCAGCTATAGTGACCCTCTGGGGCGGAGTCGGAACAACTGTCTTACTCAATGCATTTCCTCCTCTATATCAGTACTAAAATAGTATATGAGAATGTTCAATTACTTGTTCATTTGATATCACCACCGGACATTATAAGCAAAATTTAATGCACAAACTTTATCCATGAATCATATTCTAGAACAGAGCAGGTATTGGGGAGGTTCAGCCATGCCCGTTTTTAAGGATGAGTACAGTCTATGCCAATCTGAAAGAAAAAGTCTGTCAGGAGTTGCCGAAACTGTCCGCTTAGATTTATCGTTAAAACAGAACCCCTTTTTCAATGCGGGATCAATAATAGGGAAAGTGAAAGATACCTCAGGAAACGGTATTTCAGGAGCATTTATTATGATTCTCAACGAAAGCCTTGAAGCAATAGCCAATACTATAGCAGGAAATGACGGGATTTTTAGCTTCACTCATATAAAGGCAGGATCCGGATACCGTGCTTATTCTCTGGCACCCGGATTCACCCTTTCTGAGGCTATTTCTTTTAACTTAATTTCTAACCAATCCTTGGAAATTGACATCACTCTTATTCCTGATTTAGCCGAAACCTGGTCTATTATCGCCGGAGAAGTACAAAACACTCATGGTATACCTATTAGCTCAGCCTCTGTTGAGCTTTATAAGATTGACGAAACGGCTACAAGATTAATTAGCCTATCATTTACCAACGATATCGGTCAGTTTGTTTTAAGAGATTTAACGCCAGGAGCCTATTTTTTGAAGATAAATGCAACAGGTTATTTCAGTGATTACTTTCCCGCCGAGATAAAGAAAGAAAAGTCAATAGTCCATTTAAATGCAGAGTTGAAAGAAGACTTAAAGGCCTCAAAAGGAGCTATAATTGGAGTTATCAATAATAACGAAGATGAACCTTTATCCAATGCAGACGTCATCCTCTACAGGGTTGGTATTGATAAATCCTTAATTCCGGTATCCTATACCCGAACAAACCATGAAGGCATCTACCTTTTTGTTAATGTTCCTCAAGGCGAATACCTTGTTAATTCAAACCGCTCTGTTATAGTCGAGTGATTTGAAAGTCCTTCCTACAAAAATATATAAAAAACTAATATAGCAACAAGAATTAAAATGAGTATAGAAATTAAAATCCACACACCTATGTTTAACTTTTTTAAAACATCTGTGTTCTGGTTTTTTGTTGACTCATCACTAAAGGATGGATCGGTAAGGATATCCTCATCGCTTACTTCCTTTGCTGATTCAAGCAAGGCATTAGCTTCATCAAACTTATCCTCTTCCACAAAGATGTCCACTCCCATAATTGTTTTACCTAAAATTAATGTAAGATATGCTCCGGGCTCATGATAGTTTCTTATTGTCTTTATTTCCGATGCATTAAGCTTGGATTCAATAATATCGGCTTCGATTGTGTCATCAACAGTAATTAATAATTTAAAACCATCTGAGTTTTTGGGCATCTTGTTCTTCTTTTTTAACACGAAACCACTTCCTAACTGACTTTCTTCCCTAATAATAATATAACTTAATAAAGATGTCCACCCTCCTAGATTAGTCAAATCCTGTTTCTGAGTAATCGATCACTTCAGTGGCTAAAAACTCATAATAGTATCTTCGAAAAATACTACCAATTTAGCACCAAACATGCTATACTACCATGAAATAACTAAAATCAGATAAGGACGTGGGCCTATGAGCAGTAAAACCAGAAAGTTTGTCCTCACAGGGTTAATGACATCATTAGTATTTGTATTGACATTTATATTTCCGATTCCCGTACCCTATACATCAGGATATATACATCTTGGAGATAGTATGATATACATATCTGTAATTATACTTGGGCCATTTTTCGGAGCTTTTGCATCCGGAGTAGGCTCAATGCTAGCAGACCTTCTCGGGGGGTATGTCCACTTTGCTATTCCTACCCTCATAATTAAATCCACTATGGCCCTCGTAATGGGATTAGTATTATCGGGTAAGACCCGAAAAGCATCAATCTATTCAACGATAACCGCACTAACGATATGGCTGACTTTTTCTGCAGGAAATGTTATTTACCTCAAAAGCCAAATAAACTCCTTAGGTTTTGATGCTTTGGTAGAGAAGATTACAGGAGTAGATGCAAACCAGGAAGCTATTAATCATGCCACCGGTTTAATCAATAATCTTCCTTTATACTTATCAATCGGCCTTGGATTGTTAATAGTGATACTTTCGGTTATAGTATACTTAATAACTAAACGTGACGGTAATAAGATTTTCAACCTAAAAGCAGTAATTGGTATGAGTGTGGCCGGAATGTGTATGGTTATGGGTTATTTTCTTGTCGAATCCTTTATGTATACTCCTATTGCGGCCCTTTTAAGCGTTCCGATGAATATGATTCAGTTTTTTGCAGGAGTAATTGCCGCAAGCCTTTTTGCTCCGGCTATCCAAAAAGCTAATTTAACGTTGATAAAAGACTGATTATCTCATCCCTGCAATCTTTAGGATTTCAATAGTGGATTCCAGCTTATTCATTGTATATAAATGAATTCCTGCTGCCCCGCCGTCAAGGAGCTCTCTTATCATTATTCCGGCATATTCTTCGCCTGCTTTTTTAAGATCATCCGGACTATCCTGATATTTGTCTATCATAAGAACAAGCTTTGCGGGAATGGAGCATCCGCTCTTGGCGATCATGTTCTTTATTCTTGTGTTAAAGATTGGCATCACGCCGGGAATAATCGTACAATTTATACCTATCTGCTGACACTTATCCAAAAAGTCGAAATACAGACGATTATCGAAAAACAGCTGAGTCACAAGAAAATCCACACCCGAATCCACCTTGTTCTTTAGGTAGCGTCTGTCCTCGCTTAATCTTTTACTATCTACATGCCCTTCCAGATATGCAGCTGCTCCTATACAAAAATCATCTGTCTTTTTAATATGCTCAATCAACTCATTGGCATGTTTAAATGCACCGTCTTCAAATTTAAAATTTGGATTATCAATAGGTGGGTCGCCTCTTAATGCCAGAATATTAGATATCTGTTCTTGCTTCATTGTAGCCAGTAGCTGGTCAATCTCTTCTACAGAATGCCCCACACATGTTAAATGGCTCATCGATTCTATTCCGTAAATATTCTTAAGTCGGGAAGCAATTTCAACGGTTCTCCCTCTCTGACTTCCCCCCGCTCCATAGGTAACACTTATATAATCAGGACATAGCTTTTTGAACCCTTCAATTGAATTAAAAAGAGTATCCACCGGCGTTTCAGGCTTCGGCGGGAATATTTCAAATGCCAGGGTCTGTCGTTTTTTATTATAAAGCTCAGATATTTTCATATAACCTCCATCCAACCGCTTTGCGGTGATACAGTTTTGATTTATTATATCTTATAGAAGTTTACATTTCTATACAAGACAAACCAAAGAAAATTACAAAAATCTCTAAAATATAAGACTTTTTTCATAGTATTTTTCGGTAATTATAGGGTTTGCATAGGTTATAGTCTTATTATATAATTTCTCTATATGTAATGATCACTGGCATTTTTAAGGAGGGCTATTTTTGCGATTAAAACTCAGAGCAGGAGATTTTCTTATCATTCTTGTAATAATTTTCGCAGCCATCTTTATGACTCTTTCATTTTACGAAAGAAATACTATTGCAAAAGTAGCAATCATATCTCAAAATAATACTGTTTTGGATACGGTAAATTTGGATCAGCTAAGTGAGCATTATACTTTTAACTATGAAGGAGAATATCCTGGAACCATCGAAGCAGAAAATGGAAAAATACATTTTTCTCATGCGCAATGCCCTGATCAGGTATGTGTTCATACGGGATGGATAAGTCGTCCGGGGCAGATTGCAGTCTGCCTTCCTGCCGGAATCATTATTAAGATTGAGGGTAATGAAACTGATGTGGATATAATAGTTAGATAATATTATAGAGAGAATTTATTATGCATGATAATGTTAATGATTTAGTAAAACTATAGCTTACACCGATTTATATACAACATTTGATCATTGAAAAAAAGTTTGGTGGTAACATGAGAAAGTTAACCTTAAACAGTATGTTGATTTCCCTTGCATTGGTGCTATCATATGTGGAACGATTTATTCCGCTTAACTTAATTGTTCCATTACCGGGCATTAAGCTGGGGCTCGCTAATATAGTAACCATGTTTGCATTGTTTAATATAGGAATTCCATCTGCGATAATAATTACTTTATTAAGATGTATACTAGCCTCTTTCCTTTTCGGAGGTATGTCATCTCTACTTTATTCCTTATCCGGAGCCTTTTTGGCTTTGTTTACCATGGTTTTTCTTAAGTTGGGTTATAATAAAGTCTTTTCACTATTAGGAATAAGCATGGGTGGAGCGGCTGCACATAATGCAGGCCAGATTATAATGGCCAGCATTATGATGAAAAACACTGCAATATATGCATATCTACCAATCCTGCTTTTAGCAGGGCTTGGAACGGGATTATTAACTGCAATAATAACAATGAATCTTTTTAAGATATTCGAAAAAATAATCGTGTAAGTCCATAATAATGTGGTATATATATTAAACATAATTATGATACAAAATTCTGATACATATTGAAAGGATAGAGCCATGGCAAAAAAAGTGCTGATTGTTGGAGCTGGATACGCTGGTATAGAAGCTGCTCTCACTCTTAACAAGAAAAAAAAGAAAGACGACATAGAAATTACGCTTATAGACAAGAACTATTATCATACTCTTTTAACTGATTTGCATGAGGTTGCAGGAAACAGAATCTCAGAGGAAGGTATCCGCATACCTCTAAACAGTATTTTTAAGTATACTGATGTTAATCTTATCACAGATGAAATAACATCATTTGATTTTGATAATAATAGTATTTCTTCTGAGAGAGCTACATATGAATACGACTATCTTATAACTGCTATGGGTAGTTCACCTAATTATTTTGGTATTCCGGGTCTAAAGGAACATACGTTTACTCTATGGAGCTTCGATGATGCTATAAAAATTCGTGAGCACATCAAAAAGTGCTTCCTTTTAGCTAGTCAGGAAAAAGATGAAGCTGAGAAAAAGCGTCTTCTTACTTTTGTGGTATCAGGAGCCGGATTTACAGGTGTCGAGATGATTGGCGAGCTCGGCATTTGGGTTAAAACCCTCTGCAAAGAGCATAAAATAAAACGTAATGAAGTACGTCTGGTTATTGTCGACATGCTGCCTCGCATTCTTAATACTCTTAATGAAAAGAATGCAGCTAAAGCCCACAAATACCTTGAGAAGAAGCTAAAGGTTGAAGTAATGCTCGAAACAAAGATTACTTCAGCAACAGCAAACAGCTTGATTTATGACGGCGGTAGTATCGAAACAAAAACTATTATTTGGGCTGCAGGTATAAAAGCTTGTGAGAATGCTGAACAGTGTGATCTTGAAAGATTAAACCGTCAAAATAGAGTTAAAGTTGATGAATTCTGCAGAACCGAAAACAAAAATGTATATTGCGTCGGAGACCTTGGCGGTTTAGCCGATGATAATGGTTTTCCCTATGCAGCAATGGTTGAAAATGCCATTCAAACAGCTCATGGCGCTGCTGAGAACATCATTAACGATATTCGCGGAAAAGAGCAAAAAAAGATTACTGTTAAATTCCACGGCACAATGGTTAGTGTGGGTAACTATTTCTGCGTTTCTGAGATTATGGGAAAGAATCTTCCCGTATGGCTTTCAATAATCATGAAGTTCTTTGTAAACATCCATTATTTATGGGAGATTGCAGGCTTCAGAGGTATTTCAAAGTATCTTTATCATGAAGTGCTTGAAAGAAGACAAAGAAAGATACTTGTTGAAAAGCACTGGTCAACACGTATGCAAGCATGGTGGTTAACACCATTACGAGTTTTCTTTGGTGGTATGTGGCTGTATGAGGGAATTGTAAAAGTTACCGAAGGCTGGTTCACCTCTCCAAAGCTTGCAGCTTTCTTAGGTATGGCAGCAACGGATGCCACAAGTGCTGCTACCTCAGCAGGTGCATATGTGTCCAAAATCGATGATGTATTAAGAATAAAAACCGGTTTGATAAACTTCTTTATTGAAACCGAGACTCGTATAGCCGGTGGTCAGGATATAATCTCCCAACACATTGCCAGACTAGAATTCTTCCATTTTGGCGATTTCAACCTTATACCATGGTTCTTAAGGAATGTTGTATTAGCCAATGACGGTATAGCTATGTTCTTCCAGGTTCTTGTTGTAATATTTGAGATACTTGTTGGTCTTATGCTAATAGGCGGTGCGTTCACCTTCATTGGGTCATTGATATCCTTTGGTCTAACTATTATGTTCCTTTCCTCTACAGGACTATACGAAAAGAGTTGGTGGATGCTTTTTGCCTCGATAGCTACCATGGGTGGAGCAGGCAGAGCTTTTGGCTTGGATTACTACATCATCCCCTACCTCAACAATATTTGGGAGAGCTTCTGGAAAAACAGAAAGTTCAGACTTTTCTTCAGGGGCAGTCTGGACCGGTTTGATTAATGTTCCGTTAATGCTTCCATTTTAGTATACTAGGAGGTTACACGCATTGTGGAACAATTTTCCGGCTATTAAACAAGAGATGGCCGCTTTTGAAGAATATATAGAAAAAAAGCTTACTTCTAGAAATGATTTCTTAATGAATGCTTCCAAGGGTGTAGTTCTGTCAGGAGGAAAAAGGCTAAGACCGGCATTTGCAATCATAGCTGCACTGCACGGTGATTATGATAGAAACCGTACTTTCCCTGCAGCAGCCGCCGTTGAAGTACTTCATGCCGCAACACTGGTTCACGATGATATTATAGACAATGCTAAGACACGAAGAGGTCAATTAACAATATCAGAAAAACATAGTACTAACTTAGCTGTTTATACCGGGGATTACCTCCTGACAAAATCATTGCGATTACTTATAGAAACAGGACTTAAGCCTGAAAAGCTTGATATATTGTCTCGGGCCATGTCTCTTCTTTGTGAGGGTGAAGTCGAGCAATATCTAAGTAAATATTCTGTAGCCAGCGTATATGGTTATTTAAAGCGTATACTCGGCAAAACCGGTGTATTATTCTCAGCATCCATGATACTAGGCGCTAAGACAGCTGATCTTCCCGATGACACTGTCCGGTTGTTTGGACATTTTGGAATGAATTTCGGAGCAGCTTTTCAAATAAGAGACGATTTGATGGATCTTCTCTCAGACCAGCAAAAGGAAGGCAAACCCGTACTGAATGATCTTAAAGAAGGTATCGCTACTCTTCCAGTAATAATGGCAGTAAGAAATAACCCTGATTTCTTAAAAGAGATTAATATGTTTTTTGATGGTCAGGGTGACATAAAGAATATATTGCACAGTATAGTATCATTAGGTGGAGTTGATGATGCCGAAAAATTAAAAAACCGTTATATTGAAAAATGTAGAAATATTATAAAGCAAATACCCCGAACCCCTTATACCGATGCTATGAGCGAAATTGTAGACTGGCTGTAAAGCCTTAACAAAAAGCTCTTTGCATATAAATAAAATTTATAGGAGGATATTATGAAGAAAATACTGGCACTCACATTAGTAGCAGTTCTTTTAGCCGGATGCGGTGCTGCATCTGTTAAAACAGGACTCGGTCACAATATTTCCGTTGCAAAGTCAAAGGATGTAACAGCAGAAGCTGAGGGCCTGGTTCAGGTTGACACAGTTATGGCTGCAGTAACAGTTGACTCTGCTAACAAAATTTTGGGCGTTAAAATTGACTCCGCGCAATCTAAAGTTAATTTTGATGCAACCGGAAAGATTACCACTGACTTAACTAAAGAGCAAAAAACAAAAGTTGAGCTTGGTTATGACTATGGTATGAAGAAAGCCGGATCAGCCAGAGAATGGTTTGAGCAGATTGCAGAGCTTGAAAAATGGATGGTTGGAAAGACCGTCGATAAGATTACAGCCATTAAGGAAGCTTCTGAAGATGCAGATCTTAAGTCAAAAGTTTCCATTTCAATCAGTGACTATCAGGCAGCTGTCGCTGAAGCTGTACAGAATGCTAAATAAGGTGTACTTAATAGCTAATAAACCCCTTCTTATAGGAGGGGTTTTGCTTTAGTGAGGTAATTATGAAAAAATTCTTGATATTATTGTTCCTTATCCTCTCCCTTCTTATCACCGGATGTACTGAAAACCAATCCGGATACACCAAATATTCCTATGAATTTTTGGGTGCATTCGATACTATTATCCAGTTTGTAGCTTACACAAAGACTAAGGGTGAATTCGAGAATATGGTTGAGGTCGGCAAAAATAGGTTTATGGAGCTTCATAAGCTTTATGATATATATAACGACTATGATGGGATCAATAATATCAAATCAATAAATGACAACGCAGGAATCAGGCCTGTTGAGGTCTCACAGGAAATCCTGGACCTGATTTTGTTTTCAAAGCAGTGGTATAGTAAGACCAATCAAAAATGTAATATTGCCTTAGGTGCTGTTCTCTCTATTTGGCATGATTATCGTGAGTATGGATTAGATAATCCTGACGATGCTAAAATTCCTCCGATGGATAAGCTGGAAGAAGCCATGAAGCACACTGATATAGAAAAAGTGATTGTTGACGAGAATAATAATACAGTTTATCTTGAAGATAAAGATATGCGTTTAGATGTAGGCGCGGTTGCTAAAGGATTCGCAAGTGAGATAGTCGCTGATGAACTTAAAGAGATGGGATACACGAGTTTTATTATAAGCTCCGGCGGCAATGTTAGAACTGTGGGAGAACCCTTGGACCCCACAAGAAAAAAATGGGGTATCGGTCTACAAGACCCCGATGGAAATCCTAACGACCCTGAAGAGCCTTCTCTTGATATTCTGTATTTAAGCGATCAATCTCTTGTGACCAGTGGAGATTATCAAAGGTACTATGTGGTAAACGGAAAAAAATATCATCACCTGATTGACCCGGTAACACTTATGCCTGCCGAGCATTTTCGAGCAGTAACAATAATGACTGATGATTCCGGTCTGGCCGATTTTATGTCTACCACCATATTTTTGACTCCTTATGAAGAAGGTATTAAGTTAGCCGAGAGCCTCGGAATCGATGCAATATGGATGATGAATGACGGTACTATAAATGCAACTGGGAATGCTAAAAGCATGATGAAATACCTTGGTGGAGCGACAAACACCAGATAAAGAGAGGTTTAGTGATGAAAGTAAGAAATGTTATGGATATAAAATTCGACAGAGGCTGGAAGCTTCTTACTTACTTTGATTTCTTGCTTCCTGCTCTTCTTTTTCTTCTGGCATGGTTAACCCAGATACCCGCTTTAGCTAAAATTTTTCACTCCTATGAAATGTTCATTGTAAACCCCATCCCTAATTTCAAATCACTTACGGGTATAATTGGTCTTCTCTACCATATTGGTATAATCGGCTATACCATTAAGAAACGGAACTACAAGGATATGGCAATATCAATAGTGTTGAGTTTACTAATAGTAACTTATTTCTTGTTTGAAATAAATTATATAATACTTAAGCCTCTTAGTTTCGCCAGTTTTTAGTGGAGATTTATTATGGAAACAGTAACAGTCCGGTATCTTTATCATAGTGGGTTTGCAGTTGAATTTAATGATACTGTCCTTATATTTGACTACTATTCGGACGAAAGTGAAAATGAGATTCGTTCATTATCTACCGGTGTTATAGAGCCTTCTGAGATTAAAGATAAGAGAGTCATGGTCTTTTCATCCCATAAGCATCCGGACCATTTTAATCCTGTTATTTTGTCATGGAAGACAAATTTACCAAATGTACAGTATTTCTTATCTTCTGATATTCCAAAGAAATACCATAGTGAATTTACTCATATTCTTAAGCCAAATCAGGTATATGAAGAATCTGGACTTAAAATTCAGACCTTTAAGTCCACTGATGCGGGAGTTGCATTTCTTATAACCCTTAATGGAATTAATATTTATCACGCCGGAGACCTTAACTGGTGGCATTGGGATGAGGAATCAAAAGCATGGAACAATGATATGGCCGCTCGTTTCAAGTATGAAATTTCATTACTAAAGGAAATCAATATAGATATTGCCTTTCTGACAGCCGATCCACGGCAGGAAGAAGCTGAATTATTGGGCTTGAATTGGTTTATTGATCATGTTAATGTCAAAACGGTCTTCCCCATGCATTTCTGGGATGACTATACCATTATGGATCGTATAAAAAAAGAGGCACAAAATAAGCCCGACCTTAACAAGGTCAGGCTCATATCCAAACGAGGGGAAGCATTTATTATACCTGTTATTTGAAGTCCTTGTTTAATACACGATGGGTAAAAGACTTCCTCTTCTCAGCATAATCAGCCACTATATGACCATCACCGATTAATTTGTACTTATAAGTTACAAGTCCCTCAAGACCGACTGGGCCTCTTGCATGGATTTTATTTGTACTGATCCCCACCTCAGCACCAAAACCGTACTTAAACCCGTCACTGAAACGTGTTGAACAATTGGCAAAGACATCGCCCGAATCTACATATTCCAGGAATCTGTTAATGTTATACTTGTCTCTGGACACTATTACATCAGTATGCCCTGAGCCATAGTTGTTTATATGGTCTATAGCCTCATCGATATTATCAACAACCTTAATAGAAATAATATAGTCCAGATACTCCGTTTTCCAATCTTCTTCATTTGCGGGCAAGCATGAAATAATCTCTCTGGTTCTTTCACAACCTCTTATTTCAACATTCTTTTTCCTCAGAGCTTCCTTTACGGCGGGCAAAAATGCTCCTGCTACATCTCTGTGAACCAGAAGGGTTTCCAAAGCGTTACAAACAGCCACATACTGGGTCTTTGAGTCCACTGTTATATCCACCGCTTTTTGTATATCACAATCCGAATCCACAAAGCAGTGGCAAATACCATCTGCATGACCAAGCACAGGTATTCTTGAATTATCCATGATATATCTTACAAACTCGTTGGAGCCCCGGGGAATTATTAAATCCACATATTCATCAAGCTTAAGCATCTCCGATACTTCATCACGGCTTTCTATAAGATTTATCCAGTTATCCGGTATTCCTGCCTCCCTGGTAGCCGAAGCAATTGTCTCAAATAGACATCTATTAGTTAACTGGGCTTCTCTCCCCCCTTTAAGCAAAACAGCATTACCGCTTTTCAGGCAGAGAGTCGAAATCTGAACAAGTGCATCAGGACGGGACTCAAATATGATCCCTATAAGCCCAATAGGGCAGCTTACACGAAAAAGCTCTAGGCCTTCGTCCATCTCTGTTGATAAGAGAGTTTTTCCTACAGGATCTTCAAGATTTATAAGGCTATTTATACCGTCTATCACACCCTTAAGCTTGTTCTCATCAAATAATAGCCTCTTTACTAAAGGCATGGCGAGATTCTCAACCTTACTTCTACGGATGTCTTCTTCGTTTGCTTTATATATTGCATTCTTATTCTTATTAAGCTTTTCGGCAATCAACTTAAGAGCATTGTTCTTTTCTTCTGTTGAAACCCCCGAGAGCTTTATCGATGCCACTTTGGCATTCTTTGCAAGATT
Organism: Bacillota bacterium; assembly: GCA_023411795.1. Classification (GTDB taxonomy): domain Bacteria; phylum Bacillota; class Clostridia; order DSM-8532; family DSM-8532; genus DTU059. Next base: position 38,112 of record JAEYOK010000035.1, read on the forward strand.
AGTTATATCCATAGTCTACTCCCTATTCAAAACTTCCTTTTCGGATATTATAGCATATCTCAGCTTAGTTGTTACTTTTTTATTCCTGTTCCTTGACTAAGTGCTGCAATAAAATATAATATATAATTTGTATCTATATTTGACCAAATTGAGAGGATTAACTCATGAGTATATCAAAACAAGAACTAAGTAAAGAAATTGAGCGTCGGAGAACCTTTGCGATTATTTCGCACCCAGACGCAGGTAAAACTACATTAACGGAAAAGCTGCTGCTTTATGGAGGCGCCATACATATGGCAGGGTCCGTAAAAGCAAGAAAGACAGCCAGACATGCCACTTCTGACTGGATGGAAATAGAGAAGCAGCGTGGTATTTCAGTAACATCCAGTGTAATGCAGTTTAACTATGAAAACTATTGTATAAATATCTTGGATACTCCCGGCCATCAGGATTTTAGTGAGGATACCTACAGAACCCTTGTAGCGGCTGACAGTGCTGTCATGCTTATGGACGGGGCAAAAGGTGTTGAAACTCAAACAATAAAGCTGTTCCATGTATGTAAAATGAGAGGTATCCCTATTTTCACCTTTATAAACAAAATGGACAGAGCGAGCAAAGATCCTTTCGCTCTCATGCAGGAGCTTGAGGAGGTTCTCGGAATTCAATCCTATCCCATTAACTGGCCCATTGGTACCGATGGGGATTTTAAAGGGGTATATAACCGTAAGCTAAAACAGATTGAGCTATTCACTAATGACAATACCCACGGGCAAGCAATTATAAGTTCAAATAAGGGCGGTGTGGAAGACCCCGTATTTAAGGAACTTTTAGGAGAGCCTTATTATTCAAAGCTTGTCGAAGATATTGAACTTTTGGATATTGCAGGTGACAACTTTGATTTAAGTATGGTCTTAAAAGGAGAACTAACTCCTATCTTCTTTGGAAGCGCTATGACCAATTTTGGCGTAGAGCCATTTCTTGAGGAGTTTCTACAAATGTCACCCCCACCTGGTCAGCAAAGCTTTGATGACATAGTAATAGAACCCGAAAGTGAAAACTTCACCGGATTCATATTCAAAATACAGGCCAATATGAATCCCAACCATAGAGACAGACTTGCATTTATGAGGATTTGCTCCGGTGTTTTTGAGCGCAATATGCAGGTCATACTTAGTAACTCCGGTAAGCCCATCAGGCTTGCTCAGCCACAACAGTTTATGGCACAGGAACGTGAGATGGTTGATATTGCATATCCCGGAGATATAGTAGGCCTTTTTGACCCTGGTATTTTTAAAATCGGCGATACCCTCAGTACTGCCGGAGGCCTTGTTTTTAAAGGTATACCCTCTTTCCCAGCCGAAAACTTTGCCAGAGTTGCCGCAAAAGATACAATGAAACGCAAACAGTTTTTAAAAGGCCTTACCCAACTTGCCGAAGAAGGTGCGATTCAAATATATAAACAACCTGACATCGGAGTTGAAGAATTTATAATCGGTGCTGTTGGAGTACTTCAATTTGAGGTTTTAGAATATAGGTTAAAAAATGAATATAATGTTGACTTAAAACTATCATATTTAAATCATCGCCATGCTCGCTGGATAACCGACATCGTTGGCCATCCTAACGATTTGAATAAAACTTCGACAACAATGATTGTAAAGGATACCCATGATAATTATGTACTTCTTTTTGAAAATGAATGGTCTATCCAATGGGTCTTAGACAGAAACAAAGGTCTTACACTACGAGATATTTCGTGAATAAAAAAATAGGCTGATGCCTATTTTTTTTATGTACTTATGAATTGATTAATTAAAATCTTTAATTAAAATTAGTTTCAACATCCCCTTTGTTGGTAATTATTAATATAGTATGTAATTATTTTAAATTAGTTTTTGTATTCATTATTAACAGCATTGATGAAAGGGGATAGTTGACTTAGCGTAATTATCACAGCCAACTACAGATTTTTATTATGCGGAAGATTCCAATTAATTATGTAAGAAGCGGACAAGTATTACATAAACCGGTATATGATTATTCCGGAAATATCATCATTGATAAGGATACAGTACTGGATGAGAATAGTATAACTAAACTAAATAAATTAGGTATTGGTTCTGTTCATATATTGGACAGATATTCTAATCAAGAACTGGAAGATATCATAAAACCGAAATTAATAAAAAGATTTAAGGATACCGATTCTAAAATTATTAATATTGCTTCCAGCAAGGAAATTGTTACCGATAAAAACGGATACCGCAAATCTATTCATCAATGTATAGAAAACTATGAGGCTTTTATAGACGAGATTATTGATGATACTATCCAAAATAGTGATATTATCAATAATCTTATGAGCGTATCTGCATATGATGAAAGCACATTTATGCATAGCATTAATGTAATGTTATTGTCTTTGATTTTTGCTAATAGTCTAAACATGAATAAAACAGAAATAAAAAGGGTAGCTTTAGGTTGTTTGTTACATGATATCGGAAAAATCTATATCCCTTTAAGTATTATTAATAAAACCGAAATGCTGGATATCAATGAATTTAATATTATTAAGAATCATCCCCTTAAGGGCTTTGAATTCCTAAGAGATTGTACCAACTTAACTTCTTCTGAGAGAATTGCCTGTTTAACCCATCATGAAAAATGGGACGGAACAGGTTATCCATTTAATAAAAGTGGTGAAGAAATACCTTTATATGGTCGAATATGCTGTGTATGCGATGTTTTTGATGCATTGACCTCCGATAGAGCTTATAGAAGAGGTGTTAAACCTAATGAAGCCATGGAATACATCATGGGTAACGGTAATATGCTTTTTGATTATGAACTGGTCAAGATATTTACCGAGGCAGTAAATATATACCCCATAGGAACTATGGTCCTTTTATCAAACGGATTTGAAGGAATCGTAGAAGCAATTGGTGAGTATAATATGCGTCCATCCATAACTATTTACTATGAAAATGGTGAAAAAGTAAATCCTTATACTTTAGATCTTCAAGATTCATTAAATGTAGTAATAAAAGATATTATTTATAAATTTACCAACGAAAATTAATATAAATAAAAGGGGCTATGCATATCAATTGGACATAACCCCTATCTAATTACATATTATATATTTCATCTGCCGGTATAATCTCGATATTGTTCTTAGCTAAAACATCCAAAGCTAGTTGGACATCCTCTACTCTTATGATTACCAGAGCCTTATCTTTTCTGGTATTGCCTATAAAAGCATACATATATTCAATACCAATATGGTTTTCCTCAAGGCAATCAAGTGCCTTTGATATTCCACCGGGTTTATCATCGACACATATGGCGATAACTTCTGTTGTAGCAACAGTAAAACCCTGCTCATTTATAACCTTTACAGCTAAATCGGGATTGTTTACTATAAGCCTTAGTATGCCAAACTCTGTTGTGTCAGCAATTGATAAAGCACTAATATCAATGTTGTTATTGCCTAATATTCGTGACACCTCTGCCAGCCTACCGGATTTATTCTCTAAAAAGATTGACACCTGTTTTAATAGCATAACCTCACCTCATTAATTTATATATAATAATCTTACCACAGGCATCAAATAAAAAACATCTCTGTATTGAGTAGTAAAAATAAAGTTATGGCAGTAATAATACCTGGCCTGCGTAAATAGTATCTCCGTTAAGATTATTCAATTTTTTTATATTATATATATATTCACGAATATCATAGTTTTGGGAATAATCTGTAGCTATTTCCCAAAGGGTATCTCCTTTAGTTACTTTAAATACTTCATAATCATTCACAACCGGCGATGAGGCTCCTGCACTGACAACAAAACCAGTAAAAACTGACATAAGGACAAAGACAATTATCAATGTTGCAAAACGTCTTTTATTTTTTAGTCTATACCTTCTTCTCATAATATATCGCCTCCCAGAACATTTGTTCTCTTATCGATATTTTATCGAACGTCTGTTCTTTTGTCAAGGTATCCCGAACATTTGTTTGACATTTTTTTTTAATAACTGTATAATGGGGTCAAAGAGTGATTTTGCATAATTTACTATCACATATTAAACTTTTTACGGAGGATGTTGGAATGAGGCATCGAGATCTTGATAAGCAAAAGAAAATAGTTGATTTTGTTAATCGTTTTCTAATTGAAAAGGGCTTTCCTCCATCAGTGCGAGAAATATGCCAGGCCGTTGGCTTTAAGTCTACATCAACCGTTCATGCTTATCTAAAAAAGCTTGAAGAAGAAGGAACCATACTGAAGGATGCAACAAAGCCCAGAGCTTTAAAAGTTCTGGATGAGTCAGGTAAGAATTTAGAAGGTTATATATCAGATCAGGAAATCGACAACATTCCAGTAATCGGTAAGATTACTGCAGGCACACCAATATTAGCAGTAGAAAATGTCGAGGAAACCTTCCCCATTCCTGTCCAATATCTTGAAAATTCAACTTCCTTTATGTTGAAGGTTCGCGGTGATAGTATGATTAATGCGGGAATACTGGATGGTGATTATATTCTGGTAAAGCAACAGAATACCGCCAATAACGGGGACATGGTAGTTGCGCTAATAGAAGACGAAGCCACTGTTAAAACATTCTACAAAGAAAAAGGTTATTACAGGCTTCAGCCAGAAAACCCGGCCTATGAGCCTATTATAGTTCAAGACTTAAGTATTCTGGGTAAGGTTATAGGGCTTTTCAGAAAATATTAAACATTGCACAAAAAGGGATACTAAGCATAGCGCTTTGGTGTCCCTTTCTTCTTATGTTTTTCTAATTCCAATGCTTTTGCTACCCTAGAAGAGTTAGCTTTTCTTCAAATATTCTCATAGCAATACCCCCGAACCTAATTTAGCTTTTTTATCTGAGTTATACAATGAAAACCTATATGAGAAATTCGTCTTGTGTCCTTGTTTTTTGCTGGGATTTGTTTTATAATAATCTTTGTTTGTCGGGGTGTGGCTCAGTTTGGTAGAGCGCTTGGTTCGGGACCAAGAGGCCGGAAGTTCGAATCTTCTCACTCCGACCAAAAATTGGGCGGTTATTTTTAACCGCCCGATGTTTATTTACAAGGCTTTTCGAAGGCAAATCCTATAAGACCATTCCAAAGCTTTCTCCCTTGCTTTTTTTGAAATTGACCGCTTTCATTCATTGTTATATAATTCCATTAGGTGATAAAGATGAAAATTTTCTGCATAATACTTCTTTCTTTCATTGTTAGTCTTGTATTATACGGATTAGCTTCATTCCTTACAGATTTATTCTTGACAGATATTTGTCGGAAATTAAATATTAAAGACTATAAAATCGCAAGAATACTTATTACAATGGCATTATTCATTATTTTATTGTTAATATACTGCTTATCACCATATAGCCCGATAGGAACATAAATGAGCCGATTAATGCTCTTTTAACATTAACACATTACCATTGGCGAGGAGTATCAATATGAACCTATATGATATTTTAGAGGTAAGCCCTAAAGCTTCTGAAGAAGTGATTAGAAATGCATATAAAGCATTGGCAAAGAAATATCATCCAGATGTTCTTATTGGAAGCGATAAGTCTGAAGCTGAAGCGAAGATGAAAAGAATTAATAATGCATTTGAAGTATTAGGAGATCCATCTAAACGGGAGAAATATGATGAATCATTAAGAAAAGTGGACTCTCTAAATCAAAGGACTGAGTCTGGTGGTTCTACACGACACTCAGAAAATGCATCGAATTCATATAACTCAGATTCCAGTGAAGCTTCGTACTCTTCAAGTCACAATAGAGAATCATCTTCATATGAGACGACTGATAATTCTAATAATAACACAAGTGAAGATGGTATCCCAAAATGGTTAATCCCTAGTATTCTAGCTTTAGCTGTAATTCTTTTAATAGTATCAATAAATGGATATAACCAAAACAATAATTATACACCTGTAACCAATAATAATGGTAATAAGACATATGAAACTCCATCAGTTGGTGAATTGCAAACAAATGCCAAAAATCATGATCTTAATAAACATTCAACTTTACCAGGGTATGTTGATTACTATAAAGAATTTAGTAATACAAAATTCCTGTTTGGTTCAATTATTACACAAGACGCAAGTTTTTTATCCGACCTAGAAACTAAACAAATTATCGATTGCCAATTAAAGAGTGATGATGTATTAGCTGTTATTGGAGAAATAGATGGTTATTATGATGTGATAGTACTCTCTTCGGATGGCTCATCTCAAAATTTTTGGGTTAATGTAAATGACATTGATACATATTGGTATGACTCCATTAGTAATAGCTATATCCCTTTCAAAGTACGTAGTAATAATGGATACTCAGCGGATACTGACAAAAAAACAAGTGAACCTCAAATTGATACAAAACAGACAGATGAACCTCAAAATAGCAACCAAATTACTAGTGATATTCAGACTGATAAGCAATCTATAGATGAACTTTTAAATGATAAACAGATAACAACAGGAAACTATATAACAATAGGCTCAAATAAAGATACAGTAAAAAAAATAATGGGAAACCCTGAAAACATCGCACAATATACAGCACTAGACCAAGAAGATTGGAGTTATGAGTACTCTACCATAACTTTTAACAATCAAGGTCTAGTTAAAGGATGGGATGATAATTCTAATAATTTAATTGTTTATATGGGTGATAAGGTTAAAGGAACCGTATTTGAAATTGGATCAAGCAAAGCGGATGTAATTAAAGCCATGGGAACACCAAATGGTATTGTTGGATACCCAGCATTAGACCAAGAAGATTGGAGTTATAAGTATTCAACCGTGACATTTAATAATCAAGGACTAGTTAAAGGATGGGATGATACTTCTAATAATTTATCTATTCATATGGGTAAAAAGGTTCAAGGTGCCATGTTTAAAATTGGATCAAGTAAAGCGGATGTAATCAAAGCTATGGGAACACCAGATGGTATTGTTGGATACCCAGCATTAGACCAAGAAGATTGGAGATATGAGTACTCAACTGTGACATTTAATAATCAAGGTCTAGTTAAAGGATGGGATGATACTTCTGATAATTTAAATATAGAATAGTAAATACTGCTCTTTGCCTACCATAAAATCATTTATTTATCAGTGTTTCGTAAAAAGTCCTATAAGACCACTCCGACCAAGTAAACTAGCGGGTTTCAACAATTGAAACCCTTCTTTTTTATACCTCAAACTCCTAAATGTACCAATGTAATGTTATAATTCGATATAAATACGGCCAGTTTATTCATTGCTCGGGAAGGCTGAGTATCTCCTTAAAAATTCAATGTCCTGCATTTTTATTACAAGCGAACTTATATTGGAAATTAATATACTGAATTCTTCTTCTGATAGTCGATTCTTAGCCCGATCATCTACAAATGCTAAAATACATCTTAAAATATCGTCTGCTAGTGAACTTCTTGTTTCAGCATTTTCATATCTTCTAACGCTTAAATTGTCTATTATTTCTTTAGCTACCGTATATGAAGTCTTGCCTTTGATAGTGATATTCCTTAATCCTAACTTCCCCAAAATATAATCATACTCATTAATAGGAAGCTCTTTCTTGCTTAAACAAAAAATAAGTGAATCTTTAATATTATTCATTTCTTTTTCGGTAATATATATGTTGTTACTCATGTAAAACATCTGCATGTCAGATATAACATTTTCTTTAGAGGCTTTAAGCTTATGACTTATACTGAAATCATCGTAATAATCATTTATATTATTTATTTTATACACTTCAGCAATCCTGGGTATAAATTCATTAATGCACCATCTATATGCAGTTATTGCTCCCCAAATATTCCTTTCGCAATAATCCTCAAGCCGTGTATGAGTATCTCTGGATATATCCATATTTAATACGAGCCAAATAAAATTATCGCCAATTTTATCTGTATTTTCAGCATTAAAATATGCATGCATTCCAAAGTCATATCGTGGATTGTGAGAGACTATCGGTGAAAATACGTTTATTGCATGCCAATTCGGATTAAACATATGCCATTCGCTTTTACCATTTAGGCAATCATGTTCATTGGCAAAATTCTTCATCAGATTCCATAATTCAATTTTAATCTTGAATAAATGATATCCCAGCCTGTATTCTTTTGAAACATCAAATTTATCAATTTCAAAATGGGATACCACTTTTTTTAACTCTGTAATATATTGAATAGAATAGTTTTTAAGAATATTTAGTAAATCCTCAACTTCTTCATTTACAAGTAATATTAGTATATTGTCTATAAAAAACCGAATTTTATTATCCGAAACAAATTTATCTGAATAAAAGTAATCCTTACTTCGCATTTCTATTAATTCAAACAATGAAAATATTTGTTTATGGTTAAGGGTAATTACAAGATCTTTTACTTCATATCGTTGAAATTCAATTGAGCAACTTCCAACTAACCTTTCTGGTAAATGTGGAAAAAAGCCAAAAAAGATGATATGCTTCGTTTTATATGAAAATGTGCCATTCTCTAGATTACAATTTTCTGACTTCATAATATCATTATTTGTATTTTCTCTCTGACTGTCATTTGTATTTATTACGTTTCTTACTTCGTTATAGAGAGTTTCTGCAAAAGTTTTATCTACCCTAACAGTATTAAAATACTCCTCATACAACTTACACTCTTTTGCCATTGTAATTATTTGCATTTCATCAAAAAGCATAACCTTTTCTATGCCTTTATTTTCATATTCATTTTTAAACTTACACCACCATTTATGCTCATTTGGGTTTAATTGACATGGCAAACACAATATCCATTTGTGTATTTTATGTTTCCTTAGAGATGTATCTATTGACTCTCTTATTTTTTGTTTTCGTGAATCATTTAGGCCGTCAAAAAAAAACTTACACTGATATATATCAGGAGAATTATTCAAATCTCCAATATACACGTCTATTCCTTCATCGCCCATAGATGCTCTAACATTAAATGCTTCTCCATTATTTGTTTTTTTCAATAAAACTGTTACAAATTCTTCAAATTTTCCTCTTGCACCTTCAACTGTATACTGATCGATAAAATATCTAAATCCTCTATCCATAATTGAAACTCCTTTATTTATATGTTTTGAGGTGTAGCATTAGTCCATTTTGAATCTACTATAATCAATCAACTTGACTTCTGAAGAGGTGTATTTCTGTTTCATGGCTAAAGCATTTGCCATTCACAGATATACCAGATATATTCTCATACATTTATTAACCCCCTTAGGAACTCGCAGATTTTTTAATCTCAAAGTTAATTATTAACCGGAAAATATTAATAACAAAAACTATTATTATTTTACTAAAAACAAAAAGAAGTGACAAGGCTTTCCAGGGCTGTTGAATTATGTGTCACTTTTTGCTAAAATTAATGGGTGCATTTTAATATAGAAAAGGACGAAAGCAACCAAAATGTAATTTTTTCATAAGATAAACGAATCATACTTGATTTATCACAGTTAATATAAAATAGCTATAATGGGTTATCCTAATATAGCGATTAAGGAACATTTCCTTCAGATAATTTAGTAAATACTGCTTTTGACTGCCCTCAAACCATTGACTTTACAGGGTTTCTTCAAGAAATCCTATAAGACCACTCCGACCAAGTGTTTCAAGTCATATTGGAACCCTTTTTTTATACCATTTTATAATGTACCCTATAGCTTGGAAACTTTGGGTTTTCAAAACCTCACCATCGGACATTAGTTTTTGTTAAAACCCTCAACCACCTCCAGAGCCCTTCTGCCTTGTTCAGCATGGAGGATGCCTCTGATACCAGCAAACATGCCGGAAGAGGCTCGTTGTCAAGAGGCTCGTGGAATAAATGGGGAAACCTGGCTCCGAAACATCGGTATGTTGGTTCTCAAAATCCGGGACAGGTGACGGCCGCTTAAATATTAATTTATGATTTAAAATCAAAAACTCATTTTGTTCTTGACAAATGGTGCACTTTATTTACACCTTATTTACCCCTTGAGCATGAAATAATAAAAAAGAGCCGTAATGGCTCTAATTTTTAATCTTTACCTGTTTTGATTGCTGACCTGAGGACAAAGCAAGCTGGTAATGCAACCGGAGCGAAAGACGGATTATGCGCCATTAACGGATATGACGACTTTCCCCATTGCGTGGCCTCCGCTGAGATATTGCACGGCATCTGCGGTTTCCTGAAGTGGATAACGCCTGTCAATCACCGGCTTCACTTTACCGGCTTCAACAAGCTGAATGATAAACACCAAATCCTTTTTATTTGGCTTTGCTGCCAGCGTGCGCATCTTTCTGCTGCCAATGGACATAAATACTCCAAACAGCATAGATTTCACAATCTGCGACAGACCACCCCCGACCATGACATAAATGCCCTTCGGTGTTAACAGACGCTTGTATGTAGAAAGAGAGTAGCTTCCATTTACGGCCAGAACGAGATCATAACACTTGCTGCCTTTGGTAAAGTCATTTTTCTTATAATTGATAACTTCATCTGCACCAAGAGATTGAATGAGCTTTTCGTTTTTCTCCCCACAGACAGCAGTGACTTCCGCACCAAAGTACTTGGCAAGCTGAACCGCAAATGTCCCCACACCGCCACCTGCTCCGCAAATCAACACCTTTTGTCCCGACTGTATCTCACCTTTGTCCCTAAGTGCCTGCAGGGCTGTAACTGCTGCCATTGGGACTGCGGCAGCCGTTTCATACGATACACCCGCCGGCTTCAAGGTTAATGCGCTTTCCGGAACGGCAACGTATTCGGCAAAGCCACCAAAGCCAACCGCTGAAATGTCTCCAAGCACATCATCTCCGATGGAAAACTCCTTTGTGTTTTTCCCAGCTGCCTCAACCTTTCCGGCGATATCGGCACCAAAGATTTTCCGCTTCGGAATAATTCCCATCTTCATGGCGCGGTAGTCGGCAGCATTTATAGAAACAGCGTGAATTTTCACCAAAACTTCATTGTCACCTGGTATGGGTTTTTCTGTTTCCTTAGGGACCAGAATGTTGGAAGAATTCTTCTTATCATACACAATTGCCTTCATTTACCTCGTCGCTCCTTTACTTGTTTTCTCTTTTCATCCGCTTTCCTCTTCGTCACATTCTCGATATGCGTCATCTCCTCATACGCGAACCGTGCTTTGCTTCAGGGGTTTCGTTTCCTTAACACCCCGAATCAGCAGCCAGGCCATGAAGGATAATTCTGCTATTACTCCGGGCAGCAGTAGAATGGTCTCCACCGTTCCATTCGGGACCACAAAATGTTCTAATGTCGCTGTCAATCCAGATATGGTTTCAATGATAAACAACACTCCGAACACTTTCGGAACAAATCCCGACTTATAAATCAAAACGCCAAGAGGAAGGACCCAAAGAGAAAAGAATATCTGACCGATGATATATCCATGTCCGTACAGATTATAAAACAGCATTGCCAGAGAATGTCGCTGGCCGGAAGTAAACGTATTCAGATAATCATTCCCGCTTAATATGTATAGCGGTGCAATCTCATTTATTACATTAAACATAAGCAGTACGCAGCCAATAGAGGCAAAAACCACCATTGTTGCAGCCATATTCCAATTCACGGAAGAAAGCAGTCTGAATAATGCCAAGGCAGTAAGCAGATAACTGATTGCCATGAGAATATCACTTGTTATACCTATCCGGTATGAAAAGTCATTTGATAGAATATTCGTTGCTGTCAAGTTAATGTCATTTGGTACGATAAGCCTTTGACGGAAAAAGATCTCCGCAAACAGGCCTGATACAACCATCACAAGGAATAGAAGGCCCGCGATCCGGGCGTTTTTTTTCATTCGATATCCGTTTTCTTTTCCAGTCAGGGCATCTGTCATTTTGAACCATCCTCCTTTTTACTGCCATTCTCTATCATCTCATGGGAAAACACCTCTTCAAGACTGATTCCAAACACATCGGCAATGCGGAATGCAAGATCCAGGGTTGGAGAATACTTTCCATTCTCAATTGCCACAATCGTCTGCCTTGTAACTCCAGTCTTCTTTGCCAGCTCCTGCTGTGTCATTTCATTATGAAAGAAACGCAATTTTCTAATGTTGTTTGAAATCACTAGTTTAGACATTTTTAACCCCTTTCCTGTAAAAATACAGCTGTGAAAAGCCCTCGAAAAGCGATCCTAGGCTGAACGAAATGAAAATAATATTCAGCATAATGGCCGGTGGCATTTTCACATATAATGACACGAGAGAAGCAATAAATCCGGCTCCAACCACAACAGATGCATTTCTCATTGCTTTGAGCGCAATCAGTTTATCCATCTCATCTTCAATATTTTCCATTTCAAGCTCTTCGCAGGAATCGACAGCCGCCGGACGTTTTTCTTTGTTGTATATCTCTTTTGATGCCTCTTTAGACACCTCGTTTGCTGCGGCAATAATAATGTGAAGGACAATCTGAGCCACTATTGTAACAACGATTCCTCCGAAGATGGCAATCAGCATTGCAGCCGCCCAGAACTTCAAATCATTAAGCAGATTCGGACCGGCTTGCTGATACTTCGAAATACCATAGATACTGTAGACCGCCAGCACCAATAACCCGGATATAATTGACGCAATTGTTTTTTTCTCCTGATAAAACATTTCTTCTCTCCTTTTTTAACATGTTATTCGCCTATACATAGAGTATAATATTTTGGTCATTATGTCAATAATTTTTTACACCAAGTCAAAATACTTTTACAATATCAATACTGATCTGCTGTCAGGAATATTTAAAGATCGAGTAAATGCCGCATGCAATGGTATTAGACAAATAAACGTGTTGGATTGGCTGTTTAACGAGTAAGATGAAAGATAATTCTATAGTTTAAACCCTCTTTTTAATAATTAAGAATAGGACTTAAAAGATTTCTTTAGGTATAACTAACCCCTATTTTCCCGTTAAATTAATTATTCTGAAATAAAATACCGATATAAATATAAATAGTATAAGCAGGGAGATAAAGAGAATGAATTCATCGCTTTTTCTTGTACTTTTTATTTCTGTATGCGTAGTATCCATGGCCATAGGAATATTAGTGTTACTATATAATCGTAAAGCCCCTGCTAACAAGACTTTCTTTGCCTTGATTGTAGCTGTTAATATTTGGTCTCTTGGTTTAGCCTTTGCATTGATTGCACCTGATATTATATCATGCCTATTCTGGCGACGTTTTGCGTCATTTGGCTGGGGAACAGCTTATGCAATTATCCTTCATTTTATATTAATTATCACAGGTCATGATGCCTCACTTAAAAAATGGTGGTCCCGCTCCTTACTGTATTTGCCTGCAGCTATCTGTATACTCGCTTTCGGCGTTCCATCCGGTCTTAATAGAACCCCCTATAACTTACATCAAACACAATTTGGCTGGGTCAACATAGCCGAAAATAATTTTTGGGATTATTTTCTCTATGCTTACTATATAGGTTATACAGCCTTTGGGCTGGTGATGCTACTAAGATGGGGCAAAAAATCTTCGGATAACAATGTAAAGATGCAATCACGTTACATCTTTTGGTCTTTTCTTTTTACATTAACTCTCGCCTCATTAACCGATGTACTTCTAATAGATATTCCTCAAATTGCTCCAATTATTTTCTTGATACCAATTGTTGTAATATATCGCACCATCATAAAATATGGCTTTATTTCATCCAACCCAGTTAGCAAAAAGAATAGCTTTTTGCCTATCGTAGTCATTGTAATTCTATATGTATTTCTTTCTTTCTTGCAGATACGTTTAACTACCTCAGGTGATGCAAACCAATTAGGATTTATAGATGGAAATACACTGTCGGGATTAATAACGCAATTTCAAATGCTTTTATCAATATACATGATAATTAAGAAAGATAAAGCCGGACTAATAGCATCAGTTCTGATAAATAGTGCCAACCTTTTATCTTCTTTGGGATATATAATTCGGACCAAGTCATTAAAACCATTACCAGGGACCATTTCTTATTTAGTCACGTTTTTAATTATAGCTCTCGTAGCGATTTATAAGAAGAAAACAGCTGAAAACATTAAAGAAATCAACACTCAAAGGAATATTCTTGAATCATCTGAAAAAAAACTATATCAAATGGCCTATTATGATTCCTTAACAGGACTTCATAATAAAGATATGTTTGTGGAACAACTGAACAAATCAATCCATGCAGCGAAAAGAAATGCCACAATGTTAGGAATTATATTTCTTGACTTGGACTCATTTAAATCCATCAATGATACTATGGGCCACCCAACAGGCGATTCAGTATTAAAGATGATTGCTACCCGCCTATCTTCCTGTTTAAGAGAAGAAGATACCATTGCGAGATTCGGTGGAGATGAGTTCCTAATATTGATTACAAACATAAAAAGTTTTGATGAGCTCAAAAAAGCCACAAGTAGAATTATGAATGTTTTCGAGAAATCTTTGTTAGTTCAGGATATTGATTATTTTATTACTGCCAGTGCCGGTGTTTCAGTATATCCAGTTGATGGTGAAGATTCTGAAACACTGATAAAAAATGCTGATATTGCGATGTATCAAGCAAAAACCGGTGGAAAGAACCAATGTATTTATTGCTCACCAACACTGAAAGATGAAACTATAATAAAAATGAAATTAGCAAACAGCCTTTACAGAGCCCTCGATAGAAATGAATTATATCTTCATTATCAACCTCAAATCAAAGCGGAAACCCAAGAAATAATTGGAGTTGAAGCACTTTTGCGTTGGAATAACAAAGAATATGGATTTGTTTCTCCGAATATCTTTATACCAATGGCAGAGCAAACAGGTCTAATTAGACAGATTGGATTATGGACTATCAAAACGGCATGTGAACACTTTAAATCGTTCAAGAAATGCTATGATAAGGATATCTCCCTCTCTATAAATTTATCAATTGAGCAATTAAAAGATAGTAATATTACTGAAAAGATTAGCAAAGTATTGTTTGATACAGAAACCAATGCTAAAGATTTACAGATTGAAATTACCGAATCCATTGCCTTTAATGAGGACCCTAATATTTTACAACGGTTAATAGAGATCAGAAACCTTGGAATTTCAATATCAATTGATGATTTTGGTAAAGGTTATTCATCATTTAATAGACTTAAGACCTTCCCAATTGACCTGCTAAAAATTGATATGGACTTTGTCCGTGGTATCACCTCCCCATCAAAAAAGGACAGGGCAATTATTAGGAGCATTATTCAAATCGCAAAAAACTTAAATATTGAAGTACTAGCAGAAGGTGTTGAAACAAAAGAACAGTATACATACCTAAAAGATAACGGCTGTGATATGATCCAAGGTTATTACTTTTATAAACCTATGCCAGCAAATGAAATTGAAAACTTAATAAGTAATCCACCAGAAACATTCATATGATAATTAAACATATTAAAGCAAACATTTGCTTGTTTATGTTGTCCTCCCTTATACCAAATCCTCTTTATTCATTTCAGATTATATAAATAGGACCTCAAATCAATCCTATATAGGTCCATTTTGCTATGCTTATTGGACACATGTACTTATTCAAATCATATTATATAAGTTTATAATTATTATTGTCGGAAGTGTCTATATTGCCTACTTCTATATTATTATCTGTGAAAGGGATAATTGATGAAGAGTATTTATAAGTATCTTAAGAAAGAAAATGGTCAATCCCTTGTCTTATTTGCCTTAATGATGGTAATCTTTCTGGGATTTTCAGCTCTTGTCATTGACATTGGGATGATAACAGTATCAAAGGCTGAGATTCAAAATGCTGCTGATTCAGCCGCATTGGCCGGAGCCATGGAACTTCCTGATAATCCTTCCCAAGCCAGAATCATTGCCGAAGAATATATCTCGGTAAATAGTAAACCTGGCGATTCCGCTAATGTGACAATCGGGGATGACAATAAATCTATAACGGTCTCAGTAAGTCGCACAAAATCAATGTCCTTCGCCAAAATATTAGGCACAGAAGAAAGCACGGTAACAGCCGATGCAACTGCCAGTATTGGAGTTGCTGCGAGCGTCCCGTGGATTGTTCCCTTTGTAATTTCTAAACCGGATTATTTCAATTTTGATGAAGTATATGTAATGCGCATGTACGGCAGTGGAGCATATCTGGATTACCCGGACACAGGTTATCCCAGAAATTACACCTATCCAAGTGACTACCGTAATGATTCTGTATACAGAAACTACCCCTTATCCAACCGTTACCCTTATCAGTTTGACTATATGAATGTCTATATTGAAAGAAATACTAATTTTAATGATTATATTAGATGGCTGGAATTTGGCTATCACGAAACTTTTTCCATAAATCAAAATATGTACTATTATGCTCCTTCCAGTGGTGGTAGAGATTCTGTAGACGCTTTTGCCAGAAGAGTCAGCCGCGACCCAAACACTGACTATAAAAAAGCTAAAGTCGGAGACGGCAGGGTTATGCTAATACCGGTAGTTGAATCAATGCTAAAACGCAGCACCAGTACAAGAGGAAACGTCCCCCTTGAAATAATAGGATTTGTAGGCTTCTTCATTGAAGAAGTACATAAGAACAGCTATGGTGAAACCTTCTGGTTTGAAGGAAGATTTCTTGAGGATCTGAATATCGGTTCGGGTGAAGTAACTTTCGATACCGACGCCGACTTTGGCTTAAGAGTTCAGAAGCTAACTGATTGAGAAGATAGTTTTCTATTGCCAGAACCCTTTGTATTACAGGGCTATTTAGACCTCTGTGAACCATCTTAACGTCCGTTTAATTGACTAATTCACTTTCTCCTCCGTCTGTGGACATTTTATATATCTGTTCAGCGTAGCTTTCTACATAATATATTGTATTTCCATATATGTATATATTGTCAACGTCTGAGGATGAAAGCTTCGTTATTTCACTTCCGTCAATTCTCGCTTTATATAATGCATATTCATCATTCGAATTTGAATAATATACCCATCCATCAGAAAAATTGAAGTATTCCCCCTCGATGTTGGGCACCTCTCTTATATCAGTACCATCAAGATTCATTGAATATATGTAGTTGCTTTCATTTGTGTTCATGTAACCATAATATCGATTTTCATGCTCCCATTCTACACTTATCTTTCCATCGCCTATAATTTTGCAATCTTTATTTTTTAAATCATATTCGGCTAAATATCTTTCACCCTCTTCTGAACTACCTCTAATTAATAATTTCCCATTTATTATATTGAAACCTCTTACCGTGTCATCACAAATCAATTGCCGTTCATCTCCGTTTATTGATATCTTATAAATATGTAAATCATCCTCACTTATATAATAAATATCCGAATTATGCATCCTAACATTTGATACACCATATTCATCAATACTTAAAATAACTTTCTCGGTACCATCAAGTCTGGACTTAACTAAATCGCCTCCTTCTTCATCCCAAAGTGCCATATATATAAGCCAGTCTTCATATATATGAATATAAAATGGCGCCGCATTACTTAATATCTCAGTTTTCTTTCGGTCAAGGGCTTGTCTTTTAAATTTGTAATCATCATTATAATCTGTATAATACAGCCATCCGTCATATTCAACGACTTTACCCATATTTGAGAGATTACCGTTGGAAATCTCCATAGCTTTAGTGGCGGCAGGTGTAGGAGTGGGAGTAGGGGTGTCGGTTGCGGTTGCCGTAGAAGTGGCTGTCGCTGCATTTGTTTGAGTTTCCTCCGGCTGCTTAGACGGTATTTCATTATGATTTGGGACAATCCCCCTTTGACACCCGGTTAATATAAAAACAATCAAAATAATCGCAGTACATTTTTTCATTATATTTTACCTCCACTCGTCTGCTCTTACTTTATTATTTGGATAAACTCTGGCAGGGTCTACAGGAAACCCATTATAATAGTTTTTGCGCCATGCGTCTATATTCACAGGCTTATTATCCGTAGATATCCAGATTTCAAAATGCAAGTGCGGCCCCTCTGAGGCTCCAGTATTACCTACATAACCTATAAGCTGACCTGCTTTAACTTCTTCGCCTACTTTTGGTATTGCTTTCTTATTCAAATGAATATATCGTGTTTGTATATTTATACCCCCTACAACAGAGTTGATGTATATATAATTTCCTTTCGACTCGGTGAAACCTACATCTGCAACTGTTCCCTTTGTCGCAGCCAGCACATCCGCCCCTTTTTCACCTTTTATATCCGTTCCCAAATGTGGCTTCCACTCTCCTGTTTCTGGGCTTTGTACAGAGTCAAGACTAAATGGTCTTCCAGTCATTGGATCAGGAGTGGACGGAACTGGCCATGTCAATTTACTAACAAGTTTTTCAACAGCAGTGTCCGCCCCCGTAACTTTATTTGAAGGCTTTTGCGTTGTTTCTATAGGTGGAATTATTGAATTTGCTTTTTGTGGTTCTAAGTTTGCATTATGTGTATATACGGTTTCTTGTTTACCTGCTAGCATGTCTGCTAAACCTTGTTGTGTTCCACCACCAAAAATACCATCAATATCTTTATTATAAAGGCCTAATTTTGTTAGATCCCTTTGTAGCTCTTCTACAGCTTTCTTCGTTTGACCCCCAAAGCTACCGTCTATTTCACCAGTATAATATTTCAAATCTCTCAATAGTATTTGTAAATTTTCAATATCTTTACTATCACCACTATCCTTCATTCCCTTATTGAGTACTTTATGTCCTGTAGGGTCGGTATACATAATCGGATTATTTAAACAATACGTATACAAATTCAAGCTAAGAGGATTGGTATCCTCACCCCAATAGCTGTCTTCGCTTATAAACCTCCCTATATATGGATCATAGTATCTTGCCCTGAGATAGTACAACCCTGTTTCATTATCAAGGTACTCTCCTGCGTATCGTATAGCGCATACTGATATTTCTACTGTAAGTGTCGGATTACCGAAGATGTCATAGTCATATTGGTTTTGCACTTCCCCATTTTTCGCAACAGTTTGCACGGTATCGCCATGCCCGTTGTATAGGTAATAGCTGATATCACTTCCGTTATTGTACTGGCCTATGTAGTTTATACCCCTTATATACCTTACCTTAACGTCATCAGTTCCATCTGTTTCCAGAATAACATGTTGTCTGTCATAAAGGAAGAAGGTTATCTCTGACAGATAAGCATTATCTGAGCTCCTGACTACTTTTTCAACCCTTAAGTCATTCCCGTCATAAGTATACTCCGTTAAAGTCCTTATTCCGCCCTTGATACTCTCTACACTCTTTAAGCGGTTAAATCCGTCAAATGTATTGTTTACTCTTTCAATAAGCGGATCTATGGGGTTTTGTATGTCCTCGGAGTATATGGAACCCTTGGTTACTTGTCTCAGCTTGTATTTGTGAGGATGTATATAGCTGGCTGTCTCGCTCAAATTATTTCCGTTTCCGTCATAGTAGTATTGGACAGTCTTTCGCAAAATCTCTTGATTCTTATCACCATACATCCTCTCAACCAGCTTCAGGAGCCTGTTTGAATCGGAATATACGTAATCGCTTTTCTTTTGCACATATTCTACTGCTTTACCGGAATCCATATCTATGTATTCCGTGGGCTGGGCAGAGATATATGTCTCACTCTGGGAGGCTCTGTTGCCCGCCAAGTCGTAAGTATATGCTGTGGTCTTGCCCGGCATTTCCACCTTTATGACTCTTCCGACTTTATCATAAGTATATATTGTCGTACCGTAGCTATCTGTTTTGCTTGTTTGTCTTCCGGCTCTGTCGTAGGTATAAGTATATTGGGATATAATACTTCCGTCCGGCTTCCTGTTATATACTCCTGTCACTCTATTGTTTTTGTCAACGGTATAGGTTTCACTGAAAGAGCCTTCACAGGTAAGTGACTCTCTGTTACCATTCACGTCATAAGAATATACTAATGTCCTTCCTCCAAAGCTCACCGTTTCCATACGGCTGGATTTGTCATAGGTGTATGCTGTTACA
Source organism: Bacillota bacterium (assembly GCA_023411795.1). Classification (GTDB taxonomy): domain Bacteria; phylum Bacillota; class Clostridia; order DSM-8532; family DSM-8532; genus DTU059. Next base: position 58,150 of record JAEYOK010000035.1, read on the forward strand.
AATCCCTTTGAATCAATAACCGTGGATATATTACCTATCCGGTCATAGGTGTAGCTAATCTGTGTTATGTTTTCTTTTTCTATTTTGAGAAGTTGGTTGTTTCCATCGTACAGGTAATAGCTTGTCCCACTGTCATCAGTCATGGACAATCTGTTTCCTGACTCATCGTAGGTGTAGCCGATACTGTCTCCGGTTTCCAATACTTCCTTAGATAATAGCAGATTGCGGTTATCGTAGTTGAAAAGAGTATGTGATCCATTCTTATCTATCTGAAATTCCATATTTCCTGTAAGGTCATATTGGTAAGTTATAGTATTACGTTCCGCGTCTGTTACAGATGTTAATAGTCCGAAGCCACCGTAAGTATATGTTGTTACCTTTCCTCTGCCATCGGTCATAGTAAGCTTGTTCCCAGCTTTATCCCAGGAATATCGGGTACTTACCTTGTTAGCATCAATCACTTTAACAAGCCTTCCGCCATCGTCATATTCATAGGCTGTTTCATTCCCGATCCCATCTATTTCCCGGACTTTCTCTCCGTATTGGTTGTATTCGTAGATTGTTTCTCCACCCTCACGGTCAAATACTCGTAGTAGTCTGTTTGCCAGATCATATGTACGGATTTCGCTATTGCCTTTGGCATCAGTTTCTTTAATAATATTCCCATTGGCATCGTAATCATTGTTTATAATAACAATTCCATATGGATCTGTAACGGTTTCCAATCTGTTCATTTTGTCATATTTATATGTCATTGAATAACCCAAAGCATTTGTCTCACTTACCTTGTTCCCAGCTTTATCATAGTTGTATGTATATGGATTATTCAAGGCATCGGTCATTATTATCAAGCGGTTCATATTATCATAGCTATATACTTTTTCATAGCCCCGCTCTTCAATTTCCCGTATTTTATTTCCAACTTCATCGTAGAAATATTGGACAGTTACTACTTGGCCATTCACACTCCTGGAAGTAGTATTTAGCCTGCTGAGCGCATCATAACCATAAGAGGTGGCGAACTCTTCCTTTTTACTAATATCTCCATAGCCGCGAGCATCAATTTCCTTTGTCTTATTTCCAAGAATATCATATTCATAACCCGTAATCAGGCAAATCTTATCTGGATGCTCGGTATCAGTAAGATGATATGCATTTGGTAACCCATTCCCATTAAATATGGTTTTCCTGTCCACCAGCTTAATGTTCTGAATCATTCTGTTCATGGTGTCATATCGGTATTTAAGGATATCGTAATTTTCATCGTCCCTTATAATTTCCAATTTAACAAGGTTACCATTTTTATCATAGTAGCTCTTTTGGTAAGCACCAACACTGTCTGATACAGTTTTCACCAAACCGTTATCGTAGTATGTAAAATAGGTTTCCCTAAGTGAGGTCTTATTCTTTGTACCTGTTAAAGTCTTTTTAGTTATATTACCTTTTTCGTCATATGCATACCTTTCCAATGAATAGGTAAAGTTTCCACTTGCATCCTTGCTAAGCTGAACTTTCTTTTCTGTAAGTCGATTGTTTGCGTCATACGTAAAATACGTGATGCTACCCTGCTTGTCCTTTTGGTATACCAAATTTCCGTTAATGTCATACTTGTTTTCTATAGATTTTCCATATGGGTCGGTCTGGGATTTGAGCTTCCCTAATGCATTATAAGCATATCTTATCTCATTTCCTCGCTGATCCTTTTCCCATACTTTTCTCCCTATTTTATCATAGCCATATTCAATAGTACCTTCATCTGCAAAGCATACCTTAAGCAGTGTTCCATCTGGATTGTATTCAAAATTTGTTGAGTTGCCTCTGGCATCGGTTTGTTTTAATAGCCTTCCTAAAACATCATAGGTATATATAGTACTGTTATTAAGAGTGTCGGTTTGCTTAATAATCCTTCCTAATCCGTCGTATTCATAGGTAGTCCCCAGAGAAGTGTCTATATTTCCTGTATACCTTAGTCCATCAACTGCTTTTATTACGTTTCCATTATTATCATAGCCAACAATCATAATTATTTGACCTTCTGGAGAAACCACAGATATTCTGCGTGCCATAACGTCATAAGTAAAAGACATGCCTACCATAGTATTTACTAAAGCGTTTGTATCCCTAGAAGCATCATATTGATTCGGAGAGATTTCCTTTATCAAATTCCCCATGGAATCATAAACATATCTTGTAACGGCATACTCACCGTCACTTGAAGGTGTTCTTTTACGGATAAGGCGGTTTACGTTGTCATATTCAAAAAATACGGAAATACCTCTTTCGTCTATTTGCTCAATAAGGTTTCCCATTACATCATAGATATAAATTGAACTTTTATTATATGTGTCCGTCTTTTTTATCAGTCTACCGTCGTAGTCATACTCATACCTAGTAATATTTCCAACTGGATCCTTAAGGCTTTTTATTTTGTTATCCGTATAGTATTCATAGGACGTAATAGAGCGTATACGTGAAGAATAAGCTCCTTCTCCCATGAAAATTTTAGATACAGTGCTGAGGTCAATATCTTCTGTTTTTACGTAAATTTCTTTGGTCAAAACTCTGGATTGAGTATCGTAAGTATATGCTGTAGCATCAAATTCTCCCTCAGCAGTAACTCTATCCTCTTTCAAAATAAGATTATCTGCTGCATTATAGGTATTTCTTGTTTCCCTTCCTTCAGGACCTTTTACATTTACCTGTCTGCCCGCTTTATCGTAAAAATAATCTATCCTATCATTCATAGGCAGAGCATACACCTGTGTACCGTCTTGTCTCTTAATCTTTAATTCAAAGGTTTCTTGCAAAAGTATACTGTTTGCCTGGTCATAACTATAAACTGTCTGTTTGTAATAGTCATGATTTCCATCAGACAGCACAAACTCTCTCTTTGATAGCAGATTACCTGAGGCATCATATTCAAAATATTTTAGATTGCCTGCTCTGTCTCGACTAACCATCAAATTACCTTTATTGTCGTATTCAAATGTTTCTACAGTGCCATCTGGATATTCTATTCTAAAGGGTTTGCCAAATACATTGAGGAATGTAACTGTACGATTACCGTTTCTGTCATATTTTATAGCAAATACTTTCGCAGAAAGGTCATAACCATATTTCTCCGTTGAACCATCAGCAAAGGCAAGTTCTTTCAAACTTCCGTCTAGAAAATAAGAATATTGAGTTACGTTATTATTTCCATCCTCTTCTTTAATTAATCTACCAGAGCCATCATAGACAGATTTCTTACTGTAACTTCCGTCAAAGTATGCTTGGGCAGAGCTATATATTATAACACGATTTGCCGCGTCATACTGGTATCGGCTTCCTATTGATGCAGAAGGATTTGATGGGTTATACCCTTCTCCATTTGCTTCCAGCACCAAGTTACTCCTACCATCATATTCTTTATATGAAATCACTTTTCTAGTAGTACCGTCAAACGCAATCGATTTTATAAGACGATTCAGCGCGTCATATTCGTATTCCAAACCGGGTGCTGCGTTTATCGGTTTTCCGAAATATCTTGGGTCTATCTCCTTAATAAGGTTTCCATTCTTATCATAAACATATGTGGTCGTATATCCTAAAGCATTAGCTTTGGATAACTTTTTGCCTCTGCCGTCATAGGTATACGTTGTAGTACTGTTTACTTCCTGCCCGTTTACAACCCTTGCAACGGTCTCACTGATCATATTTCCTTTTTCGTCGTATTCATAAAGAGTAGTTTTATACTTTCCGTTTTTATATGGCTCTGTTTTCGTTTTCAGCCGGTTTCTATAGTCATAAATATAAGATGTTATTTCCTGTTTTCCTTGATTCAAGCGATGTTCAAATAGTACATTTCCGGCATAATCACGAATATATGTGGTAAGAAAATATCCTTGCCTGCTATTTTCAAAACTTAAATATCCCTCTTCTTTAATGACGTTACCCGCATAGTTATATTCAAATAGACTGTGTATATACTGGTCTTCTTCTTTATTCACATATTCAATGACTTCTATTCTGTTTCCGTTACTATCATAGACATAATGAGTATGCCTTACCCGTGTATTATCAAGCTTCTGATAAGTATCTACCGGTAGGTTCATGCTATTATAACTAAATCTCATTTCGAATGAAGGGGTATCTATGCCAGATGCAACACTTCCCTCTTTTTTCACTTCCACATTTCCAGCTTTATCATATGCATACCGAGTATAGATGTAATCAGCTGAGCCCTTTTCAATGGTTCTTTCCTCAATCATTCTGCCAAATGCATCATAAATGTACTGAATAACCCTTCCGTTTGGCTCTTCTGTAAATGTAAGCTTGTCCAGACTATTATAAAAATAGCATATCTCATTATTCAGGGCATCGGTCTTTTTGATCAATCTTCCCAAGTTGTCATATTCGTAACAAGTAGTATTGCCTTCTGCATCCGTTATAGTTGTCATGTTTCCGATAAAATCATATTTATAGATAGTTACATAGAATACTGAATTGTCCTTTAAAGGGGATATTTCATATTTTGAAAGCCTGTTTAAAATATCGTAGTGGAATTTCTGAAGATAACCCGCCTCATCCTTTTGGGTAACTATTGTTGATGCCTCCTCCCCAGAAGTGAAAGTATAACTCAGAGTGATATTTTCTTTTCTGACAGTATCCTTCTCATAGAACTCTTTTTTCACCAATCGATCAGCGCTGTCATAGGTGAACCGTGCACTATGTCCATTAGCATCAATTTCTTTAAGCTTGTTCCCTCTAAAATCGTATTCTACCGTTAAATAAGTCCTCCATACCCCTTCATCATACAAGCTTTCTTTAACTTGCCTGCCAAGAGTGTCGAATTCATATCTACGTACAAATCCTTGTGCATCAACATATTCTAACTGTGTATTTGCTATGGGGAACTCTTTATATAAATATTGCTTTGATGTGCCGTCTGGATTAATAACTTTAGTTAATCTCCCAAGCAAATCATATTCATATCCTATTCTATTGCCTTTTCCATCAGTCTTGATCAATATGTTCCCGGTATTAGGGTCATAAGCGTATTGGTTCGCTATTTCAACCCCATCCAGTACAGAATACTCCTTAGTTAAGAAAACACCCTTCTGATCAACTCCGTTTAAATCTACACCGTACTCATAACAGGTTACATAATCTTGTTCAGGAGAACGTACGCTTTTTTGGATCATGTTACCATAGATATCATATTTATAATCAATAATGATATAATCAACCGTATTGCCTATATGCAACTTTTCTTCTCTAATAATGTTGCCTTTATCATCTGGAATAAATCGTGTCTGGCAAATGGTGTCTTCATCCTGTCGCCACGTCTTTAGCGTGAGTACATGAAAACGTTCATAATCATAAGTGTAAACAACCATATGTGGATCATCCTCAGCAGGGTAACCCTTTTCATCCCTCTTTGCCAGTGGTCCTACATAATTGGTTAAATTCCCGCATTTGTCATATCTGAAGTTCTCGATTTTTATAGATGGCTGCCCAATAGGCTTTCCGTCTACCATATTTGTCATAGAAACTTGAACTTTTTTGGGGAATCTCATTTCGTCATATTCGGTGACAGTGACTTTTTTATGGTCGCTTCCTTCCTCTGTTTGCTCTATCGTTTCATGTATCCCATTATATGTATATTTAGTTTTTACACTCTTATCATCCGTATTTTCTGCAAATATAGTTTTTTCAGTATAATACCGGAAAGAATCCTTTAAATATTCTTTATCATCTCCTTTATACTCGTTAGTTCCAAAACCGTCCGATTCATTTATGTATTTATATGATTCATATGCTTTTAAATTTGTCTGGAATTTATCTGTGAAATTAGTCTTTGTATCGTCAAAACTGGTTTTAGCCAGTTCCTTTTTCTCCACGATTTTTCTATATTGCATACTTCCGCTGTTTCCGTTCAATTTTTTAGTAAACATACTGTAGGTATAATGAACCAGACGGTTCTCCTTGCAATAGTCCACCTGCGTTAGATTTTCATATCGGTTGAACGCAGTATATTTAACTCCGTTCATAAACGTAAATCCCAGATCAGGCTGTTCATACCAGAAATGATATTTTACTTTTCCGTCTACGTCGTATACCCTCTGAAGCCTGGTACGTATGACTTGTTTAGAGTTGCTGACCAGTGAAGCTGTTTTGTCATATATTATCTTTTTACCGTCAGGTAATGATATAACAACTTGGAACTTCCCCTGCAAGTCACCTGAATCCTGAGTGTTTGGATTCTGTGAAGCGGTATAGCTGTTTTCTAAACTATAGTTTTGATTCTTTATCGGCGTAACTTTAAAGCTGTAATCCTCATTGTAGCTTATGGTAACCTCACGTCCAACGCTATCGATTATTTTAGATATAAGTTTTTTAGATTTTGTAGTTCCGTCAATTGTATACCTTTGTGTTATATACTCAAATTTAATTGTATTGTCATACCTGTCTACGATTCCAATGACTCTTCCATCATCAGAAAAATATGTCTTCTTACCATCCTTCCCCACCATTTTAAATTTGGAGGTTCCATCACTTTGGCTGTTTGAAAAACCTGTGTCTTCAGTAATCACGACATCCTCAATGGTCTGGTTTTCAGGGATGTACGTTTTTACCTCATCTTGGGTACTCTTTTGTTTTAAACTATAAACATCTCCGCTTTCAGAATGCAAAAAAATATGAGTCGTTCCGTCAGTGTTTTTCTTTACTTCCATTGATGGAAATGAAAACCGTATTCCTATACCCAAATTATATCGGTCTTCAATAAATGATGATGTATTTACGTCTGAATATACGGTATCGACCCACGCTCCAAAGTAGTATTGTGTATTCATCTCTTTCACATTGGAATAATCGCTACTGTACAGACGCTTTATTTCAAGATCCAGCCCATTTCTACCAGGGAGCACATAATCAGTTTGGGCAATACTTAAGCTACCGCTTTGAGGATTGATATGCTCCTCTATCGTATTGTTTTTCAAATAAACCGGTGATAGCATTGTATTGTATTGAACCTTTGGTCCCACTAAATTATTAAGATTCTCTTCCAGTGTTTCTGCATATGATACATTGCCTAAGAGGCAAAGGAACAGCAGGATAGACATAAAAAATGTTACAAATGGTCTTATAGCTTGCTTTTTCATCATATTCTGCTTCCCCCCTTATTCATACTTTTGCAAATAGTATGTTGCATATATCTGTTCCTTGGTTTCACCAGATCTTATTTTTTCAATAATCTCATTAGGATCTTTCTCCATTTTCATAGCAATGACAAAGGCAAGAATAACCTTTTCTCTCTCCATTCCATCTTCTGTATATTTGTCAATTTGCTCAGGAGTAACTGAAACATGGGGTATTCCCGCTTGTGCATTGAGTACCCCATAACCCGCATTAATATTCTTCCATGACATACCGTCTACCCGATGATTGATAATATCTGATATTGGCTTTCCGAGTTTTTGGGCTACCCTGTCAGCAATCATAATATCATCTGCTGTAATCTCAGGAATACTCATAAGCTTCTCCAAATGCTCCGGTTCAAAAGAGCTAGGTACAAACTCCGGGTTACGATCGTTATACGCTTTAAATATAGTCTTCCAGTCCTTCCCCGACTCCTTTTCAAACATCAAGGTTTCAAGGTCTTTCAATTCACCAAAGCTATCATTTAAAAATTCATATGAAATCAGAATGTCGGACAATTTGTGCCCTGCTTTCAAAAGCTCTTCAATTCTATCCTTGAAAAATTGATGAACATCAAGCTCAATGAGCAAATTTTTATAGTTGTTTATATTCTTATCAAAGTTTTCTGGATCTGATTGACTAATAATATCCTGAACCTCTTGGGGAATTATTACAGTTTTGGTGATGTCACTATTCCCCGTTATTGCGGAGTATGCTGCGTACACTGTGGGGCTGATAAAAGTTAAAGCCATGATTAACACAATCAGTCTGGTAATTATTTTCTTTTTTTTCATATCAACCATCTCCTTTATCTCATGTCCTTCACCGGACTGATTTGCCTTATTTCATCCATAACCTCATCTGCAGGGTTTTTGGGTTTTACATCTTTAATAGGCAATTCAGGTAGTTGCGGTGTACCTAGTTTTCTCCCCTGGTCTTCCTGCTCAATGTTGTTAGGTATATTAACCAGCTGAAGCACATTGTTATTCTCGCCATAACTTTCTCCATCAATTTTTAGCTTATCCAGTACATCGTTCCAGCTTCCGTACTGCTTTTTTAGTTGGAGAATCTCTTCTGTGGAAGCACCGGTCATACTAGATATATCAGCAGCAATTTTTATGTCGGCTGAACTAAACTCTTCTACCTCTGCTGCTTCAGTATTATAATTTCTTATTGCAAATGGTATCAAAGTTAATAAAATGGTAATAACCAGTATTAGTGCTAATGATCTAATAATTTTTTTCGATAAACTTCTCATTTCTTTTCCCCCATTTTAATTGCTAACTGTATCTATCATCACATCAATATAGGTCTTTCCTCCATTTTTTGAGTGGAATGTAACAGCTGCAATTTCTCCCGACCATGAAGTTCCTGGTAGAATACTATCATTAACAGTAAACTCGATTTTACCTTCTGAAAGTTTCGCGTTCAGCATTGTTCCATGAATTGGTCCATCTATAATATCTTTATTGGGCGTACCTTTGTACAAATCAAAAATCTCCAGCTCTTCAGGGTCGTAAAAAATAACAAATCTTATATTGCTAAAATCCTGAACATTTTCAGCTACTAGAGAAAGATCAAAGTCTTTTCCTTTTATACAGTCCGCTATATATGTTGGACTGGTCGTACTTCTTGTTAGTATCGGGCTCCATGCTGTTACTCCCGAAATATTTTTTGCACGAATTCGGTATATATGGGAAGTTCCCGGTTCTAGATTCTCATGTATATATTTCTCATTCGTCACTTCCACGATTTCAGTACTGTCAATCTCAAGTTCATAGCTGTCAGCACCATCCACTCTTTCCCAAAAAAGCTCTATCCGGCTGTTTTCTGCTACAGCCTCCATTTTCACTGGCGTTTGAGGTGGGTTGGGCAGTGTGCAGAGGAAAAGAATCGCGCACCACTCGCTTAACCCCTCATCATTTCTTACTCTGATTTTATATGTGTGGTAGGTTTCAGGCTGGAGAGATGTATGATTATAAGTTCTATCCGATCCGTTATCTATTAGTAATCCGTCTACCTCGATATCATATTTTCCGTCAATGGTGGCTGCTTCCCAACTGATAAGGATTGATTCATTGGTAACAATCGCAGCTACATTCGCAAGGGTTATTTCTATATCTTTGTTTTCAGGTAATGTTTCTACAGAAATCTCCTTACTCCACTCACTGATACCGCTAATGTTTATCGCCCGAATTCTATAGGTATACTTAACACCGGCTAAAAGACCTGTGTCTGTAAATGCCTCGATATCAGTGCTTACTATTTTGTTACCGTTTATTTCAACTTCATATTTTTCGGCGTATGGCACCTTATACCAAGACAGACTTATAGACTCATTGTCAGATGACGCCAGAATACTTGATGGGGTAACTGGTTTTTCAGGCAGTGTAGTGATTGTTACCTCTTCACTCCAGTCACTCTCATAACCTCTGTTTACAGCCTTTACTCGATAGGTATGCTTACTTACGGGATCTAATCCCTCATGTTTAAATGTGGTATAACTACCGGTGTAGACAATAACACCATCTGCTAAGATCTTGTAGTTCTCAGCTCTCGGTGCATTGTTCCAGAATAGCATAATCGTGTTTATGGTTGCACTGGCCGCTAAATTCTCTGGTTTTTCAGGAGGGTCGGGGAGGGTATATACAGAGTATTTTTCACTCCATGGACTATCTCCTCCGGTATTGAAAGCAGCAATTCTATAAGTATACTCCGTATCCGGTTCAATATTTTCGAAGATATATTGAGAAGTGTCGGTCCCTTCCACTACTACGATTTGATTGTCATTTATTTCAATTCTATAGCCTGTTGAGCCTACAATCCAATCCCAGCCTAAAGTCAATGATCGGTTAGAAACATCTATGGCCTGTAAATTAGTTGGAGTAGCAGGGGGTAATGGAAGAGTACGGACAATATAAGTTTCACTCCAGTTGCCTACACCTGAAACGTTATTCGTTCTAATCCGTATTCTATATTCATTGTTTGCTCCAAGATTGGTACAGGTATATGTAGTATTATTTACTTCCTTAACAAGTACTGAGCCATTCAGTTCAATATCGTAGCCTAAGGCACCTACAATTTCACCCCATGTTATGGTTATGTCATTTCTTGTCGCTGAAAACCTTACATCGAGTGGGGGACTAGCCAGTGTAGTTCTTTTTACAATAGGGCTTAGTTCGGTTTCAATGCCCTCTTCATTTATGGCTCTCGCCTGAAAGTCGTATAGAGTGTTAGAAGAAAGTCCGCTCACAGCAATTCTCCCGTTTGCCGGTACAAGCCATGAAGTAATAGGCGAATTATTGACGTAAATTCTATATCTAGTTCCTTGGGGATTTCCGTCTAAAAATGTTACGCTTGCTGTAGTTTCAGATATACTGTCAAGAGTAATTACGGGAACTAACGCTCTGGTATACAGATTCTTCGTATTGGTAGCGATATTGCCTCCCCTGTCCCTCGCCTCGAATTTTACTGTATACTGCATATTTGGCAGAAGAGAACTTATCGTTTGCGTAGTATTCTTTGTCCATTCACCTACTATACTACCAACAGAATACCTATAAGGATTTTCAGCCAGACCTGAGAAGTCGTCTGTTGCAGAGCCAGTTATGGTTATTCCTTTTCCGTCATTGGTAGGCGTATAGGTCACGTTCCCTAGTGTCGGTGCTTGCCTATCCACATAAAAAATAGTAGTTTGCTGAACGGGAGCTTCTTTATTGTCACTCACTTCAAATCTAAGTGTATAACTTCCGTTTGAATATGAACTTAAATCAATTGTTTTAAAACTAACAGTTTGCTCAGTGGCTGTATTCGAAACCTCTCTTGTGTCTATAATAATAGCATCGTCACCCAGATACAGCTTACATGTTAATAAATCTCCATTTGGATCGCAAACACGAATTGATGGTGTCAGCGTTGTATTAAAAACAGTATTTATTGTAGGTATGACTCCGGTAATATATGGTGGTGCACTAAACTGTTCTTTTTTGATATACCAGTAGCCATCCTTATGTAAACCATTGTCAGGGTACGCTCCATCAACATCTACAATGTCACTCTGAAGCAGACTACCTCTGGTTTTTTCCCCACCAACACTTCTTATTTCAAAAATAATCTCTGAGTAATAAGGGTATTGGGATGTATTATAATACATACGTGCACCGCTAATAGAATATAGCGGTTCGCTGGTACTGTTTTCTATATACTCACCTACACCCTCAAAATGGCCCGTATACTGGTTTACAAAATAATCCCTATATCCGCTTCTATTTATTCGGCTTCCTACATTGACATTAACAGAACCCACAGGCATAGCATAATAGGGGCCGTTACATCGATATTTATCATAGTAATATCCTACACCTGCTACAAATCTAACTGTTTTAGATATAGGCTCAGAATTTCCATCTGTTATCTCAAACCGCATTGTATGGGATTTATTAATCAACTCTGTGAGATCAAGCGTAGCAAAGCTTACAATTTTTTCTATACTTGTATCTGATACAACCTTTATTTCAGCTGGTTCAGTTGAATTATTTAGATAGTACTTACATGTCACTGTATCTCCATCTGGGTCGTACACACTTATTGACGGTGTTACGGCAAGACTGTATGCACTATTGTCGACAGGTGCAATTACTGATAATACAGGCGGGGGATTTACTGGATTCTTCCTCACATACCAGTATCCATCAGTATGAAGTCCATCATTTGGATATGTTTTATTAGGTGCTACTATATCAGATTGTACTAATTTACCTCTAGTTTTTTCTGATCCATTATCATCAATTTCAAAAATTATAATAACATAATTGGGGTATGGGGATGTGTTGTATATTAGTGTTTTTCCTCGAAGCTCGTATAAATATTGGGTGGTACTGTTTTCTATATACTCACCCGCTCCTTCAAACTGACCTGAGTATTGATTTATAAAGTATTCCGTATAACCACTTCTATATACTATACCAGTGTCAGGCACATTCACAGAATTAATTAATTTCGCATAATATGGTCCATTACATGTATATTTGTCGTAGTAATACTCAGGTTCAGCGGCATAGGATTTTATTTCAGGCATAAATGGGATAGTAGTCGATAAGTTAGAAAGTATGATTATCATACATAGTAAAACACACTTAAACATCTTATTTTTTCTCTTAACCATCATGTAGAAACAGCTCCTTCTTTTTACCCAGTTTCTCTACTTTATGCTATAGGTCACCTTAGATGCCGAATTGGTCTTTGATATGAACTTGATTATTATTACTATAGTTTTATCCATATCGGGAACAGTATATTTTATAGAACCTTTATCAAGTTTTTGTACGGCTATATTTGTCCCTTCAATGATACCGTCATCTAAATCCGCTTTTCGTGTTGTTGCATATAAATCCATAACTTCAACATCATCAGGATTATAAGTAACAATAATATTTCGAGATTCAACACCCGGCCTTCTGGGAACAGCGATAATGAAGTTAAACATATTATCCTTTGCGATGCTAACTTCTATCTCCGGGTTTGTAATCTGGTCCAACCTATTACTCCACTCGCTTATGGCCTCTCCGCTTATTGCTCTCACACGATAGATATGCTTTGTGTTCGGCATAAGCCCCTTATGTACATACCGTGTTTCCTTAATGTCATTAATGATTTCCCCGTCAATTTCTAGTTCGTATAGCACTCCATCTGTTTCGCCTATCGAATCCCATGTCAGAGTAATCTCTGTAGTTGTAGCTTCTGCTCTAAAATTAGCTGGAGCACCATAAGCTGTCTTTTTGATTATTATTTCACTCCACTCACCAATACTCGAAGCGTTTTTAGCTCTAATTCTGTATGTATGCAGTGTATTTGGAAGAAGCTCTATATGAATGAAAATTGTTTCTCTTCCTATGTCAACTAACGTTCCATCAGCCTCTATCTCATAACCTGTGGCACCGAGAACTTCATCCCATGTCAGTATTATTTCCGAGCTGTTTGCTGTTGCCACAATATTACCAGGTACACCAAGAGCACTTAATACTATTAAGGCTTCGCTCCACTCACCAGTTATGTCACCATAATCTTGGCTTGCTTCACTCTGAGTTACACTTTTTTTTGCCCTTACCCTGTAGATATGTGTAGAGTTTGGTTCAAGGTCTGAATGAAAATATGATGTATTTGCTCCATTATCAATTACCATACCATCAACCATAACATCATATCCATCAGCACCCTCTACAACATCCCATGTAAGTGAAATTGATGCTGTCGTTGTAATAACCTGCAGGTTTTGAGGTATACCCAATTTGGTCCACATCATTACAAGCTCACTCCATTGCGAAGCTCCATCAACATTTCTTGCTCTCACTCTGTAGCTATGCATAGAGTATGGTTCAAGCCCGCTATGGTTATATGTAATATACATTCCGGTATCAATGATTTCACCATCTATTTCCAGTTCATAGCCGTTTGCTCCTGTTACAGGCTCCCAAGACACTACAATCTCTGTAGTGGATGCCTTTGCTGTAATATTTGCTGGAACTCCGGTAAAAGTTCTCCGAGTGATCTCTTCACTCCACTTACTGACTGCGCCACCGTTTCGGGCTCTAACTCTGTATGAGTACTCTGTATTAGGTAAAATGTCTTTATTAATATACTGAGTTGCTACCCCAATCTCAGTTATTACACCATTTATTTCAAGATCATAACCTGTTGCATTACTTACTGAATCCCATGTGATTATCATCTCATCAACTGGAGCGACCACTACTTTTAGATTAGAAGGTACAGATAGCAAGGTTGAGGTATTAAAAAGCTCGCTCCAGTTACTTACACCACTGTCGTTGATTGATCTTACTCTAAAAAAGTATTTTGTAAACGGTGATAATCCAGAATGTAAAAAGATATTATCGGACACAGATACTATCGTCTCTCCATTGACTTCTACTTCGTATCCGGTAGCTCCCGCCACAATATTCCAGTAAAGTCTGATTTCTGTATCTGTAGATGTATAACCTAGATTTGAGGGTGTCGCAGATAAGGTTGACTCAGCAATAACATCACTCCATTTACCGACCCCGCTTGAGTTTTTCGCCCTTATTCTATATATCTGTTGTAGGTTTGGATTTAAACCATCCTGAATGAATGTTGTGTTAGAGCCATTATCAACAGGAACTCCCTGAACCTCCACATCGTAGCCTGTTGCGCCTTCAACTGTATCCCATGTTAAGATGATAGTATTTCCTTTCTCTGTGGCAACCGAAGAAGATGCAAAATTTTTCGGTATATCCGGTAGTGTCCATAAAATTTTAGTATCTGTCCAACCCCCATTCATAATGGGGTTGGTCGCCCTAACCCTATATATATGGCTTGTTCCAGGATTAAGGTCAGTATGATTATAGGTTGTATTCGCCCCGTTGTTGATTACATCCCCATCAATCTCTATTTCATACCCTGTTGCACCTTCAACGCTGTCCCATGAAATGTTTATAGAATCCTCAGATGAAGTAAAGGTAAAGTTTTCAGGGACTCCGAATAATAATCCTCCGCCCCAAACAAGCTTTCCTTTTATATAAACATCAATACTAGACCAGTCTGCATAATCTGAATTGGTGGAATTAAAGGAATAATCATCGAATTGATTATAACTACTCCAATCAGTTTTGTTAAAACGGGTCTGAATCTCAATATCATCTCCGGGAATAAGTGTTCCTGCCCAGTCTGTGAAGCTTATTTCTAAGTAATAATCCGTATCTTGTGCATTGTATGGTATGGTCATAAATCTACCAATTACATTATTACTACCTATATCAGACCAATCACAATAGAAACTTTGAGACGTGTTATCATCTATCGTGTAATAATACCTTATTGACACATCTTTAAGCTCAAAAGGAATTGTACCTGTATTATGTAACTTAAAATGAGGAGAAATCGAATTTGAGGAGTTCGACCTTATTGTGTTAAACATTTGTATTTTTGTTGCCAATATTTCTTCGAACGGTTCCTGGGGTTCAATCCCCCATACTAATTCGTTTCCTATATAAACAGTAACTCTGTCCCAATCAGTATAGTTTATGGAGCTTCCATTAAAAGAATAGTCGTCTGATTGTATATAGTTTCCCCATTTATCTCTTGAAATTCTTGTCATAATTTCAACTTCCCCGCCGATTTCCAGAATACCGGCCGAATCAGAAAAGGAGATTTCTACATAGGTATCTGCGCCCCTTTTACGATTAGCATTAGGAATAATAATACCTCTAATATTTGCGGTCCCAACAGTTGACCAGTCACACCAAAAATTTTGATTGTTGTCACCTCCGGTCATATAATAGTACCTGAGCTTTACATCCTTTAGATCAATTGGTGTATTACCAATATTTATAAGCCGATAATTAGGAGAAATTGTATTACTAGTATCTTCTATGTCTTTATTGTACATCTGGAGCATCAGTGCCTTGCCTTCAGCTGTAATAAAGGTTGGCATCAATAAACTTTGTAGTATAAATATTATAAGCATGAAAAGAACAAACCATTTATTTGCCTTTCGCATAAAAAATCCTCCTGTTAAAGGATGCATATATGCATTATTTTTTGCATCTTTTTGTTAGAAATTGCCTTCCGAGCGAGATGAATATACCACAAAAACATAATTTTTTGTTATGAAATGTAATGAATGCAGCCTGAAATGTAATGAACGCGGAAAAGCTGTCGAACATTATACAATTTTTATGTAAAACGTTATTTTATATTGCACATAATTTAAATAAATAAAACAATAGTGGTGGGAACTCCCCCACCACAAATGGTTAAAATGATAATTTTGTTGATTGTAAGATGATAAAATATTAACACGATTTATACAGAATCATTAAACTGACCGTCATCCAAAAAATCCTTTGCATCGTTATACCATGACTGAATTAGCTTTTTAATAGTCTCTTCCTTTACAAATGGTTTAAGCCATATGGGCAAATTCTTATAAACTATTCTCACTACAAAATCAAACTTTATCTTTCCATCTTCATCACCAAATATCCTTTCGGCGAGAAGCATTAATTGATAAGCAAACTCTCTGACTTTTGTCCATTGGTTTGTTATTGTAAGGTAAGTAAGATATGAAATAATAACCACAGCAAATAATATGGGCAACCAGTTTTGAGCTAAGAAATCAAAAAACATATAATAAACATCCTATGATTCTTCCTTATAAACCATATGCGCCATATAGATAAATGTTGAATATATTTCAGACAGTTATCATATTAAGCTTTCCCGGCTCCTGATATGTCCTGCTTTCTGACATTAATAAGAAATACCATCCCTAATGTAAACAGGATACACCCAAAGATAAATAAATACTTCTGGCTCTTCAGTAAGTCCACCGTCACCCCATACAATATAGGGCTGGCAATACTAGCCGCAAAGGTGAATACATAATAATATCCAGTATATAAGCCTGTTTGTCCTTTAGGTGCCATTTCAGCCACAGCCGGGTATGCATTTGTGGTCATAAGAGACCATCCAACTCCGCTAACCCCTAATAGAACAGGTAATAGAGTCTTTTCTTCAAGCAAAAATATAATGATGAAAGTAGCTGCAATTACTACATTTCCTATGAGCATACATTTTTTTCTGCCTATTTTCCCCCCCACAAAGCCTGCCGGAAAAGCGCAAATCATAAATATAACAGCCATGGGTGCCAACATTTGAGTTGCGTCACCGGGAAGCAGCCCAAACTTTTCTTGACAATACAGAGTAAAAAATGCAGTAATACATTCAAACCCGCAATACCAAAAGAAAACTGTCAATAACATATGTAAAAGCGACGGTGTTCTTGAAATTGCGGACTGATGACCGTTCTTCCCCCAAAGCAACCCAGTGATTACCTTTTCTGTCTCTTCCTCATCTGCGGAATATGGCTCTTTTGGTTCTTTGTGAAAAACGAGAAGTACAATAAGTGCAAAAATCATAATAACCCCACCCATCAGGAATGGGTATTGGGGATTAATGTTAAACAGCTTACCACCTAATAAGAAGGCAATAATAGTTCCTAATCCACCTATAGCTGTAATTATTCCATTGGCACGGCTCCGTAACGATGGTGGTGTTGCATCAGGCATTAAAGCTGTAGCAGGGGCACGATAGACACTCATAAAGAAATTCATACCTATAACCGACAGCATAAGAAAAATAAGCCTAAAATCAAACTTAAATATTGAACCGAACTTACTATAAAACGGAATCATCATAAAAAAGACTGCTGCGAGAGGCAATCCAATAATTATGAAAGGCATTCTTCTTCCTAGTTTAGTATTTGTCCTGTCACTTAAACTACCGAAATATGGTTGAAAAATCAAACCGAAAACATTATCCAAAGTCATTATAAATCCCAGCACTGTAGAGCTTTTTATAATGCCGGGAATCTGTTCATTACCGATTAGAAATATAGGAACAAATGTGTTGTATAAGGTCCACGCCAGAGATATTGTAAAAAATGCAAGACTTATAGCGAGAGTTTTAGCTATGTTAAGCTTCATAAAGACTCCTTTAGTGTAGACTAATAAAATCATTGAACAGTATATCACATTTTAGCATCATGTCAAAAAGGTATAATTTCAGTTTCCACATGGGTCAATTCAGCCGTTCCAAGATTTTCAATGAAATTAATAGCTGATGCCAGCATTCTATCAGAATGAGAAGCTTCATTAGATATGCAAACAATTCCCAATTCGCTGTTATTCCACGAATCCAAATATCCGGTTTCGGCTACTGACAGATTAAACTTGTTTTTAAGCCTTTCAATTAAGCTTTTTATAATTCTTCTTTTATCCTTAAGCGACTGAGGCTCAGATAAAAATAACGATACCTTTAGTACTCCAATAAACATTTGTACTCTCCTTGCAAAATGGTAATAGGAATGATAAAAAGGGTATGTATCTATTAGTATAACATAGAAAAAGTATTATTTTTAAGGCAGGCACCATATTTATGAGAATTGACTTTGAAGTTACAGATCTATATGACAAAAATAAAGTTTTACATGTGCTTAAGAGCCAAATGAAGCTGTCAACCCGCTTAATTAAACAGCTTAAGAAACATAATGGCATACTTTTAAACGGGCAGCCCATAAGAACAATTGATCCGGTACACACCGGCGATATTGTAAGTGTAATTATTGAATACAGTGAAGATAATTATATTCAACCCGAAGAATCCGATATCTCGATTCTTTACGAAGATTCGTGTTTTCTAGCCGTAAACAAGGAAGCCGGAATACCTGTCCATCCTACCTCAGGCCATAATACCGGAACGCTTGCCCATATGGTTCTTTCCCATTTAATCAAGCAAGGTTTATCAATTAAAATCCGACCGATTAACAGGTTAGACAAGGATACATCAGGGGTCGTACTCTTTGCAAAAAACTCACATATGCAAGACCGTATAATTAACCAAATGAAAAATAACAGAGTATCTAAAGTTTATCTTGGTATTGTCCATGGGGTTTTTGAACCTAAGGAGGGTATAATTAATCTTCCCATAGCCCGTAAAGACGGAAGTACAATTGAAAGAATTGTAGATATGTCAGGCGCTCCGTCAATTACTAAATATAAAACACTTGGTATCTATAACGATTTAAGTCTGGTTCAATTTATTCTGGAAACAGGAAGAACCCACCAGATTCGAGTCCACACCAGAGCAATGGGACATCCCATTTTAGGGGATTGGCTTTACTCCGATATTCAGACAGACTTAATCTCAAGGCAGGCTCTTCACTCCACCACACTCGCCTTTGACCATCCTATCACAGGCGAGCGTATCATACTTAATGCTTCTATACCCGAAGATATGCGTAGAGTACTGTCTAAGAGTTAAAAATCTTACGCCTATCCACAACCCGCTTTGCTTTTCCTTCACTACGCTGTATGCTCTTAGGCTCCACCAGCTTAATTTTTGTGTTTATTCCCAGAGTTGATTCAATTTCATGTCTAAGCTTGCGCTCAATGGATTCAATTCTCTTAATCTGGTCTGAAAAGATACTTTGATTCATCTCTATCTGTATTTCCATAATATCCAGATTATCTATACGATCCACATAAATCATATAGTGGGGTTCTACCTCGCTGTATTTCAGCAGTACCGACTCTATTTGTGAAGGGAATACATTCACACCGCGAATTATAAGCATATCATCCGATCTTCCGGTAACTTTTTGCATTCTGGTACTTGTACGTCCACAGGCACAAGTTTCATTCGTCAGGATTGAAAGATCTCTTGTTCTGTACCGTATAAGAGGCAATGCTTCCTTGGTAATACATGTGAAAACCAATTCTCCCTTTGTACCCTCAGGCAGCACCTCACCGCTTTCAGGATCAATAATCTCAGCAATAAAATGATCGGATATTATATGTAAGTCGGCCTGCCACTGACAATTCATAGATACGCCCGGCCCCATAATCTCGCTAAGACCATATATATCATAGGCTTTTATTCCTAAACGCTGTTCAATCTGAGTCTTCATTTCCTCCGACCAAGGTTCAGCACCAAATATTCCGACACGTAGTTTTAAATCATCCTTGGTAAGCCCCGCTGAAACCATTTCGTCGGCAAGATATAAAGCGTAAGAAGGTGTGCAGCATAAAACAGTAGCTTCAAAATCCTTCAAAAGCTGTATTTGTCGGGCTGTATTACCACCCGAAACCGGTATTACTGTAGCTCCTACCTTCTCTGCCCCATAGTGTAAACCTAAGCCACCTGTAAAAAGGCCATAACCATAGGCTACATGAACAATGTCATCTTTGCCTACTCCTGCATTGGTAAGGCATCGAGCGACGCACTCAGCCCATGTTTCAATATCATTATGGGTATAACCGACTACAGTTTGTTTTCCTGTCGTACCGGAAGACGCGTGTACTCTTACAACATCTTTCAGGGGAACCGCAAAAGTCCCGAATGGGTAATTATCACGCAAATCAGTTTTGTAAGTAAATGGCAGTTTTGAAAGGTCATCTACTGTATTTATATCCTCCGGTGTAATACCTGCCTTCTTCATTTTTTCGGCATAATAAGGTACATTTTCATATACTCTTTTTATTGTTGATTTTAGTCTTTCACCCTGAATTTTCTTTAGCGATTCCCTGTTCATAGTTTCCATTTCAGAATTCCAATAATGTGCCATACAAAACCTCCTAAATCTACACAATTATTCTCTTGAACATGAGCCTATAATTTTTACATATAAAAAAGCCTTCCATCCCTCTTGGGACGAAAGGCATTATGCTTTCCGCGGTACCACCCATTTTTACTGCTTATGCAGTACACTTCATAAAATACGGGACAATTAAACATTCTCGTGTAATCATCCGATATTACACCCTAATAACGAAGGGTACCCGCACTAACCTACAACTTAAGGCTTCAGCCAGCGAGCTCCGGAGCGAACTTCTGAGACATTTCCCATAAGGTTGCTTTCAGTCTTGACAACCTATCCCTGCATGGTTCATAGCCGCATACTTTTCTCCATCACAGCCATTAAACATTAAAGATTATTCTATCACTTTTATGTGTCAGCGTCAATAGAGTTTCTCACATATCTCATACTTAATTTCCCATTATTTTTAAATTAAATGACATCCTAGCACTTTAATTTCAATTTATTTCAATAATAATATTTTATTATTTGTCAGTAAAGAAATAGTACATTGAGATAAATAATTTAATTAATAAAAGTGTAGGAAATATCATATATTATGATATTACTGTCTGAAAAATTTAAATAAACTATTAAGAAATATAAAAAATATGGGTTTTTTATGGTATAATGTTATTAATAAATTTTTGGGATACTGTGAAACAGCCGTGACATTAGGAATTATGAATACTTCCTTGTTTGCCGTTTCTTATAATTAGAAGGTACAGTACAGTTCTCTTTTAACATCAATTAAACGGCTTATACTATGGCATCCCATCTACCGGATTAAAACAGTACTCTTTGAGCCTACTGTTTTCTGCGTAAATATTTAGCAATGAAGCTAAAGTGTTTGTATTATCAACGATAAATCACCATGAATAATGTGTGTGTTTATTAAATTATTCATTACTTTGAAATTAATAATTTAACGCAGAAAAATAGTAAAAATCAAAATAAAAGAAAAGGAAGTGATACAAATAGAAACATTATTTTTTACTGTAATTAACAGAGGAAAGGCAAATGCTGTATTACACAAAGCGCAGGAATGTGGCGCTACTGGAGGAACAATCTTTTTAGCTGAGGGCACTGTTCAATCTAAGTTATTGGAGAAGATGGGTCTGACCGAGATACATAAAGAAATTCTTATGGTACCGGCATCCAACGAGCTATCTGATAAACTGCACGATACACTTAGCGAAGCCTTTATGTTCTCGAAAAGCAATAATGGTATTGCTTTCACAATACCATTCAAGCGATGTCAACTACATGCCGAAGGGCAAGATGATATAAATACATCAACCAATGACAACGCATCCCATTATTGCATTATAACCATAGTGGATAAAGGGCGAAGCAAAGACTGTATGAAATCAGCCAGAGCAGCAGGCGCAAAGGGTGGAACTTTGATTCACGGTCACGGAGCCGGTATTCCGACAGATTTTTATTTTCCATTGGTTATAGAACCTCAAAAGGATATTGTAATGATTATCACTACAAAAGAAAAGGTCTCTGTAATAAGAGAAAGAATTTTTTCCGATCTGGAGCTTGGAAAGGCCGGAAACGGTATAATATTTACACTTCCGGTTAGTAGAGCCAGTGGCCTCTTTGAAAACAGATTAGAAGAAAGCAAAGGAGGTACATCATGAGCCTACTTTTTGATAAAGCTAAGGAAGTCGCCCGGACATTATTACCGGTAGTTTTATTAGTACTATTGCTCTGTTTTACTATAGTTGGTGTTGAAACAGATGTTATGATACGTTTTATTGTCGGCAGCGTAATGCTCTTAATTGGTCTGGCAATCTTTTTATGGGGTGTAGATTTATCTATGAACCCTATTGGTGAACATATGTCTGAGGAAGTAGCAACTTCAAAATCTCCAATTAAAATTGCAATTCTAAGTTTCTTTTTAGGTTTTTTGATAACAGTTGCAGAGCCTGATTTACTTATCCTTGGCTCACAGGTTCAAGAGGCTTCAGGAGGTACCCTTGGTGCATCTATAATAGTATATATGGTTTCTATAGGTGTAGGAGTTATGATTTCACTTGGCGTTTTTAGATTATTGCGAGATAAACCATCATATAGCATGTTCATGGCAATAACCTATGGAATCATTCTAGCGTTAGCATTTTTCGTATCGGAAGAGTTTTTAGCTATTTCTTTTGATGCATCAGGTGCAACCACAGGTGCTCTTACCACACCCTTCGTTCTGGCAATATCGTTAGGACTTTCTAAAATAAAAGGTGGTAAGAAGGCTGAAGAAAATTCATTTGGTCTTGTCGGTGTCATGAGCGCAGGGCCTATTTTGGCTGTCATGCTTATGTCCATAATATCAGGCCAAAAAAATATACATGGTGAAGCCGGCGAATACATTATTGCCGAAGGTATATTTACCCCTATAATAGAAAAGTTACCGGCAATCTTTATTGAATCCCTCCTCGCTCTTTTGCCAATAACGATTCTCTTTTTAGTATTCAACTTTATAAAATTTAAACTATCTAAGGATGAACTTATAGGAATAGCTAAAGGTCTTATCTTTACTTTATTGGGCCTCACTATTTTTCTCACAGCCGTAAACTCTGGTTTTATGGACATGGGTCGAATTATTGGTATTGAACTAGGAAAAATGAGTCCCTGGATATTAATAGGTGTAGGGTTCCTTCTGGGTCTTATAGTTGTTCTCGTTGAGCCTGCAGTACATGTACTGGGCGAGCAAATCGAAGAAGTTACCAGTGGTCATATACCCATCAAATTAATACGATCAACTCTTTCCATCGGCGTTGGTATAGCAATAGCCCTGTCCATGGTAAGAATAGTCGTTCCGGAAGTTAAGCTGTGGTATTTTCTTCTCCCGGGTTTTCTCCTTTCTGTATTGCTTTCATTTATATCCGATCCGGTTTTTGTTGGAATCGCCTATGATGCAGGTGGAGTTGCCTCCGGTCCTATGACAGCAACCTTTGTGCTCGCTTTTGCTCAAGGTGCAGCTACCATTATAGACACAGCCGATGTGCTGGTAGATGGGTTCGGTGTTATTGCTATGGTGGCAATGGCTCCCGTTCTTTCTATAATGATCCTGGGTACTGTGTTTAAACATAAAAGAATTGAATATCCTACAATTGAAAAGAAAACCGTTGTTTCTTCTCATCTTGTGGAAGAGATCAATATGGAGCACAATTGTATTATGGTAGTTGTAAACAGAGGATTTGCTGATAAAGTCGTAGATGTAGCTCGCCAATCGGGCGCTAAAGGTGCCACAATAATGCGTGGTAGAGGTACCGGAGAGCATCAAAAAATTCTATTACCTATTCTTAATGTAGAATTGCAGCCTGAAAAGGAAATTATTTGGTTTATTACCGGCACCCATGTTAGCACGCCTATAGCAAATAGCTTATTAAGTGATGCTCAACTTGATCAGGACGGTGAAATAGCCGTATTTATATCACCCACAGAGGCAATGGTAAGGACTTTTACAACAATAAATATATCCAATGATATCGGCTCTTTAACTTAAATAATAGACTACGGATATTAAAACAGCCCGTACAGTTCATTCTGTACAGGGCTGTTTTACTAGCCAACACGTCTGGTATCTATTTTCAGCATTTGTCCTTCATACAGCAGATTAAGCCCAGGAATTTCCGAAAGTTCATAGGGTCTTACAAAGCAGAATGGTTTATTAAACGTATAAATGTCTGATTGGTGCAACACTTTTGCAACGAACTCAGCACATGTACTTTTATTTTCAAAGCAGAAGGGCTTATTAATAATTATCCCTAATAGAGCCAATAAATTATAGCGATACTTTTTGGGGTCACTGATATAAGTCTCCAATACTTTACAGACTCTTTCGTAAACCTTATCAGTCACCTTCATGGAATATATGGCACATTCAGTCTCGGGATAATATTTAAACATACCTTCATTTACAACTTCGGTAACAAATCCGCCTATAATTGGGAAATAACGAACTCTACGTGCAAAAGTATAAAACACCCGAAGAGAAGGATCAACTCCTATGGATGCATGATTATATTTAGCTTTTGTATATAGTTTTATCGATTTTGACACCAATGTCCCCACTTGGGTTAGCATTATGTAAATCTCTTTCATAACTTTCATCCATCAATTTTTATTTTGTTACTCAATTATACATGAAAATATATGTAGTGACTACTGGAATATTATTTACTTAAACTATATATGTTTATTTGCCATTTTTCAGGTAAATACTTTATTTAAGAAAATAATTAATATAAAATATTGTTGATTAACCATAAAAAGAAGGTCAAATATGAAAAAGAAAAATTTTCTAATCAGAAGAATTGTTATACTTTCCGGCCTAGTAATAACTGCTACGGTTGTTATACTTACTATTACATTGGCTTTGACAATGAAGCCACCCGAAGGAAATAAGACGCTTAATCGGTCAGGAAGTGTTAGCAAGGAAGTAACAGAGAATATTGAAGACGCGCTCCCTCCTCAAACGCCAATAAAGCAGATTTATACTTTTCTGATTGTCGGTATGGATAAGACATCCACAAGCACTGATATTATCATGCTAGTAAAACTTGATATTACAAATAAAAAGATTAGTATACTCCATATCCCCCGTGATACCATGCTGGATACAGAGAGAAAGTCAAAAAAAATCAACTCGTCATATAGTATAGGCGGAATCGAACAATTTGAAAAAGACGTCTCCAGTATTACTGGGTTTTATGTTAATAGATATGTTCTATTTGACATTGAAGGTGTTGAGAAGATAATAAACGCTATTGGCGGAGTCTATTTTAATATACCTCAGAATATGAATTACGAGGACCCTACTCAGGATTTATATATTCACCTTAAAAAGGGATACCAGCATTTAAACGGGGAGGATGCTGTTAAGCTGGCTCGTTTTAGATCATATCCGGAAGGTGATATTACCAGGATAGCAGTTCAGCAGGACCTATTGAAAGCACTGGCAGAACAAGCCCTTAAAGCGGAAAATATACTAAAAATTCCCGAATTGGTTACTTTAATAAGTGAAAATGTAAAATCGGACATTGACCTGAGTGAAATGCTATGGCTTGCCAATGAAGCTAAAAATATACCGTTTACTTCTATCGATACCGATATGGTTCCGGGAGTTGCGGACATTGTAAACGGATTATCCTATTGGCTGCCTTATAAAAATGAGCTAATAAACCTAATAAATTTTAAATTTAATCCCTTGGATTTCCCTATTACTGAAGAAGATATATCAATTGTATCCTTTGAAGCAAATGAGGGAAGATAAGGGCAGATATATTAAATTCGTTAGTTATACAATCTTTAATTAGGGTATAATAATTTAAGATTATTAATGCATAGCATATTGAGAATGGCTAAATATGATAATTAATAAAAAGAAAGAAGGAGTATTTGTTATGAGAGCATGGATTGATAGAGATGGTTGTATTTCATGTGGTCTGTGTCCGACCATATGCCCTGAGGTTTTCAGAATGGCCGATGATGGACTTGCAGAAGCCTATGTGGACGAGGTTCCTGAAGATTCCGAAGATATGGCCCAAGAAGCGGCAGAGAGTTGCCCGGTCAGTGTAATTCATGTTGAAGATGAATAGACTTATATTCCTAAAGGGGTACTAATTGTACCCCCTTTATATTATGAATCTGGTTATACTCTTTCTTCCTATGACCTTAAAAAAACAAACATCGCCGTACCCATCGAAATAAAAACCAGAAGCACAGCTCCCATAGAGGCCAATTTGTTTTCCTTCCATACTTGCTTAGCATAACTGAAAGAATAAATCGAAGACAGTATAATATATAAGAAACCTAAATATTGAACATTCATTTTTTACCCTCCGATGAGTATATGGGCTCAGTCCTTATGATTTTTCCTGTACGCCTGATAATCAAATTTATATCAATCTTTAGCTCAGAATTTGTGAATTTCTCCAGCCAATTGTATTCCTCCCATTCGGGTATTGTCAAAAACTGGCGTACTGCGGTATGACCAAAATTAAAAACATCGGCTTTAAATTCTTTACATTTATCAAACGTTTTCTTGATTTCTTCTGTTATATATTTCTTACAAGCATCCTCTAATATTTTCTTCTTATCTGGGTTTTCATAATTAATTCCTGACTGGATAGATAAAATATCACCTTCCATTTTCAATTTTACTTGGATTTTAGGCCTATCACCATTTAAATCAATATCAACTTCTCTTTTGTCAAATTCTGAAAATCCGATATTAACAACCATCTCAGGTGCTTCAGGGTCTTTAAAAGAGAATATAGCTTCTTTTAATTCACCACGTACCAGTAACAGAGCCTGAGTCTCTAATCCTGTCAGCTTACCCACCATTTTAGATCCATCAAATACCGTTGAACCAAATAACTCAATTTCCTGTCCTCCTTTGCGGGGGATGTCACCTGCATAATAATCACCGGAATTAGATGATTCTCCTTCAAAGGTGGTTCCTCCGCTAATAAATTTATCTTCTTTATTAACGGCGCCATAAGTTCCCAGTAATGCATGATAAGGTACTTTCAAACTATCATAAAAGTCGTCTAACGTTATTTTGGGAAAAAAACCTATGGTTTTTGAATTCTCCATCAATTCCTCAACGGTTTGTGTTATCAATTCCCCTTCATAAGGCTTCATCGCGCTGACAAACTCTTCAGCCGTTCCTTTACAAATAATTACACTCGTAGTTCTGCGAATATGGCGATAACGTACTAAAGATCCTATATATTCAACTACCTTTCCGCTTAAAGCTAAGTCCTCGGAGATTACTATAGCCTTAAGGTGCATTAAATTTATAGTTTTTGAAGTATTCGTGTTAACGATTGTAATGGCAGAGATTACCGAAGGCGCATCTACGGATATGATGTTCATCCCTTCATCTTCTTTATTTGTGCCTTTGCTTTCTCCCCCACCACTCTGACCAAACTTAGGGATTTGAAAAGTAACACGATATCTGTCTGAAGCTCCTTGCTCAATTCCCATAACTGTTACATAGCCATAATCACCAATTTCATGAGCGTCGTAACAAGCTGTAAAATAAATCGACAGTAATATAACAATAAGAATAAGAGATATCTTACGCATCCTGTGACTCTCCCTTCTTTTTTCGTATAACTGCAACTATCAGAATGATAATCCATGGTACAAAATAAATAACCCAACCCCAAACTCTATATACCTGCGAAAAGCCGAATGTAACCTCTGAAATGCCGCTCGGAATAAGGCTTATAGTAAATAAAATAGTTGCCATAGGCAAAATAATGGGACGTTTATCAGAAATCTTAAAAACATGACAAAAGATCATAATCGCAGCATAAAAGAAAATTGATACTTCAACAAAGGTTCCAAAGTTCCAGAGAAATAAAAAAATCGGCTCCAAGCGTTGCATAAATCCCCCATAATCAATGAGTGATGCCATGTCATACATTGGTGCTGTAAGCTCTTGTCCTACAGTATATGGAAAGACCAGAGTAAAAGAGAGAAGAGAGACACTGGCTATAATACCTGATATTAATAAGCTTGAGTATCCAATTCTTTTTACCTCCTTATGTCCTTGGAGCGACTTTGCTATTACGCCTATTAGCACTATCTCCCCATAAACGGAGCAGCGTAAAATTCCATTAACAATTGTTTTATCCAAGCCATAGCCTAATATGGGAAAAATCTGACGTGGAACAAAGTTCTGACTTGAGAGAATAATAACCAATACGTATCCTGCTCCCAGAATATAGATAATGAATTTTGCATATCTTGCTATTGTTTCAAGACCCATAAAGGAAAAGATTATAACGCAGATAACAAATAGAATCATAATAAAACTCGGCGGGCTTGCAGGAAGCACATAAACCTTTAATATTTCTACAAAATCCCTCATGTTAATACCTGCAACAAATATCAAGAATCCTCCGAGTATGAGGGAAATAAATGCTCCCACCCATTTTCCCAAGACCAGATCAGTAATCTCCATAAGATTCTTATTAGGAAATCTTTTTAGTAATAGATATAGAAACATAAAAGCAAAAGCGGCTACCAATGCAGAAATAATAGTCATATACCAACCGGATGTGCCTACAACCCCAACCAATACGGCTGGGCCGGTAAAAAAGTTTTTTGTTGCGATTGTTATAACCATCAGACTGATAGCCTCATGATAACCAAAATTACCTTCCTTTATCATCGCTCCGATTACCTCCCGGTTTTGATATTACCCAGCCTCTTGGGTTACTTCCCATTCTTTGTTCATTCTGCGTATTTAAAAAATCAGGTCTTCTAGTGTTATTATGAAGAGGTCCTCGAATAATTTTATCCGGATTTGATCTTGTTTCAGGAGAGACAGGGGTAAAGAATGGCACCCCAAAAGATTTCATGCTTAATGTTAATGCACAAATAATAGTAAACCCAACTGAAAGACCATAAAACCCACCTAGCGCACCGAACGCAATTAGTATAAATCGACTAATACGGACTGCTAAAGCCAAAGAATAATTTGGAATAGCAAAGTTTCCTAATCCTGAGACAGCAACTATGATAATAAGGCTTGGACTGACTAAGCCCGCTGAAACAGCCGATTCACCTAATATCAGCGCTCCGATGATACCTAAAGTGTTCCCAGTAATACCCGGAACACGAATTCCTCCTTCTCGGATAAGCTCAAAAGATAGCTCCATTAGAAGGAGCTCAATAATAAATGGAAATGGAACAGAGGCTCGTGATAACACTATTGAAGACAGTAAAGACGTCGGAACCATTTCCTGATGAAACAGAATCAACGCGGTCCAAAAACCCGGAAGCAATAATGCAACCAACGCCCCTATAATTCTTACAATCCTCAGAAATGTCCCATACTGCCAACGAAGATTGGAATCCTCAGAAGTATGAAAAAGATCAAAAAAAGTTATTGGCATGGACAAAGCAAAAGGTGTTCCCTCGCATATCAAAGCTACCTTTCCTTCCATCAAAAACGAAGCTAAGCGATCAGGTCGTTCTGTTGAAATAACCTGCGGAAAAAGCATCATATTCTTATCTTCTATAAGCTGCTCCAACATTCCGCTCCCGGAAATATAATCTATGGCAAGACTATCTATGCGCCGTTTAACCTCATCTACCATTCTTTTATTTGTGATGTCATCCATATATAGAAGTGCTGCAAAAGTATTATTTGTTTTGCTGATTATCTTAAACTCGGTTATCAAAGCTTCGTTTTTAACGATTCTTCTTATTAGGGTTATGTTTGTACGTAAATTCTCTGTGAAACCCTCTTGAGCACCATTAACTACCGTTTCGGTAGTAGGACCAGTTACACTCCTTTTTTCAAATCCTCGGCTCTCCATGATCAAACAGTCATCACAACCATCAATGAAAATCGCAGTTTGGCCGCTCAGTACTTGAGGAACGATTGTCTCAAAACTACTCTTTCTTACTACCTGATGTATGGAAAGAATGTTTTTTTCCAGGAAATCCATGGGGCATCCTTCTTCAAATCCATCTAAAGCACAAACATCCATAAGCTGCGGAAGAGTAAACTGAACAACAATATCTTCATCAATCATTCCATCAATAAAAATAAGGCATGCATCAATTCTTCTGGCTATTCTAAACTCTCTGATTATGAAATCTTGATTAACCGGTAAGTGAAATATATTCTTAAGGTTGTTAATGTTTTCCTTTATTGAAGGGCTCAATTTAGGATATTTTGAGTTGTTTGCATTCTCATCATTATTCTCCTGTGATGAACTTTTTTGATCTTTAGTGTCCCTATTTTTAGACTTCGTATTATTCTCTTTCTTTTTCTCCTCATTGCTTTTGCTCTTTACAAGCTCTGACACAGGTATAGGCTTAATAATATGGGGTTCTGATTCTACATCTTTTTCTCTTTTTTTCTTGCTTTTAGTAGAATCTTTCTCATCATCCTGATTATGGTTGATTTGCTGACACTCTTTTAATAAATCTTGTGGCTTGATATCCTGTAAATTACTTTCCTTCCCCCTATATATGCACCATTCTGCTGATTCCTCAGGGTTTTCCGGAAATCTGAAACTATTCTCTGCTGGTTTTTTATATACAAATAGATTCTTCAAATCCTTAAACATAAAACACCACCACCGCCCTTATCTTTAATCCATTTTTATCCGTTATCATTATTTACATTTGAGATTCATATTATCCAATATTGAGTAAACGTATTAGAATCTTAGGTGTATAAAAAAGCCTTGACCTGTATGAATTTTCATATACAATTAAAGTAAAATCTTGCTAAGATTTGGTACTCATGCATTTGAAAGGACAGTGCTTAATGATTAAGATAATAAAACATTTTAAACCTTATCTCTTATCGATAATATTCATTATAGGATTGTTAGTGGTGCAAGCTTTTTGTGATTTAGCTTTGCCCGACTACATGTCCGACATAGTAAACATTGGTATTCAGCAAGGCGGTATAGTAAATGCAGTTCCAAAAGCCATTAGGAAGTCAGAGGTTGATATATTGTCTTTATTTATGTCAGAGCAAGATAAAGACATTTTTTATAATTCATATAATCTTTATCTTTCAGGAGACACACAGCAAAGCAATTATGCCACCTATGTCAAGAATTACCCCCTTCTTGCTTCCGAGCCAATATATATATTAAAGTCAGTCAGTGAAGATAAAATAGAACAGCTAAATCAATCTCTTGCTAAGCCCATGATAATTGTATATGCTACTACAGATAACAGATTTAATGATATGTTTAGTCAAAACAGCACTCCTTTAACTAAAGAATCCTTAGATTCATTTATGATGCTCCCTGAGGAAATAAAATCCGGTATCTTAGAAAAGATCAACGAAATGTTCGCACCACTTTCCCCGAGCATGATTACTCAATCTGCCATTGAATATGTCAAAAATGAATACAAAGTACTTGGTGCAGATATCAATGGAATGCAAACCAGATACCTTATACTATCAGGGCTCATCATGTTGGGCGTGGCACTTATTAGCATGGCAGCAACTATAGTCGTTACCCTCATTGGTTCCAGAGTAGCAGCAGGTCTGGGAAGGGACCTACGCTCCAATGTATTTAAAAAAGTTGAGAGTTTTTCAAATGCCGAGTTTGATAAATTCTCGACCGCTTCATTAATAACCAGAACAACAAACGATATTCAACAGGTCCAAATGTTTACGGTAATGCTTCTGAGAATCGTCTTCTATGCACCTATCCTCGGCTTTGGCGGTGTTTTGAAGGTATTATCCACCCGTACCAATATGGGTTGGGTCATTGCTGTCTCAGTAATGGTTATTATGTCAATAGTTATAATAATGTTCAGTATTGCCATCCCTAAATTTAAAATAGTTCAAAAGCTTGTAGATAAGCTTAACCTTGTAACCAGAGAGAATCTTACCGGTCTTATGGTAATTCGTGCATTTAACACACAGTCACATGAAGAAGAACGATTTGATAAAGCAAATAAAGACCTTACAAGAATAAATCTCTTCATTAACAGAACTATGTCTCTTATGATGCCACTTATGATGCTTCTAATGAACTGTGTAACCCTTTTGATCATCTGGGTAGGTTCTCATAGGGTCGATAGTGGATTAATGCAGGTTGGCGATATTATGGCTTTTATTTCCTATGCTATGCAAATCATTATGTCATTTCTAATGATTTCAATTGTATCCATCATGCTTCCACGAGCTTCGGTTTCAGCAGTGCGTATCAATGAGGTTCTGGAAATTGACCCTTCAATAAAAGATCCTGAAGTAAAAAAATTATTTAGCCAGTCAAATAGAGGTCTATTGGAATTTAGGGATGTCTCATTCCGTTATCCCGGAGCTGAAGACTATGTTTTAGAGGGTATTAGTTTTAAAGCTGAAGGAGGACAGACAACAGCTTTTATAGGAAGTACCGGAAGCGGTAAATCTACCTTGATTAATCTTATTCCTCGTTTTTATGATGTTACTGAAGGTCAGGTCATAGTGAATGGGCAGGACATCAGGGATGTTTCTCTCAAAGATTTGAGGGATAAAATAGGCTTTATACCTCAAAAAGGTGTTCTTTTTTCAGGTACCATTGAAAGCAATCTACTCTATGGAATTAATAGTGAAAACTTTACCAAAGAAGATATTCAGAAAATTATGAGCAAAGCCGCGGGAATTGCTCAGGCTAATGAATTCATACAGGAAAAGCCGGACGGCTTTATTACTCCTATATCACAGGGCGGAACAAATGTATCGGGGGGGCAGAAACAGCGTCTCTCCATTGCTAGAGCCCTGGTTAAGAATCCCGACATATATATATTTGATGATAGTTTTTCTGCTCTTGATTATAAAACTGACTCAACTTTGCGAAAAGCTCTTAAGACTGAGCTCGGGGACAGCACTTTAATAATTGTGGCACAGCGGGTCAGCACTATTATGGATGCCGAACAGATCATCGTTCTAGAAGAAGGAAAAATAGTCGGTAAAGGAACCCATAAAGAGCTTCTGGAAAGCTGCAAGGTCTATAGAGAAATTGCTTCATCACAGCTTTCAAAGGAGGAATTAGAAAATGAGTGAAAATAAAAGTAAGCCTAATTATAACATAAGAAGAGGGCCGGGTGGCGGTGGACCTGCGGGCTATATGGCTATGGGAGAAAAACCTAAAAATTTTAAAAAGACTTTGGGTACACTTACAAACTATCTTAGACCATACCACCTCTTAATTTTGCTAACCTTAATATTCGCGGCCTTCAGTGCGGCATTCGCAATCATAGGACCGAAAATTATCGGTAATGCTGTGACAAAGCTTTATGAAGGGCTGGTCAACAAAGTTTCAGGTGCTGTAGGCGCAGGAATTGACTTTACTTATATAGGTAAAACCTGTCTCTTCCTTTTGGGGCTCTACCTTGTAAGCGCTTTATTTAGCTTTATTCAAGGCTTTATTATGTCAGGCGTAGCTCAAAAGGTTTCATATAACTTAAGAAAAGAAATCTCAAGTAAGATGAACTTAATCCCTCTTAAGTATTTTGATACAAAAACCCATGGTGAGGTTCTTTCCAGAGTTACCAATGACGTTGATACAATAAGTAATACCCTGAATCAAAGCCTTCCGCAAATTGTTTCCTCAATAACGTCTATAATCGGTATATTGATTATGATGTTTTCGATTAACTGGATAATGACCCTGGCTTCACTGCTAATTCTTCCGTTTTCTACTATTTTTATAGTTCTCATTGTAAGTAAGTCACAAAAGCATTTTAAGACCCAGCAGGAGTATTTGGGACATCTAAACGGCCATGTTGAGGAAATGTACGGTGGACATATTATTATGAAAGCCTTTAATGGCGAAGAACGTTCAATCAAAAAGTTCGAGGAATTAAATGACACCTTATATAGTTCTGCTTGGAAAAGCCAGTTTCTGTCAGGTATGATGCAGCCCATAGTCAGCTTTGTGGGTAATCTGGGCTATGTCATGGTGGCAATCTTAGGTGGTTATTTATCTATTAACGGTATTATACAAGTAGGCGATATACTATCCTTCATTCAATATGTCCGTCAGCTGACACAACCACTGGCTCAGGGGGCACAGATTGCTAATATTCTTCAGTCCACCATAGCAGCCGCTGAAAGAGTCTTTGAATTTCTTAATGAGCAAGAAGAGGTTCCTGATCCCGTCAACCCTGTGGTGTTAAATAATCCAATTGGTGAGGTTTCTTTTAAAAATGTCAGTTTTGGTTATGACCCAGAAAAAATAATCATTAAAGATTTGAACGCTGATATAAAGCCCGGGCAACGAATTGCAATTGTCGGCCCTACAGGAGCAGGTAAAACAACTGTGGTGAAACTTCTAATGCGCTTCTATGATATAAACAGCGGCTTAATAACCGTTGATGGACACGATATAAAAAGCTTTAAGCGTGAGGACCTTAGAAGTTTATTCGGTATGGTTCTACAGGATACCTGGCTCTTTAACGCGAGCATTATGGAAAACATCCGTTACGGAAAGCTTGATGCCACCGATGATAAAGTTCTTGCCGCCGCTAAAGCTGCCCATGCTCACCATTTCATCCGAACAATACCGGATGGCTATAATATGGTATTGAACGAAGAAGCAAGCAATGTAAGTCAGGGACAAAAGCAGTTGTTGACCATTGCCAGAGCCATATTATCCGATCCCAAAATACTCATTCTGGACGAAGCTACAAGCTCGGTGGATACCCGTACCGAGATACTGATACAGAAAGCTATGGATAACCTAATGAAGGGTAGAACCAGCTTTATTATCGCCCACCGTCTCTCCACCATTCGTGATGCCGACCTTATACTAGTCATGAAAGACGGTGATATTGTGGAGCAGGGAAAACACGAAGAATTGCTCAAACGAGACGGCTTTTACGCTTCACTTTATTACAGCCAGTTCGATACGACACTTAAGGCAAGCGGCCATTAGGAATAAATGTGGTCAAACAAATGTAGCCCACCCTTAGTGCTGTACTACTGTAGTGTCAGCCATAATGAAATAAGTTCTTCGTGCTGAGCTTCCAGTTCCTGTTTCTCTTGGAGCAGCTGGTTTAAGCGCTCATAATCTGTGGCATAGACATCAAGCTCATCCTCTATCTCACTTAGGCGATGCTCTGTAAACGCTATATCCTCCTCGACCTTTAAAAGCTTTTTCTCTATTGCTTTTGGGCTTGGATTCCTAACGCGGCTATCATTTCTTATCTTAACCTGCTGGGTTGTATTTTGATTAGTCACAAGCTTTTGCTGTGCTTCAAACCTACGCCACTGACGGTATTCCTCATAATCTCCTTCAAAGGTATAAAGGTTACCTTCCTCAATCTCACATACGCTTTTTGCAAACTTTCTGATAAAATAACGGTCATGAGAAACAAACAGTATGGTCCCCTCAAAATCATCCAGAACCTCTTCCATCCACTCTCTCGAAGCAATGTCCAGATGATTTGTCGGCTCGTCTAATATAAGAAAGTTAACACCCTTCTGCATTAGAAGGCATAATTTTAATCTGCTCCGTTCACCACCTGAGAGACTGCCTACAGCTTTAAAAACATCCTCTCCGGTGAACAGAAAACCTGCAAGTAAATTGCGAGCACTACCCTCGTCGATAATTAGCTCCCTGCGTACTGTTTCCAGTATTGACAGCTCCGGCTCATCGAATTGGACTATCTGAGGCAGATAAGCGGCCTTCACACTGGGCCCTATCCTCACAATGCCTGTATCGGGAGCCATTTCCCCCTGAATAATCTTAAGAAGTGTGGTCTTCCCTGTCCCGTTATTTCCTAACAGAACCAAGCAATCACCTTTCTTAACCATCAGGTTTATATCATTCAGAATCACACGTTCTTCGAAGCTTTTCTTAATACCTTTCAAAAATAGTACTTCAGTCCCCGAGAAGAGGTCGGATTTAAAGGCCTTAGATAGCTTTCGCTCTGTTTTGGGCTTTGGAGTGGCATTCTTATGTATCCTATCCAACCGTTTTTCCATGCTAAAGGCACGTTTATGTAGCTTTGGGTTATCGGCTCTGTTAGCCCAATCATGCATCCTTTTCACAGCTGCTTCCAACTGTTTTATCTTTCTTTGCTCCTGTTCAAAATGTTGAAGCTGTTCAATTCTTTTTTGTTCCTTTAGAATTGCATATTTGCTGTAATTACCCTCGTAACTTACTGCCAGACCGTCTTCAATTTCTATTGTTCTCTCTGTTACTCTGTCAAGAAAGTATCTGTCGTGAGATATTACAATTACGGTCCCGTTAAAGGTGCTTAAATATTCTTCCAACCATTCAACAGCATTTATATCCAAGTGATTGGTAGGTTCATCCAGCAATAAAATATCAGCATCGGTAAGGATTATCCGAGCCAGATTTACACGGGTTTTCTCTCCCCCGCTTAGCTCTGAAAATTGTCTTTCCTGCATTTCCTTGTCTATCCCGATACCGTTACATACTTTCTTAATCGATGTCTCAATAGTATATCCGCCTCTGGCTTCATACTCCTGAAGAATTGATCCGTATTGTTTAATTAACTGGGGAGAATCATCATGTGTCATTCTCTTTGTGATATCATTGAGTTTGTCACGTAGTCCATATACTTCGCTGAAGGCTGAGTCAAGAACTTGATATACTGTAGTCCCTGGTGTGTATTCAGGTATTTGATCCAATACCCCCACCCTGCGGCCTTTTGCCATCTGTAGTTCCCCTTTTTCATAGCCCTCAATACCTGAAATTATTTTAAAAAGAGTCGTTTTTCCGGCACCATTTTTCCCAATGAGCCCAACAACCGTATCTTCAAAAATCTCAAGAGATACACCCTTAAGAACATGATGTGTCCCATAGTATTTATGAATATCCTTAAGAACAATTTCTGCCATCATAATTCCTTTCCGCATGTGGTAAAGCAAAAATCAGGTATCAACATTTGAGAATAAAGAATCGTTAATAGCTATTAAAGTCTTTTCTAGGATTACTTTAATTCTATTCCTGTACTCATCTTCGCTTAAAGAATAGAGTGATTCATTATTACATTTAATCAAGGCTTTTGATAAGCTCAGCTTATTCTCGACCGATAAAGCAATACCATATCCAAGTAATAATGTAGGATCTGATATAGAATCAGGAAGATTATTAATATCAAAATTCTTATCACATATGATCTCCCGAAGGTGTTTAATGACCCTCACCCTTACTTTTCTATATTCAGTCCGCTTATGAATATTAAGAGAATACCAGAAGAGTAAAAATCCTACCGGGAGCATTAAATAGCCGGACCAGATTGATAATGAAACAGGCACAATACATCCAGCCGCAAAAAGAATCATCCCCATAATCAGCCCCAAATTTCTATAGTATAATTGTCCGGTAGTCAAGACATTTTGCTCTGAAATATTACTTTTTATTGCATTGGACCATGTCTTATACCCAATAAGCTTCAATGAATCTTTGAAAGTTTTCTCGGGGCAAAAAGAACCTGTCTCTGTACTCATTTCTCTTACATAGTTTAGCAAATGTTGTTCTGCACTGTCGAGCTGTTCAACTTCTACACTCTCTGATACCTTAAAGCAAAGATAACTTTTTTTGTTTTCTCCAATGATTTCAATCTCAAGCTTGCCCTTATATACCAAATGAATTAGGCCTGCAAGAAATGCTCTCGCTCCGGTACCCCACCGTAGCAAATATCTTGCCTCAGGTGGGCTTATTTTAACAATATCATCAAACTCAAAAACTTCTTTTACCTTATTGGATTTTAGCTCTTTTTCGCTTCTTAAAAATGTCAGAAAGCCCAGGTAAGAAGCAAATATAGATACAATAGCAAAGAATAGTTTTGTTCGCTTCCTCATCTTTTCATTCCAGGCTATTCTTCCTACCTCTTTTGCTGCATTTTCTCTGGCTTTTAATAAATCGGACTTATCGCTTTCCAAATACTCTTTTTCTTCCTCTTGGATGGTTTCCATATAATCTATTTCTTCGGTCACCGGGGCATCGGATACTAAATATTCAGGAAATACTACTCGAGTCTCCACATACTCACCGGGAACTGTATTTGGAATACTAAAATTAATTCTTCTTTTATCATTCACACTTTTATATCCAACCAACACCCCATGAAGAAAGGGCTTTATACTCTCATGGTTTGTAAATCTCGGAAGATAGACATTAATGTTTATATTGTAAATATTACCGTCCCAATTCTTAAAAACATGGTTTCTTTTGTACTCAGCTATATCGCTATATCTCTTTATGGCGTTCTTTACCTTATACTGAACCACAAAGGTCGCCTGTTGGTTTTCATAATTACCATATATCTTTACCCTCACAAGGTCACTTTCATCTATCTGGCTGTAGGTACCTGTAAAAACATTGGCATCCCATTGTCCTGCAGATAATCTTTCACATTTGATATATTCGGAGTTCTTTAATGTATAGACATTGATTATCTCAATTTCTTCACCTTCTTGTTTGTTAATGAGTATAAAAGCATTGTTGCTATTTCCGAGATAGCTGAATTTAACCTTTTCAGTTATGTCAAGGGATCCATCTTTAAGAATATTAACATCAACATCGTACAGGGATATTATATACCCCTGCTTATTTAATGCTGATACAGCCACAAAAGATGTTAATATTATAACTAAAGGAAGTATTACTGCCAGAGCAAATTTTACTGATTTAGTTGTCATTGGTATACCTCCTTTGAAATGATTATTGAATTAGTTCAGTAACAACTCATCCTTATTGGATTCTTTGATCAACAGGCCTTTGACCTTTTTGAAAAAAGGCTTATAATCAGCAAATAACAACAATGGAGCAACTATAGCAGCTCTGTATCGATAATAGGTATCGGCTACATTTTCGCTGATGAGGGAATTTACCAGACTATAGGCAACAATAAATGCCAAAATTCCCAATAAAAACGGATCCCATTTAATTAATGAATACATAATACCAAAAACTGAAATAATCAAACACAAATACCACAATATCATCTCAATACGAACAACTGTTATAGCCAAAGGGTTTCCTGCAATGTCAGGAATAAACTGAATCTCATCCAAATGTGGTTTAGTTAGAAAACCATTTATGGAATCGGGTATGTTCTTTGACATTATTGTATTTAATATAGAATCTATTTCTTCATCCAAATCCGCATCACCGCTTGCAGTCTTGTCCATGGATAATGCGTGATAATCCCTCATATTAAGCCTGACCGTTGTAATGCTTACAATACAGCAAGTAAATAAAACTGAAATCATAAATACAAAAACTATATTCCTTCTCGTTATTAATAAATAGAAGAAAAGGCAAACAAATAGCCCGCCTCCAAGAGCATATAGCATATATATCCTAAGCAGGGTACTAAGCCAAAGGAGTATACAAACCATAACAATATATAAGCATTGTTTCGTTATAGACCAATCTCTCTGCTTAATAACTCTTAAGGTCATATACCAAATAAGGATAATAAAAAAGAAAATAATTGGCTCCTTTCTGGTATCGGTGGTCCACACGATCATACTCGGAATGAACAAGTATATAAGTCCTATAAGTCGGGATTTTTTCAGACTGAATTTCAGGTTCAGAGCAATACCAGTAAGATAATATCCTGATAGAATTGAGATAAAGGCATTGACAAAAGAAGCTGCATACCTGTTTACTCCAAAAATCGCATACTGTATTCCCATCAGAACTGTATACCAGGTATACTCATAGCGAATATTCCACAACTTTGTCCCTGACTTTAATTGGAATGCTATATCCTTAGCAATTTGATGATAGATAAGCCCGTCGGTTCCGGAATATTCGGTACCGTTGGAATATACGACAAAGGCAAATATAAACCTGCATATAAGAGCAAGCTCAACTAAACCAATAAACCAGAGTTTACCCGGCTTATCCTTTAATATCAATACGCCGACTATGGCCGTCATAACCATTAAAGTCAGCATCCATAAAGCATTTTCAATCATTTCAATTTTGAACCTCAGTAATAATTATAGTATCAGTGATGGAACAGTCTTAATCCGGTAAAACACATCACCATACCATATGTATTGCATGCCTGAATGACCTCGTCATCTCTTACTGAGCCACCTGGTTGAGCTATGTACATTACATTACTCATTGCTGCCCTATCTATATTGTCCTTAAAAGGGAAAAAAGCATCGGATGAATATGCAACTCCGGAAAAAGTCTTAATCCATTCTGCTTTTTCTTCAGCGCTTAACTTCTCCGGTATAACTTCAAAGAGATTCTTCCACTCCTTAAGCTCGGCCTCGGTAATATCATCTCTTAGGTATAAATCAATAGCATTGTCTTTAACAGGGTTCTTTAGTCCTTCCTTAAATTTCAGAGAAAGAACCTTTGGATGCTGACGAAGCATCCAGGAGTCAGCTTTACCGGCGGCTAACCTTGTACAATGAATTCGAGACTGCTGCCCTGCTCCGCAACCAATAACCTGCCCGTCATAAGTAAAGCAAACTGAGTTTGACTGGGTGTACTTTAATGTTATTGTTGCAATCAGTAAGTCCCTTATTCCTTCTTCTGTAATATTCTTGTTTTCTGTTACTATACGGTTAAAGCTGTCCTTATTTATCACTGCATTATTTCTTAATTGCTCCAAGGTGATTCCAAATATATCGCGACTTTCAATCTCTGCCGGTATGTATTCAGGGTCCATTTTAAGAATTACATATCCGCCCTTTTTCTTAGCTTTAAGTATCACTAAAGCTTCTTCGTCAAAATCAGGGGCAATAATACCGTCTGAAACCTCTTTCGAAAGAAGTGTTGCCGTATCAACATCAACTTTTTCACTTATTGCGATAAAGTCACCAAAAGAAGACACTCTGTCAGCTCCTCTTGCTCTAGCATATGCTGTGGCTATAGGCGATATATCCTGCCCTTCAAGATGATAGGCCTTTTTTAAAGAATCGTTCAAAGGTACCGCTACAGCAGCTCCGGCAGGACTCACATGTTTAAATGAGGTAGCAGCGGGCAAACCCGTGGCTTCCTTTAATTCTTTAACCAATTGCCAAGCATTAAGCGCATCGGCAAAGTTTATATAACTAGGACTTCCGTTTAATATTTCAATGGGCAGTTCCCCGTTTTTGTTATATACCTTCGAAGGTTTCTGATGTGGGTTACAACCATATTTAATATTCAATTCACGCATTATTTTCCATCCCTTCCGCTTAAGTTTAGCAATGGCGGTTTATTATCTTAATATCAACTTTACCTGTCTCTACGTCAATTGTCTTGGCTAGCACTGAAATCCTGTTTTCAGAGTTCAGTAAATCCCAATAGTAGTTCAGTGCTTCATCTATACTATTTGGAATTGGCATCAAATAAGGCTCTCCGTGAAAGGAAGGTAGAATTTTACCATCCTCTTTATATGTATGGATACAATGTCCAACTCCGGGAATTGGCTTTTGGTAGTTAAAAAAGTTTCGGATGCAAGTATCAGGCACACCGTTCTGTGTTTTAAGTATAGCCAGACTATAGGTGTTTT
Source organism: Bacillota bacterium (assembly GCA_023411795.1). GTDB lineage: Bacteria > Bacillota > Clostridia > DSM-8532 > DSM-8532 > DTU059. The sequence continues at coordinate 99,491 of JAEYOK010000035.1, forward strand.
TTCCGCAAAGCTCCATAATCCCCGTAATTCTTGGAGTATAATTAGGTTCATCAGGCTCAAATGTGCGTGTCATTAAAGCCTCCTCAAAACTTTTGCCGGATTTTAAATAATCATATACCGTATCTGTTTGATCACCGTTTGATATGATGTGGTATTTATTAAAGCTTTTCAAGGGGTAATAAATGATAAGTGATGGATCTGTAAGCTTACTTTCATCATATGCCTTCGTTCTGACAAAGCCATTTTCCTCAATAAAGATTCTGTTTCTGCTATTTTCACTTCTACCCATAATCCAATAAATCTGAAAAAGTTTTTTACTATCGTCAGAAAGTCCAAGTACTATTCCGCGGCCTGGGTAAGGATTACTCTTAAGTTTTTTAGCATTGTCCCTTGCGATTTGCTTCGGCATTTGTGGTCTCCTTTACAGATCTTATTCGGCTTTACATAACTCTAAACTTCATAACCAAATTTATTTTACATGAATTACGGGCAATTATTATTTTATAGTAATTGCCTAATATCGACAAGGGTTAAACAAAACAATAATGACTACTAAAAAGCCCTTCACATTATACAAATTTTCATTATCTGAAAAGCATACCCTTACTTATTTTATCCGAACATTCCTTCCCCTTTATTATTTCCAGTAATTTATATGAAAAAACCAACGATGTTCCCGGCCCTTTTGAAGTAATGATGTTTTGGTCAATAACAACATCGTCATGTGATATTATCGCTCCGGTTAAATCACCCTCACAACCCGGATAGCAAGTGGCTTTAATATCTTTTAAAAGTCCCATTCTGCCCGGTATGGTAGGTCCTGCACAAATTGCAGCTAAATATCCGCTTTGCGCTCGGTGTTCTTTTAAGAGCTCTATAAGGGATTCTGATGCATATAAATTCTCTACCCCTTTACCACCACCAGGCAATACTATCATATCCTCAGAATTAATCTCGACTTTATCGATTGTTAAATCAGCAATAACTGGAATATTTCCAGCGCTGACTACAATCTTATCATTTTTTGTTGAAACAATAATGGTTTCTACCCCTCCGCGTCTTAAGACATCTACCACTGATAAGGCCTCGATCTCCTCAAAACCATCAGCCATCATTACATACACTTTCATATTCATTTCCTCCTCAATCAGGATAATTAAAGCACATTTACCGTACTAACCTTCTAAAATATCAATATAAATAGTATAACATAGAGTAGAAGGATTTATTATTTTACTACAATTACAGAAAAAAATAAAGCCTCGAAAGAAATTCTTGTTATTATAAACAGGGCATTTGTTAATAGCAAGAATAGTGAGGAATCAATAAAATTCCCTAAAAGACTCAGTCCAATCCTTGATTATAATGAGCCCAATTACCAGATTTTACTTCTATTATTGTTAACCTCTTCTATTTTAGTCTATATTATTGTATAATTATAGTAATGAGTATTTCATCTTTTGGATAGACCAGTAAAAATTAGGAGTTGAAAAGATGAGTTTAGCGATTAAAAACAAAAGATATATCACTGTGATTAAGTTTATTATATTGATATGCCTTTCAGTCGTAGCCATTTCTATTTTGCTAATAGGAAATTTTTTTACAAGAGGTATCGTATTTTCACTTATTATATCCGGAGTTCTGTATTACATATGGAGGCGAAGACATCCTAAATCGTCTAAGTACGATGATATTGGTTACTGGAGCGGTTTAGATGATTTCGAGTTAGGAATTGATTATCATTGTTTCCATGATTTAGACCTATCCGATGAAGATCTTGATTTATTTCCAGGCGATTTTTATGATAGCAGACCAGTTTAATTAGCTATTTATGAAAATTAATAAAACGGTCCGCCATCGCAGACTAAATTACATAAAAAAGAGAGCCTTTTGGGCTCTCTTGTTTTTGTATTATTTAATCTCAACAACTGCGCCAACTTCTTTAAACTTCTCAGCAATTGCAGTCGCATCTTCCTTGGATAAACCTTCCTTAATTGTGCTAGGAACGTTCTCTGTAACTTCCTTTGCTTCTTTAAGTCCAAGAGCTGTAATCTCGCGAACAACCTTGATAACCTTAATTTTCTCAGCTCCTGCATCTTTAAGAACAACTGAGAACTCTGTTTGCTCTTCAACAGGTGCTGCCGGGCCAGCTGCCGGGCCAGCTGCAACAGCCACAGGTGCTGCAGATACTCCGAATTCTTCTTCAATAGCTTTTACAAGATCCTTAAGCTCAAGAATAGTTAAAGTTTTGATTTCTTCAATAAACTTTGTGATTTTTTCACTCATTTTAATATCCTCCATTACAAAAATTTAAAATCGTTTTCTTAATAATTTAATTAGGCATTTGCAGCCTGTTCCTGTTTCTCAGCGATAGCATTAAGAGCAGCAGCAAGACCATAAAGTGAACCTTGTAGGCTTCCGATAAGTCTTCCCAACAGTTCCTCTCTTGATGGTGTAGAAGCAAGATCCTTGACTCCATTAACATCAATTATGTTGCCTTCTACCATGCCGCCCTTTATCTCAAGTTTGTCATAGTCTTTGGCATACTTGGCGATAATTTTTGATGGAGCGACCGGATCAGTTGTGCTGATAGCAATTGCGGTAGGGCCTGAAAGATACTTTTCGAGTCCTTCTAAATCACTATCCTTTACGGCAAAGTTGATAATCGAGTTTTTAATAACCTTATACTCAACATTTGCTTCGCGCAATGCTTTTCTAAGCTTGGTGTCCTGATCAACAGTTAGTCCTCTATAATCAGTAAGAACAACTGACTTAGCTTCTTTCAGCTTTTGTGCCAGTTCATCAACCAATGCCTTCTTTTGGATAAGAAGCTTTTCACTGGGCATTTAGCGCACCTCCTTAAATAAATAATCGTAATAATAACCCCTAACGGGAACATTGTTACTTCGTAATAAGAACCCCTAACGGGAACCTTGTTACTTCGTAATAAGAACCCCTAACGGGAACATTGTTACTTCGTAATAAAAACCCTTTCATAATCCAACTATAGACTATGAAAGGGTTTAATACCTTTCAAAGATAACCTCGGCAGGATGATATACGTTATATCCATTGCGAATAGGCAAATTGGATTCCTGCTGTCTACAGCCAGATATACAATTATTACATGGGGTATTCTACAGTATCAAATAAAATTAGTCAAGAGCTTTCTGCTGATTAATTTTGATACCGGGTCCCATAGTGGAAGTAATTGTTACACTTTTAAGATACTGACCTTTAGCTGCGGAAGGCTTTGCCTTTACAACAGCATCAAGAAGTGTATGGAAGTTATCATGGAGTTTCTCTGTTCCAAAGGATACCTTACCAATAGGGCAGTGGATTATGTTCGTCTTATCAAGACGGTACTCAATCTTACCTGCTTTAATATCAGCTATAGCCTTTGAAATGTCCATAGTAACTGTTCCGGCCTTAGGGTTTGGCATAAGACCTTTAGGACCTAACACACGACCCAGACGACCAACAACACCCATCATATCAGGAGTAGCAACAACCACATCAAATTCAAACCAATTATCTTTTTGAATCTTTGTTACGAGATCTTCAGCGCCAACATAATCTGCGCCATTTTGTTCAGCCTCGGTAGCTTTTTCGCCCTTGGCAAAAACAAGAACTCTTACAGTTTTACCTGTACCATGCGGCAGAACCACCGCACCTCTAACCTGTTGATCAGCGTGACGGGAGTCAACGCCCAGCTTAATATGAGCTTCAACAGTTTCATCAAATTTAGCGGGTGCAGTTTTCTGCACTAAATCTATAGCTTCTGTTGGCTCGTACAATTTTGTTCTATCTACGAGCTTTAAGCTCTCAAGATATTTCTTGCCTCTCTTCATTTCTTTTCACTCCTTTGTGGTAAAACATTAGCGGGAAATCTCCCTCCCACATATCGGGGCATCATTAATTAGTCTACAACTACAACGCCCATGCTTCTTGCGGTACCAGCAATCATGCTCATAGCAGTCTCAACACTTGCAGCATTAAGATCAACCATTTTCATCTCTGCAATCTTTCTTACGTCTTCCTTAGAAATCTTAGCCACCTTGTCCTTCTGAGGTACTGCTGATCCACTTTCGATCTTGCAAGCCTTCTTAATAAGAATGGCAGCAGGCGGAGTCTTTGTAATAAACGTAAATGAACGGTCGCTGTAAACCGTTATAACGACCGGAATAACCAACCCAGCATCCTTCGCCGTTCTTTCATTGAACTCCTTACAGAATCCCATGATATTAACGCCATGCTGGCCAAGGGCTGGTCCAACCGGTGGAGCAGGAGTTGCTTTTCCTGCATTGAGCTGTAATTTTACATAGCCCGTAACTTTTTTTGCCATTATAGTCCACCTCCCAGTAATCTCTCCTGAATATAACTCAGGAATCTATTCCATACCATTTTACACCGATGGTGCTCGCTGGTTGAAATCAAAACTAAAGTTTTAAAATTTGAACAAAATCAAGCTCGACAGGAGTCTCTCTTCCAAACATAGAAACCATAACACGAACCTTTTTCTTGTCAAGGCTGATTTCTTCAACTGTACCAATGAAGCTTTCTAGTGGTCCTTCTATAACGCGAACACTGTCACCCACCTCATAGTCAACAACCGTTTCGAATTGCTCCACGCCCATCATTCTTACTTCGTCATCAGACAAGGGAACAGGCTTTGATCCAGGACCGACAAAACCGGTTACGCCGCGAGTATTCCTGACAACATACCATGAATCATCTGACATAATCATCTTCACAAGTACATATCCGGGAAAAACCTTTTTTAGTGTAGCCTTCTTTTTACCATCTTTAATCTCAATTTGTTCTTCCATGGGAACAACAACATCAAGAATAAAGTCCTGCATTTTTCTGTTTTCAACAATCTTTTCGATGTTGGCCTTAACCTTATTCTCATAACCGGAATAAGTGTGAACAACATACCATCTAGCTTCTTCTGTCATACTTACCAAAGCGGAAACTCTTGGTTCCGCCCTCCCTTTTTGACTCTTACTGTCCGAAAACAGCCCTGAATAAAATACCGAGCCCTACATCAGCAACCCATATAAACACTCCGATAAAGAAACAAGCTGCGAATACAGTCAGGGTGTTGTTTAACAATTGCTTTTTTGTTGGCCATATTACCTTTTTCATTTCCATGCGAATTTCTTTGAAAAATCTACCCGCACGTTGTCCGAATTTTTCTTTCTGCTCAGTCATTTTGACAACTCCCATCATTAATAGAAATTATTTGGTTTCCTTATGGGCTGTGTGTTTGCGGCAGAACCTGCAGTACTTATTCATTTCAAGCCTGTCAGGATCGTTCTTCTTATTCTTTATAGTATCGTAGTTTCTCTGCTTGCACTCACTACAAGCCATTGTGATTCTGACTCTCATCTTGAACACTCCTATGCTTATTGCTATATATTTTACGCATAAAAAAAAACGCTTGCAAAGCAATAAAAATATTACCATATACATGGTATAAAGTCAAGTATTACGTGAAAAAAACATAAAGTCCGGGTCTTTTAGACAGGGGGACGGTTCTCCTGTCTGGTAAAACATGGGTCAGACAGGAGAACCGTCCCCCTGTCTAACCTTGTCTTGTCATGCTTTTTTCAATAATGCTTTTTGCTTTCTTTCCTTCCATATCAACCATAGGGGTGCGGCGATAAACACAGTTGAATACACACCTGTAATAACACCTAATAGAAGGGAAAAGCTAAAGTTAGTTAATGAATCAATATTATTTGTAACTGAGAATATTAACAGAACAACAATACAAATCAATGTGGTAACCATCGTATTTATTGAACGGGATAAGGATTGATGAATACTTACATTGACAATGCTGCCCAAGTCCGATTTTTGCATTATTCTGGTATTCTCACGTATCCTGTCATAGATAATAACAGTGTCGTTCATGGAATAACCAATTACAGTTAGAATTGTAGCTATAAAAATATCGTTGAAAGGTAAACCAAAGGTAATATAAACCCCAAACATCACCCCAACGTCATGGAACAATGCTATAATAGCGCAGATAGCGGCAGAAAAACCGCTTAATATACTAAATCTCCATGCTACGTACAGCAAAATGAGTGTGACAGATATAGCTATAGCAAGAATACCCTTCTCAAGAGCTTCCCTACCTACTGTTGCGGTTATGTTTATATTTTCGTTTTTTGGGCTGTTTAGTACTAAATTAAAGCTCTGAGATAAAACCTCTTTTACTTTATCTTCTTCTTCTAATGTCAAAGGCTCGTTCCCTACAATATCAAGTCTAAGCATTTTTGTTTTCTCGCCTTCGGTACCGCCACTGTAAGTTTCCATCACACTGGCGTTAACTTCCTTGCCAATTGCTGTTTTAATCAAGTCTGCTGCCTGGTTGGGATTTACTTCGCTTACAGTCTCAATCATTAACCTGGAGCCACCCTTGAAATTAATATCAAGGACAACACCTTTTATCGCCAGCATTATTCCAAAGAAAACAAATAGTGAAATACTGAATATAAATGCATATTTTCTGTTTTTAACAAAATCATACTTCCTCAACCTGCTTCACTCCTTTCACACCAAAGAGCCATTTATTCTTTGCAAATTTAAATGCGGAAAAACCCTGAAGCATCATCTTAGAAGCAGTTACTGCAGAGAAGAAGCTAAACAAAGTTCCAAAGAACAATGTAACACCAAATCCTCTAACAGGACCTGAACCCAGGATAAATAGAACAACAGCGGTTATTATAGTAGTGACATTTGAGTCAAGAATAGCTACAAATGCTCTTTTAAAGCCTGAATCAATTGATGCTCTTAAACTTTTACCCTCTTTAAGCTCCTCTTTGATTCTTTCAAATATAACTACATTGCCATCTATACTCATACCGATTGAGAGTATAATACCTCCGATACCGGGCAACGTCACCGATATATTAAAGTTCGCAAGAGTAAGTATCTGAAGTGCTAACAAGCCTGTTAATGCTATTGAAGCTACAATTCCCGGAAGTCTGTAATACAGTATCATAAATATACAGACTAAAATAAATGAAATAATTCCAGCTTTCACCGCTACATCAAGTGCACCTTTACCAAGCTGAGCACTGATTGAGTCAACTTTTACAGGTTCAAGTTTGGTAGGTAGAGCCCCAAATCGGATTTTGTCGGCTAAGGCCTTTGCGGAATCAAAGGTAAAATTACCTTCAATAGATGCTTCGGTAGAGGTTATCTGTGAATTAACCACGGGAGCAGAAATACAAATATCATCAATAAATATCGCTATTTTATTTCCGATATTCTCCTTGGTAGCTTTTGAAAAAGCTTCAACTCCTGATTGCTTAAGCTCAAGAAGAACAATATACTGAGAATTTTCATTCTGATAGCTTTTCGCTGTTTTAACCTGTTCACCTGTAAGAACAATTCTCCCCGAGGGAACAAGCTCATCAATTTCTTTATAAAAATCTTCATCATTTACTTCTTGAAATGTAAGTGCTCCGGTACTGCCTAAATCATCAAGAGCTTTCCTAGGATTAAATTCAGTCTCGTTGGTCGCCCAAGGAATATCAATGACCAGGCGGTTATTTGTAGCATCAATATTAATGCTCTTATCATAAATGCCCTGTGCATCAAGACGTTCCTCTATAATTTTTTGTGATGCGGACAAATCATCGGCTATGTTGCGCCCTTCTGACCCATTAGGGTAGACAGGCTCCAAGATAGCACTTATACCACCACGGATATCAATACCGGTACGTATTTCATTTACACCTTTTATGATTTTGGCATCGGCAGGTCCCAGCCCTGTAAAAGCAAGCAAACAAATGATTGCAATCAATAGGACAATAATGAATAGTTTAGAAGTCCTTTTATCGTTCATTGGGAGCTTCCCTCCTTATCTATCTTTGTCTTGACTATCTTAACAATTATACGGCTACTTTCTCTTATGAGTCAACAACTGACAATTATTTACAGAATAATTTAATTCGAGCAGAGAACTGAGATCACTCGAGTAATCGCCTAAGAAATGAATTACTCTTGTACTTCTGTTCTTTCTTGCGCCTTAATCCACAGTGCGCATTCTACTCTTTTCTTTTCAAGCTCGCAACCTATTTCATATGGCACCTTGATATCATTATTAAACTGATATGCATTAGCTGCGCAACCGCCACTGCAATAAAACTTAGCCCAACATGAATTGCACTGGGGTTTTGTATATACATTGGTCTGTTGGAATGTTTCTCTAATTGGGTTTTCATTCAGCCCGTCATAAATATTCCCAAGAAGGAATTCTTCATGGCCTACAAACTGATGACAGGGGTACAGCTCCCCCTCAGGAGTCACAGCTAAATATTCAGTCCCTGAGCCACATCCTCGCATACGTTTAGCTATGCAAGGACCACCCTCCAAATCAATCATGAAATGAAAGAAATTAAACCATTGCCCGTTTTTTCTACGTTCAACATATTCTTTAGCCAAACGCTCATATTCATTGAAGGCTGTCTCTAAATCCTCATTTCGTATATCAAGACCGGAATCCTTGGCAGCTACAACAGGTTCAACAGAAATCTGGTCAAAACCTAAATCAGCCATATGAATAACATCTTCACCGAAATCAAGATTATTGCGTGTAAAGGTACCTCTGATATAGTACTGCTGTTTACCCCGTTCTTCTACCATCTTCTTGGCAAGGGGCAAAATCCTGTCATAACTTCCTGAACCATCAACCCGCTTTCTTATCGCATCATTGATTTCCTTACGGCCGTCAAGACTTAAAACCACATTATGCATATTCTCATTTATATAATTACGTTTATCCTCGTCCAGAAGCATCACATTTGTGGTTATGGTAAACCTGAAATTCTTTTTGGTTTCTTTTTCCCGTTCCCTTGCATATTCGACTATACCTTTGACAACTTCAAAGTTCATTAGAGGCTCTCCTCCAAAGAAGTCCACCTCGAGATTTCTCCTGTTGCCAGAATTTTCAATCAAAAAATCGATGGCTTTTTTCCCTACTTCTAAACTCATAAGAGAGCGATGGCCCATATATTCACCAGTTCCGGCAAAGCAATAGGTACATCTTAAATTACAATCATGAGCGATATGTAAACACAGAGCCTTTACAACAGTCCGCTTAGTCCATTTCGGAATCATTTCAGAGTATGGATCCGGTGTAAAGAGCATTTTATTGTCCTTAAGGTATTCAATATCCTCAATGGCTTCATTAATCTCTGACTTACTATATTTATTAAGATTTTCCAGTTTTTTATTATCTAAAACACCATCTTTGTCATAACAGTTCAATACATCATAGGCAACATCGTCTAATTCATGGACTGCTCCGCTCATAATGTCTAAAACCATATTTGTTCCATGGATTTTATAGGCATGTATCATAGAATTCTCCTATTTAATGAGCAGCTCATTACAGCCGCCTGCTGTCTTCAACTTGCTCATTGACGCAACAAGAAGGGCTTTGCAGCCCTTCCACAGCTTAAGTTCATTAATTTCAAGCAATAACTTATTTTCTTTCACATTCTTGATTTGCTACTGTGCAGGAAGTTTTGCAGGCAGATTGACATGAAGTTTGGCATTCACCACAACCCGCTTCTTTAATATCCTTATTTAAGGTAGATTTATTAATTGTTTTAATGTGTTTCATTGTGTGCTCCTCCATATCTATTGATTTCAACATTAATAATATATCACAAGGTTTATATTGTGTATAGACTAATAAATCATTCAATCTCAAATACATCATAGCCTGTATAATCAAGTATTGACGGAATATTTTTGACCTGTTCATAATCCAGTTGTTGATATGTTGGATTCTGATTAAATCTTTGAGTCACATCATCTAATTCTTCCCATGAAACCAGGCATGCATGGCGTCTGTTAACTAGGTCCTTTGCTTTTGTAGCCTGATTTACCTGGCTTAATGGCCATGTAACCCAACCTGATGCAAAATGGAAAGCATTCCAACGCAGATGCTCCTGTTTTGCTAAGTTATCAAGCTTCTCCCCTGTCAAATAATCCATTAATCTTACGGGTTCTTTTCTATTGTTTTGATCTTTATTTGGATATTTATTATCTGATCTTTCCTTCATTTCAAGTCCCAACAATCTCAGTTTTGTAGCTATATTTGAAGCTGCTGACCTATTAGACTCCTTTGTAAAGCCATCAAGACTGACCCAATTATCAGCAGGCTCAATATTGTATATACTATTAAACAGAGCATTCATTTTTCTTGCCATCTTATCCATGGCTTCATTGATTATAATACTTTCAGTAAATATGTCAGTTAGCCTTCCAAAAAACCTCACATTTGGCAGCAGTGATGAGCTTTTTAAGTAGTCGAAATCCTCATCACTTGCAATGTAAACTGCTATTATAGGCTTTTTATTAACATTATTACGTTTAACTATTCTTTGTATTTCAATGGCAGCCTCAATATTTAGCCTGTCATTGCCTAATTCCACGACTATATAATTAATGGAGGCTATGTTTTTTTCTATTACATCGTAAAATTCTTCAGACCCGGGCAATGAATCGAAAGTCTCCAGAAGATAATTATTCTTGATACCCGGATATTTATTGAATAGCATACCTTTTTTTCTTGCCATCTCACCGTCAGTTATGATGGCCCTATAGTTGCCTCCAATGAACTGTCCTAAATAGATACTTTTTCGCAATATCTCTACCCCAACCGGTCCAAAACCAGCTAAAAAGATAGTGAACCCTGACAATGCTTTTGCGGATTTAATGTCCATAGGTAAATAATCATGTATAGGATAAGTCTCAAATAATTGTCTTGCAGACAAATCCGGAACATTAAAAGCCTTGAACTCGAAGTTGACATTCATCTTTTTATTTATCTCTTCAAAATACCTCTCAGCACTTTCGTCGGTAGTGTTTATGTAAATAGTTGTTTTTGTGTCAAATAGTTTATCCCTCTGAGCATTGTTTAATAGATTAAGAATAGCCTTTACATTTTTATTACCATCATTGGACAGAGCAAAAATATACATTTCCTTATTCAAAAGTCTTTTGGGAAGGTGAAGCTTCTTTAAGCTTTGTAAATCCTGCCAAACTGTATCTATTAATATAAAGGGGTCTTCTCTGAGCATAAGCAATAGATTTCCATCCTCTTCCCCATCCTGAAGACTCTCGACAACAATATAACAACGTGATTTGCCTGCGGTTTTCAAGCTTTTTATAAGGCTCACAGATGCTTCGTTAAAGCCAAGAAAAATATATACTTGTTGGCCCCTTGCTAAAAGTAGCTTTAACCGTGATAAAAACTTGAGTCCAAAAGAAGATAGAATAGTCAGAATCGTGAGCATTGCCCCCACAACATGTACTAAACTAAAGGCAAATACATAAAAACTGCTGTTTTGGACAGCTTCATTTACTTCTGAAAAATCACTTTCCATTAAAAAGACCCTGCATGTACTAAATATAGCCCTTAAAGCCACAGAAGAAACCTGAAATGATTCTCCGGCAACAGCTTCGGAAGGCATAAAGCCAATAGTGTAAAGGGTGATTCCGCCTAAAACTGTGAAAATAGCTATGGGAATTTTAACTCTGTCAAACAGTTGGCGAAACCTTGCAATTACAACACAACAAAAAAGAATAATCGCCAATGAGGTAAATATGGACAGGAAAGATAATGGAAAAAGCATGTATGTATCCTCTCTTGAGAGTATTCTTATGTTTCTAATTCTTTACGTTTATATATTAAAGCATTTTTATCAGGTTCAAATCCTAAAGGCATATAATAATCTTCATTTAATCTTTCTGCTCTTAAAAGATATGTTATATTGGGATTATGTGAGACTATCTGTTTAATAAGTTCTTTATCTACTCCGCTGTTTTGATATTCCTTGTCCACCACAACACTATTTATATATCCGTCACCAGCTTCATCATAGGTTAGGCGGGCAAAACCTATCATATAATCAAAGTCCCAAGCTGTAACCACTAGCGTTGAGTTTTCTACCATGGTAGAAAGCCTTATATAATCATTCACTTTTTCTTCCCAACCGGCCTCAGTAAACATTTCTATAAGACGTATATAGTCGATTTCATAGCCTTTACGATACTTAATCATGGTAACCCCCCGTTAACACTTACGGCATCATTAATATAATCATAATATTTTTTCATTCTTTTAACAAGGCGCAGAATTGTTCTAAAATATGTTGCCATGGCTACCGATTTTTTTATAGTTACTCGTTATTATTAAACTGTAATCCGAAAGAACATGGAGGTTTTTAAATGAAGAGAAATATAGTAAAAATCGATGAGGAAAAATGTAATGGTTGCGGTATATGTATAAACGCATGCCATGAAGGTGCTTTAAAGCTTATAAATGGAAAAGCTAAACTAATATCTGAATCTTACTGTGACGGACTTGGAGCATGCTTACCGGAATGCCCGACAGGTGCGATAACTGTTGAAGAACGCGAGGCTGAAGCTTTTGATGAAGAAGCAGTTAAGATTAATATGGAGAATATAAAACAGCAAAATATTCAGCAAGAGTTAGTTAAGCCAATGGCCTGCGGATGCCCCGGTACCCGTGCCAGAGCTATTGAGAGAAGACCTGTAAGCCCTTCCCCCAGTACACATAAAGATAACTACGGCAGTCATGAGTCACAGCTCCGTCAATGGCCATGTCAGATAAGGCTGGTGTCTCCTCAGGCTCCTTATTTTGAAGATGCTCATCTTTTGGTCGCAGCTGATTGTACAGCATTTGCCTATGCTAATATCCATGAAGAATTTATGCGAAATAAAATAACCATTATCGGGTGTCCTAAGCTGGATGATGAGGATTATTCAGAAAAGCTTGCCGCTATTCTTAGCTATAATGATGTACGCAGTCTGACCGTACTACGTATGGAAGTACCTTGCTGCGGAGGTCTGGCTCAAGCAGCTAAAAATGCACTCATTAAAAGCGGGAAAATGATACCATGGAATATAGTAACAATAACCACTGACGGTCAAATTCTTGAGAATTAAAAATAAACTTGAACTCTACAAATGTATGCCCATAATCGAATTCACATTATGTTAAGAGAGGGTTAACTTTTTTGCTGCAATCTGTATAAAAATAAAACTATTACGCCTTATACAATTTTAGTAGTCCAGTTTTCCACGTTCCAGACATCGGTAATCCAGTCCTCATAGAACTCCGGCTCATGACATACCAGTACAACAGTACCTTTGAATTCCCTTATTGCTTTTTTTAGCTCCTCTTTGGCATCAACGTCAAGATGGTTGGTTGGTTCATCTAAAACCAACCAGTTGACTTCCTTGAGCATTAGCTTGCATAAGCGAACCTTTGCACTTTCTCCGCCACTTAAAACCATCATCTGGCTTTGTATATGCTGGGTGGTCAGCCCACACTTAGCAAGAGCACTTCTTACCTCGGCGTTATTCATACCCGGAAAATCGTTCCAAATCTCCTCTAGCGCTGTGTTTGATGAACGTCCTGATTCTTGCTCGAAATAACCTGGAAAGATATAATCATCCAACGTAACATTACCGCTGACCGGTTTTATCAGGCCTAAAATGGTTTTGAGAAGGGTTGTCTTGCCAAGCCCGTTTACCCCTTTGATAGCAATTTTTTGTCCACGTTCGAGGATTAAGTCCAGTGGCCTTGTCAGGGGCTCGTTATAACCTATCACCAGACTGTTTGCCTGAAAGACCACTCTGCCGGCCGCTCTTGCTTCTTTAAATTTGAAGACAGGCTTTATTCTCTCTCGGCCAAGCTCTATGATATCCATCTTGTCCAGCTTTTTCTGCCGGCTCTTTGCTAGATTTGCTGTTGCAGCACGGGCTTTGTTCCGTGCAACAAAGTCCTCAAGTTTTTCAATCTCTTTCTGCTGCTTATCATAAGCAATTTGAGTTTGCTGCTTTTTAAGCTCATACATTTGTATGAACTGATCATAATTTCCCGTATATCTCGTAAGAACAGCATTTTCAACATGATATACTATATTAACCACATCGTTAAGAAAGGAGATATCATGGGATACCAGAATAAAGCTATTATCATAGTTTCTTAAGAAATTCTTGAGCCATTTTATATGATTTTCATCAAGAAAGTTGGTAGGTTCGTCCAGAATTAATATCATAGGATTTTCAAGGAGAAGCTTGGTCAAGAGCACCTTAGAACGCTGACCCCCGCTTAACTGAGATACATCTGTATCAAGACCTATTTCTCCTAGTCCCAGCCCATTAGCGACTTCCTCAATTTTGGCATCAAGAGTATAAAAGCCGCTATGCTCAAGCTCACTCTGAATTTCCCCCACATCTTCCATCATCAAATTAATATCTGATTCAGAGGCATCAGCAATCTTCTCGTATATTTCGAACATCTCTTTTTCCAAGTCGAACATATGCTTGAAGGCATCTCTAAGAGTGTCCCTGATGGTTTTTCCCTTGGTGAGAACTGTATGCTGATCCAAGTATCCAGTTGTAATACGACTACACCACTCAACCCTTCCTTCGTCGGGCATAATCTTTCCGGTTATAATATTTAAAAAGGTGGATTTACCCTCACCGTTTGCACCTACCAACCCGACATGCTCACCTTTTAGCAGTCTGAAAGAAGCATTTTCTAAAATCTTCCTTCCCCCGAAATCATGATTTACATTTTCTACAGTTAAAATACTCATTTTTAATATCAACCCAACCCGTATTCTTTTGCCAGCTTTGTAAATGCCTCCAAGCTGCGTTCTATCATGCTTAAATCGGCACAGTAAGCTATTCTAACATATCCTGGGCCTCTAAAGCCGCTGCCCGGAACTATCAAAAGATTATATTTTGCAGCCGATGCACAAAATGCTACATCATCATCAATAGGAGATTTAACAAATAAATAGAAGGCTCCGTCTGGCTTAATACACTTAAATCCGATCTTAGTCAAATGGTTATAAAGTAAATCGCGCTTTTTCTTGTAATTTTCAGTATTAACTGCTACTTCGAGGTTATCGGCAATTACCTTCTGGAAAAGCGAAGGCGCATTAACAAAACCTAAGGTACGGTTTAAAGTTACCATAACCGAGATCAAATTCCCAACCTCAGGGATTCTGCTGCTTGCTGCAATATATCCTATTCTTTCTCCCGGAAGGGCCAATGATTTGCTGAAGGAATTTATTGATATACTCTTTCTAAATATTGACAGGGTGTTAGGGACTTCTGCTCGGTCATAAACTAAGCTGACATAAGGCTCATCGGAGATAACAAAAACATTAATCCCGAGTTCTGTTTCTTTTTTCTCTATAACTTCATTAAGCCGCTCCAAGGAATCTCTGCTGTAGATTACCCCGGTTGGATTATTGGGCGAATTAATTATAATTGCCTTTGTCTTTTCAGTTATTGCATGCTCCACTGCTTCCACATCAATCTGGAAACTATCCTTTATGGTATTGACAATAACTGTTTTTCCCCCTGCTTGCTCAATATAGGTTCCATACTCTACAAAGAACGGGGCAAGCACCATTACTTCCTCTCCCGGATTTAAAAGAGCCTTCAAAGTCACATTGAGGCCTGCAGCCGCTCCGCATACCATAACGATGTTATTTTCATCAAGAGTAACCCCACTCTTCTTTTGGAGATAAGCAGCAACCTTCTGTCTTACCTCAGGATACCCTGCATTACTCATGTATTTATGCAATCCCGGCTCTTGGCTATTAACATATTTCTTTATAGACTCAAGTACTTCAACAGGCGGTTCCACTTCAGGATTCCCAAGGCTGAAATCATATACATTGTCTTCTCCGTATATCTTTTTTAAACGAGCTCCCTCTTCAAACATGGCCCGTATCATTGACGACTTTCCAAGTCCTTCTACCAACTTTTTATTAAACATTTCAAGTCCTCCTTTTAAAATGGTATACCTTCCTTAGTCAAGTATTTCTCTTTAATCTCTATTAGTTTTTTTATACTTGGGTTCTCATTTGAGTAAAGAGTTGTGATTAACACTTGTGCATAGCGAAGATCGTTTAGTGTTAGTGTCGGATAATCCTCAGTTTCAAATTTACCATCTCCATAATAAGCATAATGAAGATCCCCTGTTTGAGTATTAATCCAGGAAGCCTCCGTATCCTCAATACCTATGAGAATTTTATCGGCTACATCCAGATATTTGCGGTTTAAGGTAGTCATGTACATCTCGTAAAGATAGTTCATTTCATTTACCAGATGATTTAGAGATACATGGGTTTTTATCCCGGGTGTCGCACTAAATCCATAATCATAAACCAGTAGTCCCTTATTTTTTGTAACATATGCGTTGTTAAGAGCAAAATCACAATAGAAATCTGCAAATTCTATAGCTGCATCAAGCATATGTGGTTCATTATACTCTCTGTATCCTTTAAGTAAAGAAAGTGCCGCTTCAGTATCCCACCTAGTATCAAAGAAACCCGCACCTACCTTATATTTTTCGTAAAGTCCCACAGCCATGGGGTCAGTTCCCCAAAATCCTGCCGAATTCTGAGTTCCAGTTAGCGTATCTATAGTAATATAAGCATAATCTTCAAAAAAACGTCCGGCTATGTTAAGATACTTGTTTCCAATATGGTTGGCGCTGTTGCGGTAATAGCCATTGGAGCTATAAGGTGCATATCCGTAGGGCAGAAAGTAATATTGTCCATCACCGCCCCATTTTCTTACCCTACTCAAATCTCCTACCTTTACGGCATCAACAGCCACCTCATCTTCCCAGTCTACAAGCTTTTTCCTGGAAAGTATCCCCCATTGCTCGGAAAATGATTTATCTGCTGCAGGTAAAGTTATCATAATACCGTCGCCTGATAATTGAATATTCTCAGCTTTTTCATATAGTTCCTTTCTGATATTATTGGCACCTTTCTCATAAATGCTGCTATAACTGAAAAAGCCGTTGAGAGAATCAGAATCTACATATACAGAGCCGGGATTCAGTGTGTTTAAGAGCTTACTGTCAGGTTTTTGGTCTTTATATACCTTTATTACCGATTTAGTTTGGTCCAACCCTTCGGGATACTCGATTGTTCTTAAATCATATGTATCAAATTTATACGGAAGTACTATGCTAATGGAGCCGGATTTTAAACTAATAGGTTCATATTTAAGATAATAGTAGAAGTCACCGTTATATAAACTATATGAATCATAAAGCAAATAACCGGTAATCTTTTTGTCAACCTTTATAGCATATGTTTCTTTCAATTGAATGGATTTTTCATTATATCTTTCAATCTTTTCTGTAAGCTTAAGCTCCGCATCAGATATTCCTTCGATAGAAAAGCGTTGTACTGTGTCTTTAGCGGGTTTATCTGTTCCAACCGCACTACCGGAAATTAAATTTTTGTTATCTGAAGCGGCCACATTCACCACTAGTGCATTTGAATTTACCAGACCAATATTAACAGAAGAAAATGTAAATACAAAAACCAGTGAAATGAAAATAAATAAAATAAGAACCCGCTTGTTTTTCATGCCTACCTCCAAAATTGAATCTTACTGTTTTTTAATCTGTACTATAGTCATAGCCGTCTTCAAAAGCCTTAACGTTAATTTCTACGAATTGAGGCTTTACTGTTTTTTCTATAGCCTTAATCCATACTTCCTTAGGTATTTTTGAATGCTTTGCCATTACACCAATCATTACAACATTAACAGCCTTTATACTGCCACATTTTCTCGCAATATCAAGTGCCGGTGCATCAATCACATTTTTATATTCAGCCTTTATTTTTTCGATTATATCCTCCGGGTACTTTGCTTTTCCTATAATAACCGGCATTGGGTCTATTCTTTGATTATTTATTACTATTGTTGCATCCTTCTTGGCATAATCAATCCATCTCAACGCTTCAAGCTTCTCAAAGCATAAAAGTATATCAGCCTCATTCTTTTCAATAACAGGAGAATAGACTTTCTCACCCATTTTCACATATGTTACTACACTTCCGCCACGCTGAGACATGCCATGTACTTCAGAAACCTTAACATCAAGACCTGAGCTTAATGCAACATCACCAAGAATACGACTGGTAAGCAAAGTTCCCTGACCGCCTACACCTACAATCATAATATTTGTATTAGTCATTTTGGCCACCTGCTTTCTCTATAGAGTTAAATCTGCATACTTTAGAACAGAGATCACAGCCAACACATTGGGTCGAATTAATCTCAATGTGATCTCCCCTGTCTACAATGGCAGGGCAGCCCAACTTCATACACATACGACATTTTTTACATTTATCCTGATTAATGGCCAGAATAGGGCCAAACTTAACATTCTTTAATAATGCGCAGGGCCTCTGGGCTATAATAACTGATGGTTCATCAGCTTCTACTTCTTCCTTAACGACCTTTTCAAAGTCTTTCATATCAAACGGGTCGCATACCCTTACCCGGTCTATACCTACAGCTTGACAAAGCTTTAGCAAATCAACCTGACGCGTTGGCTCCCCCTTTATTGTAAAGCCTGTGGTCGGATTATGCTGGTGGCCTGTCATACCTGTGATGGAATTGTCAAGAATGATAACCGTGCCGGTACCCTTGTTATATACAATATCAATCAGACCTGTTATTCCCGAATGGATAAATGTTGAGTCACCTATAACGGCAACAGTTTTACGTGCCATGTCTTTACCTCTGGCCTTTTCCATGCCATGGGCAACACCGACACTTGCACCCATGCAAATAGTGGTGTCAACAGATTCCAACGGAGCCTGTGCTCCTAATGTGTAACATCCGATATCACCTGATACATTTAATTTAAGCTTCTTAAGCACATAGAATGTAGCACGGTGGGGACAGCCCGGGCATAATACAGGTGGGCGCGGAGGTGCTTCCTCGTTTATGGAATTTAGTTTTTCAACCTTCTCACCAAGTAAATTCTCTCTTAGTAAGCTTGCGCTGTATTCACCAACTAACGGGAGCTTGGACTTTCCTATAACCTTGAGACCCAGTTGCAAACAATATTCCTCTATGACGGGATCTAGTTCCTCTATAACATAAAGCGTCTCTAGTTCTTTTGCAAAATCCCTAATTAGCTTCTCTGGTAAAGGGTATACCATACCAAGCTTTAAGTATGATACATCACCTAAGGCTTCTTTTGCATATTCATATGATATACCGCTTGTTATGACTCCGACCTTTTTATCTCCCCATTCAATACGATTTAAAGGGGAAGTCTCAGCAAATTCTACGAGTTTCACAGTTCGCTCTTCAACAATAGGATGACGTTTCTTTGCCATACCCGGCATCATAACATACTTCGCAACATTCTTCCCATAGGGCTTCAGCTCGTAATTTTCTTTTTCAGTAAGCTCTACCATTCCCTGTGAGTGTGCCACTCTTGTAGTTAACCTAACAATAACCGGAGTGTCAAAATCTTCGCTGATTTTGAAGGCTTCTTTAGTAAACTCCTTACATTCAGCACTGTCTGATGGCTCTATAACAGGAACTTTTGCACCTCTGGCCAAAATTCTTGTGTCCTGCTCGTTTTGCGAACTGTGCATTCCCGGGTCATCAGCAACAAATATAACCAATCCTCCGTTAACACCGGTATAAGATGCTGTAAACAAAGGGTCTGCAGCCACATTAAGACCTACATGCTTCATAGCGCAGCAAGACCTTGCACCCCCAATAGAAGCACCTATAGCAACTTCCAAAGCTACTTTCTCATTAGGTGCCCATTCGGAATAAATCTCATCATATTGAGCTATATTCTCTGTGATTTCGGTACTAGGAGTTCCCGGATATGCTGACGCTACTGTTGCCCCCGCCTCATAGACACCGCGGGCAATAGCCTCATTACCCAAAAATAGTTTCTTCATACTTGACTCTCCTTGTATATAAATAAAACTTTACTACATTAAAGTGTTCTATATAATTATACAGATAAAAGCTAATTAACGCAAATCTATGACATGCTGTTTCATTAAAGATTTAATATCTTTTTAGCAAAAACTGAAAAATCTTAACAACATCTTTATACGTATTTTGCTAGACTAAGCTGTAATCTATTAAGGGAAGTGAATGTGATGATGCAATGGATTATATTGATATCGATACTAATATTGCTTTTTTTCGGCTATTCCATTATGGACAGGCTTGATAATTTTCTTGCTTCATCGAATTGTTTCCCGGATGCTAAATATAATGCGCCTGAAAAGCATGATCATGATACTTTAGTATTTGGAAAACCTGATATATCTGATATTTACATGCTGCTTGAAAAACAAAAAATATGGTTCGACAAGGCAGAAACTATCAATGAATTCAATCAGTCTCACCCATATAAATATCTTTTTGCCGTGGACAAAACAGACCTTGAGAATATTATGATTTGTTCGCTATGCGAAAGGCTGAAATACGGGGTGAAAAAGATAGCTATTCTAAACAACCTCGAAAACAGAAATGTTTATGAGAAATATCATATACCTTTTCTGTATGTAAACGGCATAACAGCAAAACAAATAGTTTCTGCACTCTTCCCTTACAATTATAAAGAAGAAGGTTAATTATATGTTTACTCTTAAAAACTTTAAACTGACTTATACGCAGGTAATAGCTATGGGATTCCTAGCCATAATACTTTTTGGCGCTTTTCTATTATCTATGCCCTTTTCTTCAAGATCAGGGGCGGCTACGCCTTTTATTAACTCACTCTTTGCCGCTACAACATCCACTTGTGTGACAGGTCTTGTTGTATACGACACCTATACGCATTGGTCAATTGCAGGGCAAATAATCATACTGTCACTTATTCAAATAGGCGGTATTGGGTTTATGTCTGTGGCCACTTTTCTTGCTATAGTATTAAAGCGCAGAATAGGTCTACGAGAAAGACGTTTAATAATGGAATCTGCAAATACCATGAACATTGGCGGTGTTGTTGCACTTATGCGAAAAATATTAATCGGAACACTTATTATTGAAAGCCTTGGAGCAATCGCACTTTCTATTAAATTTGTTCCGGAAATGGGTTTAGGTGTGGGTATTTATAATGGAATATTCCACTCGGTTTCAGCTTTTTGTAATGCCGGTATTGATATCATGGGAAAATACGGCCAGTTTACTTCCCTTACAAGATATTCAGATGATGTATTAGTTAACATAACAATAATGCTTTTAATAATAATAGGCGGTATCGGCTTTATAGTATGGAGTGATATCTCAAAGAACGGGATCCATTTTGGTAAGTATCAATTACATACAAAAATCGTTATTACAACCACCTGTACACTGGTATTTGGGGGTGCCATATTATTTTATCTACTAGAAAGAAATAACCAGTTAGCTGGTATGGGTATAAAGGAAACTATTTTGGCATCATTATTTCAGTCTGTCACTCCAAGAACTGCAGGGTTTAATACTGTTGATATCGGAGGGCTTACTGAGGGAGGATCTCTGCTAACTATAATCCTTATGTTTATAGGCGGCAGCCCGGGGTCAACGGCAGGCGGAATAAAAACAACAACACTGGTGGTGCTGTTTCTTGGTGTAATCGCTTCTTCAAGAAATACATCGGACCTCAATATTTTTAAGCGTAGACTTGAAGATCACACACAAAGGAAAGCAAGCTCCATCTTTGTAATCTATATTACTGTTGTACTAATATCTACAATGATTATTTGTGCAATGCAGCCTTTTACTCTGAGACAGGTACTGATGGAAGTTGTGTCAGCTATCGGAACAGTTGGTCTGACTGCTGGTATTACTCCTACATTAAACACATTGTCTAAGCTTATTATTATACTTCTAATGTATGGCGGAAGAGTGGGAGGATTGTCGTTAGCTCTTGTTCTTGCTGAAAAGAAAGAAAATGTTCCAATCCAACGTCCTGTTGGAAAGATCATAATTGGTTGATAAAAAAGGAGAGAAAAAACATGAAATCAGTATTAATTATAGGAATCGGTGACTTTGGAAGACATTTGGCTCTGAAAATGATGGAACTAAAAAATGATGTACTAATTGTTGATAAAGAAGAAAGCATTGTTGAAGAGCTATCAACATTAGTTACTGACGCTCAAATCGGAGACTGCACAAACGAATCGGTTTTAAAAGCTCTTGGCATAAAAAACTTCGATATTTGCTTTGTAACCATCGGGAATAATTTTCAATCATCACTTGAAATTACCTCACTTTTAAAGGATTTGGGCGCAAAACATGTTGTTTCGAAAGCCAGTCGTGATATTCAGGC
This sequence comes from Bacillota bacterium, assembly GCA_023411795.1. Classification (GTDB taxonomy): domain Bacteria; phylum Bacillota; class Clostridia; order DSM-8532; family DSM-8532; genus DTU059. The sequence continues at coordinate 121,683 of JAEYOK010000035.1, forward strand.
TAAATTTCTATTAAGGAATGGCGCAGATGAGGTTGTCTACCCTGACAGGGATATTGCAGAAAAATTAGCTATCCGCACCAGTGCTGACAATATCCTTGACTTTATAAATCTGACACCGGAGTACTCTATTCTTGAGATTCCGGTACTTGAGGGTTGGGTTGACAATAGTATACAAGAAATAAATGTACGCAGAAAATATCATATCAGTATTCTTGCTGTTAAAAAGGAAGATAGCATCATGCCAATGCCAAAAGCAGATTACATATTCAAGGAAAATGACCGCCTGATTGTTTTAGGCAAGCCATCAGAAATAATTAAGCTGGCTGTACATTAATGAGGAGCTATATGTCCGCAAACCGGTACCCTATACCAATTTCAGTCAGTATAAAGCGGGGATGTGCCGTATCCTTTTCAATTTTTCGTCTCAGGCTTGCCATAAACACACGAATACTTTTTGAATCGCCGGTCTCCCCGTAACCCCATATCTCTTTTAATATCTGGCTATGAGTCAATACCTTGCCACGGTTAGATATCAAAAACAATAGTAGTTTGTATTCTATCGGAGTCAGATGAACCTCTGTATTATCTAAAAATACTCGATGCTTTTCGCTGTCTACCAAAAGATAATCAAGCTTGAAAACACTTTCATCAGAAACTGATTGCTTACGATCTATAAATCTTTCCATCACACGTAAACGCGCGAGTAGTTCACCCATTGAAAAGGGTTTGGTCACATAATCATTAGCCCCAGCATCAAGGGCCGTAATCTTATCATTTTCTTGTCCACGCGCAGATAAAATGATTATAGGAGTTTGAGAAACCTTACGGATTTCATGTATAATATCAATACCGTCAATGTCAGGCAGACCCAAATCAAGAATGATGATATCGGGGTTTTCCGTACAAAAGCTTAAAATTCCCATATTGCCATTTCTAGCTAGAATACACTTATATCCTTTGGCTTTTAAAGCCATACTCATAAAGTTTGTAATTTTGGTATCATCTTCAATCAATAGTATCTTTGTTTCAGAATTCAACATTTACATCTCCTCTAAAGGTAAAAGGATTTTAAACACAGCCCCACCTGTACTTTGGTTTGTTGCGACTATACTACCGTTATGAGCATTCACAATAGCCTTGCATATTGCCAGTCCAAGTCCTACACCCCGTTTTCCGTCAGCAATATCCTTATTGAGGGTTACAAAACCTTCAAATAACGTATCGCTTAATTCGGGGCTGATACCAGATCCATTATCTATTATCTCAAACACAAAACTATTATTTTCAAAATATGCCTTCAATTCTATAAGTGAATCCTCCCCAGAATGCTTGTATGCATTGTCAAGTAAATTTACAAGGACATGAACTATCAGACGTCCATCAACATGGATGAGAATTATATCATCAGGTACTGAGACGGTAAGTCTCCCTGATGATGTAAGCTGCGGCAGTAATGTTAGTGACTGGTTAATCAGATCATCCACTGCTTCATAATCCTTCTTTAAAGCCATAGTAGCATCACTTATCATAGTCATATCCAATATGTTTTGAACCGAGTTATAAAGCCATGACGACTCTTCCTTTATGTCATTGACTAGTTTTTTTAGTGTTTGAGTATCAAGCTTGTCAAGGCTATCTAATATAAGCTCAGTTGCTCCAATAATTCCCGTAAGGGGAGTTCTCAAATCATGAGAGATACTCCTCAGCAAAGTACTTTTCAGAAGCTCGCTCTCCATTGCAATTTTTATTTTTTCACGCTCATTGTAAATAAACTCTCTATCCAGAATAACCGCCATCTGATAGACAATTGATTTAATAAGCATGTAGTCTTCTGATGGTATTGGCAGCTTTGCATTTGTTATTTCTAATGTTCCAATTGGACTAGCCAAACCCTTGATCTGAACTTTATAAATTTCCTGATCCTTGTAGTCAGCCTCATTATTGGCATTTGGAGAATAAAAATATTCGTCTATAGAATCCATTTTAATACGGCATGGATAGCCTGTATATTCAGCTACATAATTAATTCCTTTTTGAATAATATTATCAGTGCCGGTGATATGTAAAAAACCCTTTGTGATTTCATAAAGAAGCCGCGCTGTTCTTTCATTTCGCTTTGCTATCATAGCCTGCTGTTGAAATTTTGAAGTCATTGAGCTCGATATTAATGAAGCAATCAAGAAAAACAAGATAAGCACAAGGTCCTTAGCCTCATTAATTAAGAATGTATAAAATGGCTCTGTAAAGAAGTAATTGAACAGCATGACGCTAAGAATCGAAGCAATCGCTCCATGTATATATCCTTTTGTTACAGCCGTAACGACTAAAACACCCACAAGGAACACCATCAATGCATTTTCTCTTCCAATGCCCACATGGCTTAATACAAAAGATATGACCGTGGAAAAAGTGCAAATCATTACAAGCATTATAATATCTTTTAATGGCTTTTTATAGGTCTTATATGAATCTACCGGTATTTTTTCATTTACCAAAATCTCACCTACAGTAAATTCTTATGACTTAAGAGGTCCGACCCGTACCTATATAATTATACAAACAAAAGCTAATTAACGCAAAACATTATAAAGCAGGGTATAGACTAATGGAATGAAAATTGCCGGAAGCATATTACCAACCTTGAATTTCTTGAGCTCCAGCATGCTAAAGCCTATTGCCAATATGAGTACGCTGCCCACCAAAGACATCTGAGATACTACTATATCACTCAAAAGAGGCTTTAAAACTCCGGCTAATATAGTTATTGCACCCTGATAAGCTAATACCGGCAAGGCTGAAAAAATGACGCCTATGCCTAAGGTAGCTGAAAAAACAATTGCACTGATGCCGTCCAGCATTGCTTTGGCGAATAGAATATCTGTTTTTCCATAAAGGCCGTCTTCCAATGAGCCTACTATGGCCATAGCTCCTACGCAATATACCAGGCTTGCTGTCACAAAGCCTTTTGCAAAGCCTGACTCATTACGTGCAAATCTGTTTTGAAACCAGATTCCTAACCTGTCAAGCCCTTCCTCTATTTTTATAGCTTCTCCTAGCAGACTACCAATGACTAAGCTTAATATCATTCCTGTTATGTAGTTTCTGTCGAGCTTTCCCTGGTCAGTAACCGTGTATAATCCCTGAAGAGCTCCAGATATCCCCACGATAACTACTGAAAGACCGATCGCCTGCATTATAGTTGTCTTAAATCTTTCGGGAATGCCCTTTTTTAAAATAACTCCAAGAGCTCCGCCAATAATTATTGCTATGATGTTCACTATAGTTCCTAAGCCAATCATTTTCTTATGCTCCGTCCCTCAGTTTTTACTTTAGTTCGACTATTGTGACGCCGGTTTCGCCTTCACCGTAATTACCAAGTCTATATGTCTCAACATGGGAATGATTGCGAAAATGAGTATGAATAGCCTTTCTCAGTGTGCCGGTCCCCTTACCGTGGATTATAGTAACTTCATGCAGTCCGGAAACAACAGCATCATCAATGTATTTGTCAACCTTGTCCAAAGCTTCTTCAACGTTTAATCCTCTTAAATCCAATTCAAGCTTTATGTCTGATGAGGCTTTAACACCTTTGACCCTAGTCCTGTGCATTTTTTCTATGGACTCCTTCTGCTCATTTACACGTTTTAACTGATTTATATTTACTTTAACCTTCATGATACCTGCTTGTACCATAACCTGCCCATCTGAATCAGGAGCCTCCAGTACCGTTGCTTTTTGGTTGAGATTAAGCATTATTACGCTCTCCCCCGGCTTTAAGTCTTCAGGTGCATCAAAATTCTCGTGTACCTCATAAGATTCAACGAAATTCCCTTCCATATTATCAAGACGGCGGATTCCTGTTCTGGCTTCCTGTAATGCCTTTTCATTAATTGCTGTTGATCCTTTTACAAGCTCTTTCAGGCTTTCCAACAATTCCTCTGCTTCATATCGAGCGTTCAGAATAATTGCTCTGGCATCTTCTTTTGCTTTGGCTATAATACTACTCTTCTCTTTTGAAATACGATCTTTTTCCTTTTGCGCTTCGGCCTTAAGGCTTTCTATTTCAGTCTTAAGAATCTGAACGGCATCCTTTTCCTTTTCGGCTTGGGTTCTGTTCCTTTCAATATCTGATAGTACATCCTCAAATTGCAAATTATCCTGGGTCAGATAATCCTTGGCTTTTTGAATAATATATGTGTCCAGTCCAAGCTTTTGAGATATTGCAAAAGCGTTACTCTTGCCCGGTATACCAACAAGAAGTCTATAAGTTGGACGAAGTGTCTCCACATCAAACTCACAGCATGCATTTTGGACATTATTGGTTGTCATTGCATAAATCTTTAACTCACTATAGTGGGTCGTCGCCATAGTGCAAATCTGTCTTTTGGTAAATCTCTCAAGAATGGCCATAGCGAGAGCCGCACCCTCTGTAGGATCTGTTCCCGCCCCAAGCTCATCAAATAAAACCAAAGAATCCTCATCAGCATCCTTAAGTATTGTGACTATATTCTTCATATGGGATGAAAAGGTACTCAGGGATTGTTCAATGCTTTGTTCGTCTCCGATATCCGCAAAAACATTTTTGAAAATCCCAAATTCACTGCCCTCTTTAACCGGTACATGGAGACCTGCTTGAAGCATTAGTGCAAATAGTCCTACCGTTTTTAAAGTAACGGTTTTCCCTCCCGTATTAGGTCCCGTAATAACCAAAGTGGAAAACTCATAGCCCAGCTCTATGTCAATAGGAACAACCTTTTGCCTGTCTAAAAGAGGATGACGGCCTTGCTTTATTCTAATCTTTCTTTGGTCTGTTAATTTCGGACATATGCCGTTAATATCCCTTGATAACTTAGCCTTGGCAAACATAAAATCAAGCCGCGACAATATTTCAAGATTAGTCGCAAGCTCAATTTTGATTTCAGCAACCTTTGATGATAGCTCCATCAGGATTCGTTCGATTTCATGTTGCTCCCTAATTAATAAACCTTTAATTTCATTATTAGCCTCAACAACCGACAAGGGTTCAATAAAAACGGTGGCCCCTGAAGAAGACATATCATGTATTAGCCCGGGTACCTGACTTTTATATTCCTGTTTTATCGGAATAACATAGCGATCCCCACGCAGAGTGACCACGGCATCCTGCATAATCTTTTTAAAGTCAGCAGAACGAATAATTGAAGCAAGCTTATCTTTAATTCCATCTTGCTTTTGCCTTATGTTCTTTCGTATGGAAAAAAGCTCTGGGCTTGCATGATCAGATATCTCTTCCTCACTTATTATCGCGTTTGATATTGCTTCCTCCACTTGCTTGAAACTCACAATCTGATGACCCAGCTCTAAAGCAAGATTTCCGTCCCAATCAGCTGGTACATCATTAGTTAAAAATTGCTTAATCATTCTGCTGCACCTAAGTACATCACCGATTTTAAGGAGCTCAGATATACTTAGGACAGAACCTAAATCAACTCGCTTAACAGAACTTCGAATATCATGTATGCCTCCAAAAGGAGCACCACCTTTTCGCCATAAATATGCCGATGCATCACTGGTTTCCTTTAGCATTCCCTCAACCTGATAAAAATCGGAAACCGGTATTAATGCATCCACATAAGTTCTTCCTAAAGCCGAGACAGTTTTTTCACTTAGCATATTTTTAATCTTATCAAATTCAAGCACTCTCAATGCTCTGTCATTCATAAATAACTCCTTTTATACATCACAAAAATCTTTTAGAAAATGAAAATGCTGCGACTATGAATAGCCGCAGCAAGGAGTATGAAAGGTGAAATACATGCGGGGTTTGCCGTAATACCCCCGTCTCTTTTGTTGCTCGGGTTTTTCCTTTGCAAATGGTAATTACACCAGTAACTCGAGTTTACCTAATCTATTGACTTTCATCAATGGAAATCCATGGGTTAAGATTTTCTAACTTTGGGTGCTATTTTTTCAAAATAAAACCTTATCCATGCAGTAAACAATATGTCATAAACGGCGAATACTACTTGCAAAACTATACCGGCGACAATAACCATCGTTCCTTGTCGTAGTAAGTCCGGTAAAAAAACCTTTACTATACTCCAAGCCGGCCACAGAAAGAGATTAAATGCAGCAAACTTAAGCAATATCTCCAGCCATGGCTTTCGCAGCGATTCTATATGAAATTTAAGTATGGTGTAAACACCAAAAAACATTACATAAGGCAGTACATTAAGTTTTTCTGGAATTAACAGAAGCCCCGTGGCCGAAGTTATCAAATACGATGCCCAACCCCATTTTACTCCGCTTTCCAGCAGAACTATCGATAAAACGAACCCAGCAAGTACATAAAACCCCAGTCTTCCTGTAGGAACAATGGACTCTATAAAAAGGGCTATCACAATAAACGCAGATAAAATACCTGTCAATGCTATCTTGCGAGTATTTCCCTTCGATTTATACGATAGGTTTTGAGAATTATTTTCCCCCAAGCTACATACCTCCATCAGTACTATGACCTAGCAACAGCTTATGAGGTCTCCACCTAGGCATTCACAACAGCTGTCTGCGCACCAGATATTCATACACAAATTACACATGTCAGGGCTGCTGTTATAAGTGTTACGATAGTAATTGTTCTGACGATATCCTGTGGATTGCTGGCTTAGGTTGTTAAGAGCATTTCTGTATTCAAAATTAGTAGGGTCCATGTTGGCGGCTTTTTGAATATTGGTATACCCTCTGTCATACCAACCTCTTCTCAAAAATACAAGACCTTGTAGATAATGCCAGGTAGCATTTCTTATCTGCATTCTGTCAAGAATTTTCTGGGCTTCATTTAAATTACCGCTGTTTACGAACATCCTGACCTTTCGCTCCAGCTCGGCATCTTCCGCATTCTGATATTGGGTATTATATCCCTGGTATTGGGATCGGGATTGGGATTGGGATTGAGACTGAGACTGAGATTTTGATTGCTGCTGACTTTGATATTGCTGGCTATAAGCACCCTGTGAAGCATTGCTGTTTTCATAGGTTTGCTCATATTCAGTCTGATACTGATAATTTCCTCCGGCATTTTTTATTAGCAAATCATAAGCCTCATTTATCTCTCTCATCTTCTCGTCTGCTAAATCAGACAGAGGATTGTTTTGATATCTGTCAGGATGATATTTTTTAGCTAATTCACGATACGCACGCTTAATCTCGTCGTAACTAGCCCCCTCTTTAATACCCAAAACCTTATACGGATTCTTTTTCATAGTCTCTACCTCTTTCCTGCAAAACCCTATCCGTCTTAACAATTAACCCTGAATACAGTATGTTATCAAGTATTCCTTTATTTTTCTCAATTCCTAAGAGTGTGTATGCCTTCTCAGCTTCACTCAGCGAATAGGTCAAACTAAAATTAATATTTTCTCTGATTGACTCCTTAAAAGCCTTTATGTCATTTCCATCGAAGCAATACTGGCTTATTAATGGATTATAGGCCTTATGCTCGAAATCCTTTTCCAGGTCATCAAAAGCATCCAGGATATATATCCAGCGGCCTAAATTGTATCCAAGCCAACCTAAAGTCTTTCTTTCATTCTCATCTTTAATATACCCGCATTCAAAAAGTTCTCTCATAATAGACGCAAAAGATTCTGCTGCTTCATCTATAGAATCACAATTGCTCTTTTCCAAAACCGATAAATGTTTTAAATGCATTTCTATCGCGGTACATTTTTCCGGATACTGCTTTTTTGACTTTTTGTAGGCATGTTTTAAAGCCAACGCTCCGGTTCCACCTAAGATATTTTTATCATCCTTCCATTTATCCACTAAATTATAATACATTAAAATAATATTCATGTCTGATGTATATTCAGCAAATTTATTGGAAAAAATAATATATCGTTTTTTTAATGGATGGGCAATGCACCTTTGTCTTTTTCCGGTTATGGGGATAGGGTTCATTGCATCCAATAGGATATATAAAAATGCGAGATCATAATTAAGAGTAAGCCTAGGTATATGCCCATAGCGCCGTGCTATTGTCTTGCATAGGCTACAGTAATATCCCCTGAAAACATCAAATTCCCGTATTTTAAGTTCCGGTTTATCCGGTTCAACATATCCGAACATATAAACCTCAATTCACTTTATTGGCTCTTCAAGCTTTATTTTCTTCCTTCATCTTGTCAAAGCTTATACCTTGCACATGAATGTTAATGGCAGAGACATTCATGCCTGTCATACTTTCTACCGATGCTTTAACTTTTTCCTGAATTCTCCATGCTACGTCCGGAATACGCGCCCCATATTCTACCAGTATGTAGAAATCAATAGTAATGTCCGTTTCATCAATCTCTACCTTTACACCTTTGGTAGGATTCTTACGCCCTAAAGCAGAGGAAATGTTTTCGGCGATATTAGCATTCATTCCGGCTACGCCTTCTATTTCACTTGCCACCGTGTGAGCTATGACTGTGATAACATCAGAGCTTATCTTTATTTCACCAATTTCATCCTGATCTTTTGTAACATTATCCTTTTCAGGCATATACAATTACCTCCATCGGTCGATTGTTCCCATTTTTCGGTCTGTACTTCGAGTATATTAATCAATATCCCGTTGTATTAGCCAAAAAGTCTTTTATACATGGTTTAGCTCCACAGCACAAAGAATTGAAACTATTATATCATTCTGCCCTAATTCAATGCAACTTTACCTGTTAAGCTGAATAAGTATTCTGTAGGTCTTCTTATGTTTCGGTACAATTTTCAGAAAGAAATGGTTAATGTATGCAAAAAGCAAACAATGTTTCTAAGACAATAATACTATACTTATTCCCTTTTCTTGCCCTTTTACTTTGCCTTTTTTCAAAGGAAACTTCTTTAGCCGCCAGAAAAGCTCTATACCTATGCCTTGATGTGGTTATTCCTTCACTTTTTCCCTTTTTCGTTTTATCTAAAATATTAACTCCGTTTATATCCGATTTTTCTATCCCGGATTTCTTAAAGAGATTAGTTGAGAGATTTTTTAGACTTCCTTATTATACTATTGTAATAATACTATTCGGGTTTATTAGCGGATATCCGAATGGTGCAAAAATGTCTCGTGACATGTTTGATCAAGGACTTTTGGACAGCCGTCAGGCTAGCAAAATTCTTTCTACGGTAAATAACTGCAGCCCTTTGTTTATTATTGGAACTGTCGGTGCAGGCTTATTCAAAAGTGTCAAGCTAGGTATTTTTCTTCTTTTAATACATTGGAGTTCAGGATTAATTACCGCCTTCATAATAGGCAGACTGGCAGATTCCATGACATCTCAAAGAAGTAAAACTTCTCAAAGAAGTAAAACTTCTCAAAGAAGTAAAAATGGCTTTAATAGGCATGAAGAAAAGGGACATGCAGACCCCCGACATGAAAAAAGCTCAACCTCGGAGAGCTTGGCTTTTCTACTTCCTTTATCCATTGAAGAGGCGGCGATATTATGCATTAAAATCACAGGATACATAGTATTCTTCGCTGTGATATCTGAATTACTGTTCAGGTTGGGGGTTTTTTCTCTTTTGGGGAGTCTCTTCGCATTTCTGATTCCTGCCGGTAATTCAAATCAAAATTTTAAGGAGTTAATTTCGGCATTTTCTAGAGGAATCTTAGAGATAACTTCAGGCTCCCAGTCCATTAATGAGCTTAAAGGTACATCATTAAATATACAGTTGTCGATAATCTCTCTTTTATTCGGTTTCGCAGGCTTTTCAGTTCATACTCAGATAATGGGAATTATGAAAGAAACGGGCTGCAAATATCGTGTATTGTTTATGGGTAAGCTGCTCCACGGGCTTATAGGGGGTCTTCTAACACTAATAACTATTTATATAATGCCTTTATCAATCCAGACCTCGGTCTCTGAAGTATCACCAACTCCGGACTTATCATGGACACGACCCCTCATAATAGGAGTATTGCTTATTTCACTGATGGTTTCTCCTTATACGAGTATACAAAGGCCTTCTATGAATAAGCCAAGATAGCCCTATTTACCTATTTGAGTTCTTGCCGGTTAACCTTAATCACATCAAGAGTGTCCTCAAGAATTTCCTCAACCTTATTGAGAATTCCATCGGCATACTCTTTTGTACCCAGACGTATCTCTCTGGCATTTTTCTTAGCATTGGAAATAATTATCTCTGATTGCTCATATGCCTTTTTAGCAATTTCATTTTCATCTACAAGAGCCGCAATACGTGATTCGGCATTTTTTATAATGTTTTCAGCTTCCTGCTGGGCTTCTGTTATTATACGTTGTTTTTCTTCGGCAATGCGTTTTGCGGTTTTGATATCGTCAGGAAGCTTAAGACGAATCTCCTGCACTAAATCCAATAATGAGTCTCTATCTAAAAGACACTTTCCACCTGATAGTGGGACATTCATACCACTTTCAATTATATCTTCAAGTTGCTCCAAAAGATCCAATAATTCCATTTTAACCTCCTGCGAAAATCATTTTTTTAATTTTCTAATTATTATATCGGCGATTTGTTCAGGAACAAAATCATTAATTTTTGCGCCATATTTAGCCAAGTCACGAATAGCACTTGAACTTAAGAAGGAGTTCTGTATACTTGTCATCATAAAAAGAGTATCGATCTCACTGTCAAGATTATGATTCAAAAGTGCCATCTGCATCTCATACTCAAAATCAGAAACAGCTCTTAATCCTTTTATTATAGTCTTTGCATTGGCCTTACGCATGAAGTCAACCAAAAGACCTGAAAAGCTCGTAATTTCTATGTTATCACGCTCACCTACCGATAGCCTCAAAAGTTCAAGCCGTTCCTCCACTGTGAAAGCAGGAGTCTTGCTCGTATTAATCGATACCAGGACAATAAGCTTATCGCAAATTCTCGATGCTCTGTTTATGATATCCAGATGACCATTTGTTACAGGATCAAAGCTTCCCGGATAAACAAATGTTCGCAATTTTCCTTCCTCCTTTGTATCAGGACTGAGGCTCCTTCATGTAGAATGAAAACATCGTTTCCCGGTAGTTCTTACAACGGGTTTTAACAAGCTTACCCACCTTTTCGGGTGGTATTTCATCCACATGATGTTCGCACGCCAGTATTCCTTCTTCACTCATTATATCAAATTCATCTAAACTTTGTATTGTCTTGACAACAAAATTCATATTATATGGTGGATCTAAAAAAATAAGATCGAATTTTGATTGCTTATGATGGAGATTTTTTATAGCATTAGTGACATCCATACTTAGCACTGTGGCCTGTTCTGTGAACTTAGTCTTATTAAGGTTATCAAGTATTATATCCCTGCATTTATTGCTTTTATCCACAAACACGGCACTTTTTGCGCCCCTGCTTAATGCCTCTATTCCAAGACTTCCTGAACCTGCAAAAAGATCAAGCACAGCCGTATCGGTAATATACGGCATAAGAATATTAAAGACAGATTCCTTTGTCCTGTCCAATGTAGGCCGCGTATTTAAAGTATCGGGAGCTTTGATGGGAACTCCTCTGGCTGATCCACCTATTACTCTTAACATAAATCTCCTTATACATGTGTTAAAATAATATACCTAAACCTCAATAATAAACTTATCACTTCTAATTCATCGATATATCCTTAAACTTTTCTTTTATTGTATAATCCAGCTTTTCAGCCAGCGGTCTGTACTGTTCATCCTCTGTGAGCAGGTTTTTGTCCGTTATATATTTTACCACCTTTTGAACATCCTTAAGTACATCAATGTCCCGATAAAGGTTTGCTATCCTAAGTTCAGGCAATCCATGCTGTCTTACACCAAACACATCGCCAGGGCCTCGTAGCTCCAAATCTTTTTCTGAAATAACAAAGCCATCGTTGGTACTTGCCATTATCTCCATTCTTTGCCTTGAAATATCACTCTTGCTCTGATTAAATAGCACACAATAAGATTTATGCTCGCCTCTTCCCACACGCCCTCTTAACTGATGAAGCTGTGCTAATCCAAATCGTTCAGCGTTTTCTATAACCATCAAGGTGGCATTAGGTACATTGACACCAACCTCAATTACGGTAGTTGAAACCAATACATCCAGCTCTCCTTTAACAAAGGACCTCATTACCGCTTCCTTCTCGACTGGTTTCAATTTACCATGTATGAGTCCCACACGCAAACCTTTTAGCTCATTATCCCTGATACGCTCAGCGAGGCCTTCGGCCGACTCGGCTTCAATCTCTTCTGAATCCTCAACCAAAGGACAGACAATATATGCTTGTCGTCCTTCCGCAACATTTTTCCTGATAAAATTATATATCCTCTGTCTGAAGGATTCATCAACAGCGTAGGTATCAATTGGCTTTCGGTTAGGCGGTAATTCATCTATTACTGAAACATCAAGGTCCCCATATAAAACAAGCGATAATGTTCTGGGTATTGGGGTTGCAGTCATGACCAACAAATGGGGATTCTCTCCCTTTACAGAGAGTTTAGCCCTTTGACGTACACCGAACCGGTGCTGTTCATCTGTAATCACAAGACCTAACTTATGAAACTCTGTATCATCCTCTAAAATCGCATGGGTTCCTATTAATACATCGATTTGCCCCTCTTTTACAAGGCTCTTAATCTCCTCTTTTTCCTTCTTTTTGGTGCTTCCCGTAAGAAGCCTGACTCTTATTCCCAGGCTCTCAAAAAGTGACCCAACGCTTCTGAAATGCTGCTCTGCCAGTATTTCCGTTGGAACCATAAAAGCGCTCTGATACTCATTTTTTGCGGCTAAGTAAATAGCCATTACGGCTACTATTGTTTTACCTGAGCCAACATCTCCCTGAATCAGCCGGTTCATTTTCTTAGCCGATTCCATGTCATTAAGGATTTCTTCGAACACCTTTTTCTGAGCGTTTGTAAGACTAAAAGTCAGCTTTTCAAAAAGAGGTTCCATATCTATGGGTTGAAATCTGATACCCTTTAGTTGCGTGCTTGCTCCCTTTGATCTAATAAGACCAAGCTGCAGAATCAGAAGCTCCTCAAAGACCAAGCGCCTTCTGGCTTCCTCCATATTGGATAGGCTTTTGGGAAAATGAATCTCCTCATAGGAAAAATTAACCCGACTCAGCTTATACCCTTTTCTTATCTCATCAGGCAGGGTTTCAACAAGCTTATCTCTAGCTAATTTTATAGCACTTTCGGTAAGTTTCCTGGTGTGTGTTTGTGTCAAACCCTTGGTAAGGGAATAAATAGGTAGAATCCTTCCTGTATTTTTTCCGAGTTGGTCTGCTTTTTCAATCACAGGACTGTTCATCTCAATTCTCATACCTGTTCTTTTGACCTTACCAAAGAATATATATTCTATCCCTTTTTGCAGGCTATTTTTTATATATCCCTGATTAAACCATGTTAGGGATAAAAAGGCAGACCCATCTGTCACCAGGGCTTTTACTATCGAAAGGTTCCTCCTGGGCCTTGTTTCTGTAACCTCAGAAACAATCTCAGCACTAACTCCGCATTCTTCGCCATCCATTATCTCAGCGATTTTTTTTACTATCGTTCTATCCTCATATTCTCTGGGGAAATAATTTATAGCGTCATAGACAGAGTTAATGCCAAGCTTTGAAAATAGCTTGGCTCTCGCTTCACCTACACCCTTTATATACTTTATGGATTGCCCAAAAATACTATCTTGAGGCATGGCTTGACCACCGCCTGTTATTTAATATTGGTTTTCAACTACTCATCACCTTTTGTGGCGATTTCGATTATTTGTTCCACTGTTATATCCTTTGTGGAAGCATTACATACCAGAGTACGGCTTGATAATACAGCGACTCTGTCACAAAGGCCTAAAATCTCCTCTATATCAGAAGAGATAAATATAATACCAACGTCTTTTTTGATTAAATCATTGATAAAATTATAGATATCTATTTTACTTGCTATGTCCAATCCTCTGGTAGGTTCGTCTAAAATAAAAATACTCGCACGACTCATAATCCATTTTGCAAAAACGGCTTTCTGCTGATTACCGCCCGAATATTCTAAAATATTATCACCCGGATTTTGAGAAATATTAAGCTTGAGGATATAGTCCATAACCGCCTGTCTTAAAAAAGACATATTTATCATGAAGGTATTAGTAAATCTTTTTAGTGCGGACACAGAAACATTATCATTGACATCCCAGCAACTAAAAATCGAATCAGTAACCCTGTTCTCCGGTATAAGTGCAATACCTTTTGAAATAGCTTCATAAGGGTTTTTTATCTTTACCTCTGTGCCGTTTAAGAGTATACTTCCCTTAACATTTTTCACTGCTCCAAACAAGCAATTGGCAAGGAGAGTCCTACCTGAACCGGCTAACCCAGTTATCCCCAATATTTCTCCTTTTGCCAAATCGAAACTGATGTTTTCTAACTTGTCTTCAAATCCCAAATTTCTTACAGACAGTATGGTTTTTCCGGCTTTTCTTTCTATTTTGGGGTATCTTTTCTGAATATACTGTCCGCTGAGCATTTTAATTATCTCATCCTGCGTGCTGTCAGATACCAGCTTGGTTCCTACTATTTTTCCATCTCTTATAACTGTTATTCTATCGCCGATAAGAAACACGTCTTCCAGCCTGTGTGTTATGTAAAAAATCCCCACACCCTTTGCGTTAATACGCCTTACAACACCATATAAAAGCTCACGTTCATTTTGTGTCAATGAAGCGAAGGATTCATCCAAAATAACTATTTTTGCATCGGAAACATATGCTTTACAAAACTCAATGATCTGTCGCTGAGCTAATCCCAAATTAGAAACTTTATCATAAATAGAAATTGGCAAATTTAGCTCTTCGATTAGTTTTTTACACATATAATCTAACTTGTCATGATCAATATTACTTAGCGCTTTATTCTTGTAAGGCAGCTTATGAAAATAGAGATTTTCTGCCACACTTAGATTAGTAAACAAATCCGCATTTTGCTTAACATACATAATATCTTTTTTAGCGCAGGAAACATATGATTTGTACTTTACTTCTTCACCATTTAAGAATAATTCACCCGAATCGGGCATAATATAGCCACTGATAAGCTGCATCAGTAAACTCTTCCCTGATCGATTCTCGCCCATAATCACATGGATCTCATTACTGAATAATGAAAGATCAATATTAGTCAATGAAAAACTATCAATACTTAAATTTACGTTTTTTAATTCTAACATTGGTGTTTTCAACGATTAATCTCCCTGATACATGCGAAATTATTCTTCATATATATCCACAGATGTATACACCTGGATATTTAAACCAAATAAGTAGTCTTTATAAGAGTTATCCAGTGTGGAATTTGTAATTATTTTTCCTGCGCTCTCAATGCTGCCTATACGATAAAGTGATTTCTCACCAAAGTTCTTCGCCAGGCATATAACTGACGTTTTCTCTGCAATTTGTATAGCCTTTTGTATAAGAGTTGCCTTACTGATACTTGATGCCATCATACCAGTCTGCTTATTAATCGCATCTACTTCTACAAATAAATGATTAAATGAAAAATACTGCATATTATTAATCGCTAACTGCCCGTATACGGCATATTCATTTAAATCACCGCCAAGAAGAATCAAATTAATACCGGGATTGTTCTTAAACTCAATGGCGACTCTTATGTCATTGGTTAAAACAGTCAAATTAGTTTTCTCCGACAATCTTCGCGCTATTTGTACATTCGTTAATCCCTCTGTAATCATAATCATATCATTATCAGAAACCAAATGAAAGACTGTGTCTGCAATTTCCTGCCGCTCTGTTAAATAAGGATCGCTTTGCTCTTCAATAGGTTCCTCGGAAGAATCAACACTTATTACAGCACCTCCATGGGTACGCTGAAGAAATCCCTCCGATTCAAGCTTTTCTAAATCTCTTCTAATGGTTACCTCAGTAACGTTTAAAAGCTCACTAAGCTTTGCAACAGAAACTTTGCTATCCTTCTTCAAATGGTTTTTAATTATTCTTATTCGCTCAATAGCAAACATATTTTCCCTTCCCAATCGATATAGATTAACATATTCGAAGGTAATTCTATTCTATTATGATAAAGTATTTTTTTCGAAATTACAATCTTAAAAGAAAATAACGAACACATTTAATCTTAAATGAAACCAAATGAAAATTTTCGGTCTTGACACCGCAAATTTGTAATGATAACATAAAGCAAAAGAACAAAAACGATAAATTTTCTAAAAGTAAACATAAATATCAATTTGTGTCCCATCCTAGTTTTTTACCGTAGTGAGAGCTACGGATAAAAATTCATATTAGTAGGAGGAAACTTTATGAAAGCTCTATCACTGAAAAAGATCTTAGTTCTGGTTATTGTTCTTTCCATGTTGTTTACTTTGGCTGCTTGCGGTAGTGGTGCAAAAAAAGGCGGAGATTACATAGGGATTTCAATGCCGACTAAATCCTCTGAGAGATGGATTAAAGACGGCGAAACCATGAAGAAAATCCTTGAAGAAAAAGGCTATACCGCTGACTTACAGTTTGCAGAAGATGACATTCCAACACAAAAAGCACAGATTGAAAACATGATTACCAAAGGTGCAAAAGTTCTTATTATTGCAGCTATTGACGGCTCTACACTATCTGAAACTCTCGACACTGCCGGTAAATCCGGTGTTAAAATTATCTCTTATGATCGTTTACTCGTTAATACCGATGCCGTATCCTACTATGCTACATTTGATAACAGAAGAGTAGGACAGCAGCAAGCTGAATCATTAGTAGAAGGCTTAAAAGCTCTTAAGGGAAATGGCCCATACAATGTTGAATTATTTGCCGGCTCACCTGATGATACAAACTCATTCTACTTCTATTCAGGGGCAATGGATGTTCTCCAGCCATTGATAGATGATGGAACGATTGTTATACCCTCAGGCCAGACTTCACAGGATGAAATTGGTACCTTACGTTGGGACGGAGCTGTTGCTCAATCCCGTATGGATGCTTTATTAGCTGCTAACTACTCTTCAGGTAAGGTTCTTCATGGCGTACTGTCACCATATGACGGTATTTCAAGAGGTGTTCTTTCAGCACTTATATCCTTCGGTTATGTACCCGGTGATACTTTACCGGTAGTTACCGGCCAGGATGCTGAAGCAGCTTCCATCAAACTTATCATTGCCGGACAACAATATTCCACTATTTTAAAGGACACCAGAGATTTGGCTGCTGTTGCTGCTAAAATGGTAGATGCTGTTCTTACCGGAACGCAACCGGAGATTAATGACACAACAACATATAATAATAACGTAAAGATAGTTCCCTCATACTTACTTGAGCCATACATAGTAACAAAAGACAATTATCAGAAGCTCGTAATGGATTCAGGTTACCTTACACCGAAAGATATAGAATAGCATTTCATAATCCTACCTATATTAGATATCGGTTAGCAGCTAAGTCTGCTAACCGATGTACTTTATATGGAAATTGTACATATATTTTTCAAAAGGAGTTCAACGATGGAAAAATATATTTTGGAAATGAAAAATATTACGATGGAATTTCCTGGGGTCAAAGCGCTCGATAATGTGAGCATTCAAATTCTGCCCCACCACATCCATGCGATTGTCGGTGAAAACGGTGCCGGAAAATCCACTTTGATGAATATTCTAAGTGGTGTTTATCCCTATGGTACTTATTCGGGGGATATCTTTGTTGAGGGAGAAGAATGTAGATTTAAAGATATAAAGGAAAGCGAAGCAAGGGGAATAGCAATCATACATCAAGAGTTAGCTCTTATTCCTACCTTGTCTATAGCTGAAAATGTTTTTCTGGGTAATGAGCAAACCGGAAAATATTTGGTTATTGATTGGGACAAGACAAGACTAAGATCGATAGAAATGCTCAAAAAAGTCGGATTAAGTGAAAATATCGATACACGTATTATGGATATCGGTATGGGAAAGCAACAGCTTGTGGAAATCATTAAAGCTCTTGCAAAGAACGTGAAATTACTAATATTAGATGAGCCTACCGCAGCATTAAATGATGAAGATTCTAAACATTTACTAGATCTACTGATTGAGCTGAAAAATTCAGGGATTACTTGCATTATTATATCGCACAAATTAAATGAGGTTATACGAGTAGCTGACGAGATTACTGTTATCAGAGATGGTACAATAATTGAAACAATGATAAATCAATCTAATGTAGTTTCCGAAAACAGGATTATTAAAGGAATGGTCGGACGTGAAATAACAGACAGATTTCCAAAACGAAGTCATAAGATTGGTGATATTAGACTTGAAGTTGACAATTGGAATGTATATGACCCAAAAGACAGTACGAAGAAAATTCTTCATGACATTTCAATCAATATCAGACGGGGCGAAGTCGTTGGTATTGCTGGCTTAATGGGTTCAGGCAGAACAGAATTCGCCATGAGTGTCTTTGGTAAGTCTTACGGCCAAAAAATTACGGGAACCATAAAGAAAGATGGTAAGGAAATCATTTTAAATGATGTGAAAGATGCCATAAAAAATGGTATCGCTTACGCAACCGAGGACAGAAAATCTGCCGGTCTTATTCTAATTGATGACATAAAAAGAAATATAACATTATCTTGTCTTTCAAAGATTAGTAAAAACATGGTCATTAATGAAAATAACGAAATAAAAATAGGTGAAGAATACAGGGATAAATTAAGAATACGATCATCAAGTATTTTTCAAAAAGCTGGTCATCTTTCAGGCGGTAACCAACAGAAGGTAGTATTTAGTAAGTGGATTTTTTCAGATCCTGATATTCTCATTTTGGACGAGCCTACAAGAGGTATTGATGTAGGTGCAAAATATGAAATATATTCAATCATTAACGAATTAACTGAAAGTGGGAAATCTATTCTGATGATATCATCCGAATTACCAGAAATTCTTGGTATGTGTGATAGAATATATATTATGAATGAAGGTCGAATTGTCGGAGAATTAACTACTGAAGAAGCATCGCAAGAAATAATAATGCAGTGTATTATGAACAGCAATAAGGAGGTATTGGGATGAAAAAGCTGTATGCTACACTTAGGGGTAATCTACGTCAATATGTAATGATTATAGCTTTAGCAATTGTAATTATTTTTTTCCAGATTGTTACAGAGGGTGTCTTATTAAAACCATTGAATATTTCTAATTTGATCTCCCAGAACAGTTATGTATTGATTCTTGCAACGGGTATGCTTCTTTGTATTCTTACAGGTGGAAATGTAGATCTTTCAGTTGGCTCTGTAGCTGGTTTTATCGGTGCTATCTCGGCAGTTTTTGTTCTTAAAATGAATATGCCCGTTTTACCGGCCATAGTTATTTCGCTAATTATCGGTATCATAATCGGAGCCTGGCAAGGGTTCTGGATTGCATATATGGGTGTTCCTGCTTTTATAGCAACATTAGCTGGAATGTTAATCTTTAGAGGTTTGACTATGGTTATTCTGCAAAGCACAAGTTTAGCACCTCTGCCTAATGAATATACTTTTATGGCTTCTGGCTTCATCCCTGATATTGCAAATATTCCAGGCATCAATCTATTGGCAATTATTTCTGGTCTGATTGCTTCAGCCTTCTTTATTTTTAGTGAGTTAAGTAACAGAAAGAATAAGAAAAAATACAATTTTGAAGTTTTACCTTTTGGATTATTTCTAATTAAGATTATTTCAATCACAGCAATCATTAATGCCTTTACATATTTGTTAGCTCTTTATAAGGGTATTCCGGCTGTTCTAGTCGTTGTTGTAGTATTGGTATTGATATACTCATTTATTACTAATAAAACTATACCGGGCAGACACATTTACGCCTTCGGTGGTAACCCAAAAGCAGCAAAGCTTTCAGGTGTAAAAACCAAGCGTGTTATGTTCTGGGTTTATGTGAACATGGGGTTTCTAGCCGCCCTGGCCGGTATAGTCTTTACAGGCAGACTGAATTCTGCCACTCCTAAATCAGGAAACGGCTTTGAAATGGACGCAATTGCCTCCTGCTTTATAGGCGGAGCTTCTACTTCCGGTGGAATAGGAACTGTTATTGGTGCAATTGTTGGTGGTCTTCTAATGGGTATACTAAACAATGGTATGTCAATTTTAGGAGTTAAAATTGACTGGCAGCAAGCAATAAAAGGCTTTGTACTATTAGCCGCCGTTGCTTTTGATGTTTACTCAAAAGCAAAATCCAGATCTGTATAGATGGCCAGAAATCAACATAATAACGAGAGGGTTTGACAACATTGTTAAACCCTCTTTCTCTATTTATACTAGTTTAACACCATTCTTTTCTATTTAACTATATTTGTTATAAATTTTATTATTTATATTGCATTGACATAATAAGGCAAAATGCTAAAATTAATATAATCACCGCTCAAGTGCTCAATTTTACGGGAGATTTATATGCGAGTAAAAGCTTTCATTATTGTCAGTATTCTAGCTTTAATATTAGGTTCTTGTACACAAAGAAATATAAGTACTGTACATATAGTTAAGGAAGGCGATTATACAATTGAATTAAAGAAATTCACTATATTAAAAAAAGAGTATGATTATAATATAGTGAATTACAAAGATATCGATTATATAAGTGTTAATGACGCTTATGAAATACTATCCATAATTGATAAGCAGACAAATAAGTATAATTTGGATTCCGGGAATATAAATAATGTTTTTGACTGGGAGAATAATCGAATAAATATTGAGCTGACAAAGGTTATAAGTCCGGCGCGAGCAATTTTCTCAGGAAAACAAAACAATTTTAAGATATCAGGAATAGAAGATTTTAAAAATTATAGAATTGAAACTACATTACTAGATGATTTCAATATCTGTTATATCAGTGTGAATAATACAATATACCTGCCTCTCATGCTACTAAACTTTTCTGTCTTTGATAATGAATTTATGCTCTATCCCTTTCCTGATAATAAGAATCTAGTTCTAGATGAAATTTATGCATTTAGCGATGAGTATATTGACTGGGTAAACTCAAACTGTGAAAAGGTATTGATAGACTCACCTTCACTAAGAGAGTTTTCTGCTATTTATTTATATGAGTTTATTAATAGAAACTATCCTTATATCTCCATCAGGCAAAACAATTTATTGAGTTTGGATTTGGATTCAATAAATTCATATGATGATTATAAAAGATATGTATTGTCATGCCTTGATAGTTTGGATGATGATCATACAGTATCTAAAGAATTAATGGCTCCTGAATTTAAGGACCTTCTTTCGTCAAATGATTACAATATTATTATACGATTTAACGAATATATGAAAGCTATTGAAGCAAACCCATCTTTTGTTAGCAGTGAATACAAAATAATTGATGACAACATCGGCTATATCCGTATCCATACATTTTATGACGATAATGATATTTTTTATAGACTACCCTATATTTTTAAAGAGCTACAAAACACAGATGGATTAATTATTGATTTGAGATTTAATCAAGGAGGAGCACTCACTAACGCCTTTCAATTATTGGATCCAATTGTTGAGAAAAATAATACTATTGATGTATATTATAATCAAATGTTTAGTGGCAAATTAACGGATATTAAAAAATTCAAGCTTACAAAAGTAGGAAATTTATTCTATAAGAAGCCAATAGTATTATTAACAAACAAATTTTCGTATAGCTCCTCCAACACTTTTGCTGGAATATTTAAAGATAATGAATTGGGAACTATTATTGGTGAAAAAACGCTTGGTGGAGGCAGCACAAGAATAACTAATGTACTTCCTGACGGGATATCTTTTTCTTACTCCAACCCTAATGTTGTCTTTTGTGATAGCAATGGAGATTTTTTTGAAACCGGAATAGAACCAGATATTCTTGTAGAAGAAAATTTAGAGAATTATAACGATAAAATTCTAGAAAAAGCAATAGATTATCTCATTAATGTTAAATAGATTAATTAAGGGAGACACTGAATCAAAGTTGGCTCAAAATAACCCCATTCGGATTAATCTGTAAGGTATAGCAAATAATAAAAACTAACAGGTTGGGACGAGGAACCTGTCCCCTTGTCCCCGTCCCTTTTATTCATATAAACTATTTTCTTCGACCAAATAATCTTAATACAGTCAGGAAAAGATTAATAAAATCAAGATACAAGCTCAGCGCACCAATAATTCCTAGATTACCTCTTAGAACCTGATTCCCTTCTGTTCCAAAATAGTAAGCCTTAAGCTTTTGCATATCATAAGCAGTCAGCCCAAGAAATACAAATAAGCTAATGATACTTATAAACCATTCCACACCGCTGCTGCGTAAGAATATATTCACTATGGACAGTATTAACAAACCAATCAGGCCCATGAATAATATGCCTCTAAATTGTGTTAAGTCTGCCTTAGTCAAATATCCGTATACGCACATCGCTCCAAAAGTAGCGGCAGTAATTACGAAAGATGTTACAATGGTTTGCCCTGTATATGCTAAAAAGATAACTGATAAAGTAATACCGTTCAGAGCCGCATACACCAGAAACATACTGATTGCAGTTCCATATCTAAGCTTAGTAATACGGGCGGACAAAACAGATACCAGTATTACCTCACCAATAAACAACCCGAATAATAAGAAAGTATTTCCAAAAACTATACTCAAAATATTTACATTAGTTGATACATAATAAGCGACTCCGGCAGAAAATAAGAGTCCTATAAACATCCAGCCAAAAACCTTCGATATAAAAGCATTCATTCCTTTTATAGTGGCATATTCTTCTTCAAAAGTTCTTGTACCATAATTACCATAATTGTCATTCTGCATAATCTCACCTCATTGTCATTATACTTCATTATTTTAATTATATACTTTTTTGGCTAAATTGTAAAATTTGCAAGCATAAGAAAGATAACAATACTAATATACTTACTTCTCTAAATAAATAACCGCTTCATAGGGCCTTAGGATATCATCATCTTTATCATAATAATTACTAATCAGTATATCTGAATCATTGATTGGACATCTAAAAGGTATGGATTTATCTGTAAAATTACACAAAACAATTACCGCCTTATCGCCCGATCTGCGTCTATACGCAAAAATTTCATCACTTTCGGGATACAGCAATTCAAAGCTTCCTTCTGTTAAAATCTCATTTTCATGCCTTAATCGTATCAATTTCTTATAATAACTATAAATTGAATTCGGGTCATCCTTCTGTGCTTTTGCATTTATTTCATGATAGTTATTGTTTACTTGTATCCAGGGGGTACTTTCCGTAAAACCGGCATTTAAACTTTCATCCCACTGCATTGGTGTTCTGGCATTATCACGACTTTTAGCAAATAGAGATTCCATAATATCTGACTTTTCATAGCCTCCTTCCAATCGCTCATGATACATATTCAAGGATTCAATATCCTTGTACTGATCAATCTCAAATTTTACATTTGTCATGCCTAATTCTTCACCTTGATATATATAAGGTGTCCCTTGCATGCCATGTAACAGTGTTGCAAGCATCTTAGCAGATTCCACACGGTATTCTTTATCGTTTCCCCAGCGCGAAACAATTCTCGGAAGGTCATGATTATTCCAAAAAAGGCTGTTCCATCCTGTTCCATGCAGTTCAGTCTGCCATTTTGAAAACACGTGTTTCAATTTTTTTAGTTCAAGAGGTTTTAAGTCCCATTTTTCTTTCCCATCCTGTTGATCCAGTCCTATATGTTCAAATTGAAACACCATGGAAAACTCGCTACCATCGGGATTACTGTATAATTTTGCTCTCTCGGGATTTGCTCCCCATGCTTCTCCTACTGTTATCAGATTTTTACCCTGAAAAGTGTTTTTGCACATCTCACAGATAAATTCGTGCAATCTTGGCCCGTTACATGTAATTTTTGCATCGGGTTCCTTAGCTATTTGATCAATTACATCCAACCTAAATCCCCCTACGCCTTTTTCAATCCACCAGTTTATTATATAGTAGATCTCCTGTCTTACTTTTGGATTTTCCCAGTTTAGATCCGGTTGTTTTACAGAAAACTGATGAAAATAGTATTGTTGGAGCTCCGGTACCCACTCCCAGGCCGAACCCCCAAAAATAGCTCTCATATCATTTGGAGGCGTACCCTCTTTGCCATTCCGCCATATATAATAATCATGATAAGGGTTATCCCGACTTTTTTTAGCTTCAATAAACCATCTATGTTCATCTGAGGAATGATTTAATACCAAATCCATTATTATTTTAATGTTTCGCTTATTTGCCTCCGCTATTAATAGCTCCATATCCTCAAGAGTCCCAAACATAGAATCGATATCCTGATAATCGGAAATATCATAGCCGTTGTCATCCTGTGGTGACTTATAAACAGGTGAAAGCCAAATGGCATCTATTCCAAGATCATTCAAATAATCTAGTCGCTTTATAATACCTAATAAATCACCTATGCCATCATTATTACTATCCTGAAAACTCCTAGGATAAATCTGATATATTACAGCCCTTTTCCACCATTTATTATCCATATCTCTCTCCTGATTTACACCTTTTGAATCTTTAGTTCATAATACACAATTCCGTTCAAGTAACTTATTTCTTCTGACATTGAGGACAATAATATATGTTCCCGCCCATATAAGCTTCTTTAATAATAATACTTCCGCATTTTGGGCAGGCCTTATCAACTGTATTCTTGCTTACTTTAGTTTTATATCCACCGGGGCAGCCAAATAAGTCTCTTTCGGTATCTCTGCCTCCCAGACATACCATTTCAGCCAGTGTGCTTTTTATTGAGTTAAATATAGCATTCTTTTCTGAATCGGTAAATGATGATACTTTTCTTTTTGGGTGTATCCCACAATTATATAGAATATCCTGTAATACACCATTTCCGAGGCCTGGTATTCTTTGCTCAGTCGCAAGCAAAGCCTTAGCGCTTAGTTTTTCAGCTCCAGGAGCCTCTAGAATTCTATTAAAATATTCCTTGTCAAATTTATCGGTCAAAGGTGAAGGCTTGTCCTTGGCTATTTGGTAATATTGATTATCAAACTCACCATCTTTAAAGCACCATAGGCCTCCATACATTTGAACAGTTGCACTTAAAGCTGAAAAATCCTCAAATTCAACAAGGAGCTGGTGTTTTTTTGGTCTTTCCTCGCCGGCATAGTGGAATTTGAGGGATATGCCTTCCCCAAACACCAGCATTGAATCTTCGACAAAGATATTTACCATACCCCCATAACTAACCGCACTTTCTATAATTTTTCCGCTTAATAATTCATGGTATTTTTGAGGGTCACCGTGATACCACGCAAACTTATGAGGGCTCTGCGCAGCCGTTACGTTCATGATTCTTTTACCAATAAGGTTTTCGTTTATTTGACCGGCCAAGATATATGCTTCCGGAAGCTCTAACATACTTTTCCCTCCAATATGTAATATTCATTCGAACCAGGAACATTTTCCCTTCCAATTTGTTCCTGTATTAAATACAATTATATACTATTATTAGGACATATAGCTGTCATGTTTTGAGAAACTCGAGAATATTATTCTTATACTCGAAAAACTGAAGTCAGATAATATCCATTGACTTTATCAAGATTGGAATGTTATAATTTCTTAAACTTAATAATTATTCGCTAAACCGATGATGTGGAGATAAAAATGTAATATGCACTCACAGAGAGTGAGGGTAGCTGGGAGCCTCACAGTAAGCAGTACATTAAATGGACCACTGAGGGTGCAGTCAAAGGATTGATTTTTTCAATCTGAGTATTCTGCAACGTATCAGCCGCGTAAAGGCTGGGGGATATATTAGTATTCCTACTTGAGGCAGGTTATCCTGTAAAACAAGGTGGCACCACGAGCTATAGCACTCGTCCTTGACATTTATTTGATGTCTATTGGATGGGTGTTTTTGTTTGTTTAGGAGGTTCTTATGGCAAAAAAACTACTTATGGGAAACGAGGCCATTGCTTTAGGGGCAATGCGAGCGGGAGTCAGTGTTGTGACAGGCTATCCGGGTACACCGTCGACAGAAGTGCTGGAAACTGTTGCAAAGCATAATGATGGAAGTATTTATGTTGAATGGTCGGTAAATGAGAAGGTTGCTCTTGAAGTTGCTGCAGGGGCGGCTTATTCCGGTGCGAGGTCCATGGTTACCATGAAGCAGGTAGGGCTTAATGTAGCATCTGATCCTCTTATGAGCCTAAATTATATAGGTGTAAAAGGTGGCATGGTTATTGTTGTAGCCGATGACCCGGGTCCGATATCTTCCCAAACAGAGCAGGATACCAGGCATTTTGGTAAATACGCTAAAATAGCTGTTTTTGATCCTTCCACACCGGAAGAAGCATATACCATGGTTGCAGATGCTTTTGATTTTTCTGAAAAATATGGCCGTCCCGTCATTTTAAGGCCTACTACCCGAGTATGCCATAGCTGTGCATCGGTAGAAATATTAGACAATATACCAAGAAAACAACCTGAAGGCTTTGAAAAGAGTAGCAGATGGGTTATATTCCCTAAGTTATCCTATGAAAATAAGATAAAAATCGAAGAATCGCTTAAAGAAATGAGTGATAATTTTTCCGAGTACCATAGAAATTTTATTTTAGGAAGCGGAAGAAAGGGTATTGTAGCAAGCGGTGTCAGCTATTCATATGTGAGTGAAGCTCTCCTGAATTCATCAACAGAGTGTAAGCTTATGAAAATATCAACTACACCTTTTCCTCAAAAGCTGGGCCTTGAATTTTTAGAAGGTTTAGATGAAGTGCTTGTTGTCGAGGAGCTTGATTCTGTTATTGAAAATGAACTAATCACTCTTTGTGGACTACATAATTTACGAGTGAGAATTAAAGGCAAACACACTGGCCATTTGAAAAATGCTGGTGAGAATACTGTAGATAGCGTGACTGTATCTGTGCGGAAATTTCTTGGTGAAGTCTTGGATGACTCTGTTAGTGCTTCTTTAAATTCTGCAAACAATCCCCCTGAGCTTCCCATTCGTCCGCCGGTTCTCTGTGCAGGATGTCCCCATAGAGCATCATTCTTCGCAGTAAAAGAGGCAACCAAGGGTATGAATGCCGTTTATTCAGGGGATATAGGCTGCTACACCCTGGGTAACGCAGTACCTCTTAATATGGTGGATACATGCCTGTGTATGGGCGCCGGAATCACCGTCGCACAGGGACTTCACAGAGTTGAGCCCGACAGAGTAAACTTTGCCTTCATCGGTGATTCTACATTTTTCCATACAGGAATACCCGGAATAATAAACGCTGTTTATAATCAAACCGATATAATCGTGGTCATCCTCGATAATTCCACAACAGCCATGACGGGTCATCAGCCTCATCCCGGGATGGGTAATACAATGATGGGAAATATCTCAGATAAAATCAGTATCTATAATGTGGTTTCAGCCTTAAATGTATCCAAAATTGTAAGAGCAAATCCTTTCGATATTGACGCAGCGAAAGAGGCTGTAAATGCTGTTATTAATGAGCGGGGTGTGCGTGTGATTCTGTTTGAAGCCCCTTGCATTTTTGTTACAAAAAATAAGGAGCATTATGTTGCTGATGCTGAGAAATGCACAGGATGTAAGGTTTGCATAAATAAATTGGGTTGTCCCGCAATTGAGATGGAAGGAAAAAAGGCTAAAATCAATACTACTCTTTGTACAGGATGTGGCATATGCGCTTCCGTATGCAAATTTGGGGCAATTGGAGGTAAACGGAATGACTAATATATTGATTTCAGGAGTTGGTGGTCAAGGTACGGTCCTTGCCTCAAAACTGATGGCGGCGGCCGCAATGAGTAAGGGCATTGATGTGCGTACTACCGAAACCATAGGAATGGCACAGCGCGGCGGTTGTGTGGTAAGTCATATTCGTATGGGCAGTAATATCGCTTCGCCCCTGATACCACTAAAAAGCGCCCATGCTATTATTGCATTTGAACCGGCCGAGGCCGTTAGAATTCTCCCCTATCTTTCCGAAGACGGATTGATGATAGTATGCGACACAGCCATGAAACCTGTCACAAGCTCCCTTAAAGGCGATACTTATAAAGGGTCTGATATGATAGATTACCTTAAAAAAAATGTTAAGGACCTTGTGATTATTGACGGAAATAAGCTTTTAGAGGAATGCGGTAATGCAAAAACACTTAATGTAGCACTTTTAGGTACAGCAGTAGAAAGCGGTGTGTTTCCTTATGGCACTGACGAAATGAAGGATGCCTTACGTGATACATTGCCCCAACGGTTTTTAGACATCAACCTCAATTCATTCGAAATCGGAAGGAGAATGTTCAATGAAACCCGAAATGCTGGATAAGATTAAAAATGCTATTAATAATGCAGTCAAAGGGGACTTCTACAGGAATCGCTTTAAAGACATCGACATAAATAGTATTAATTCAAAAGAAGATTTTGAAAAGCTGCCTTTTACAGATAAGGATGACTTAAGAGAAGCTTATCCTCTGGGTCTTCAAGCTGTTCCTGATGAGGAAATAGTCCGCATTCATTCCTCTTCCGGCACAACAGGAACCCCTGTAATCATTCCATATACAAAAAAAGATGTTGAAGATTGGGCCATTATGTTTAAGCGGTGTTACGAAACCGCTGAAATAACCAATCTGGATCGTATACATATTACTCCGGGATATGGATTATGGACAGCGGGAATCGGATTTCAAGCAGGTGCCGAGCTTTTGGGTGCTTTAGCTATTCCCATGGGACCTGGTAATACAGAAAAACAGATAAGAATGATGATAGATATGAAGTCAACTGTGCTTTGTGCAACATCATCATATGCACTTTTGCTTGCCGAGGAAATAGCAAAACGCGGATGCGGGGATGAAATCCATCTTAAAAAGGGTGTAATAGGTTCAGAGCGTTGGGGCGAGAAAATGCGTAAGCGTATAGCCAATGAGCTTGGAGTTAAGCTCTTTGATATATATGGATTAACCGAAATATACGGACCTGGTATTGGCATGAGTTGTAAATATGAATGTGGAATGCATATGTGGACTGATTATCTATACTTTGAAATAATAGACCCTAAGACAGGCAAACTTGTTCCCGAAGGTGAAACAGGTGAACTCGTAATTACAACACTGTGTAAAGAAGGAGCCCCCCTTATTCGCTATCGCACTCATGACCTTACAAGATTAATGCCGGGCAAATGTGAATGTGGCCTTGATTATCCCAGAATTGATACTATTATAGGGCGTTCTGACGATATGGTAAAAGTAAAAGGCACCATCATTTATCCAAGCAACGTTGATTCGCTCCTTTCAACTATTGACGGGGTAAGCAGCGAGTACCAAATCATGATTGACCATTTATATGGCAAAGATATTTTAACTTTATTTTTAGAGACACCTGTTGAAATAGGAGAAAAGTCATCAGAGCTTGAAAAGATAGTAGAGCGTGAATTCAAAGATAAAATCGGGATTACTCCTATTGCAAAAGCTGTAAAGATGTTTGAATTACCGAGAAGTGAGAAAAAATCTACCCGAGTATTTGACAATAGGTATTAAAACACTTAATTTTAAAGCCCACAAGTACGAGTTATTTTCATCGCTTGTGGGCTTTACTAATTCTCTTAATAAGCTATTATGTTCTCAACAGTTCCAGAATATCTTTTTTATATTCTGAAAACTGAGAAGTCAGAATCATGTCTCGTTTTCTTGGCCTCTCAAAATTTATTTGTATTTGGCCGTTAACAGTTCCCGGCCTGTCACTCATGACAATTACTCTGTCCGACAGATAAATTGCTTCATCTATATCATGAGTGACAAAGAGAACTGTCTTTTTATGTTTTTCCCAGACTGAAATAAGCCAATCCTGCATCTGCATTCGTGTAATCTCATCCAGTGCTCCAAAGGGTTCATCAAGGAGCATTATTTCGCCGTCCATTAGATAAGTTCTCAACAGAGCTACTCTCTGCCTCATACCACCTGATAGCTGGCCGGGTCTGTAGTTTTCAAAGCCTGTAAGGCCGAATTCTGAAATAAGTGGCTGAATGTCTTCCTTTGCTTTTTTTAAGTCACCCTTTTTTATTTCTATGGGTAGCAAAACATTTGACATCATTGAGCGCCATGGCATAAGGCAGTCCTTCTGTAGCATATAGCAAACAGGAATCCTCTTATACTTCGGATTATCGCTTCCAATGAGTATATCTCCTTCATAATCCTTTTCAAGACCGGCAATTAGTTTTAAAAGAGTGCTTTTACCACATCCACTGGGTCCAAGTAGCGAAACAAATTCATTATCTCGTACCTCCAGATTTACATTTGACAACACTCCCAGGCCGCTGCCATCATCATCCTCTAGGCCCGTATAAACCATATTAAGTTTATTAATTTTAATACTATTGTCCATAATACCTTTCACTTAACTAATCAATGAATTCATTGGTATAAGCTTTAGTAACATCTATTTCCTTTTCAATAAAGCCATTTTCAAACATCCAGTCTGTATAGCGCTGCCAGACCTCTTCTTTTTGAAGGCCCCAGGTTGTGGCATCTGCCTGATACCTTTCAGAGAGGAATTTCTGGCTCTCCTTTACCAACTCCTGATTTATCTCAGGTACTTCTTTAATCAATATATCCGCAGCTTCTTCAGGATTTTTAATCGCATATTCATAGCCTTTTTTGACACCTTTCATGAAGCCTTCAACAAGTGCCTTATCTTCTTTTAGAATAGTTTCATTAGTGATAACAACTGGGGTGTAATAATCAAAAACAGGTGCTTCTTTTCCTAAATCAATATAGTTTAAATCCATGCCCTTTTGTTTAGCTTCCATACCTGCCCAGCCTTCGAATATCCAGGCAAAATCAATCTGACCTGTGGCGCTGGCCTGAAAGAAATCCGCATCTCCGGTGGTCATTATCGTAACTTTTGAAAAGTCTGCCCCCACCTGTTCCATCAAATACCTTATAGTTGCCTCTTCCATTTCGGAGCCCCAGCCTCCGTACACTTTACCCTCAAAATCTTTTGGGGATAGGATATTTTTGTCCTTTAATGAGGCAAAACCGGAAGTATTATGCTGAATTACAGCAGCTATAGAAACCAACGGTACATCGGCTGCCCGTGCATATGTTACATTTTCCTGATAGCTGATACCGAACTGTGCTTTACCCGATGCAACAATTGTATCACTGGTTCCCTCAGAAGGTTGTATTATTTCAACTTCCAACCCCTGTTCTGTGAAGAAACCTTTTTCATTAGCTACATACAATCCGGTATGGTTAGTATTGGGCGTCCAGTCCAATACCACTGTCACCTTTTTAAGTGACCCCGGCTGAGGTTCTGCTTTTATATTAGATGTACAGGCTGTAATCCCTAATATCATAATAGTTATCAACAATATTGATATAATTTTTACTTTATTCTTTGCTTTCATAAGTTCCACCTCTCTCATACTTAGTCAATTTTCTTTATAAGCTTTTTTTCAGCAATTTCTACTATTTTGTATAGCAGCAAGCTTAAAACTACGATAATAAAAACATCCGCAAAAAGTACCGATGTCTTAAAGCTTGTCATTGCACGGGTCATATAGATTCCAAGCCCTTGCTTGGCTCCTACCCATTCAGAAATAACAGCTCCAGTAATGCTATAAGTAACCGCTATTTTAATACCTGAAAACAATCCGGGTAATGCCTGTGGAATTCTTGCAAGTCTAAAGCTTTTCCACTTGCTTGCCCCCATAACTTTAAGTATGTTGTTCATATCCTCATCTGATTTAATTAAATCTTGGGTAAAAGTAATGGTTATCGGAAAGAAACACATTAGAACTACGATTATTACCTTTGGTAAAAACCCAAAACCAAACCAAATGGCAAAAAGCGGTGCCAATATAATGAGCGGAATGGTTTGTGTCACAACAAATATAGGATATAATGCTACTCTAACAGGTTTGTAGTAACCCATTAATAGTCCAAAGATTATTCCTAGAACAATAGCAATACCAAACCCTGAAAAAGCCTCACCAATAGTCACAAGGGTATGGGTTAACAGCAGGCTTCTTTCATCATAAAGTGCCTTAAAAACCTTTATTGGGCTAGGTAGAACAAAGGGCTGAACATTGAACAAATCAACCGCTACCTGCCAAAATAGTACACATAAACCCATTATAAAAGCAGGGATTATGTTTAATCCAAGTTCTCTATGCTTCTTTTTAAGTCCTGTATTTTCCGACTTTTTCATTAATGGTGGCATCTTCCTGTTTATATTCACTCCCCTCCAGTCATTTGGGAATATGAGAGTACCATATCAATGTAAATAAACTTCGGGCAGATTTTTTAGCTTATATAAAACAAAAACCGCCCTACAGAGGCGGCATAAAGTTTTGTTCACATTGTGCATTCCCTCCGCTGGTTCTAACCAGATCAGGTTCCAAATGGTCGGGATAAAGTTAATCCCCTCTCAGCCGGTTCGCCGGCTCCCACATGCTATTTATTATTATGGTTATTCTACTTAATTAATTTTATTATGTCAAGAAAAGTTTACCGACAAACCTTTAGGTTCCTTCCTTCATAATCATTTAGTCTTTTCTATGCACAGATGAACACAAACTCCTCGTTCCCCAGTGTTATGCGATCTCCGTTTTTTATTTCTACATCTTCGTTTGATTTTATCCTCTCATCGTTTACAAAAGTTCCGTTGAGAGAATTCATATCGCATATATAGAAACCTTCGGGGGTGTTTTTTATCTCGGCGTGGAGTTTTCCTATGGCGGGATTATTAAGGCAATAGTCCACTTGCCCTTCCAACCTACCCAGCATAAAAGGATAGCTTTTTAAAAAGATAGTTTCAAAGTTGTTTCCCTGAGTTCTTTTTAAGTGGGGGAGCTTTATGCTTCCACTATCGAGAATAATCGTTCTATCACTATGCGGAATTTTAGGGGCACCTTGTACCATTGATCTTGCAGGTGCTGCCTCCTGCCTTGCATATTTGGCAACAGGAGGGATATCCTGATTTGCTGTCTTGGTAATAGGGGTAATACCCTGATTTTCTATTTTGACAATAGGATTAGTTCCTTGTTTAATCGAAGGGATAACCGGTACTGCAAAAGCTTTATTCACATATACAGCTTTCTGTGGAGCAACCTTCTCAATCTTTTTATCAGATGTAAATACCTTTGTATAGACCAGGTAACATACTGCCCCGCCAATTAAAAGAAAACCAAACAACGACACGAGTGAATCAGGATTGCTGGGTGACATGACACCTGAAATTACCAGAACTAAGCAAAACAGAATCAATGCACCAATAACCGAGCCCATGATAATATATGATTTGGTTGGATAGCTCAGTTTACTTAACTCTTTTGTCTCTTTATTATTAGGTTTTATTAAAGGTGGCTTATTCTCTTTTTCCTCAATAACAGTATGATGATTAACCGGAGGATGAGGAGTATCCATAGCAGGTATTGGCTTTACAGTGTCCATATCTTTTGTATATGCTCTTAAACTCGATACCTTAAAATCTTTAGTTTTAAGAATCTCAATGAGCCTCTGTACGAAATTATCCGATGGTTCATCAGCAAATCTGATGTCGTTAATAATTAAGCTCAACAAAAAGCTTTTTAACGAGTCCAAACTTTGCTCGGTGCCCGATACAGGCATATATGCAAAACTCAGTTTTAAATCTTGAGGGTCAGCGAAAATATATAAACTATCAAAAACAATTTGATCAACATCGAGAAGATAATGCTCTAACCCCTCCAACATATTTACAATCTGATTAATAAGGGTTATGATATCATTTCTACTCATCTTTCTTCGTTCCAGAAGCTTTTTTACCGGAACTAAGGATGTAATATCATACTGAAGATATATTCTACCATCCAGCCCGATCGTATCGGCTTTTAGAATCCCCGGAATGCTATTATTTGCTAGCATTTGAAGCTGATAATATATAACCTTCTCTTTGCTTTCAAAGGTATATACCATAAGGCTCCGTCCCGAAATGTTTTTAAATTCAGGTATAAGATTTCTAACTATACTCTCCATTGTTACCTCCGATCTGATTCAGAATCTCTATTCCTCAGGTTTTTCATATACACCATATCCTTTTACAAGCCTTACCTCCACATTGTACTTAGCAAGCTCTTTTTGAGCATTTTGATAGGCTTCATCCGCATAGCTTTCAGAGTTCTCGGGCATAACTACAATAACTATAAGTTTTTTATTTTTTAATTTTTCTTTGTCGATGAAATCCGGGGTTTCAAATTCCAGAAGGCGTTTTCCATGCTTTTTTATTTCGCTTTTGATAGCTGATGGACGCTCAGAGTACGTCTTCATAAAGGGATTAAGTGTAAATATATCGTAAAACTCGACGGTCTGATTTCCATAGTCAAGTATATATGCATCGATGACCGGATAATCGCTTGATGTGGCAGTGGCATGGAGTCCGCTACTGTTTACTATTTTGGGGATATGTGTTTTTTCAATCTCTAGACCCCGATCCCAATATTTTTTGTCATTATCCATTTGTGTCCATACACTGTCATCTTTACTCTCTTCCTCTCCCTCTTCCTCTTCCCTTATTTCCTCTACCTTAACAGATTTGCCCCGTCCTCCTGTCCATGCTATTATTTTGACTCTGTTAGATAAATTAAGCTCAGGAATGAGACTGAATGGAACAGGTGCTTTTATTCTGTAAGTAATTATGAATTCCAGAGATTCTGAATCTCCAAAAACGCTGGATTGCTCAAAACTAATTCCCTTAAGACCATCTTTAATTCCAAGTGCAAGAGCCGGGTCTCCATTCCCATTTGAAATTTTCTTAGTGAGTTCAGAGCCTAGACTGCCTTTCGCAATCAAGCACACAAGATGGTTTGTTATTTCATAATTAAGTTTCTGCGCAAAAACAGTCATGAATAATCGTATTTCAGCTTTTGGGTCTTCAATAATTGAACTGACTAAACCGGATACTTCATCTAAACTAGTGCCAATACTCTCTGCTTGGCCAATAAGGTTTTCAATATTATCAATTGATATCTGTTCTTCTGAAAATCCCGAAATTGCTTCATTAAATGAGCCATAAGCATTTATTATCGTATTTTGTTGCTCTTCCAAAGTGCTACTTGCTTCATCAGCCATATTATTTAATTGGTCTGAATAATCCTTAAGCCCCGACATATGATAAAAATAACTCATATTGCCAATCTTGCGGCCTACCTCTGATAGAGCATTTTGCACGGTATTATATGCATAAAAAACTCGTATTATATATAATAGGGATAAAATGAGCATAAGAAAGAAAGGCAGCACTATTGCCGCCTCAACGGTAGCACTTCCTCTTATTCTTCTTGTTTTAATATCCCTGGCTCCACTCAACAGATATCATCCCCGACTCACCTTTTTTAAATAAACTCTCCGGCAAGAACCATGTGTTAAAGTCTATCTCAGCCTTTATAAATATATATGTATTGTACTGGTCCACAGTAAGATCGTAATTCCCCGCGACCTCCTGAGCATTAAGCTGTATAAGGTCTGCCGTTCTTAATGCTTTGGTCTCTGCCGGAACAGCCAACAGCATAAGGCGCAGATAATCAGTATAATCCATCAGAATAAGTCTTCCTGTTATATTATTTCTTCCGCTTTTTCCGGCCTTTCCAAGTACACTGTCAAGCTGTCCCTCAACAGCGGTTAATCCCTTATTCAACAAATCATTACCAAGCTTTTTTACGCTATCTTCCAAGGCTTTATATTGCATTGAATCAAATATTAAATCTCTTATATACTCTTTTAGCTGAGTCTTTAGTTGGTTTAATTGTGCCGTTCCATAGGCTTTGACAGTACCGAGAATTTCATCGAAAACCTTTTTAATCGCTGTGTCAAAACTTGTGGTAAAGCTGTCCATATCATTGAATGAAAGATTATCAACAAAGGTTGATCCTATTGAAGCCATCAAATCGTTTATTTCTGTTTGGTTTACCGAAGTATCGTCACCCAGAATTTCTGTAAGAGCATTTTCTAAAGGTGCAAAAACCTCATCAATTTTTCCATCTATAATACCTGTAACTGTTTCCTGAATAGCTTCAGAAGCCTGATCAACTGTATTTTCAATCTTCTCCTGGACAATTTTTTTAACACCGTTAACTAAATAATCCTTCAAATTTTCTGCCCCCAGATACCATGAGGCAGAGGTTTTTATTAATGGTACAGACTTACCTTTTAGAAGAAAATCTGTATCTACATATGATTCAAGGCCAGCCCATGCAATTAATATAAAATTTTTAACAATGGGTATCCCGAATATTGTCCACCCCGCGATGGCAGTGGCTATAGAAAGAGCTGTCGCCACCTTGTCAGGGTCTGTATAGACATGGAGAAGGTTAAATATGAGACGAATAGCAAAAATGCTTCTTTTTACACAGCCAATATTTTCTTTCACTGAATTATTCCCGAATAATATGTACTCGATCTCTGCCTGTTTTAGAAAAGTTTTATCTAGGGGCCTTCCCCAGCCTATATCATGCTCTATACCATCAATAGCTGTCACACATTTGAATGCCGATATAATATATTCGTTCATATAAAGGCTGTCAATAAGACCTTCCATTCCATTGGCTACGGCATCCCCGATAAGATCGAATAGAGCTTTAATTCGCTCAATTTCATAGTCAAAAAAATTCTTCTCGCTCTCATTAACGGTATCTAATCCCTCAACGGGTTTATCGAAGGGGTTTAAATTAACTGTTTGGTTTTGCTGAGATTCCAGTATTGCCCTTCCGATTGCCAAAAGAGCATCATCAGAGCTGGTAGCACCTCTCTTAGACGGTAACTTTAAATATCGATTATAAATATCTTCTAAGCTTCCCTTTATACCATCAATTTCAATTGTTCCCTCAGTCTCAGTCTGCTGTCCTACTTCATTCACAAAACCTACGACGCCCTGACGGACCTCTTCCAGTTCAGACTCATCGGCAGGTGCATCAGTTTCAGATTTGATTCCGAGATACCTTTGATTGAACCATTTATTAAAGGCTTTTATCTCTTCATTATTCGCAATTGGTTCAAGGGTGTATTCAGGAATTTCAAAATAGCCTTTCATTTCCGCTATGCTTTTTAATTCTTCAAGCTCGGTCTTAATTGAATTTAAGCCTGAGCTTACTTCATGATAATCCTCATAGCCCTGATATAATTTTCCTCCAAATGGTTTGTCCTTAACTTCAAAGGCTGTTTCTAAAGCTTTTTCCAAGCCCTTTTCACTTTTCTCAATAACATTTTTAAAAGAGCTGATTATGCTCTTCCATTCCTCGAGCTTTTTTAGATTAGAGGTTAATCTCTCGCGAATCTCTGTAAAAGTTACTTCTTGTATTGATTTAAGTTGAACCTCTAAAGACCCGCTGATTTGATCTGATACGCTGCTTTCATAATTCTCAGTATCGTCTAGTAATGCTTCACTTTCCTTATCAAGATCCTTCAATTTCGGTTTCAGTTCATCGATAAGTTTAACAACATCATTATGATATGTTATATGATTTGACACATTTAAAAGAAGCCAGTCAGCCTGATGCCTAGTGTTTTCTGTACACATTTTTGCATTTTCCAGTGCACCAATTGATAAATATAGCCCTTCATCAATTTTTTTCTTATAAGTATTTATTTCGCTTTCCAGAGTTGAGTACGCGGTATAAGCACTATTACAAGAGCTTTGAGTGTGTGCATAATTCTCTTTCAAATCGGCTATATCCGCTTCTAGAGCTATTTTTTCATCATTCAGAGATTTTACCTTATCACCTTTGGCAGTCAATAATTTTTCTTCAGTTGTTATTAATTTAGCCTCTTTTTTTGACAAGTCAGCTGCTAGATTGCTTAGTTCTTTTTGTATGTATTCATAATCATCCTTTGCTTTTTTATAGCTGTCATATATAGCATTATATCCTGCCTGAGCTTCCTGTACAGGTGTGATATTGTCATTTGCAACCTTTATGTTGCTCTCTGCAATGCTTGTATTTGATTGGATTATTAACAGTTTAGTATTTTTCAGGTTATTATCAGAACCGTCCTCCGAACAGTTGAAAAGTATCATTTTATATTGAAGCATACAACTGAGATTTACCAAACCTTCCCTAATATCATTCATCAGCTTGTCCAGCGTCATCTTGCGTTCTATCAGGTCACCTTCCTTCATAAGCCCAATCATAACTTTAATTTTTTCATAAAACTCCTGGATAACCTGAACCGGAGCACGATATTTCATAAACTCCACAGCCTGTTGTTCCAAAACAAAAGGTTCACTTAGATTATAAAATGGTATAACTTCCACCTTTCGTACATTAAACCCATAAAGATCGGTTACACCTTCCATATTTGCATTTAAATTCTGGGATAAAAGTTCATATATTTCTTTTTTCATAACCTCATTATCTCTGGGATACATAGAAAAAAGGCCGTACTGTTCCTTTAATTGGCGATCATATGCAGCCAGGATAGATTCACTGCATGTTTTCAGTGCGGTTTTTGCCTGAGCGATGGCAAGCGAATAACGGTATAAATCAATTAATATACAGGATAATGGAATTAATACAGCAAGAATAATACATATAAATACTGTCACACTTCCTCTTGGTTTCAAAAACATATTCTTTATCCTATTCCTAATTTATAATTTTATTTAAATTGGTTTTTAAAGCTTCTATTTTAGCCATTATTTCTTGATAAAATTTGGTTTCCCTAATAATTTGGTATACATAATCCGAGGTATTTATCATGTCCTTAGAATCATAAACCGCAGAACGAGCTTCACCCTCAATAATTAGATAATCAGCATTATCAATAAGTTTAATAAGACCAAGTCCCGGTATCGAATAAGCAACCTGTATTTTTACTACTACTTCGGAGGGGATTCCCGGTTTAAATATAACGTCAACATTTTGGTCTGATGAATAAAGCTTCAGTATTCCAAGGTTGTCGAGGGCCATTAATATTTGTGATTCGGCATGCTCCTCCTTTTTCCTGTTGTTCCACAGCTTCAGATGCCAGTAAACTTCTCTTGATTCATATGTGTCCCTTTTGTATACTCCCGAAGTTAACTCTTCTGTCGGTAAAGGCTTATATCCCCACTGTCTTGAGATACTTTGGGCCATTTCTTCCGCAATGTTTTGAATAAGTGTTTTTTGATAGAAAACTAAAGATATAAGGATACAAATAAATACACAGGCAAATATTATTGGAATCAGAATTGCATATTCCAATGTATAGCTTCCACGGCTATTTAAGAGCTTTTTCTTAC
This sequence comes from Bacillota bacterium, assembly GCA_023411795.1. GTDB lineage: Bacteria > Bacillota > Clostridia > DSM-8532 > DSM-8532 > DTU059. The sequence continues at coordinate 160,918 of JAEYOK010000035.1, forward strand.
CCATTAAAAAATACTCCTGAGTTCAAGAATAACAGGTGCTACGCATATCAGTACAATAGCTAAGAACATAATGGCAAGTGGTATCATGAGCTTGGATGATGCTTTTTCTCCTAATTGTTTTGCAGTATTTTTTCTCATCTCCCAACATTCGGTTCCCATTCGCCTAAGTTCAAATATCATTTGATTTCCACCAAGCTTCATATTCTGCTGAAGGATACTGACGAAATTAGTAAGTTGCTTAATCTTACATCTCTCGGCAAAGCTCGAATAGGCCTCATATTCCAGTGCTCCTGCCTGAATATCTAAAACTACAGTTTTCAGCTCCTGATACAATGGGGAATCATTTTTACCTTCAGATGCTATGCGTTCAATAGCCTGCCTTACATTTAATCCTGCGTTAACCAAAATAACCAGCTTACTTAAGAAGTCAGGAAAATCTCTCTCTAACTTAAACTTTCGTTCTTTGTATTGGTCATCAAGGTTCTTGTCAGCAAGGAAAAACATTCCGACCCCTGAAATAGGAATAATGATGAGGGCTGAGTAATCAAAATTGCCGACCAGGCAAAACAACGTGCTTATGATTAAGCCCAAAAATAAGTAAAATACTTTTATAGACCAGTGAACTTTAGTATAGTATGTTATGTAACGGCTTCCGTAGAGCATTACTAGTTTTTGATTAAGCTTTGTCTGATACCGGCCTTTTCCGGATAGCTTAAGTGTTTCGACAATACCAAGGCACCCGGGCAAAAAAGCTTTATAGGAATAAATTTTGCTGTCCAATGGTTCAAAAAAGTTCCCGTATCTTCTCAAAAAAACGCCCTGACATATTCCAAATAACAAAACTATTATCAATAATAAAACTCCGGATATAAGCGCCATCACACTAAACCTCTATACTCATCACTTTATTTGCAATAAATTGACCAAGCAATATCATCAAAAGCGCCACAGTCATAATAATGTGTCCGTATGTTGTCTTCATAAGAGGCTCCAGATAATCCGATCCGGTCTTTAATAAAACCACCATTGCAAAGGGCATTATTCCAAGAATCTTTTGCTCCAGCTTCTTTCCTGCCACCAGATTTTCAATTTCCTGATTTATTTCGATCTTCTCACGAATGGTATCCGAGGTATTCTTTATTACCTCAATTAGATTAGCTCCTGCTCGTTTTGAAATCATTATTACTTGTGCAAAGCTTTTAACATCTTCAATCTGACTTCTTTCAGCCAAATCCGTAAAGACCTTTTCCACTGGGTCATTCATCAATATCCGTCTGTTCATTATCTCAAGTTCTTTAATAATATCGCATTCGGGATCGGGGTAGATTCCCAGCATAGATTTATGGGATTCAAGAATTGCTGTTTCTAATGATTTTCCTGCTGAAAGCGATACCGAAATAAAGTAAAGAGCATCTTTAAACTGCAAGCTTAACGCATTTTTCCTCTTTCTCAACTGCTCTTTCTTTCGAAAAGGAATATAAAGAATCCCGAGCAAAGAGAACAAACCGGATAATATTACATTTTCATAGAAAATTAACCCTACAAAAAAGCACAATGACATTGCTATTGCTAAAGTTATAAGAAGTTCATCAATCTTCATTATATAAACATTATATTGAGGACTGTTCATAACCTGTTCGTTATTCAATTTCAATCCCCCTTTGCTTTGCTTTCTGCTTATTTATCAAAGGATTTTTAGAACGATTAAGGCAACCTAATACCCTGCCTTTGGCGTCCTCACCCGTCTCTTCAAAAATATAAAGTGGATTTAACCTTATTTCATCGTTTTCGAAGCCAATGACCTCAGTAATTTCCAGAGTCCTTCTTGTGTAATCCCTAAGTCTTGAAAGAAAAATGATAATGTCAATAGCTGAAGCTATCTGTTTTTTAATCGCTTCCAAAGGCAGAGGAGCTGCCATAAGCACCATGGTTTCAAGCCGTGATAACATATCCTCCGTGGAATTCGCATGACCCGTGGACATGGACCCTTCATGCCCTGTATTCATAGCCTGTAGCATATCCAAGGCTTCTCCCCCGCGCACCTCCCCCACGATGATGCGTTCCGGCCTCATACGCAATGATGTTTTAATAAGGGATTTCATGCTGATTTCTCCCCTGCCTTCGGTATTAGCGTTACGGGTCTCGAGCCTTGCAATATTTTTTATGGACAAAAGCTGAAGCTCAGCTGAGTCTTCAATAGTAACTATCCTTTCATCTCTTGGAATAAGTGATGATAATGCATTTAAAAATGAAGTCTTGCCACTTCCGGTTCCTCCGCAGATGAAAATATTATATTTGGACTTAACCAGCTTTTCTAAAAACACTGCTGCGTCGATGGTTAAGGAATCGTATTTTACCAGATCGTTAACTGTCATCGGCTTTTCGGGGAATTTACGAATTGTGACCAACGGGCCGTTTAACGCTACCGGAGGTAAAACAACATTAACCCTTGAACCGTCTTCAAGCCTGGCATCCACAATGGGCTCAGCTTCATTAACGCTGCGGTTAACCTTTGCCACCATATTTTGTATTAGATCATCAAGCCTGCCTCTGCTTTCAAATACTATTTTTGTTTCTTCAACAACACCATTCTTCTCTACAAAAACCTTACCGGGCCCATTGATCATTATTTCAGTGATATTTTTATCATTAATAAGCGGTTCAAGCACATCATGCCTGCGCATTTGATTAAACACCGAATCAACTATCGTTTTAACCTCTATAACACTGAATTTTTTAGCCAGTTGTCTTGAAAAACAAATTGCCTCAATTTGCTCAAGCAACATTTCATCAAATTCTTCAGCACTATGATTCAAGGCCGAACCTGTATTTATAGCGACCTCTTTCCTAATATCTTTTATTATTTCACCTATATCAGACATATAACTCCTTGCTACTATTTATAAGATAGCTTTTAATTCAGAAAAATACTTTTCATTGGGTGGAAAAGATACACTGCTACCATATATAGGACTGGAAAAATGCCTTAAATTATAATTGAGCGTATTTAAATCCTCTGAACTGTAACCTGGTATTATATCCGTTAAGCAAAATAGAACTTTATCTTTGAGAATGATGTTATTTTCTTCTTCGAATTTAGTAAGAGCGCTATTTATTATTTTAATTCTTTCTACAGATGTGAAATAATTCAAGGCTGTAATGTATATCTTGTGTGAAGCTTTTATAAGTACCGGTAAAAGCGTGTCATTTGAAAAACCTCTTGTAATAATAATCTCATCATACCTGGATATGTTATTAACAGACATAATCAGGGTTGACAGCTCTGCTTCTGTCAAGTTGGCTACATCACAAAGATTATAATGGGACTTCATAAAGTAAACACCTGTCTTAATATCAAGGGTGGTACAAGCCTCTGCCTTCAGGGATAGATTATCCTTATAAGATTTCACATAATAGAGCATTTCACTCAACCCTCTAATATTGTTACCGGAGAAATAAGCATCGGTATTGGATATCTCATCAAGACTCATATAAAAGGTTTTTTGACCGGAACTCGCTTTCATTAATGCAAGTGACTGTGCAAAAGGGTTTAAAACATCACTTCCGTCGGCGTATAAAACAAGATTAATCTTGCTTAATTCCGTTTCTCTTTCTATATCTTGCGGGATTTGTTCGGCTGATAAAGATATGAGTTCCTTCATAAGAATACTCGCCGGTCTATACTTAAATATACTATTTAATCCTTCAGGTACCATACTTTCAGGACAATCTCTCAAAAGAACAAGATTTTTCTTATCAGGTTTTTCGATAAGATCATTATATAAGGTTAATGAAATCGCAATAATATCCGCCTTTTCGCCTTTATTTATCCATTCTGCCAGCTTATTATCACTTGAAAACAGCTCCAGGGAAAAGCTTGGAGTTTTACTCTTAATCAAATAGGCACTAAATTTTTCTAGAAACATTGAATCTCTGTCTGCAATCACTAACCTAATTTGTGACATAAACTACCACCTTATGTCATTTTTAATATAACTTGTTATTACATATATTACTATAAATTTTACTTATTGTCTACTAAATGATAAATTTTTATCTTTCTCATTAAATTACATATAATGAATAATTATCTTTTAGGTTTTGATATTGACAGTACAAAGTTCTGTGGATGAATAATCCGTAATATAAAAGCCGGGAATCTCTAATGCAGCGATTTCCGGCTTTTAACCATCTTAATTATATTTTTCAACACTTTTAACCTATTCTTTTATCCCTTGCAGTACGAAATTTTTACCACCGCATCCGGGAAGCTTCTTGATTGTAAAACCCGCTGCCATAAGTGTACGTCTTACTTCCCCTGCGACAGTGAAAGTAGCACAACCTCCGCCAGCTTTTGTCTTATTCCCAATAGCTGAAAGTAATTCCGGCCTCCACATGGCCGGATTCTTTTTAGGGCCGTGCCCATCCAAAAACCAAATATCACAGGGCTTCTCTAAAGCCTCCACCATTTCAAGGGCTTCCCCTATCCATAGATTAAGCTCTATTTTGCCAAAAGGTTGTTCAATATTAACCTTATGCCATCCTGATATATTTATATCAATGCTTTTATATGCATTCAGAAGGACATCAATCTCTTTACCAACACGATCCTTAAAACCGCTTAGTATGGATTCCATCCTCTCAGCACTCAAAGGATAAAGCTCAACAGAATTGTACTCAATCGATATATTTTTTAAATCACTATTACTCAAATACTCCATAAGGGATACTAATATACGACCCACACCGAAGCCCGTCTCGCCTATTCTTAAAGGGGCGTTCAATTGAATCGCAGAAGTAATTCGTTCAAATAGATTATTATTCTTGAAAAATATTTGCTGTGCTTCGTCTAGAGCACTAACCACATCAAAATATCTATCATCAAAATGCTCATTTACCAGATTCGATGGTATTAACATATGCTACTTATCTTCCTCTAAAACAGATTCAATAAACTTTCCGTTTTCATAGAAAAGCTCACCATCAGCAAATATCTTACCACCTGCGCGCATATCACATAGCATATCCCAATGTATGGCCGATTGGTTTTTCCCACCGGCTTCAGGCATAGAATCGCCTAATGCCATATGAATTGTGCCACCAATTTTCTCATCAAAAAGCATATTCCTGGTAAATTTTTGTATTCCATAGTTTGTTCCAATAGCAACTTCACCAAAGAAAGAAGCGCCCTCATCAGTCTGCAATAAAGCAAGTAATAGATCCTCGCCCTTATCGGCCGTAGCCTTAACTACTTTACCATCCTTGATTTCTAAACGGATTCCTTCAATTTCCTTACCGGCATATATTCCGGGAAAACTGAAACAAATATGTCCGTTGATATCGTTTTCTATAGGCGAAGTGAAAATCTCTCCATCGGGGAAATTTGCTTTCCCATCGCAGTTAATCCACTTTCTTCCCTTAATTCCAACTTTAATATCAGTTTCTTTCGAGACAATGTGCAGATATTCTTTTTTATCAAGATACTTAACCCATTTCTCCTGCTCTGCGCTTATTTTTAGCCACTCGGCAACAGGATCATCGGTATGCAGGAGACCAGCCTCATAGACGAAATCCTCATAATCGCTTAAACTCATAGAAGCTTCCTGAGCATCGCTATATGTTGGAAACTGAGTACCGCACCACCTTAGAGTATTATCACCCATTCTTTGTGAGTATATTTTCCTCCAACTGGATGCCCCTTGAGAATTTGACTTTATCTTATTTGAGTCAATATTAGAAAATATCTTGGTATTTCTATCACCCCAGATTGAGAGCCAAACATCTGCTTTTTTTATAACATTCTCCATGATAAAGTTAGATTCTTTCAGCTGCTCTTCTGTAGAATATTTAAGCTTAACCTCTGCAATTTCTTGCGAGGATAATATTGTTTCAACATGCGCACCTGCCAATATTGCTTCTTTTACAAGCTCAACAGCCAATGGGGTGCATACCTCATCACCTGATACAAATACAAAATCGCCTTTTTTTACTGCAGTAGAATAATTTACCAGGAGTTTTGCAAGTTTACTCAATCTTATATCTTTCATGTCGGTCTCCTTTACTAAGTGGTTTATTAGAATAGTATATACCATTAGCATTCAAGTCTACCAGCATTTAATATGAATTTTATTAAATAGCGTTTAGCTTATATTTTCTTAAAATGTTCTTTATTTTTTCTATTGATTCCTTTTGAGGCGGCTGAGTATCACCCAACTCATATTCTAAATCAAGCTGCTTCCATTTGTATTCGCCCATTTTATGAAACGGAAGGATATCCACACGGCTTATCACCGTATACTTTGATAAGTACTCTGCCATTTTTTCTATATCTTCATAGTTCTCTGTTATACCCGGAACCACCACATGCCGTATCCATACCTCTTTACCGATCTTCTCAAGATACTCAAGAAGGTTTAAAGCATCTTCATTTCCTCTACCCGTTAGATCTTGACATTTTAGGTCATCAATAGACTTAATATCCAATAAAATCAGGTCTGCCTCATCAACGGCATGTTTGCATGCTATTAAAGGTACAGCTCCCGATGTGTCCAATGCCGTGTGAATACCATGTTTTCTACACTCTTTGAAAATTGCTGCAGTAAAATCAGCCTGTAATAACGGTTCCCCTCCAGAAAGAGTTACTCCGCCTGTTTTGATAAAATTCTTATATTTAAGTATATCATCCACAAGTTCATCTACAGTATATTTTTTACCGGTGTTAATCTTCCAAGTGTCAGGATTGTGGCAAAACTTGCATCTTAACGGACAGCCCTGAAGAAAAACTATGTATCGTATACCCGGTCCATCAAGGGCTCCAAAGGTTTCTATTGAATGTACATAACCTTCCAAATCTCCCACTTCCTTATTCTCCCTTCTACTATGATATTAAAAACAGACTGTGCTAAATTTTAACTTTATATTATTTAAGAGTTTTGCGGCTATAGCCTGCAACGATTTAGCGCTCCGGGCCAACATCCTGTTTCTAGTCGTAAAACGACTCAATATTGAGTCGTATGGCTACGCTAATCCAAGACGAAATGAGATTTCGTCTGTTCGCTTTAAATCGTACGTAGGCACGCCGCTTAGTAACACATTAACTATCAAATAATAATTGCATAGTAAAAGAGTTTTCGCACAATCTGGCCAATATTTACCCCTACAAACTAAAATCTCTCATGGAATGTTCTGTTTATAACATCCAACTGCTGCTCTTTTGTCAGCTTTATGAAGTTAACAGCATATCCAGATACCCTAATAGTCAGCTGAGGATACATTTCGGGATGCTCCATTGCGTCAAGCAGAACTTCCTTATTCAAAACATTGACATTAATATGGTGACCTCCCTCATTAAAGTAGCCATCCATAAGACCTGTAAGATTTTCGGTCCTTTCATCTACAACCTTCCCCAATGCAGCCGGTACTATTGAGAAGGTATACGATATACCATCCTCGCTATAGTCATAAGGAAGCTTTGCTACTGAGGCCATTGATGCGATACAACCTTTCGTATCCCTCTTGTGCATCGGATTTGCTCCCGGAGCAAATGGTTCTCCGAGCTTTCTTCCATCCGGAGTGCTTCCGGTTTTCTTTCCGTATACAACATTAGATGTTATTGTCAGTATTGACATGGTAGGCTTGCTATCCCTGTATGTCTTATGCCTGCTTAGTTTGTTCATAAAGTTCTTGACCAGTTCTACGGCTATTTCATCTACCCTGTCATCGTTATTGCCATACATCGGGAATTCTCCCTCTATTTCGTAATCTATAACAAGTCCGTTTTCATTTCTGATAGGTTTGACCTTGGCATATTTTATAGCCGAAAGGGAATCGACTACTACCGAAAGCCCGGCTATACCGCAAGCCGATGTTCTTAATATTTCTTCATCATGGAGCGCCATCTCTATTCTTTCATAACAATACTTATCATGCATGTAATGAATAATATTGAGGGTGTTGATATACAGCTTTGAGAGCCAATCCAGAGTGGCATCAAACCTCTTCATTACTTCATTATAATCCAAATACTCTGAGGTGATGGGAGCCAATGCCGGGCCTACCTGTTCCCCGTATATTTCATCCACGCCACCATTTATTGCATATAACAGAGCCTTTGCCAGGTTTGCTCTAGCTCCAAAGAACTGCATCTGCTTACCAATCTTCATGGCCGATACACAGCATGCGATTCCATAGTCATCCCCGAATTTTTCTCTCATTAAATCGTCATTTTCATATTGTATAGAGGATGTTTCCACTGAAAGCCTTGCACAGAATTTCTTGAAGTTTTCAGGAAGTCTTGGGGACCATAGTACCGTCATATTTGGTTCCGGGGCAGGGCCAAGGTTTGTAAGAGTGTGCATAAACCTATAGGTCATCTTAGTAACCATATGTCTTCCATCCACACCTATGCCTGCAAGGGATTCAGTAATCCATGTGGGGTCTCCTGAAAAAAGCATATCATATGATGGTGTTCTCAAGAATCTTACCATTCTTAGCTTCATAACAAAATGATCAACAATTTCCTGAATTTCTTCCTCTGTAAACTTACCCTCAGATAGATCTCTTTGTGCATATATGTCCAAGAAATTGGAAACTCTTCCAAGGCTCATTGCTGCTCCGTTCTGTTCCTTTACAGCAGCCAGGTATGAGAAATATAGCCATTGTACGGCTTCTTTTATATCACCGGCAGGTTTACTTATGTCAAAGCCATAGCTTAAGGCCATTTCTTTTAGTTCTTCAAGTGCTCTTATTTGCTCACTGATTTCCTCACGTTGCCTGATTACAGGTGAGTTCATAATATCAAATACGTAATTATCCATGGCTTCCCTTTTCTTTTCAATCAGGAAGTCCACGCCATAAAGAGGCACTCTGCGGTAGTCTCCGATGATTCTACCTCTTCCGTATGCATCAGGTAGACCTGTAATGATTCCTGTATGTCTGGCTTTTTTCATTTCCTCGGTGTAAGCGTCAAACACACCATCATTATGAGTTTTTCTATATTTGAAAACTTTCTCCACCTCAGGATCCATGGGCCTGTTGTATGCTTTCAATGAGGACTTTACCATTCTGATTCCACCAAATGGCATGATAGCTCTTTTTAGTGGTTCATCAGTCTGAAGACCTACTATTTCTTCTAAGTTGCTATTTATGTAACCGGGCTTATGTGAAGTAATTGTTGAGATTGTATGTGTATCTATATCCAATATTCCGCCATTACTTCTTTCCTCTTTCATTAGTTCTGTAACTTTAGCCCACAGCTCAGTTGTTTTTTTGGTGGGAGCAGCTAAAAAACTATCGTCTCCATCATATGGAGTATAGTTCTTTTGGATAAAATCCCTAACATCTATTTGGTTGTTCCATTTACCACTCTTAAACTTCATAATCACACATCTCCTCCTGATATAATTGTTTTATTCATATTTAAAATCCTTAAAACACTATAAATTAAACGTTCTTCGTAAGTTGTATAATGTATATTGTATACATTTTATATTTCAATTATAACTTATGATTGCTTCTTTTTCAACCATAATAATTTCAGTATTTTATTCTTTTATCTGCTAGAGGTAAGCTTCTTTATTTAAATTTATCTTGCGCTCTTTCAGACAGGTTTTTTAATTATTATTGAAAAAAGAGCTTTAGCCTGTGTTTTCATGAAACGGAGCAAAAAAGCTATGCATAATGATATGATTATACAGCCAAGAAAAATTAGTCCATAGATAACTGGTTTAAAAGTGATTCCGGATTTGTATATAACTCCGGCAACGATATTAATAGCATAGGCATGGGCTAAATATGCCTGAAAAGAATTGTCTCCAATGAATTTGAATACATTGGACACCCAGCTATTATGTAGCCACCTTGTGATAGACAATAGATATAATGTAAGAATACATAATACGGTAAGTAGGAAATAATGAGGTTTAAAGAAGGATGGATATGATAAATTGATTTTACCGTCTATAAACCCATTTTTGTAATAGAGCAGCTCAAGCAAAGTGAAGCTGACGGCGAAAGCTGAAATAAGTACTAAGGAAAACTTTTTAAGCAACGCTCTCACCTTATCCAGATTTAAAGCAACTACCCCACCTAGCACGAAATAGAAAATATATGATATTGAATTCCTAGTGATATAATCGGCAAACAGGAATTTTATAACCGGGTTCTGAGGCTTGACAATTCCATAGGGCAGTAAATAGGATGGCAACAGAATATAAAGAAAATATAGAACGGTAAACACACTAAAGATTATAATACGGCCTTTTGAATTAAAAAGTTTTTCTACTCTTTTAAACGCAGCTATGTAAATGGGGAGAAAAATATAAAATTGAAAAATCATAATTATATACCAAAGGTGATACCCTCCCTCACCAAGAATGAGAGCTCTAAAATATCCACCGAAACCGCGATCATTCCGGGGTGTGTAATAGATATAGTACAATGCCGTCCAAAGAATATAGGGAATCAGGATTTCCTTTACTCTTTTTAACAGGAATCTCCCATAATGAAGGCTTTCGTAATAATTGTAAAAAAGGACAAGCCCTGATGCAAAAACAAAGGCGGGTACAGCAAACTTGGTTGCTAAAAACATTACCGAAATACCTGCTGATTCCCAGCCGGAAATATCGGTTCTTTGATATGCTCCTAGAACATGCTGTAGCGCAACAGCCAGAAAAGCAACAGATCTGAAGAAATCCAGTTCGACAATTTTTTGTTTTTTCATATATAACCTTTTATTTATTCTTTCTGTATAAAAATCTAAACGCCTTACTCTAGCCGTATTACCATTGTACCATATCTTTTATTGATATCGTAAAGATAAAAAAAAGAAGCTCAAGTTAAGAGCCTCCTTTTTACGCTAACTATCACGTACTATATATAAGCAATCTTTTTAATGAAGTATTGCTTTGCTGTTTCAGCCTCGTTTACTCTGCACATTTCTTTATGGGTATCAGTGATTTCCTTGACAGCAAGCTTTGCAATATAAGCATAATCTTCCTGCCACATTTTTGTTAGTGGGTTTAGGAGCTCATCTGAAGTCTTTGTACTATAAAATAACTTAGTTGCTTTTCCTGCATCAATATTAAGTGTTCTCGATATAATGTAAACAGTATTCTTTATGCTATTATGAATATTCTTTGAATTTACTTCCTCTATAATCATTTTATTATGCTCCTTTAACTTCATTAACTATATTCTAGAACATAATAATTAGCCCTTCCTGTCGCGGTAGTTAGAATTCGGTTAGAATATAACCATATAAAATTAAATGATTCTTAGAAATTTCTTTTTCCCTATCTTAATCACGTCAGAGGCTATCAGATCATTATTCATAACGTTATCATCAATCTTTTTTCCGTTAATCTGAACTCCCCCTTGTTTAATTAATCTGATAAACTCGCTTCTGCTTTTAATAAATCCCATATTTATTAACTCTGGTATAACATCACTTAATACAGCCTTATCATTTTCTATCGTTAAGGTTGGAATGTCATCGGGGACAGCCTTCTTACTAAAGGCTGCTTCATAGTATAAAATGGCTTTTTCAACAGCTTCATTTGAGTGATAAAGAGAAGTTATAATCTTAGCCAGCCTAAATTTAATGTCCCTTGGATTAACACCGTTTTCTATCTCAAGCTTAATCCTTTCTATCACATCGGGATGCTCATCTGTTGCTAATTCATAGTACCTGATAATTAAATCGTCCGGTACTTCCATAACCTTTTTAAACATAACTTCGGCAGGCTCACTTACACCAATGTAATTACCAAGACTCTTACTCATTTTCTCAATACCGTCTAGTCCTTCTAGAATAGGCATAAAAATTGCTATCTGCTGTTCCTGTCCCAAAGTCTTTTGAAGATTTCTTCCCATAAGGATATTGAATGTTTGGTCTGTTCCACCCAGCTCAATATCGGCCTTTAACTCAATCGAATCAAATGCCTGCATCAAAGGATAGAAAAACTCATGGATTCCGATAGGAATGCCATTTTTATAGCGATTCTGAAAATCATCTCTCTCGAGCATGCGAGCAACTGTGGAGGTGGCCGCAAGCTTGATAACATCTTCGAAATTAAGCTTAGAAAGCCATTCGCTATTGAATCTTACAATGGTTTTCTCTCTATCCAATACCTTAAATATCTGTTCACAATACGTTGCTGCATTTTCTTTAACCTGTTCATCTGAAAGGGCAACCCTTCCCTTTGATTTTCCTGTCGGGTCTCCTATTTTACCTGTAAAATCGCCGATTACTATATTCACAAGATGTCCAAGGTCCTGCATTTGTTTTATTTTCCTCAACACAACCGCATGGCCAAGATGAATATCAGGTGCCGACGGATCAAGACCTAGTTTAATAATAAGTGGCCTATTTTGTTGACATGATTTTTCAAGTTTAGCCAGTAGCTCTTCTTCGTTCACGCACTGGTGAACTCCTTTTAATATGATTCTTAGCTGTTCATTTGGTGTAAGCATAACGAATTACCTCCTAAATTATAAATTTCATATCTGCATACATTTTAAGAAAAACAAAAAACTTCCGCCCTCATGTTAAAAGGGCGAAAGTTTAATTCGCGTTACCACCTTAAGTTTATAGATAACTCACATTATCTATCTCATAGAGTACAGCAATTGCGATACCCTTGCACCTGATAACGGTGTGCGCTCCGTCGCAGCCTACTTGAACTATTCTTTCGGTACGCAACTCAAAGAGGTATTCACATTTTTTATTCACGAGCCTCTCATCAACCGGCATCTTTCTGTTTGAAATCAAAAATGCTACTATTTCTTTTCTTAGTCTTTTCTTTATATTATGCAAATATTTTAGAAATTCTATCACGTTACAGGTAAAGTGTCAAATAATAAAGCTATTTTTTTATGAGCAAAGTATTTAGTTTTCTATGGAGTCACACGGTTTATGTCCCGCGGAAACATTGATGCATACCGAACATTATTGAATCCCAAGAGTTTCATTGTGAGCCGTTCAAGCCCTGCACCAAGCCCTCCGTGCGGGGGCATACCGTATTTATGAATCATCAAATAGGACTCAAAATCTTCAGGAGTCATTCCCCTAGCTTTCATCTTCTCTACCTGCTCATGGTAGTCATGTATGCGCTGACCACCGGTTGTGACCTCAAGGCCATTATATAAAAGATCGAAGCTCTTGGTAAAGCCTGGATCATTCTTATCATCCATAGCATAAAATGGCCTCTTAGCTGAAGGGTAATGTGTTATGAATATAAAATCAGATCCCAACCGAGTTTTTGCATAGTTGCCTATCAACTGTTCTTCTTCAGGCTCGAAATCATAAAAATCAGTAACTTTTCGCTTGTATTGCTTTTCTATGATAGTTTTTGCTTCCATAAATTTAATCGAAGGTATACTTTCAATCTCAGGTGTCTTCACACCGAACAGACTTAACTCCTTCGCGTATTCCTCATCCAAAAGCCCGAAAATATACTTTAACGCTCCAACCTCCATTTCCATGATGTCGGTGTGGTCATTAATAAAACCCATTTCAAAGTCCATACTTATATACTCATTAAGATGTCTTGCAGTATCATGCTTTTCGGCTCTGTAAACAGCTGCTATTTCGAATACTCTTTCAAAAGTTCCAACCAGAGTTTGCTTGTAAAACTGTGGACTTTGAGCAAGATAGACCTGCTTACCAAAATAATCGAGTTTAAAAATATTTGCTCCACCCTCTGCACCTGCAAAAACGATTTTAGGTGTATGGACCTCGGTGAAATTTTGGTGGGTCAAATACTCTCGAAAACCTCTTGCAATTCCTTCCTGAATCTTAAAAACTGCTCTCTCTTTAATGTTCCTCAAAGCTATGGGTCTATATGACAGGCTGGTATCAAGGGGTATATCCAACTGTTTTCTGTTAATGGCAATAGGCATATTTTCAGCAGGTCTAGACAATACCTCGATTACACTTATCCTTATTTCTGCACCGTTTATAACGTGTTCATTGACAATGACCTCACCCACAACAAGAACAGCGCATCCTTCCTGAAGCTCACAGAGCTTAGACTGGAAATATTCGTTTGAATACACACACTGTACAAGATCGCGGTGCGTCCTTAATATAACAAATGTAAAACCGCTCATCTCTCTTATTTTATGCACCATACCGTGCAGACTGATTACTTTACCGCCGTAATCCCTTAACTTAGAAGCATCAATTGAATCATTTTTGTTCCAAATTCCTATCTGTTCCATGCCGCTCTACCTTCCTTTCAAAATAAAAAACCCCCGTCTCAGACAATGCTGGGACGAGGGATTAATCGCGGTGCCACCCAAATTGACAAAATAAATAATATTTTGTCCGGCTCAAGATCCTTAACGTGGATTATGCGGGCTGACTTACTTGCAAATCTGCTTTTTTCAACCGACTCCAAGGTGTCTGTTCATCATAATTCCCCCGAAGACGCTTTCAGCCGGTGACATCTTCTCTCTGATGGTTTCTTGTGACTACTTATCCTTTTCAACGTCGCTTATTAATTTTTATCTATCATATGCCTTGAAAGTTAAAATGTCAATTGTTTTAAAATAGTATATTCATATCAATCTAAATAATAGGTATTTTTTTAACTAATAAACATGGTGTAATTAGACTCATAAAAATATGGGTAATATTCTTTCATATTAAAAGAAGTATAAATATTTTAAATGAAGGTAAGGTGACGTGTGGGAGCAAAACTTTTTATAATTAATCCGGGTTCAACCTCTACGAAGGTTGCACTGTTTGACGATGAGAAAATTATATTTGAAAGAACTGTACGCCATGATGTGTCTGAGATTAAGTCATTTCCCTCTGTCATGGCGCAATTCGAATATCGCATTGAAACAATAAATATAATAATACAGGAAAATAACATTAATCCGGCTGAAATCGACGCTTTTGTGGGAAGAGGCGGGTTATTAAGACCTCTTGCAGGCGGTACATATTCTGTGAACAGCAAAATGCTGGAAGATCTGAAGTCTTCAAAATATGGTGAGCATGCTTCTAATCTGGGAGCTATTATTGCTTTTGATTTGGCTGAAAAACATGGGAAAAAGTCTTTTGTGGTCAACCCTGTTGTTGTGGATGAATTAATGGACATAGCAAGAATCACAGGATTGCCCGAAATGCAAAATGTCAGTATATTTCACGCCCTTAATCAAAAAGCTGTGGCAAAACGGGCTGCTGATGAAATGAATCTAGATTATAAAGAAGCTAAATTTATTGTTGCTCATCTGGGCGGCGGCATTTCAGTTGGAGTCCATTATAATGGCAAAGTAATTGATGTAAATAACGCACTGGAGGATGGGCCATTTACTCCTGAGCGAGCAGGGACCTTGCCCATGAAGCAGGTTATAGACTTATGCTATTCGGGTAAATATTCACAAAAAGAATTAATGAGAAAACTAATTGGTAATGGTGGTTTAATAGCCCATACCGGAACCTCTGATTTGAAGGTGCTTGTAGAAAAGGCTAAAAGCGACGAAAATATCAGGCTTATATTGGAGGCACTCACCTATAGAGTTTCCCGAGAAATCTGCGCCGGTGCGGCAGCATTGTATGGTAAGATTGATTCCATCTTAATTACCGGTGGACTGGCTTATAGCGACTATATTGTAGACCGGATCAAGGAAAGAATCTCTTTTCTGGCACCCGTTCGGGTTTACCCGGGAGAAGAGGAAATGATGGCACTGGCAAAAGGGGTCATAGATGTTATAAAGGGATTTGAGACTTCACTAGAATATATGGAGGATTAAACATATGATCAACAAGCTTCAGCAAATAGAAGACTTATTGATTGGTAAACCGGCAAAGAAAATAGCTGTTGTTGCAGCTCATGACGATAATGTGTTGAGTTCCCTCAAGGCAGCTTATGATAAAGGTTTTGCTCAGCCAATTTTAATAGGAGACAAACAGAAAATCTTTAATCTTGCAGACAGTATTGATTTAGATTTATCTAAAGTATCTATTATTCAAGAAGATGATAATGAGAAAAGTGCCCGAATCGCCATTGAAATGGTACATAGAGGCGAAGCCCATGCTCTTATGAAGGGAATCCTCCCAACTGCTGATTTTATGAAAGCAGTCCTGAATAAGGAAACAGGGTTAAAATCAAATCGTTTGATTAGTCATACTATGGTGATTGAAAATGAAAATTATCCGAAGCTTTTATTTGTTACTGATGCGGCAATTACTATAGAACCTGATTTACAGCAGAAAGTTGAACTAATAAGAAACTCGGTGGATGTGGCGCATTCACTGGGTGTAGAAAAGCCTAAAGTGGCAGTATTAGCCGCAATTGAAGTTGTAAATACTTCAATTAAAAGTACTCTTGACGCTGCACTTCTTACTCAGATGTGCAGGCGAGGTCAAATAAAAGGTTGCATTGTTGATGGCCCATTATCGCTGGATCTTGCCATCAGTACAGAGTCGGTTAAACATAAGAATATTGAAAGCGATGTGGCGGGAGATGCCGATGTTTTGTTGACGCCGAACATCGATGCTGCAAATATTCTGGTTAAATCATTGGCTTTCCTGCAAAAGAATAAAATGTGTCATATTATTACCGGTGCGAAAGTTCCTCTTGTTGTAACATCAAGGTCAGACGAATCTATGACTAAGTACTATTCAATCATAACAGCTCTGGCGCTATGCCAATAATTCATATGTTCTGAAAGGGGATTTAGAATGAATAAACAGATATATTCAATATGGGTCAAAAATAAGCTAGGTGTTTTATCAAGTGTGGCATCAGCTTTCGGAAGCGCCGAAAGCAATATTCACAGTCTGGCTGTAGGCGTTACCGAGAATAGTGATGTTAGTAGGATTACCATTGTTTCCGATGGGGATGAAAACTCTGTCGCCGCATTGACAGCTAAGATAAACGCTATGCCTAACATAGTCAGGATGAAAAGAATAACTAATGAGAACTCTGTATTACGTGAATTGGCATTGATTATGGTTGATGCTCCGGACAATAAACGTCAGGACATTATATCTATCGCAGATATCTTTAGAGCCTCTGTTGTTGATGTGGGCTTGAGAACTATGACTTTGGAAGTTAGCGGCGGGCAGGATAAAATCCAAGCCATGGAAGATTTATTACGGCCGTTTGGGGTACGTGAAGTTGTCCGTACCGGCTTAATTGCCATTGACAGAGGTGCACGAACCGAATAAATAAACCATTATAAATATTTCTCCAGCCAGTAGTTAACCTGAATCATATAAGCCATAAGCTGTGGGGCGGCCATTAATTGACCAAACCACGGCTTTCCGTATTCGGCAGGGGCATCCATGAATGAAAGCGCTTTTTTCTTGTCTGTAAAGGACATAATTGGCGAATTTGGATTGTTAATAATTTCTGAAAACTTTTGGGCGAGCAAGCGCTCGTAGTTAGGATTATATGTTTTGGGATAGGGGCTTTTTTTACGGAATAAAAGCTTTTCGGGCAAAAGATCTTTGCACGCTTCTCTTAAAAGTGATTTCTCTATACCTCCTCTATATTTCATATCCCAGGGTACATTGAACACATACTCAACTATTCTGTGATCGGCAAAGGGTACTCTTGCCTCAAGGGCAGAATACATGCTAGCCCTATCCATTCTGTCGAGCAAAGTCTGCATAAACCATTTGATATTGAGATATGCTATGTCCTTTCGCCTACTCTCAATCAAGCTTTCTCCTTCCATACACGGAACTTCATTAAGCGAATCGGTATATCTTGCATGAATATAGTCTTTAAGATCAAGATGCCTGATAAAATCATCGGACAGTAGTATAGTCCTTGTATTTACGTCATTTGACCATGGAAATCCATTGATCCGGAACAGCTCTTCCTTGTAGAACCATGGATAGCCTCCGAAGATTTCGTCAGCACATTCACCTGTTAAAGCAACTTTATTGTTCTGTTTAACCAGTGAGCAAAAGTATAAAAGGGAAGCGTCAATATCAGCCATTCCCGGTAAATCCTTCGCATCGACTACAGAATAGAGCAAGTCAGCTAAAAGGCTTTCATCACATTCCAGGTAATTGTGGTTCAGGCTGTAATTTTCGAGCATGATATCAACAAAGGGTCTGTCCCGCTCGGGCTGGAAGGCATTTGACTTAAAATACAGGCTATTATCCTTAAAATCAAACGAAAAAGTATTTAGCTTAACTCCTCTTTCATTTAAGAAATTTGAAGCTACTGCCGTTACAATACTTGAGTCAATTCCTCCCGATAAAAAACTACAAACGGGAACATCGGATACCATTTGTCTTCTGATAGCATCACGTACAAGAAACGACACCTTTTCTACAGTTTGCTCATAGTTGTCACTATGAATTTTGAGTTCAATATCCCAATAACGTATATTTTTCAGACCATTTTTAGAGAAAACAGCATAATATCCCGGTTGTACCTCATTAATATTTTTATAAACGCCATTGCCAGACGTTCGTGCCGGACCAATTCCAAAAATCTCTCTGTAGCCATTTATATCAATTTCAGGTTTTATTCCCGGAAAGCAGAAAAGAGCCTTTATTTCGGAACCAAAAACAATAGTATTATCCCTAATTGTATAAAACAACGGTTTAACGCCAAGGCGGTCGCGGTACAAGATCAGTCTTTCGGCTGCGCTGTCCCAAATTGCAAAGGCAAAAATACCGTTAAGCTTATTTACAAAATCAATTCCGTAATGAATATATGCATACAAGATAACCTCTGTGTCAGTTGTAGTTTCAAAAATGAACCCTGCTTTTAATAGCTCGGGAACAAGCTCATCGGTATTGTAAATTTCTCCGTTATAGATAATCACATATTCTGAATTTCCAATAACCCTTATAATAGGCTGCATGCCATTTGAAAGGTCCCTTATGGACAGACGGGTATGACTAAGCCCTACATGTTCGGACAGATATTCTCCTACATTATCACTTCCGCGATGGGCTATGGATTTTCTCATATCAATCAGGGTATTATGCCAATCCTCTTTGTTATTGTTATAATTAATACTGAAATTACAAAAGCCTGCTATCCCGCACATATAAGCACCTCGTCATAGAATAAGTTAGACTGCCACAAACTTTTTCATTTTAATAAGAACCCCACCCGCTATGCAATCACAGATTGCTAGCGGGGGCGAGAACAGATACTCTGTTCTCTTGGAACCTTGTTATTTTATAATAAAGGCGTCACCGGATGATATCCAGTAAACGCCTTTGTTCATATTATTTTATGCTCCTATCGGAAAAAAGTGAACTAAAATCGATTATTTCGTAACCTGTCCATGGCCTTTTTCACATTATCCGGATTGCCAAAGGCAGTCAAACGAAAAAAGCCCTCCCCGTTTTTACCGAATCCAGCTCCCGGGGTTCCAACAATATTGTATTTGTTCAGCAGCAAGTCAAAAAACTCCCAGGACAACATTTTATCAGGGCATTTGAGCCATATATAGGGCGAGTTTGTGCCCCCTGTAAACCAAATACCAAGCTCGGTCAAGGTTTCTGTAATAATGCTTGCATTTTTTAGGTAATAACTGATATTCTCCTTAATCTGAGTTAATCCCGGTTCGGTAAATATAGCCTCTGCCCCTCTTTGCACTATATAAGGAACTCCGTTGAACTTTGTGGACTGGCGTCTTAACCATAGCTTGTTCAGAGAGGTATTTTCCCTTACAAGTTCATTTGGTACAATGGTATAACCGCAGCGAGTTCCTGTGAAACCCGCTGTTTTGGATAAGGAGCAAAACTCTATGGCACATTTCTTAGCGCCGGGAACCTGATAAATACTTGTAGGTAATGAATCGTCCTGTATGAATGCTTCATAAGCACTGTCAAACAGAATTACCGCATTCCTTTCCAAAGCCCAGTCCACCCAAAGCTTTAGCTGTTCCTTCGTATAAACAGCTCCTGTTGGGTTGTTGGGCGAGCATATATAAACTATATCACCCTTTACTGTCTCATCGGGCAGCGGGAGAAAATTATTCTCCATATTGCCATTTATTAATGTTATTTCGCGTCCCGCCATTATGTTGGTATCCACATAAACAGGGTAAACAGGATCTGGAATAAGCACTGTGTTATTTACATCAAATATATCAAGAATATTGCCAAGGTCGCTTTTGGCTCCGTCACTTATAAAAACATCGGATTCGTCAAGGTCAACACTCTTTTTCCCGTAATAATCACAAACAGCCTTTCTTAAAAAGCTAAATCCTTCATAATCGCCGTAGCCTTTGAATGTATCTGCGTTCCCCATTTCTTCAACTGCCTTTTTCATGGCATCTATAACAGCAGGAACAAGGGGTAAAGTAACGTCTCCAATACCAAGACGAATAATGTCTTTTTGAGGATTTTGAAGCTTATATTCATTTACTTTTTTTGCTATCGATGCAAATAGGTAGCTGTCCTCTAAATTCAAATAATTACCGTTAATCTTCATATTAATCCTCCAAAGCGGCTTTCAAAAGCCCCAAAAATAATGGATGAGGTTTATCGGGGCGACTCTTGAACTCAGGATGATATTGCACTCCAATAAAAAAGCGGTTATTCGGAAGCTCAACAGCCTCCACCAGGTTATCGTCAGGTGATGTTCCACAAATCACAAGACCGTTCTTACTAAAAACCTCTCTATAGTCATTGTTAAATTCATACCTGTGTCGATGGCGCTCGCTGATAAGTTCTTTTCCGTATAAGTTTCTAAGCATAGTACCGTCTTTTGATTTACACGGATATGCTCCCAGTCTCATAGTACCACCCTTACGAGTAACTCCGATCTGTTCATCCATAAGGTCAATAACTGGGTGTGTACTCTTTTCATTAAACTCTGTTGAGTGGGCATCCTCAAAGCCACAAACATTGCGTGCAAATTCAATTACTGCGATTTGCATTCCAAGACAAATTCCCAACAGCGGTATATTGTTTTCCCTCGCATACTGGCAGGTGGTGATTTTTCCCTCTATTCCTCTATCCCCAAAACCTCCGGGAATGATGATTCCACCTACATCCTGCAATTTCTCTGAAACATTCTCTTTTGTTACATCTCCGCTATCTACCCATTTTATTTTAACCTTCGAACCGGTATCATAACCTGCATGATTTAAGCTCTCTATGATTGAAAGGTATGCGTCGGGAAGCTTTACATATTTGCCTACTACTGCAATAACAACTTCTTTATAACGCATATTTATTTTTTGGACCATATTCTTCCATTCATTCAAATCCGGTTCCTTTGTTTCAAGCTTAAATTCCCTGCAAACCACTTCATCAAGGCCTTTCTCATGAAGCATAAGAGGGGCCTCATAAAGACAAGACAACGTGAGATTTTCAATTACGCAATCCCGCTTGACGTTACAAAACAGAGATATTTTAGCCTTGATATTGTCATCTAGCGGCTCATCAGCACGGGCGACGATAATATCTGGCGAAATACCCATTGACCGGAGCTCCTTGACCGAATGTTGGGTGGGTTTTGATTTATGTTCGTTAGAGCCTTTAAGGTATGGCACCAATGTGACGTGTATAAAAAGGCAGTTTTCCCGGCCTTTTTCAAGAGAAATCTGGCGTATGGCTTCTAAGAAGGGTTGGCTTTCAATATCACCTGTTGTACCTCCGATTTCGGTTATCAAGACATCTGCACCGCTCTTTTCTGCACCTCCGTAAATAAAATCCATTATCTCCCCGGTTATATGGGGAATAACCTGAACCGTTTGTCCCAAATAACCACCTATACGTTCACGATTAAGCACATTCCAATAAACCTTGCCCGATGTAAGGTTAGAATACATGGTTAAGTCCTCATCAATAAAACGTTCATAATGTCCTAAATCAAGGTCGGTCTCTGCTCCGTCATTGGTAACGAACACTTCTCCATGCTGAAAAGGGCTCATCGTACCGGGATCAACATTCATATAGGGGTCCAACTTTTGTGATGCTACCTTCAACCCTCTCTGCTTTAAAAGCCTTCCGAGACTTGCCGCTGTAATACCTTTTCCAAGTCCTGACACAACTCCGCCCGTGATAAAAATATACTTTGTCATAGTACCTCGCCCCTTTTTCCCTTCATATTTCGACCACACCCTCGAATACCTTGGCACAGCCTCCTGTCATAAATACCGCTTTGTCAGTATAATTAATAACAAGTTCCCCTCCTAAAAGAAGAACATGAATATCTTCACCTTTGCTACAATAACCGTTTAAGACTGCTGCTACAGCTGATGCGCATGCTCCGGTTCCACAAGCAAGTGTTTCACCGCTACCCCGCTCCCATACTCGCATTTTTATTGTGTTCTTATCAATCACTTTAACAAACTCAGTATTAACTCTTTCAGGGAATATTTCGTTATGTTCAAATAATGGACCTAATTCTGAGAGCTTCAAACAATCCACATCATCGCAGAATACCACTGCATGAGGGTTTCCCATCGAAACACAAGTTATATAGAAGGTCTCCCCTTCAATATTCAAGGGGGCACTTAGAATCTGTTCTCCTTGCATCTTCACCGGAATCTTTGAGGGCTCCAGCTCCGCTTTTCCCATATCCACTCTGACAGTTGTAACAAGTCCATTTTGTGTATTTATTTGAAGTGTTTTTACGCCACTCAAGGTTTCTATTTTAATTTCGTTCTTTCTTACCAATCCATTATCGTATAAATATTTGGCGACACAACGGATAGCATTTCCACACATTTTCCCTTCACTTCCGTCGATATTGAACATCCTCATTTTTGCATCGGCCACATCACTTCTGCAGATTAAGACAATTCCATCCCCACCTATTCCAAAATGGCGGTCGGACAAAGTAATTGCAAGACTTTCAGGACTGTCGATTTCACGTTCGAAGCAGTTTATATATATATAATCATTTCCACAGCCATGCATTTTTGTAAATTCAATTTTCATAGATCTTTAATAACTCCTCCGCTACATTTCTTCGTGACAACCTCATATCCATAGCCTGCTTTTCTATGTACCTGTGAGCTTCCGGCTCAGTTATTGAAAGATGTGATATTAAAATACACTTTGCTCTATCAATGATTCGAATATCTTCAATTTTTTGAATCAGCTTTTTGTTTTCACTTTGAATTGCTTTAACTCGTTTATGCATTACCGAAGCCATTTTCAGGGCATTCCAAAACAAAGGTTTACTGATAGGTTTGGCAATGGTTATCACACCACATTCCTCAACTCTATCAGAAATTTCATCATATAATTCTCCTTTAACAATTAAGATTACTTCACAGATTCCTCTAGCGGCAATGTTTCTGGCAAGACTTTCACCAAACTCGTCAGGCAGTGGAGTATTCACAATACATAAGTCAAAGTCTTTTTCCAGTAAAATACGCCTTGCTTCGCCGGCGTTAGAAATGGTGGTTATATTAGTAACAGATGATTCTGTTAAAATCTCTGCTAAGCAAACAGCACTTTTTTCAGAATATGATATTATCAATGCACTGTCCATAGCATCCCACCTTTCAAAATACTTAACTTAACCCGTTTAGCTATATGTGGACTGGCATATTCATCTAAATCTTAAGTTTAAATGACTTTAAAATAATTCTGTAAATAATGCTCTCTCTTATCCATAGCCTGATTGAAGGATTCAAGCTCTAATGTTTTCATTTGAATAAATTTATTATGTACATTCTCATTCAATGCACTTTTTATAAATTCAGATTTAGCGGCTAAAGCCAAAGCATCGTCCATACTTTGGGGCAATTTTGTCAAACCCTCCGTTATGCTGTTATCAGCGGTGTAGAGATCCACATTTATACTTTCGGGTAGCTGTAATTTATTCTCTATACCATATAATCCGGCACTGATTACAAGAGCAAATGCAAGATATGGATTGGTGGATGGATCGGGTGAACGCAATTCCATTCGTACCCTTTCTCCCTGCGCGGCCGGAATTCGAATAAGCTGGGACCTGTTGCCATAGGACCATGTAACATACTTAGGCGCTTCAAAGGAACCAAAACGTTCATATGAGTTAGGCAGTGGATTTAAAAACGCTGTTATTTCAGGTGTTTTCTGAAGTATTCCTGCTATAAAACTCTCCGCTTCTTTCGAACTCTCTTCCCCGCCTAACCTGAAAATATTCTTACCGTTTTGTGAAAGGGACAGATTTATATGCAGACCGCTTCCGCTTTTTTCAGCGAGTGGTTTTGGAGAAAATGAAGCAAACAGACCATTCCTGGCTGCAATGCTTTTTACCGTTTGTCTAAAGGTAAAAAGGTTATCAGCGCAGTTCAGTGCGTCAGAAAACTTAAAATCAATCTCGTTTTGCCCCGGTCCCTGCTCATGGTGAGATGTTTCGGGTTTGATTCCCATATCCTCAAGACAAAGGCAAATCTCACGGCGGACATTTTCACTCTTATCAAGTGGTGAAACATCCAGATAACCGCCATTATCGAAGGGATTAGTCGTAGGCTCACCATTCTCATCAGTCTTGAAAAGATAAAACTCACATTCTGCTCCGACCATACATGAGTATCCCTTTTGTTCCGCACGACCTAGAACCGATTTAAGTATTTCTCTGGTATCGCCCCAAAACGCACTGCCATCCGGATTTTTTATATGACAATAAAAACGGACGACTCTCCCCTGTTGTGGTCGCCATGGTAAGACCGACAGCGTGGTCGGATCAGGAACTAAGAGCAAATCAGATTTTGTTATATCTGTAAAACCTTTTATTGCATGAGCATCGAAGAGAATCCCATGTTCAAAGGCTTCGGGCAATTCATCGGGCATAACCGAAATATTCTTCTGCATACCTGATAAATCACAAAATGCAAGGCGAATGAATTTTACATCATTTTCTTTTACAAACTCCAAAACCTCTTTAATGGTAGCGTTCATTTATCAGCCCTCCCTATCGGATTTTTTTAGCTTTAGTTTTGCGTGTAAAGTTGCTTATATGGATTTTTAGCATTTGGTGTAAGGCGATAGAATGTTTTACTAAATATTTCATCCATAGCAATGCCGAATAAATCAGAAAATTCAACTAATATATCCTTAATTCTGCTTTTATCTGAATCACTTGCTATGCTGAGACTTACCTGTTTGGGCAGATTTTTTGGTGCTTTACTGCTCCTTATAAATATTTCACCGCCATGCATACCTGCTCCGGTGAAGTAGCCCACGGGAATATTATCAGTGTCTAATCCCAGAACTATAATGAGTCCTCCTGCAAGATACTCTCCCAAAAAGCTTCCGGTACTTCCACCTACGACTATCACAGGTTTCTTATCCTGATACTCCTTCATATGGATACCTGTACGATAACCGGCGTAGCCTTTTACATATATTTTACCACCTCTCATGGCATATCCCAAGGCATCTCCTGTATTTCCGTTAATAATTATTTTACCGTCATTCATAGTATCTCCGACAGCATCCTGGGCGTTGCCGTTTACTACAATGGTAGCACTGTCAAGATATGCACCCAATGCATTACCCGGTGTACCGTTTATTGTTATGGTTTTCGATGATGCTCCGCTTCCTATGAAACGTTCACCGTAGCAATCACCAATGACGATATCCTCATCTGTATTCCGGACTTTATCATTTAATGCCTTATAACCTAATTCTTGAGCACAAAGATTCATTTAATGACACCTCCAAGTTTGCTGGCCCGTTCTTCCTTGCTAAAAGCCATAAGTCCGGGCATTTTGCATATAAGTTCAAAATCCAACGTGTCTAAGGGAGTTTTTTCCCTTATAAGCGCAGTGTATATACCTGCTTTTTGTATATCACCAATGAGGATAAATCCATTTAATTTATTATCCGAGTAGAATAATTTTTTGTAGTTCTTTTCGTCGGCATTATAATAAACATCGCCTTTATAGGTTCCCGCGGTTATGATATGTTTTCCAAACAAGCCTATTGCATTCATGGGGATGGCCTTATCAAACACAAAATCTTCTCCTGACATGTTCATTCCCGCGCATTCACCTTGCATATACGCATTAGGAAGCAGGGCCATTAATTTCGTTTCGCCTGATGAAGCATCGAGGCTTTCACAGCAATCCCCCGCAGCATAAATATCAGGAATGGAAGTTCTGCATCTTTCATCAATAAGAATACCTCTGTTGGTTTTGCCTCCAATATCCTTTAATAAAGAGATGTTAGCTCTCACGCCAACGGCAACAACAAGAACATCAAAGGCTATTTGAGTATTATCGTCCAATATAGCGACCTTCTCATGAAGCTCTGCTATCTGATGACTCAGATAAAACTTAACATTATTGTCTTCTAAATGTTTCTTAATAATTTCAGAACCATCCTCATCCAAAATGCTTGAAAGCACCCTGGATGACAAGTCCACACATATTGTCTCAACCTTCTTTTTGCTGATTCCCTCGGCACACTTAAGCCCAATTAGTCCTGCTCCTATTATAAGAACCTTTGTATTCTCTACTAATACACTATCCAACCGTTTGGCATCATCCAGGGTTGTAAATGTGAACATGTTTTTTACCTTTTCCAATCCCTTCATCGGAGGAATAAATGGCGATGATCCGGTAGCAATCAGCAGCTTGTCATAACTTTCATATCCGCCGTCATCAAACTCAACCTGTTTTTGATTGATATCTATTCTTTTGACGGTTTTATTAAGCATCAGTTCGCAATTATTATCACTATAAAAACTATCTTTCCTGTATTTCATTTTCTCTTCGGTGGTTTTACCCATCAACAGATAGGAAATCAGCGGTCTTGAGTATGTATGATAGTTTTCATTGCTGATAATTATAATTCTGCCGTCTGTATCATTTTGTCCGCGCGCGCGTCGTATGGCTTCCACGGCACCAACGGCGGCTGCTGAATTACCGATAATTACATATTTCAAGCTATTCACCTCTTTCCTCAAAAACAATTGCACCATTAGGACATCCCTCAACACATCTTGGTGTTCCACTGCTTGTCTTTATACAAAGCTCACACTTCTGTATCGCTCCGTCCTCCGAAGGCGAAACCGCACCATATGGGCAGCTTAATATACAGGTATAGCACCCGATGCATCTGTCTTTATCGATTGTTATTACGCCATCCTTCTTTGTCATGGCTCCGGTTATACATCCCTTAACGCATAAGGGTTCATGACAATGGCGACATGATACGGCGAAGCTTATTCCGTCCATTTCCTCGATTTTTATTCTGGGACATATTTTTATGTCCTTCAGTGCTCTTGCCATATCCTTTTCATTACTTGAAGCAAAAGCACAATAGTATTCGCATAAATGACACCCAAGACACCATTTTTCATTTACATAGACTCGTTTCAATCTCTTTCACCACCGCATACAATTAGTCTTATTCACCCGCATGTTTTATGCCCAGTATTTCAAGTTCTTTTTCATTCAAGCCCACGCCACGGAGCATTAGCCTATTTCCTTTCAGGCTTTCAATTGAGTTAATTCCCATACCGCCCATCATTTCCTTTATTTCATGCTGCCAAGCAGTCAGGAGATTAACAAGTCTTTTATAACCTATATTTGGATTCAAGCGCTTAACCAGGTCTTCTCTTTGGGTCGCTATACCCCAGTTGCATTTACCTGACTGGCAACTACGGCATAGATGGCACCCCAATGCGAGCAACGCGGAAGTCCCTATATATACACAGTCCGCACCAAGAGCAACAGCTTTTACAACATCGGCACTGGAGCGAATGCTTCCTCCCACAACAATGGATACATTATTTCGAATACCTTCATCTCGCAGTCTTTTGTCAACACTGGCCAATGCCAGCTCAATAGGTATGCCCACATGATCACGTATCCTTGTCGGAGCAGCACCTGTTCCACCACGGTAACCGTCTATAGCGATAATATCAGCACCACTTCTCGCAATACCGCTGGCAATAGCGGAAACATTATGTACAGCTGCAATTTTAACTACTACAGGTTTTGTATAACCGGTCGCTTCCTTTAATGAATATACAAGCTGCCGTAAATCTTCGATAGAATAAATATCATGATGAGGAGCAGGAGAAATTGCATCTGTCCCCACGGGTATCATGCGGGTCTTTGAAATGTCTTCTCCGATTTTTGTTCCCGGAAGATGGCCTCCGATACCCGGCTTAGCGCCCTGTCCCATCTTAATCTCTATAGCGGCACCACTGTTAAGATATGTCTTATGTACTCCAAAACGTCCTGATGCAACCTGAACAATTGTGTTTTTCCCATACTTATAAAAATCTTCGTGTAAGCCACCTTCTCCTGTATTATAAAGAATTCCAAGGTCAGTAGCGGCTCGTGCCAAACTTTCATGGGCGTTATAGCTTATGGATCCGTAGCTCATAGCAGAAAACATAATAGGCATGGAGAGCATAAGATGAGGTGACAAATTATTTATTAGTCTACCTTTCTCATCTCTCTCGATTTTATCGGGTTTTGCTCCCAGAAAGACCCTGGTTTCCATTGGTTCTCGTAATGGATCTATAGAGGGATTGGTTACCTGAGACGCATTAAGCAATATTTTATCAAAATAAACAGGGTAATTTTCGGGATTTCCCATGCTAGAAAGCAAAACCCCTCCGCTGCCTGCCTGTTTGTATATTTCCTTAATGCTTTTACCTGTCCAGTTTGTGTTTTCCTTGAAGGTATGATCGCTTTTAACAATTTTTAAAGCTCTGGTAGGGCAAAGTGATACACATCGATGACAGTTTACGCATTTCGAGCTATCGGCCACCATCTTATTGCTGTCGCTTAGATATTCATGTGCTTCATTTGCACATTGCCGCTCACATACACGACAGGTGATGCAACGATTATAGTCTCTTACAATTTCATAATCGGGATATATGTAATCAACAGCCATTTAAATCTTTCCTTCCTGCAGTGTAATAATAACTCCTTCGCCACCCTTAGGAGACCAGATCTTATCCAAATCATTCTGTATAATTCTAATAGCCGCCTCTTCACTTGCGACATATACCATATCATCTTTTTCTCCAACAACCATGCTACGCAGCTTAAGCCTGTCATTTAGTGCCAACATTCCACCCTCAAAACCTACAATTATTGAGAATGGTCCCGTTATCAGCTGAGAGTCGAAGGCGTTCCTTAAATATTCAAGCTCTTCCCTCTCCTTATGAGGTTTATTTTCAATAGTTGACCAGAAAGGTGCCGCAATTACCGAACAAATCTCCTTCATTGTTAGGCCTATCTTCCTGTGCAGATAATCTATTATATATGTAATTACTTCGGTATCTGTCTGTAAAGTGCATTTGTATCCATACATTTCAATTGCCCGCCGGTTTGCATCATAGGAAGAGATCTCACCGTTATGAACTACAGAATAATCCAGTAGCGCAAATGGATGGGCTCCGCCCCACCAACCCGGGGTATTTGTGGGATACCGGCCATGTGCGGTAAAACAATATCCTTCGTATTCCTCCAGCTTATAAAACCGTCCCACATCCTCAGGAAAACCTACAGCCTTGAATACACCCATATTTTTTCCGCTAGAAAATACATATGCACCATCAATACTGGTATTTATCCGAAATACACATCTTACTACAAATTCCCTGTCATCCAGCTGGCTGTCTGCAAGTTTTGTGGGTAGTGGTGTAACAAAGTATCTCCAGATAAGAGGCTCGTCTTTGATCTCCGGAATCTTCCTGGTTGGAATCTTAGAAAGGTTTATAATATCAAAATGCTCTTCAATAAATTCCTCGCATTCCTTTTTTGCCGTTTTGTTTTCATAGAATATATGAAAAGCATAATAATCCTTATATTCAGGATATATTCCATATGCTGCGAATCCTCCTCCAAGTCCGTTGGAGCGTTCATGCATTACTGAAATGGATTCAATGATGCTTTCGCCTGAAAAGCGTTTCCCGGTTCTTGAAAAAATTCCCGATATTGCGCATCCTGACAGATTTCTAAATGTTCCTTCTCTCAAAAGCCATACCTCCAATCACAACAAAAGGCGTTCATCACATAGTATCATTGGGCAATAAGCTATTATGCCCGTTGACCGACACTATCTGATGAACGCCTTTGTTCATACTTATGATACTATATAGTAATATATATGTCAATATAGTATATGAATTTTGTTTTTTATAATATTGCATTTTATATCTGTTTGTCAACTTTTTTAAGGCTATTTTTAATATATTTGCAAGTTTGCATATTGTTAAGTTTCATAATGCTGAAAAATTTTTATATAAAATAGTTGACAGTTAGTTTTCTCTGTGCTAAACTTTTTACATACAGCAAAGGTGCTGTGGATTTTAAAATCTGCGGTACCTTTGCTTTTTTATTTTAACAAGATTTACTTTAGGGAGGAGATAAACGTGTCAAATAAAAATGTTTCTGAGATTTTTGGTAGCATGGTATTTGGAGACACTGTGATGAAGGAGCGGTTGCCTAAGGATACATATAAAGCACTTAAGAAAACCATTGCAAATGGTACACATTTAGAGCTTGATGTAGCCAATGTGGTAGCAACCACAATGAAGGATTGGGCTGTAGAAAAAGGTGCCACACATTTTACCCATTGGTTTCAGCCAATGACTGGTGTAACTGCTGAAAAGCATGACAGCTTCATTGTATCTGAAGGTGACGGCAAGGTAATTATGGAGTTTTCAGGTAAAGCTCTAGTCAAGGGCGAACCTGACGCATCCAGTTTTCCTTCAGGAGGATTGCGCTCCACGTTTGAAGCAAGAGGTTATACCGCATGGGACCCTACCTCTTACGCTTTTATAAAAGATAATACCCTTTGTATTCCTACCGCGTTTTGCTCATATAGTGGTGAGGCTCTTGATAAAAAAACCCCACTTCTGCGCTCCATGCAAGCACTAAACCAACAGGCTTTACGTGTGTTGAAATTATTTGGGGTTACTGATGCAAAAAGGGTTGTGTCTTCGGTTGGTCCAGAGCAGGAATACTTTTTAATTGACAGAAACATGTACTTAAAAAGACCCGATCTTATATACTGTGGTAGAACGTTGTTCGGATCCCGTCCCCCAAAAGGTCAGGAAATGGAAGATCACTATTTCGGAGCGATTAAGCAGCGTGTTTCAGCTTATATGAGTGAGCTTAATGAAGAATTGTGGAAGTTAGGTGTTTTATCAAAAACAGAACATAACGAAGTAGCCCCGGCACAACATGAACTGGCTCCGATTTATACCGAAGCAAATGTAGCAACAGACCATAATCAATTGGTAATGGAGCTTATGAAGACCGTTGCGGCAAAGCATAATATGGCTTGTCTATTGCATGAAAAGCCCTTTGCCGGTGTTAATGGCAGCGGAAAACATGTTAACTGGTCAATTTCCACCGACAAGGGAAGCAATTTACTGGAGCCCGGCGATACCCCTTATGAGAACGCACAATTTCTTTTATTCCTTGTTGCTGTTATAAAAGCAGTTGATGATTATCAGGATCTTCTGCGTGTATCTGTTGCAAGCGCCGGAAACGATCATCGTCTCGGTGCAAATGAAGCTCCTCCTGCTATTGTTTCAATGTTCTTAGGCGATGAGCTTACCGAAATACTCAATGCCCTGGAAAACGATACATTGTACGCGGGAAAAGATAAGACTCTCATGGAAATTGGTGCGACGGTACTGCCTCATTTTCCAAAGGATACGACAGACCGGAATAGGACTTCCCCATTTGCCTTTACAGGCAACAAGTTTGAATTCCGTATGCTTGGTTCAGCTTTTTCCATCGCTGGTCCGATTATAGTACTAAATACTATTGTCGCAGAGGTACTCCGTCAGTTTGCTGATACCCTTGAAAAAAGCGGCGATTTTAAATCGGATTTAAGTAATCTCATTAAAAATACAATTAAAGAGCATAAGCGAATCATTTTTAATGGAAACGGATATGATGCTTCCTGGGTTATTGAAGCCGAGAAAAGAGGTTTGTCAAATCTAAAAACCACTCCTGAAGCTTTACCTGCCTTTATAAATCAGAAGAGCGTGGAAATGTTTACCCGGCATAGTGTATTTTCAGAACACGAGATTCATTCTCGTTATGATATATTACTTGAAAATTACTCAAAGACCATCAATATTGAAGCACTTACAATGATTGATATGGTTTATAAGCAAGTTATTCCTTCGGTATTTGATTATCAAAACGAACTTGCCGAGCTCATCCATCGCAAAAAAGCTCTTGGTAATGATTCTACAACATGGCTTGAAGAGCGTTTACTAACCAAGATAGCGAAGCTTTCGGAATGTATGGGAAAGAGACTGGAAAATCTTTCTGAGCAAACTATCGCGGTTAGAGAAGTTAAAGATAATTTAGAGTTAGCCAAGGCATATCGTGAAAAGGTTTATATGGCAATGAGTGAACTACGGCTTATCGTTGATGAACTGGAAATGCTTATAGGTAGCAAGCATTGGAAAATTCCAACCTATGCTGAGATTTTAAACAGCGTATTATAAAATTAATAATTAGTAATGACCTCTTATTTAAGGGCGTGTAATCTGTATATGCAGATTCCACGCCCCCATTTTTACATTGATGCTCTCTACGGTTTAATGGATACCAGATTCGGCTAATTCACTATATTTACAGGATTTCCATCCATCCATGCTTTTAAATTATCAAACACAATCTTGGCTCGTAAGCTCATGGACTCCTTTGTTGCAAAAGCTATATGAGGTGTAACAATTGTATTCTTGCTGTTCAACAATGGCTCGTTTTCATCTAGGGGCGGCTCTTTATCAAATACATCAATACCGGCACCAGCGATCACACCGTTATTTATAGCCTCTGCCAAATCCTTTGCCACAACAACTGGCCCACGAGCAAGATTAATCAGTAAAGCAGTAGGTTTCATTAATCTTAATGCGTCACTGTTAATCATACCTTTAGTAGAATCATTCAATGGACAATGCAGCACAACCACATCAGATTGTGCAAGCAATTCTTCGCGTGAAACCTGTTTGATATAATCAGGATAATCAGTGTGAACAGACTGGCTATTGGCAAGAATATTGCAACCAAAGGCATTATACAATTGAGCAGATTTTTTCCCTATCTTACCCATCCCGATAATGCCGATAGTCTTGCCCTGCAGCTCGCTACCTACAAGCCCCTCCTTAGTCATTCCGTTGCGGCAACGCTGTTCTACCTGTGAAATGTTTCGAAGAAGCATAATTACCATACCAACACCTAATTCAGCAACCGACACATTAGAATAGCCAGACGCGTTGCTGGCAACTATGCCTCTTGCTCTAACCGTATCCATAGCCACATGATCAACACCTGTAAATGCAATATCTATAAATTTCAACTTTTGACAAGCGTTGATGACCTCTCCCGGCATAGGCATATTGGCTAAGATTATTGCGTCCGCATTCTTTGCCTGGTCGATAAGCTTAGGAATGTCATTTGTTTTTTCATAGCATTTAAAAGTACAACCCATTTTCTCGAAGGGGGCTTTCAGTGCATTCAATTCTTCCTGTGAAATACCCAGCGACTCCATAATTACAATGTTCATCCATACCCTCCTATCAAATATATTGTATATATCCATAGTTCAAAATTATATCGTATCCAATTATAGTTGTGCTTACAATTTTGCTACTCAATGATAGCAATACTCTTTGCCATACAACAAGCTTTGATGTCACCTATTGTTAGCTTGAATAACTCCGCTGTTTTACTACTCGTAGAAATATGAAGCTCCTCCATTTCACTCTTCATAGAGAGATTGTTTTCAGACTTATATTTCCTAGTTTCAGCAATAATGCCTTTTAGCTCCTCTCCAAAAAGAATGATTTCTTCATCAAATGATTTTTCCTGTTCCCACATAAGCTTGTGTAACGAAACACTCTTTTCATGCTGTCTAAAAAACTCCTGATATATGAATTCTGTTATATGAGGGACATAAACAGCATATAGCTTTAGAATGTTGATCATGCAATAATATAGAGCACATTGTGCTGATTGCCTCTCTTTATAACCATGCTTCTCTGGCTGATAAAGGCGTTCCTTAACAATTTCCAGATAATAATCACAGAAATCCTTCCAGAAGAATTCATCAATCTCATGTCTGGCCGGTCCTATTTCATACTGGTCAAGGAGTTTTCCTGCATTGATAATGGTCTGCCTACATCTCTCTTTTATCCATATGTCAACAGGCATAAAACTTCCGGAATTATCAAGATCAATATCCTGCAAATGAGATATTGAGAACTTGGAAGCGTTCCAAAGCTTTGTAATAAATCTTTTTGCAATACCTAATTCATCTGCTGAGAAAAATGTATCTGTTCCAAGCTTTGAATTAGCCGCCCAATACCTTATAACATCGGCAGAATGATTTTCAATAAGCAATTTTGGTGATAAGTCTGAGTTACTCTTTGATTTGCTAATCTTCTCCCCCTTTTTTGCAAGAACAAATCCGCAAACCATTATATCCTTCCAGGGAATTTCTCCTGTATGATAGAGGCTTTTAACTATAGTATAAAACGCCCAAGTACGTATGATTTCATGGGCCTGAGTTCTCAAACTCATAGGTAAAAGCCTGTCGGAAATATCATCCTTCTCTTCCCACTTCGCATTTATCTGCGGTGTTACTGATGAAGTTGCCCATGTGTCAAAAACAGATTTTTCAGGCTCAAATTCAACACACCCGCATGAGCAAGGCCCTTCAGGTTTTGATTCAAGAGGATTTACCGGCAGCATTTCCTCATCTGCAATAATAACCTTACCGCAATTTTTACAGTACCATATTGGAAAAGGAACTCCAAAATAGCGCTGACGGGATATACACCAATCCCATTTGAGATTCTCAACCCAAGAAATATATCGATTCTTCATTTGCTGCGGATACCAGTTAATGCTGTCTGCAGCTTTTAAGAACAAATCCTTATTGCTGAGGATGTCGATATACCATTGCCTTGAAGGTATAATCTCAATTTCCTTACCGCAGCGTTCGTGAACGGCGACCGTATGGGTAATG
The DNA here is from genome assembly GCA_023411795.1 of Bacillota bacterium. Lineage (GTDB taxonomy): Bacteria > Bacillota > Clostridia > DSM-8532 > DSM-8532 > DTU059. Next base: position 195,827 of record JAEYOK010000035.1, read on the forward strand.
TTTTCTGAATCAGAAAGCAATCCTTTTTCTGAAAGCAGGTTAATGATCTGCCTTCTGGCTGCAGTAACCTTAAGCCCTCCGATCATCGGAACACCTTCATCTATTTTACCATCGGGTAAAATGACCTTCCTAAAGGGCAATTTATGTGTATCATACCACTCAACATCTGTACTGTCACCAAAAGTTGCGCACATGACCGCTCCCGTTCCTTTAGCTATATCAACTTTTTCGTCAGCTAAAATAGGAATTTCATAATCATATAAAGGAACGATGGCTTTCTTACCTATAAATTTGGTGTATCTTTCATCCTTCGGATTGACAAATAGGCAAACACATCCATACAACAGTTCCGGCCTTGTTGTTGCAACTAATAAGCTCTCCTCGCCTACCTTGAAATTAATATAATTAAATGTGGTATCTTTTTCAACCGTGTCCAGCTCTGCCTGAGCAATTGAAGTCTGGCATTCAGTACACCATAAAACCGGTGATTCCTTCATATATGCCTTGCCATCTCTCAGAAGTTTAATAAAAGATTTTTGCGATATTCGCTGAACCATAGGGTTAATGGTTTCATACTGAAGTGACCAGTCAACTGAAAAGCCCAAAGAATTCCACAAAGCTTTAAACTCTTCTTCATATTTTTCAGAGGTCATAACACACTTTTTAATAAACTCACTTCGCGGAAGATTCTTTGCAATTATACCCTCTTCTTTCTCGACAAGTCTTTCTGTCGGTAATCCGTTGTCGTCAAAGCCAAATGGGTAGAAAACATTATAACCTTGCATACGTTTAAAACGTGCTATCATCTCTGCCTGTGTGTATGAAAATATGTGCCCAATGTGCAATCTTCCGCTAACAGTTGGAGGTGGAGTGTCAATTGAATAGATTTCGCTTTTACTTTCAGGATCAAATTTGTAGATGGATTTCTCTTTCCAAAAGTTCTGCATCTCTTTTTCTGTTTTGCTAAAATCGTAGTTTTTCTGCATGGTAATACCTCCTTAATATTTACGAGCACAAAACAAAAAATCCGCCTTAAGCTTATTTGCTTAGGGCGGACTATAAACGTCCGTGGTACCACCTAAATTCAGATATTTCTATCTGCACTCTGTCAGTACGGGATAACATGCATTCATCCGATACCGCTTTCCTTTTAACGGTGGAAAAATCCGTTGAAGCCTACTTAGATTATATCTTTTCGGTTCACAGCTCAGAGGCTACTTCCATACTTCCTTCACGAAGATTTACACCAACCATCTTCTCTCTAATGCTTCAGGATAAGTATGTACTCCTCCTCATCAACGCCATTTTGCTCGTGTTCGTTTACATCATATTAATTTATTGTACTTAAAAAGTCAATACTCTTATTTTATAGTGCGGGGCTATTGAATCAATAACATATATTATATATATTAGTTGTAAATAATAAATTTCAATTCTATATATAAATGAAATTGACATCCTTATGCGAAACACGTGGAGGCAATTCAATCCTTTTAATAATTTACTAATTAAGACTTATTAATGTGGAGGTAATGTTGGATGAATATAAAATTTGATCCTAATAACAATGTTATTAAGCTCTGTATTATGGGGATGAGTTTAGAAGATGGTAGGAAGGTAGAAGAAGCAAGCACGATGTTTCATAAAGCGTGGAATGAAGCAACCGATGATTATGAAAAATTTATTGCAGCTTATCATTCAGCTCGTCAGCAAAAGAATATCGTAGACAAATTGAAATGGATGGAAACATCTTTGCAGTATGCGCTAAAGATAAATGATGATAATTTAAAGAGTGCATACGCAACGTTATATGTAAATATTGCTCAATGCTATGAGGAGTTGCATGACTCTGATAATGCAAAAAGAAATTATAAATTATCTGAGTTATATAAAGGCATGCCTTCTGATAAAGGTCCGTTTTATCATGGGACTAAGGCAGATTTAAAGGTTGGTGATTTACTTACAGCGGGTGGAGTTTCTAATTACGAGCCTGAGCTTCAAATGAATCATATTTATTTCACAGCTAATCCCAATGGTGCAGGACTTGCAGCTGCATTAGCTAAAGGAGAAGGAAGAGAACGCGTTTATATAATAGAACCAACAGGTGAATTTGAAGACGATCCTAATGTTACTGACAAAAAATTCCCAGGTAACATAACACGTTCTTATCGCTCAAAAGAACCTTTAAGAATTATTGGTGAAGAAACAGAGTGGACGAAACTGACAAATGAGGAACTAAGCAAATGGCGCGAAAATTTAGCCAAAAAAAAGGGTGAAATTATAAACTAATTTATTGGTAAATATAATCATACAAACATACTGCGTCCAAGAAATAGTTTTTAACGCTTTGGACTGCTACCGGTAATGTTAATATTGTCAAAATAATTTGGAAGGGTAACTTTAATCCATTGGTCACAGTAGTAGCCAAAATGACTTTCAACAAATAAATTCTTAAGATCGAAGACAGAAGTGCACCCCTCTATACAAATCTCTTTTCCATCACTACTTCTAGGGTTTTTATCATAATATGAGGGATATTTGCCATAAGGAGCTAAGTAATCAATTAGTTGCTTAGCCGAAGGGTAATTTATTGAGCCTTTTTCTTTCAATACCTGCATGATTTCACTGTTTAAGGCATCATATCGCCATTGTATGTCATTAATCTTCATACCCAGTACCTTGGATGTCCATGGATGCATAGCATATAACTGCATCTCCGGGATAATAAAATGATTTGTTACAAGTATTAGATCATCATAGTTTTCTCTTTGAGGTGCAAAATAAAATGTGGACGGACAGTTTTTTTCGTTCCAGTTTTTATTGATAAACCCGATTGAATCAAAGGCGTCGGAATATAATGTCTTGTTTGTTGAGTGCTTTTTATTGTAATAGCTCCATAACTTTTTATTAAAATCCAAATACTCGGAAGGGTACTTATAGTCATTCCAACGAACCATTATTCCATCATGATATTTTGTAGACTGATGTTGTTTAATGAAAGCCCTATTAGGCATATATGGTTTATTCTCACTTGGTGTAACGCTTAACTCATCATGATCTTTTTGGGTTCTTCCTGCTTCTATGACACAAGCTCTATCCTGTGTACCGTCAGAAACTATGTAGTTCCATGTTACACCCCGCCTTGTATCACTTACAATTCTTACTATTTCTTCGCAATCAGCTCCGTGCTGTATACACTCCCGGCACAAAACCAAAGAGTTAACTCCAATGTTTCTAGGATTGCAGTTAAAGCCGGGCGACATATCTACTCCTATTGCCGACCCTTTTATATTCATTGCAGAGATGCTTCCGACAATACCGGGAGCGGTTACGCTTACAAATGGATACGAACTTTGACCATTTTCATTGGCTGGGTTACAAATCAACATTGTGGCCGTTCTATGGAATACTCCTACTGAGGGAAACATGAAGTCCCTACCAAAGTAGTGGCCTCCCCCTGCTAATTGGCCAAATATTGAAAATGCATTGCACATTAACGGAATTTTAAAATCTATAGGTAGTAGTTTGAGTGCTCCAGTCATTAGAAATGTTCCCGTATATACCATGGCAAGAATAATATCAAAACCTAAGTTTAAGACCATTAGTTCATTAATAGTAACCTTAGTGCTGGGATTTCGCTCTTTGCAGCCTTCGGCAATTCCGCGTATTTCATCTTTTATTCCCTGCGGTTGGCTTACAAATGAAGGTTTTACAATAGACATAAGCATACCCCGCAAGGCTTCGCCCAAGAACTTCATCTTTCCGGGATTTTTGCTGCCTATAAAACTTAAGGCCACTTGATTTGAAAAATCGACCGTCATCTCTTGAATCTGTTTTTCAGCCAGAAATCCTAAAAGGTATCCCATCTCATAATGGGTTCCTTCTAAGTAATATACTCTCTTTTTCTCCCCTGTATCATAGTTTAAAGCAGTTCTATGCTCAGCAACCACTCCAAGTCTGCCAAATTTATTAATGTGCTCAGTTATGTTATAACCGTCTTTACTAAAAGCTTCTTCTAATTTACGTATGCGAACATCGTCACTTTCAACTGCCACAATTTTATTCCTTTGGATGAGTTTCAGTATTAGTTTAATTTATGAATTATATTAAAGAGATAGTATTCAAATAAAATAAATCAATCAAGAAACTCGAAAAGCATTTTTCTCTTAACAAATCCTAGATTTTTGATATGATAATAGTGATATTTATTCCTTGGGGGTACTTATGAAAAAAATATTGGTTTCCGGATTGACTAACATCGAAACTACATTAAAAATTGAAGGGTTTCCGTTGAACTATAACCCTGTTAATTATCCGTTTTTTGGTGTATCTACCTCTGTTTCAGGTGTTGGCGTGAACCTTGCAAAAGCGCTAACAACCTTGGGAGATGATATTTGTTTTATGACTATTTTGGGTAGAGACAATCTGGGTGAAATGGCCTTAAAATCTATTCACGATAGTGGTATAGGTACTAAATTTATACATTATGGTTTACAAGAGATAGCCCAATCTGTCATACTGTATGAACCAAGCGGACGAAGACAGATACATACTGACTTGAAAGATATTCAAGAATGTACATACCCCCCGGAATTATTTGTGAAAGCCCTCAAAGAGTGTTCTATCGCCGCTCTATGCAATATCAATTTCTCCAGACCTTACCTTAAAGTAGCTCGTGATATGGGAATTCAAGTTGCGACTGATGTTCATGTTCTCAAAGATATCCATGATGCTTATAATAAGGATTTTATGACCTATGCAAATATTCTTTTTCTGAGTAACGAGGGCATTGTTGGAGAACCTGAAGAGTTTGCACAAAAAATAATAGACAAATATGACAATGATATTCTTGTGATCGGCCTTGGGAGCGAAGGTGCTCTCTTATATGTAAAACAGGATAATTTCATGGGCAGGTTCAAAGCGGTTAAAACAAGAGAAATCGTAAATACCATAGGAGCAGGTGATGCGCTCTTCTCCTCTTTCCTGCATTTTTACAATAAAACCGGTAATCCATATAATGCAATCAAAAAAGCTATTGTTTTTGCATCTTGGAAGATTGGTGAAAAAGGCGCAGCCGCAGGCTTCTTAACCGAAGATTCGCTTCATGAACTTTATGAAAAGATCTACAACTAAAATAAACTATTGCTAATCCACATTAAACTCATCTGTTGTTGGTAAATTGTCCCATATATTACCATCTGAGCGGTAATACTTTCTTTCTATAGAACCATCTTTTTTTGTATAGTCTATAACGAAAACCTGCTCTTTTTCGACTTGCATAATATAATTGTTATACGGCAATCCATAACCTGTTTTAGGGTTTTCCTTGAAATCATCATATGCATTTTCTAAGCGCCAGAACTCCCTGCTCGTATAAGCGTCGGACCAGCTCATACCCTCATTCCCAAAATATGACGCTTTATATTCTTTTCCATTTATTTTAATAGTATCAATTCTAATTGGCTCATTTGCTATCCAGGATAAATCCTCCGAATAGATATTATCACCGTAACGTTCTTTTAATTGTTTTGCCATGCATGGAACCGAATTGGTATTATCTAATGCATCAAGTCCTGTATGGGCTGCGCCATAAATTCCCATAATTTCCTCGCCATCTAATTTGTCAAATTCACGAATAAAATTCTCAACCATCTTGTTCTCTCGATACACATGATCATCGTTTGTAGTATAAATTATGCCTTGCTCAATTACTTCTTTGGTCAGTAAATATTGCTCAGAATCTTTTAGTTTATTAAGTTCAAGATATTTTAAGTATCTTATCCCTGTAGTATTGTTTTGATGACCGACATCAGTGCCATGTAAGATTGTTTCAGGGCATTCTTTTTTTATATTTTGATAAAACTTCTTAATTAAAATATTATAAGCAAGTGTACCCTTCCAATCTTCATATAAGGCATCAAGTATGCCGTCGTTGTCCGATTTCATCCAAATGTTTAAATATTCTGTGGTATAGTACGGCAACTCGACAAATAAATGCCTCATATTATTGTTGTGATAGTAATCCCGCCATAGTTCAAACTCTTTATTGAGGATATCTTCTACACCATGAATTTCCCCGTATAAGTAAATCTTTCCTTGAGACGGTGTGGGCTCACTTACATCGCCCTGTGGAGTATTAGTAGGAGAAGCTGATATATTGCCTTGCGGAGTCTTCGTAGGAGATGTTGATATATCGTCTTGTGGAGTATTAATTGGAGATGCTGATATATCACCAGGTACTGAACTTTCTGCACAACCGGACAAAAGCGTAAGTATAATAAGCATAATAAATAATACTCTTATGCTTCTCATATCAATCTCCTTCTATTTTTATATTCTCTCGGCAGATACACCTGATTTTCCAAATAAAGGCTTTGCTTTCGCAACTGTGCTATATAATTGTGTAACCACCATTCATAATAATTGCATCCAGCTTCCTTCCGGCTTTACACATACTACATTCACTAGTATTAAAAATTCGATAACCGGGAATGTCCTCATCAGTGAATAAAGAGAAAATTTCATGTTCCATTTTTTCAGGGTAAGCGTTAAATAATGCTGATATTCCAACTAAATTGCCGCCATAATAGGAGAGGCATTCCAATGCACTTTTAATGGATATTCCGCTTGATATGGAAGAAACTAACAAAAGTATATTTTGGTCAGTAATTAGTTCCTGCATATTACTTTGAAACATCAACTTTTTGTTAACATTATACATTGGAGTAACTACATAAATTTCTTTACCACAATTTATAGCTGATACCCCTTCTTTTAAAAGCTCATCAGCCATATATGCACCGATTACTTCTGTCCCTTCCATGCATACAATAGTATCCACAAGTGTACTGGTTAAATAAGGTAATGCTAATTCTACCGCAACTTCTCTTGCTAGAGATGAATTGGTTTTTAAGTTATCCAAATCGAGATAATGGTTAAGATGAGAGTGACTAGTAGTGAAATGACCCGGTAATACATTCATGGTTATTGCCGGATTTTTAGTAAGTGAAACAGTAAAAGTTTTACTCTTCATTTTCATACTCTCCTATCTCATTTTTTAATTTTTACATACAAGTCTATAATTTCATTATAGAATATAGACTTATAAAACATTACCTTCTTCCTTACTTTTTAAAAAGATTAATGTGCTATAACTTTATCAAGATACCGTCACGCATCTGATATGTAACGTCCATCATATCTAGTACTTCCGTATCGTGGGTAACCACCACAATACAATAGTTGCGTTCATGGGCAAGACGTGCAAGCAGATCGATGATATTGCGTGCGGTAGTACTGTCAAGATTGCCTGTGGGTTCATCTGCAAGCATAAGGCTCGTGTCCATGGCTAGTGCCCGCGCTATGGCGACACGTTGTTGCTCGCCCCCCGAAAGCATGGAAGGAAAGCGATTGAACACCGCATCTGGCAAGTCGACGCTTCTAATATACTCCTCGGCGCGTTTTTTTGCATCCCTCGGACGTATACCGTGCAGCTCCATTGGATACATTACATTTTCCAGAGCTGTCAAGAGTGGAAAGAGTCGAAAGCTCTGGTAGATCATGGCCACATCGTTACGTCTGAATGCATCTAGGTCCATCTTACGTGTGGAAGCTCCCCGAAAGAGCACATCTCCTTCATTGGGCACATCCAGCCCCGCCATAAGAGAAAGCATAGTAGATTTTCCACTACCACTCTTACCGACAATAGCATATATTTGGCCCTGTTCAAACGCGCAGTTAACGTCCTTCAACGCCTCCACGGTTTGGTATTTGTTACTGTACGCATAGCGTACCGACTGAAGGGTAAGGATACTCATACTGCCTCCTTTATTCTTTCTCTGATAATATTGAGAGTGCACTCTTGGCATTTTGCAACAAGGTGGAGAGCGCCACGCTCAATGCATAGCATATGAAAAATGTATAAACTGAAGGTGTGGCAAGCTGCGCAATTCCATCACGGGCATACCATAATGCAGCGGCAGGCAGCGCGCCAATCAGAAGTAGTAATAGTTGCTCACCGAATATTGTGGCAAATATACGCCGCTTGTGCGTGCCCATGCCACGCATGAGTGCGATATCCTCACGGCGGCTGTTAACTGCTAGAAAGCCTGTAATTAGCCCCAATATACTAACAAGCGCAAGAAGAACCGGGTAAAGGAACTCCAAATATTTACTGCGTTGTGCGATTGAGCTGAAAGCCTCATTGAATTGCGAGTCTTCAATTACCACGCATATACGGATATCATTAGCCAATGTGGGACCTGAAAAACCCTCATTCTCAAGTATATCCTTAACCTGCCCTAAAACCCTAGAGTTAGGGATTTTAAACGTCATCGCTGAAACGTAATTATTGTCCAGCATTACATCTAAAACTTGCTGTTGTGTAAATATGTCTGTAGTTTTAAACCCGGGGGTATAAAAAACTGCATTAGCGTACTTGCCGGTGGTGATAGCGGAATGCTCATATGGAAGCTCATTGAGGGATGAGCGCTCGGGGTCCAAAGCACCAAGTGGCATAGGGCAGTATATATTGTTTTGGTCAGCCACACGGGTAAAGCTTCCTACAACCAGCATCTCCATGCCGATAAAGTGTTGTTGCCCGGCTAAATAGTCTATCACATAAACGCGTATAGTATCACCGGGTTTTATGCCTTGATCATTCATGAACTGAGTAGATACAATACACGGGAGCTTTTCCCATTGTCGACTGGAAAAACGGGCTTCATCCCAGTCCGGCATGAAATCGGCGTGAAATTCTTTAAAATAGAACTCAGGAGCGTTTCTGACCGCATCGGTGAATACGATGCTCGGTTCTGAAAAAAGAGTGTCATATAGGATTTCAAGCTCAAAAGAGTCTTGAGGAATAGGTACAGGCTTTGCCTGCCCTTCCGAGCCGTCAGCGCGCAAGGATATGCCAAGATAGCTGTAGTTTAGGCTATATATGTACTCAACATCGCTAAGATGTTCCATAGACACAAGCTTTTTGGCATGCGTATTTCTGATGATTAGTTGATCTGAAAATTTGCCGTTCATCTGAGCGCAGTAACCCGTAAGCTCTGTATTGTCATAGAGCGTGTTTTGAGCTGACTCGTAAGAAGCCAGTGTAGCTTGTAAAGAGGAAACGAATAACAGCGCTGCCCCACAAAGTATAGGCACCAAAAGGGAGCGTGTACCACCGCGCCTTATGGAGAGCATGGCGTGACGTAGCGCACCCGAAAGTGCTACAGAGGACTTTTTGGGTGGTCGGCGAACTCGCACACGCGCCCTTGCCGCAATCAACCGTCCATTCATGGTTCTCGCTGCGAAATAGAGGCAAAGTACAAGTGAAATTAAAAGAACTCCCACACCAACTACGATGGCAAAAACGTACGACATCGTCACAGCAGGCGTGAAATGCTTGATTATACCCCTAAATCCGTCGCTATAACGCATATCTACATTTTGTAACTCTGAAACGAACTCATATGCAGTTTTTACCACATTATCAGCATATACCGCTCCAATCAAAATTCCTACCAAAATGGCTATGAGTGAAATGAGACTTGCTCCAACCATAAGATAGAGCCGCACCTCGTTCTTTTTCGCACCAAAGCAACGCATAATCTCGATAGCATCTCGCTGCCTATCCGTAAATAGGTAGGCGAAGAAGGAAAGTACCGTAAGCGTCACCAAAAAAGCAATAACAGAAAGAGTTATAGCTGCACTTCGAATAACCTTCAGCGCATCGGCCGTGGCTTGATAGCCCTGGTCATAAACGGCAATGAATGTGCGCTCGGGAAGTAAATGTTCTATTGAGGAAAGGAAGGAATCGGCCGTTCCGTTTTTAATGGTGGCCTGTCCCAAATCGTATAAATAACGTACAGGTCGTGCCGAATGGGTTGAGGCTGGTATATAAATATTGCGATGATAATCTGAATGATAGTTGACAATGCCAACGATGGTGTAGTCTTCATATCTGGACATTTTATCGCCCCATGCATACACGGTAGCATTTTCGTCATCAGGCAATTGGACGGTCAACACATCCCCCACCTCTAAGTCACGATTGTAGGCAAGTGTTTGGGAAATAACACATACCTTTGCGCCTTCGTCAACCTCTTCCCTTGTGAATAAGCGGCCTGAAACAGGATATAAATAATTTTGATTGAACTCCTCAAGATCGCCAAGCTCCTGAGCACGACAGATCATGAGTGCATTGTTCATGGCTGAATAGTATTCCGCTATGGCTTTATAAATATTATTTTCGTCCTTAAGCAGAGCTTCTGCCGATTCTATTTGATAAAACGGTTTGATTTCAGCGCAATTCACGCCTGCTTGTTGAGCAATCCAGCTATAAAAGGGTGTTAACTCCACCGTCAAACCATTTGCACCTGTCCTGTTATTTTTTACGATCATCACATATGTAGCATTGGGATCGGGTAAAAACTCAAAATCCCCTGGTCTGTTTTCTAGAAAAAGATTACGTCCTGCTTCGTAAGGACGGGAAGAATACAGAACCTCGACCACTTTCCCATGGTAGGGACTATCCTCAGCAAATTGCCTAAGCCCCGTAACGATGAGCACACAGTAATCACTGTATTCAGAAGTGTTGTCGTTGTAAACAAGGTTTACAGCCGAACCCATTCCCACATCTGAGGGCTGCCAAAGGAGCACATTCTCATTTGCTGCGATAGCATCAAAATCGATAGCCGCAACATCTGCAAGCATGGCTTCGCTTTTACTTCCTTTGTTTGAGCCGTAATCCTCAAGGTATTCCATGGTGACGATGGTGGTATAGTTTTCTTCGCAATCCCGAAGCATAGCGGCGCTCGTCGCCCATGTGTTGACACCCAGATATAAAAACGCCGTCACAGCAGCAATCAAAAGTGCAAACAAAACGGTTTTTACAGGCGTGCGGAGAATGTTTTTTATACTGTTACGAAAAATCATGCGCTACCCCTTCCGATGCTTTTTGACATATACCATACCTTAATTCTTCTTTAGAATAGAATATACCATTTATTGTTTGATTTGTCACCATTATTTGCTTAATTAAAACACATTCTGAGCACCTGTACCTCTTACTACTGCTCGGTCTCGCGCTGCGCCTGGTTAAACTTTTCTTAATGCAAAAAAGACGCAAAGGAAAGAATTCCTTCACGTTCAAATTAACATACTTTATCTTTTATTATAAACCATTACTTTAAGGCATACTACGGATTTTTAATTTTATTCATATTGTCATTGATTTATAACTGCGCTTTTTTTACGCTGATCTTCCAGTTGGAGCCCGTCAAAACATTGTATGCCTTCGAGAAGGAACCCTGATTGATAGCCACGGCGATATAATCTAGGGAATTCACATAAATAAGGGGCTCGCCAATATAAACATCAGCAAAGGATTTAACATACCGGATAATATTGCGGTAAACCTCCCGCGTGTCATTCATGATGGCTATCTCTACCCTGCCGCCATAAGGAACCCCCAGTGTCTTAAAAATATCCTTGCTGATGTTGGTCCATAAGCTTCCAAACCGGACATCTAGGATATCTATGGTACCTGTAATAGTATCCCCGTCCATAACAGGCTCTGTGACTGGAAGCTCTACCACGCTATCGTGATGGACCGCAGGGCCGATGTCCTCAAACCGGATGAGACATGAAGCCAGTCTGGCGCCGTTATAGGCATAAATATCCCTTCCATGGAAGGTGTAGGATTCGCCCGAGTTAGGAAGACGGTTTTTTTCCTCGTCTATCTCTCTGGCCTCTTCTATGCCCAGCATTCGCTTGATATGGGTGAGGGTCCCGTTGTCCGGGGTGATAATGTATTGCCCGTTTACAGTTCTGACGGCAATACTGCGCCTTGTAGAGCCCACTCCGGGGTCAACCACCGAAACGAACACCGAATTCTTTGGCCAGTATCCTACTGTCTGGATCAGGCGATAGGATGCCTCCCAAATATTGTACTGGGGTATTTCATGAGTCAAATCACATATCTTCAGCTCCGGACATACTGAGTAGGCCACGCCGTACATGGCACTGACCGCGCCATCGGCAATACCGAAGTCCGATTGAAAAATCAACAGGCTGCTCATAATGACCTCCTTGCTTTCTATGCTCACTTTTGGAATATAACCGTCCAGTCGCTTCCATAATCCACATGCCAGGTCTCGCAGAAGCTGCCCATGCAGGTGGCAACGCCGATGTTCATCAGCTCATTGGTATAGATAACGGTCTCTCCCTTTTTAACGTATCCAAAGGATTGTGCAAATAGGGCCTTTTCGTGATGAACCACCTTATCCCCATGCCTGATGGTCATATCAACCATATCTCCAAGGGCAAATCCGCATTCCATAAATGCCTTGGCTGGGATATTGGTCCAGATGTTTCCGAAATTCGGGTCATTGATCTCAAAGATACCTTCAGACCGATTATGGCTGAGCTTTGGCTGGATGATGGGGTTTACCACAATCTCCTCCACCGGGTAGCTTGGACCCACTTCCTCATAGGTAATGATTCCGCTTGCAAGCTTTGCAGCACAGTATCCGAACAGATCCCTACCATGGAAGATATGGGTTCCTTCTGTGCTCTTCAGGCGATTTTTCGTCTCATCTATTTCGCGCACCTCCTGGATGCCCGCATGAGCCTTCACATGGGTCAGCGTGCCGTTATCAGGGGTGACAATTATGTATCCGTCACAGGTTTTGGCTACGCAGGCTCTTCTAGATGTTCCCACGCCGGGATCCACAACCGAAACAAATATGGTACCCTTCGGCCAGAACTGCATGCTCTGATTTAGCCTATAGGATGCGCTCCAGATATCAAAATGGGGAATTTCATGGGTTCCGTCAAAAATCTCCAGGCTGCGGTCCACAGATTTGACCACGCCGTACATGGCGCAGACCGCTCCCTCTTTGTAAGTAAAATCTGTTTGAAATACAAGAATGGGTTTGTCCATGTCCTCTATTCCTCTCCTTTAATAACTGATGCTTGTTTACCTAATACTTATCCCGATTCATGCAAATGGATACCACATACTTAAGGTCTCGGGCATGATGTTCTGCGTGATGATCCAGTATACACAAAACAGTATAATGATAATATATAATACCTTGAATACCTTATCAGCCTTCAGCTCCTCATGCTCGCTGTAATAGGTTCTGGTCTTTCCTCTGCCGTATCCTCTCAGATCCATAGCATTGGAGATATTTCCCACCCTGTCAAAGGAGGTGGTGATCAAAGGAACCAGGATCAGCATGTTCTGCTTTAAGCGCTTTCCGAGGGACGTCTTCTTGGGATCCAGTTCAACTCCTCTGGTTTGCAGGGATATTTTTATGTTTTGAAAGTCCCTTCCGATATCGGGAATATACCGAAAGGCAATGGAGAAAATTGTGCATATCTTATAGGGCACCTTGATAGAATAAAGTCCGGCCGCAAGTTCAGAAGGTGTGATGGAAAGGATGAAGACCAGAGAAACCATGAAGGAGGTCATCATCTTGATAAAGCGGACGCATAAGTACCAGAGGGTTTCAGCCGACAGGAAAAGGCGTTCGGTCAGTCTGAACAGCACCGTAGTCGTTCCCCCGCACCACATGGTCCCGATATTCGGGTCAGCCAGCCAGAACAACACAATATTGATCAGGTTCATAACCCCTATGATAATGATAAAGAACTTGATGATTTTCCATGTTGGCTTCACCGATACAAGACCAATGATGCTCAAAGTGAACAGCGGCAGGATCAAACGCAGATCAAAGGACATGATGATATACACCTGGAGAATGAGGAAGGTGCGGACCTTTGTTTTTCCGGTCAGCGTATGAAGGAAGGTGTCTCCGGGAATCAGATTAATCAGCAGCCGGTTGTCCATGAGCCCTCACCATCCTTTCATAGTTTATAAAGTGCTCAATATAGGCTTCCGGATCGAGTCCCAGACGCATAGCCAGGATATAGAGCGAGGTTTGCTTGAGATTTGCCCGTGTAATAACCTGGTCATTGGACAGCACCCTGAAGACCGAGTCGTCAGCCACTAGCTCTCCCTCAGAGAACACAATGGCTCGATCGGTATACTGGATGGCCAGATGCATATCGTGGGTGATGAAGATAATCGTGATACCATATTTCCTGTTGAGCTCGTCCAGGAATTCCATGATCTCGGTGTAGTGCCGGTAATCCTGGCCGGCAGTTGGCTCGTCAAGAATGATGACCTCGGGCTGCAGCACAAGGATGGATGCAATGGTAACCCTCTTTTTCTGACCATAGCTCACTGCTGTGACGGGCCAGTTTCTCATGGGATAGAGGCCGCACATCTTGAGGGCCTTTTTTACAGCCTCATCGATCTCCTGCCTGCTCTTTCCCCTGAGCATCATGGCCAGCTCCACCTCATCCTTAATGATATCCTTCACCAGCATCTGGTTGGGGTTCTGCATGACATACCCAATTTTCTCACCGATTTCCTTGATGGTATACTTCATATAATCGGTGCCGTTAATCAGAACCTGACCTTCCCGGGGTCTTATGATACCGCAGATTAGCTTAGCCATGGTGCTCTTTCCGGCTCCGTTCTTTCCCACAAAGGCAACCTTTTCACCCCTTCTCACCGAGAAGGAGATGTTTTTAAGCACCGAATCCTTGACATAGGCAAAGGAAACATTCTGCACCTTTAGAATTTCTTCACCCATCTTTGGAACATACTTCTCCAATTGCACTAACTGCTGTTGCTTCAGCTTATCTTCAAAGGGGGACAAATCCATTCCCTGAATATCCGACAGGTTTTGGTCCGGCTTCAACTCACAGCTGGCATACTTCATGGCCTTGATATAGAGGGGCTCCCGGATGCCGTATCGGGTCAGAAGATCGGAAGCCAGCAGTTCATCCGGCACACCGTCATAGACAATCCTGCCTTCGTTCATCAGGACTATCCTGTCCACACTGCGGTATAAGACATCCTCCAGCCGATGCTCCACTATCACAACCGTTTTGTTCTGCTCCTTATGAATACGGTCAATGAGTTCCACAGCTGTCATTCCCATTCTGGGGTCCAGGGCGGCCAGGGGTTCATCGAAGATTAACAGGTCCACATCACCGTGAAGAACGCCTGCCAAGGCAACCTTCTGCTTTTGTCCTCCCGATAGTTCATAGGGTACATGCATTAGAAAATCGCTCATGCCCCCAACCCCAGCAGCCCATTCTACCTTTGGCAACATTTCTTTCCGCGGCATGCTCTGATTTTCAAGGGCAAAGGCGATGTCCTCCCCTACGCTCAGGCCCACAAACTGGGCATCCGAATCCTGAAGGACGGTTCCCACAACCTTGCTCAAAGCAAAGATGCTGGCATTTTTGGTTTCCATGCCAGCAACCTTACATGAGCCTGTGATAACCCCATCGTATGAAAAAGGATTTAAGCCGTTGATGCAATTTGCCAGCGTCGACTTCCCACTTCCACTGGGGCCCAGGATTAATACCTTTTCTCCCTTGTAGATGGTGAGGTTGATATCATGAAGTGTATAGGCAGACTGCGATTTGTATTTGAATCCAAAATTTTTAAATTCTACAATGGGTGTACTCATTTATATGCATTATTCCTTTTCTTCTTCCATTTTGAGGTTTGTACTGCGTGCATTGCGCCGTGCAAGAGCAAAGAGGATGGGAATACCTACAACGACCAATACGGCAGTGTTGGCTATTCCACCTGCAAAGGCCTGAAGGAATGTGATGGCAACTTCGCCGCCATAGAAAGCAACCGTCAGCAAGGGTGTGATAACACCGAACGCAAGCGCATTGCCAACTATACATGTGATAGCATAGATAACAGCATGAAAAGGCTTGAAGATACCTTCATTGATTTTAGCACCATAAAGTGGCAGCAAACCAATGATAAAGCCCAATACGCCATTACCAACAGACCAGTCGAACCAAAAGCCCCAGCCGCCGATGAGATCAGCGATGATGTTGCCCACGCAGCAGGATAGGAACGCTGGAACGGGACCGAACATGGAGCCTACGATGACAGGAATAATCATGGCTGTTGTCAAGCTAGTGTTGGTAAAAATCGGGATCCCACCAAAGTTCATCAGGACGCCGAAAAGAGCCGCACCGATGGCGATTGCAACCACGGTCTTCGTATTCCATACACCAAGCAACGTTTTCAGAATCTTTTTCATTTCTGACCCTCCATTTAAAAAAATTTAAATTATACATAACCCGCAGAAACGAGGTTATTATTAGGCCGAAAAAAACATTTGTTTTACAAAACGCCAATATATATGGATAAGTTGTCATCATGAATTAGCAAAACAGAAGGTATTTCATATCTAAAATAAAGGTATTGCAGTTTACTTAACTAGAGTATTACATCGTTCATTCAATTAGTCAATAGAATTCGACATAATCATTATTTTCCGGGAGTTTAGGATCTAAAAAGCCAACGACTTTTCAAGTCGCCGGCGACTTTAAGTCGCATACTCCTATCAGACAACGCGCTCTTCTCTCGCTGTCGCTTGGTCTCGCACTGCGCCTAGTTCATGTTTTCTTAATGCAAAAAAGACGTAAAGGAAAGAATTCCTTCACGTCTTTTTGGTCGGAGTGGTGTTATAGGATTTTTTGAAAGAACCCAGTAAAATCAATGGTTTGAAGGTAGTCGAAAAGCAGTATTTACTATTGTTTTAAAACAAAAAATGTACATTAAACTCCCAATTAAGCCTGTAAAAATACGGCCTATATTGCTCGAACTCAACCCATATAATACCAGTTTTGCTGCGTATGCTACCTTCTCCATTCTGTCACCTAATTTGAAATGATTACGTCCACATTTTAATTTTTTTGTATCTTTTCCATCTTATATTTATCATTTTTATCTAGTTAAACAGCTTCGCGAAAATTCACTTTCTTATGAAACTTGATATCTAAGAATATAATTGCCACAAGAAAATGTTCCTACTAACTCAAAAGATAATCTATTTTACTTTAAATCCTGTTGTATACTCATCAACGAGCAAATTTCCTTGTAATCTGAATTGTTGCAAAAGCTTTTGAGTTTTAACTGCATTCCCATAAACGTCTGTTACAACAAGACTTTCGGCGAACTTTAATATACTGTTTTTGAATTTTAATAGATAATCTGGCTTCATAATACGAATATTAGCATCCGGAGAACATGCATGTTCAAACTCATTACTATTATGTATCATTATCGGTGAGCAATTAAAACCATTACCATCATATTCATTTTCAAACCAGACTATTGATCCATTTAATTGATTACAATCATGTTTGTTAATGGTATCTGTTATAGTTCCATTTTTACACTCAATTACAAGAAACAGATTATTCCCTAATGCCCATAGGTTATCTGGTCCTTTCCCTCGTTCAAATTCTGGCCGAGAAGAAACTATTCCTAACATGAAAGAAATATCCTTTAAAGCTGCCTCAAAGTTCTTTGCAGTATCTTGAGAAAACTGCAGCAATTCAAGTAGTGCATTTATTTTTAAGATGTATTCGTTTGGATTTAACTGGTTTTCATTAATGTAATCAACCAATGCTTGAGCTTGAGTCCCTGGTTTACTAACCAACCGTTGGTGCTGTATTCCCTTTATTGGCCTAATAATTCCCGTGTTGTACTGCATTCCAGATAAAAGTATTTGCTGTGCCTCCTGTTCATTTACTAAATTCATATATTCAGCCATTATCTGCATAAGAAATCCCTTTGTCTTATCATCAGAAGTTTCATTTTTTATACTCTCTATTTCTTTTACCGCACCTAAGTATTGATGGATTTCCGATTTTTCGAAAGCATTACGCAAAGCAATAGAAACATCATCAACGTTAGGAGTTTTTTCATATGTTACAGACGACAATACATCTCTGCTAGCTTTAATCCATTGAACATCTCTTGGCAATTTAAGTGAATAATTTGTTAACGAAAAAATATCGTCTATGCTGGGATTTGGATTTTCTTCTCTTAACTGATCCCAGAGTTGTTGTGAGAGTTCAAATTGCTTTTGAGTTGCTTTACTAAAAAACTTATAACCCTCTGCACGAATAATTGTATCGCTCAACCCATTACCCATTAAAACTGCAACACAGTAATCATTATTTGAACGAACTCCCCTACCAATACCTTGTTCAATTTTTTGTACTTGCTCACTCAAAAGGTTCTTGCTACTAGGATCTACGCTTTGGACGAATGTGTCATATTCACTTTTCATCTTCGGTAAACCATCAATAACTAATATACGGCAAGCACCATCTGGCAAGTCGACTCCATCATATTTGTTAATAAATACAACTAATCCAACATGCCCATTTTTAAGTCTACTAACGCCTTCATCTATGTTCATATAATCCAAAATCATATCGGAAGAATCCTTCCAGAAGGCTGCACGTTGTCGAGAAGGAACAATAACAACGACATTGAATTCATTTGATAAGGATTTTAATTTCTCCTTTATTTCTTGATTTGTTATACTTTTGTTTATTATCTGCGGAAAAATAAGGAGTCTGTCACCTATATCATTTGCTTTTTCTGGAGTTATAATATTAGTAATTTCTTCTCGCTTTAACCCCATTGCAGTAACAAAAACACTATCATCAGCCAATGTCGCACTCATAAAAATTCTACGCTGTGCTTGGTCAAAACTTCTTATTTTTGATATAGGTATACATTTGGGTGTTATTTCTATACTTCTTGCAGAAATCATACAATTACATGTTTCTAAACAATCACTGATAAGTGGAATATGGAACATAATAAATTCTTTTTTTATATGCCGGCTTAGCGCAGATCGCAATTCCTGAATATTACTTTGCCAAACCCAAAAGGGGACTAGCATATTTGATACTGGATCTGCAAATTCTATTATTTCCTGATATTTCTGTTCTGAATAAGCCATTAACCCCGGTTCTAAAATTTCTATTATGTCATTATAAGCATCATCAGTCATCGGTATACTCACTGTAAATTGACTATCTATTGTGCCCAAACATGCATGAACATCATCAATCAATAGGCTTCCAATATCAATGTTATTTTTATTTCTCATACCAAATACGCTCATACCATTAACTAGTTTATGAATATTAATCACTAAAATTGATCGTCTCATCATGAAATCATAGTCATCTTCATCTTGAACTACTTTTATTCCCAGATTATTTGCTTCATAGCACACTTGCTGTATGAGATAATTATCTGGTACAACATATACAGCAGGACCTTTTCCCTCTTCTAAGCAACTTTTTAAAATAGTAAGTCCCACAACTGTTTTCCCACTTCCGGTATTCATCTTAATTATTGTGTTTTTCTGATTACGTTTTTCAAACCAACTTTTCCAAACTTCACTCTGTACATCTCGGGGGTATTCGTATTGTTTACTTTTTGTTGGTAAAGACATGAATATATCACGTGGTTCCAAGCTAGATTGGTTAGCTTTTACACCTATTTTGGAAAAATCAATCATATGTACCTCCTATGTTAACTATTTACATAAATATCCCTGAACTCTGAGTAATACTTAAACATTTGTTTTCATAATGGTTAGCCTAATCACCCGTCAATGTTGCCATAATTGTTTTAAAACTCTCTAGTCATATTATCAATCAGGGAATACAACACAATTCATAATTTAGCCAACTCTACTCTCATCAAATGTCCCTCTAATATTTGAATGAAAAAACTTTCCTATTGATGATGCAGATTCCATTTCATACCACAAATATTCAGGAACATCACGGTATTGCCATACTTGACCGTTTGACTTGAACTCAATTTCAAGAATAGCTTGCTGAGAATCATATCCTATACTTACAATCATAGATGAATTAATATATTTTCTTTCCATATTTAATCACTCCTTATAATTTTTGCTCTCTTATTTTTGTTACAACATTTTTATAACAGTTAATATTTTCTGAAAACTCAACAGACCATTTTTCAACCAACTTAGGATCAGCGCTGTCTGGCCGAGGATTTTGTAACGGAAGTCTAATTCTTGATGGAATTTTTATGGCTTCACCAACAACAATTGCCTCCCCGATTCTTAGAGATGGAAGCAAATCTATCAGACTATTCATATTGTCAGGTGCCAATGATTTTACTATTGATTGATCAGAAGAATTGGTAAGCCTCAGCGCAATAAAAGTTCCTACTTGCGCTAAGATCGTCTCAGAGATTTCTGAAGGCCGCTGTGAAATCACAAGTGCTCCTAATCCAAATTTTCTTCCTTCTTTAAAAATTCTCTCAACGGCCGTTTTCGCATAGCTATTTTCTTCGTTTTTGCCCAAATATGAATGTGCTTCATCATAAGCTATTAATAATGGTCTGTTTTTTCCTGTATTAGAATTATTTCTTCCCCAAAACATACTGTCGTAAATAAAGCGTGTGATCAAGCCTACTGTAATATCTAGAACTTCGAAAGGAACATTACTCAAATCCAGTATAGTGAGTCTTTGTTCTTTTCCAATCCAATCATTCAGCAGATCATGCAAGTCCTTTGGAGAGTCTACATCTTTATAGTCTCCAGGATGAAACATGAAATTATATCTGCTATCCTTCAATCGATTTAATAATTTTTTCTCATAAGAATAGTATTCGTTATGTTGACTTTTAAATGGTGCTTGATTAGAAGGAGTGTCTAAATGTGACTGAAATTTAGCACCAACCAAATCTTCATAATTGCCATAATCTTTTATGTCTTGACCGTTAATTGTTCGAAGAAAGGTCTTAGAATCCTCTTTTGTTTGCTCATCTTTTTTAGTAGACGAAAAGCTAGCATTAAGCCACCAATTCATTTCATACCAAAGCTTTCTTGAATTAAATGGAATAGGGGAGTCCGCTGTAATGAAATCCTGATTGACATTACCAGCCTTCAGTTCCCAGTGCTCTTTTTTAAATTGAACTATTTGTTCTCGTAACAACCTATACTCAGGTCTTTGATCATCTGTAGGCTTAGCTCCGACTAAAAAATAGGCCAACTCATCAAAGTTCATGAGCCAAAAAGGAATATACAGAGGATTATTTTGGTCATTTATTTTTAATACTTTTGCTTCAGGAAATGCAGATGCATATTCTCCATGCGGATCAACAAGAACTATTCTAGAATTCGAGTAATCGGATATAATCCTTTTAACGATTCCTACCGTAGTATTTGATTTGCCGCTACCTGTTGATCCAAGTATTGCTGCATGCCTCAATACAAGTTTATGAACATCAATGAATACATTTAAGTTGTCAGATGAAGAATGCTTGCCAATTGCAATTGCGCCAGTGCTATTTTGTCCGTATATATCGGCCAAATCAGATTCCACTACCAGATGCACTTCATCATTAATGGTAGGATACAACCCAATCCCCTTTTCAAAGTCATTACTTCCGATCTTTTCGCCTATAAGATTAATTGTTAAATATCTCGAGCCTATGACCTTTTTAATATCGCTTTCATTTGCTTTACTTGGTGTATTACTAACACTCGAAACAATCCCATATGAAACCACGTTGCCTACTGGTACTTTTACAAAAGTACCGATTTGACCAATTTTGTAAACCTTGCCTCCAATTATCGGGCTTGATGATGGTATATTATCGCTTATCTCTACTTCGACAATACTTGAGTCTACCCTAATTATTTTCCCGAGAAAAGTAATATCATTTTCCATTCATGACCTCCTCAATTCTTTTCAACTTACCAGAGTTAGCCACTAAAAATGTTACAAGCTTTTTAAAGTCTCCAAGTAAGAATTCTTCTTTTGCTTTATCCCAATAGACGTCACTGTCTTTTGAATCCCCTGTACTTTCATCAAATGTCCATGCGTATAACTTGCCACTTACGATCATTTTCTTTGGCCCCATTACGCATAGGTTCAAATATGAGTTTGCATTGCTTGCCATTGCATCTACTTGCTCATCTAAAAAACACATTACAATTGAGTATAGTCTTGGGTTTTGCCGAAGTCCGTTAAAGATAATTTCATTTATGTGTTGATCAGAAAACGAATAACCTGAAAATACAAACAATATCTCCCCTTGTAGTAAATAGTTCTTTAATCTATCAAAATATGCAACAAACGGTTGCTTTCGTGAAAGGTTATACTTTTCTTTTGACGGATATACAACCAACTCATTTTCAGGATTTTCAATTTTTCCGACTCTGATTATTTTAGAGCTTTGATCTGACTCTTCTTTTCTGAACTCCCAATTCAATGAACCGTGTATTTTCCATAATCTAATCCAGTTGAATGTAAGATCAGAAAGGTTAGCATTCTTTTCTATGCTTTCTGGCCAAAAAAAGGGCTCGTAAGATCCAACAAAACCATCAAAATAAGGTATATGATTAAATTCCATAGCTTTTTCTATAAGAAGGTCATAATTAGTTGTAAATATTTCTTTTGTATAATTTCTATTAGCAATATCAAGCCATGCAAAGAACTTCCTAAGCTCTTTAATATCAGCATCTTTTTCCTTGTCATGTATTACATTAAAAATATTTTTGCATATTTGTTCGTCTAAATCTTTTGCTAATTTCCCATTGACTCCATCATAAATTCGATCTTCTTTTTCTCCTGTAATTTCTTTTATTTGCCTAACATAATTTAAAATATCTTCAACACTTATTCTTTTTCCCGAGTGCAATTCGGACAGGCTTTCTTTAAGGCTTTTAAAAATCGCTTTTAAATCCCCATTCAGCTTTTGCTCAACATCATCAGTGAGCTTATATACATTTGGTAGTCCAAAGGCACATGAACTCCCTGCACCAAAAAAGAAACCAATATTTTTAGAGTAAGATAGCAGTTTTTTAAGTTCATCCATTTCTTGTATTACATTTATTTTTTCCATAATATATCCACCTTCACCTAACCTTGACTGACTTCCGACTGTTATCGATTAACACCCTACGAATTATATAAAGGATTCTGTTTTTGAGAAACATTTCCATCCATAATTTTATTAGTTTATATACAGTTCGTCAATGAGATTGATGTCAAAATGACTATTAACTGCACATATCGATTCGCATATGACAAAAAACGATACTTAACTAATGCTAATTCAAGGACATTTCAGAGATTCTTAACAATTTTAAAAAGATGTAATTTCCTCTTAACAAATTGCAATAAATTCATATAATATAGTTGTACTACTTATCTATTGCCTATTTTTTAAGTAACCATATGGTTGGAATCATGTGGTTTTCTGTTATTCAAAAAGAAATAAGAATGCATTATGCATTACTGCAAACTCACTTGTATTAAGTAATCTCATGAGTTTATCTAGTAAATCCATGTCATAACGGTCTCTGTTCAGAAGTAAGCGACGATGAACAAGTCCAGAAACCCCAAAGGCACGTTTGCATTTTCCTGCGTTACCTGTGGAGGTCTCCATTTAACTATCGTTTGGGCTGAGTCTACCGCACTCTGCTGAAAACGATAGTATGCTCGTGGCGGGTCGGTACTTTACCAATGTATGGTGAAGTATCGGCAATACACGAGCATAGGAACGAGCTTTCTGTGTATGCGCAGGTGGGGGTAAACAGTATAGCGAGCATTGCGAGCTTGCTGCATTACCCCCCACCCAGTTGTATATAAGCTCAAATCACCCAATTTTTTCAGCAAGTCGGCTTGGTAACCCGAAATTGCTTGTCCTCATTACCGCTGGTGCTTTTCTCGCATAAAAAGCGCTTCTTAACAACATTATTTTTCCGATAAGTCCATTTATATAAAAATTACGTCTGCTCATTCATGGAAAGGAGTTTTATATGCAAGGCAGTAAATCAATTAAAGCCCAACTTACAGATAAGCTCCGTGAGCTTTGCCCGTGATTACATACGTGCAGGACTTTGTATTGAAGAAATATTCCCTGAACATGACATCCGCCTCATTTCGGTGGGTGAAGGTATTGATACAGACGAGGGTAAAAATGAGTTTATCGCATTTCTTAATATAATGAATGAGCATTATGCCCGTGACATCTCTAAAAAACGTAAGCTAACAAACATAACAAAAGGGAACGAAGGGATACCGTTAAGCCTGCCTCCATACGGCTACAGAAAAGACCCAGATAACCCTAAGCGATGGATTGTTGACGATGAAGCGGCCGCCGTTATTCGCAGGATTTTCGCAATGTCACTGGAAGGCTTCGGAACAGAACAGATCGCAGGTGCATTGGAAAGCGAAAAAGTTTTGACACCGATGAATTATTGGCAAAGTAAAGGGCTGAATCGGGGCGGAATCCGCAATAATGAACGCACTAGCCACTGGCAGAACTCAACCATCATTAAGATTTTATCCTTGCAGGAGTACTGTGGAGACATCATAAACTTCAAGACATACTCAAAGTCGTTCAAACTTAAAAAGCGAATCAAGAATGATAAAGAAGATATGGCGGTCTTCAGGGACGTTCACGACCCGATTATTGACCGAGCCGACTTTGAAAGGATTCAACAAAAGCGCGGGACTATTCGCAAAAGGAAAAACCATGACGGGGAGAAAAATATGTTTTCCGGATTGCTTGTATGCGCGGACTGCGGAGGTAATCTGAATTACCATTTTAATCAGGGAAACCACGCAATTCAATATTTCAACTGTGCAAATAACAACCGCAACCGCAAGACATGCTCATCAACGCATTATATCCGCGTGGACTTTCTGGAACAGGTTTTGCTCCAAGAAATAAGCCGTCTGACAAGGTTTGCGGGCAAGTATGAAGATGAATTTGTCAGGATTGTCGTGGGGCATTCTGAAAAAACAGTGGTATCCGAGCATCAAAGCAAGCAAAGAGAGCTAAGCAAACTGCTTGCCCGCGACAGGGAACTGGACAATCTGTTCAACCGTATGTATGAAGATAACGTTTCCGGTAAAATTGATAACGAGCGGTTTTCTAGAATGTCCAGGAGCTACACTGAAGAGCAGGCCGCGATTTCCATCAAGCTCAAAACACTTCAGGCAGAACTGGATAAGGTTGATGAGAAGGCAATTGATTCCACTACTTTTATTTCAGCAGTCCGCAAGTATACTCGGGTAAAGAAACTAACCCCCACAATGCTTAATGAACTAATAGATCGCATAGAGGTACATCAAGCAGAAAATGTTGACGGGGTACATATCCAGAGGCTTAATATACATTACAGATGTGCGGGTTCGCTTGAGATACCAGACATATTACCGAGTCCCGAAGTCACCTTGAAAACAAGAAAAGGAGTAACCGTGAGTTATTCCAGCACCAAAATTTCTAAAAATTAAAGAGTGGTCATACGAATTTAAGATTTTTAATTCCTAAATCCTATACGACCACTCCAACTGGTGCGGACAAGAGGACTTGAACCTCCACGGTCTCCCACCGGCTCCTAAGACCGGCGCGTCTGCCAATTCCGCCATGTCCGCAAATTAGCTACTTTGCAATTATAGCAACGGTTTTAACGTTTGTCAAGTTCTTTAGAATAATGGATAGCGTTAATTTACTGTAGGGTTTTATGGCCACTGTGAATAGCCGGTAAATCTATATTAAAACTGCTTTCATATCTTATGCCTAACCTTCTCATGCCCCTGATAATTTCATCTTAAATTTCCGAAAATCCCAAAGCCGGCCTGAGAGGAAACGCCCTCTCAGGCCGGCTTTTTGTTTGTGAGATTTTGTGATAGCCCCATGCTACTGTAAAAATAAACTGGAAAGCGGGGTGGTTTTTTGCGCGTACTTTTGGTGGACGATGAAAATCCTTGCCTGAATGAGCTTTCGTATCTGCTTTCAAAACAGGAAAACGTAAAGCTTGTGGGCGCATTTACAGACTCCGCAGCGGCGCTTAAGGCGTCGGTCGGGCTAAACCCCGATGTGGCGTTTCTGGATCTTTTGATGCCGCGCATGGACGGCGCAACGCTAGCGCGAAAGCTGCTTGCGCGCAGCCCAGGACTTAAGATTGTGTTCGTAACAGCCTACGCTAAGGAGCTTCAGAGGCTCAAGGACAGCCCGGCGGCGGACAGTCTCCTAAAGCCGGTGAGCGAGAGCAGGCTGCAAGAGCTGCTGCTACGCATTTGAAAAAAACAGCGTGAAAATATCTATTTCATGAAGGAGGTAACACAGGGTATGAAACAGCAATTTTGGAAGCGAACCGCCAGCCTGATTCTTTCGGTGTGCGTGGCGTCAAGCCTGCTGCCGATGGCAGCGTTTGCTGTTGAGCCGACGGCGTTTGATCTTGCGGATGGGGGCGTTACCATTACCAGCCCCGGCGAATACACCATTACACAATCAAGTACGGGATGGACAACAAATTCAATTGTGGTCAATACGTCAGGAGCCGTCAACATCACACTGATGGGGATAAGGATACGTACCGAGCAATGCGCTTTTTCCATTCAAAGCGGTAGCGTAACCATTAACCTTCAAGGAGAAAATCGGCTTTCCAGCGGCGATGATTACGCAGGGCTTCAAAATAACATCAATTCGCTTGCAATCAATGGCCCGGGAACGCTGTTCGCCAGTAGCGCTTTGAATGGAGCGGGTATCGGCGGCGGGAACGGTCAGGCTGGGCGAAATATTACCATCAACGGCGGTACGATTTCCGCCGGTGTTGTCAACAACGGCAATGGAGCTGGCATTGGCGGCGGGAATAACGGCGACGGCGGAACAATAACGATTACAGGCGGGAGGGTTTACGCCTCAAGCTTCGCAGGTGCGGGGATCGGCGGCGGGGCTAGCGGAGAAGGGAATCCAGACGTCCATGATTGTACGTTGATAGAAGGCGGAACTATAACTGCCAAAACCACCTTTGGTGCGTGCATTGGCGGAGGCAAAGGCGATTTGGGGTTCAGAACAATTATTGATGGCGGTTCGGTAATCACAGAGGTAGTAGACCCCGGATTTTCCGACCCGAAGCCCACTCTGGGAAATCATATTGGAGGAGGTGCTGGTTCGGGGTATGGTAGCGAATCGGCTACAAATAATGCCGGAAAGCCTGTGAATCCTACGCTTATCAGCGGCCTTGACGCCAACCGAAAAATGGAAATAAGTGTGGCTTCGCCTAATAACTATTACGGTACGCGCGACATTTATTCTGACACAAACGGAAATATCTGTTTAATGCTGCCCGCTGGTGAGGCAAGAGTGACGGTTGGTTCAAACACATATACAGGAACAGTTGCCAACGGTACATCAAACAACCTTATTTGTGAGAATGTGCAAACTGACGGCGTAATTGATTTGAGCGTAGGCAGCGTTGCAATAGATTCTACTGGTTTCAATCAAAGCGGGAAAAGGTATAGCTTTACCGGTGATTACACCATTTACCAAAGCGCAAATACAAGACCGACTTCAAACACCATTATCGTATCAGGTGGCAGCCACAATGTTACACTTGATAGCATCAACATAGATGTAAGCACTTCAGAAAATGCGAGTGCCATTGAGACAACATCTGATGTTACGATGTCACTGGTTGGAACAAATACGCTAAAAAGTGGGAGCTATGGGCTTAATAACAGCACAGGAAACTTAATCATCGAAGGGTCGGGGAAATTGCAGGCTGAGGGCGGCAGGGATTCGTCTGGCATACGCTCAGGTTCGGGCAGCCTTACAATAAACAGTGGAACAATCATTGCAATAGGCGGTCTTGGTGGTGCTGGGATTGGAGCAGGCAGCGGCGGAACGGCAAAAAATATTACGATAAACGGCGGGATGATTAACGCAACAGGCGGCAGTGCTGGTGCCGCAGGCATCGGCGGCGGAGGGAAGGTTATTTTATCTGGCGGTGGGAGTATATCTGGTTGTGCGGAAAATATCACCATAAACGGCGGAACGATTACCGCAACGGGAAGCGATGGCGGCGCGGGTATTGGCGGTGGCAATGAAGGGTCTGCCAGTAATATCGTCATAAACGGTGGTTCCATAAGTGCGTCTGGTGAAAACGCAATTGGCGGCGGCAATGGTCAGCCTGCCTTTGTGCCCAAAAACACGAGCGGTAGCGTTGTGTATCTGTTAAAAAAGACTTCTTTAACAGATGCGGAAAAAGGATTTCTCTCAGGCATTTCATATGGGCTTAAGGACGTAAACGCCATACAGGGGGAATATTATTTATACATTCCTCGATATTCCATTACTTATCAAAATGCAACTGATGCCACAAATTCTAATGTGGATACCTATACCGTTTTAGATGAATTATTACTTGCTGACGCCTCCAAAATGGGTTTTATATTTGACGGTTGGTTTGATGCCAATAGCGGTGGAAATAAGGTCACAAAAATACCGCAAGGTAGTTCGGAAAACAAAACATTATACGCACGTTGGAGTACAGAGCCGACGGGCACGGCACCGACTATCACAGGCCCCGAGACAATGACACTAACCGAGGGCTACGCCGCCACCGAAACTGGCGCATATACCATTACGGGAACTGAGCCGATAACGGTGACCAAGACCTCCGGCAACGCAAATATTTCATGGAACGATACCACCAAGAAGCTGGAGATCGCCGCGGGGCTTACGGA
This sequence comes from Bacillota bacterium, assembly GCA_023411795.1. Taxonomy (GTDB): domain Bacteria; phylum Bacillota; class Clostridia; order DSM-8532; family DSM-8532; genus DTU059. Next base: position 224,273 of record JAEYOK010000035.1, read on the forward strand.
GGGTAGCTACCCCGTCACGCTGACAGCCAGCAACGGCACCTCGCCGGACGCGGCCCTGACCTTCACCCTGACAGTTAGCAAAGTGACCCACACCCACACCTACGGCACGGAGTGGCAATCCGACGCCGCCAACCACTGGCATGAATGCACCGCGGGTGACGGCGCGCGGGATAGCCAAGCAGCACATACCGCCGGGGATTGGATTGTGGACACACAGCCCACCAAAACCGAGGCAGGCAGCCAGCATAAGGAGTGCACCGTCTGCGGCTATACCACGGTTACGGAAGTCATCCCGGCAACCGGCGGCGGCTCCCATGATGACGATGATGACAGCGGCGGCCGCGGCGGTTCGTCCTCCGGTGGCGGCTCCATCGTTGTAACGCCTCCCACCCCGGAAAAGCCGAACAATCCCACCAACGCCACGAATCCCGTGCCCAGCACGGTGAAGGACGGCACCGCCACAGTGACCATCCCGGACAGTAAAATCACCGACGCCATCAAGGCGGCGCAGGACGCAGCCAAAAAGGACGGCACGACCGGCAACGGCATCTCCGTCACCATCAAGGCCACCGGCAACGAAAAGGCGGGCAGCGTACAGGCCACCCTCTCCGCAAGCGCCCTCAAGGCGCTGACCGACGCGGGCGTGAAAACCTTCACCATCGAGTGCGCACCCCTTACCGTTACGCTGGATTTGGGCGCACTTAAAACGCTGACAGCGGCGGGCGGCGAGGTAAAGATCACCGCCACTAAGCAGGACAACACAAAGCTCCCCACCGAGGCCAAGACAGCCATCGGCAGCCGCCCTGTGTATCAGCTCACCGCCACGGCAGGCGGTAAAACAGTCAAGGAGTTTGGCGGACAGATCAGCGTGGCCATTCCCTACACCCCTGCGACGGGTGAAATCCCCGGCAATCTCTATGGCGTGTATGTGGACGACAGCGGCAAGGTGACTTGGCTCATGGATTCCAGCTACGATGGCAACGCCAAAATGCTGCGCTTTGCCACCTCACACTTCTCCGTGTTCGGCATAGGCTACAAGGCCAATACCCCGGCCTTTACCGACATCGCAAACCATTGGGCCAAGGCGGACATCGAGTTTGTGGCGGCCCGTGGCCTGCTCATTGGCACCGGCAAAACCACCTTCAGCCCGGACGGCTTCATGACACGGGGGATGTTTGTGACGGCTCTCGGCAGACTGGCGGGCATCGACAGCGCCAGGTACAAAAACACCAAATTCACCGATGTGGCGGCCACCGCCTACTACGCACCCTATGTGGCATGGGCAGCGGAAATGGGCATCACCAGCGGAACAAGCACCACCACCTTTAGTCCCGATAAGACCATCACCCGGCAGGAGCTGGCGACGCTGATGGTGAACTACGCCAAGGCCATGAAGTACACCCTGCCCAAAACCCGCGAGGCAATTTCCTTTGCGGATAGTGACGCCATCGGAAGCTGGGCCAGGGACGCGGTGAATGCCATGCAGATGGCGGGTGTGATGAACGGCAAGAACGAAAACAAGTTCGACCCCACCGGCACAGCCACCCGCGCCGAGGTTGCCGCTGTGCTCCGCCGCTATGTGGAGCTGGTCATCGACCCGGCTACGGCGCAGGGGCTGGACAAAAAATTTGCGATTCCAGCTCAGAATCAAGATTTTGCCTTTGTCTTATTACTAGCGAAATTTAACCTGGACACTCTATTATGTGTGAAAATCAACCGCACAACAGACAATTCAGGTGTCTTCTCAATCAGCAACTGCAAGTTCGCTATCGAATCTAAAGATGTTCCACCTAAGGCCAGAATTACTGTCTTAATTAGCGAGATGGGTGCTTTTTATTGGACATTATCGAGTTAAGAACCGGTACCATCGCGGCAGCAATAAAGCCTCCTGAGAAACCGTTATTATATAGATTCATTCCTCCATGTAGAAAAGCAATATTCATTGTTAAGGCCATATGAAGGATACCGGCAATAATACCGGGAATAACCCCATAAAATCCCGAGATAGGCGCCAGGGTCGTACCGAAGAGAGCCACAAGTATTGCTGCTGTTGAGTTATGTTCATAAATATTAAGATGCTTAGCAATAAAAACTCCAATAATGACAGGAGTTACATTCTTTACATGTTTTCCTACTGCTCCAAAACCTACTACAGTTAAAATACCCCCAATAGTTGGCCCGTTTAGCTCTCCACCTATAACCAGAACATAAGAAGTCGCTAAAAAGCCTAAGAGTGCCATGTTGATAATGGTAAGTCCAAGCCCTGATGTTTCAGTAAAATCAGGTGACCCTTTTCCGGTCTGTTCCAATAACTTTATATACCCTTTAAAGCTCCATTTGTTAATATAAAGCCCTAAAATAAACATAATTGAAAAAATCGAATAAAATAATATTGAAAAGAATAGGTTATTGCCTGATGATACCATGGATACAGGCTGAACATCTATACCCATACTTCGTAAAACAGCAAGAAAAAACATACCGATAATTCCTGCAGTAAAACCTATATTATAAAGATTAAACCCATGATGAAATCCGATGAAGCTCTCAGCCATAGGAGGTATTAAAAATCCTGCAAAAATACCCGCTAAAACACCAAAAAATAATCCAGGCCACACAGAAAGACCCAAATTAAAACTAAATTCACTTACCAAAGGACCTAAAGCCGTACCAAATAATGCTTGTAGTATATAGCTTTTAAATGGCTTCCGTTTAATTTTTGCAAATAGCATAACTCCCAAAGTAATCGGTATGGAGTTAAACAGATTTTTGCCAAAGAAAGAAAATCCGGCCACCGTAAAAATAGCTGCAATTATTTTCCCGTCCATTACTAGACCATTCATCTTAACCATGCCAACACTTACAAATATCATGACACCCACATTAACCAACGTGGCTCCCATATTTGATAATTGAATATAGTCTGTCAGTAAGTTTGCAGGTGATGACAAAATTTTCATAAAACCCTCCCATATCTCATGGGGAGTATTATAAAAAAAGGCAAGAATAATAAACACTAAACTAAGAAAAATAAAGAATGTTAACTTATAACTTTCTGATATTCTAATCCTTCCATAGGATGAAGATATTTGCTTATCAGCAGTACGATTATTATTAGCCAGACCCAGAAGCATAATACCCCTTATCAGTAATTAAATTTTTGCATTAGTGTTAAGACTATTTAATTAAATTATAAACCAATATCATAGTAAAAAACAATTAATTTTTTAAACTGTCTATACTTATTATGTCCAGTTGTTCCGGTTTTTTGTTCATCTGCATGCAGTGAAGCACAGCAAAGGCAGTATCAAGGCTTGTGAGGCATAAGATAGAACGTTCTACGGCCTTTCTCCTTATTTGATAACCGTCCCGCTCGGAATCCTTGCCTTTCGTCGGTGTGTTTATGATTATTTTTATTTTGCCCTGCTCCATCAAATCTATAATATTAGGTGATCCCTCATTAATCTTTTTGACGCTGTTGGTTGCAATAGCATGCTTATTTAAGTATAAGGCTGTTTTACCGGTGGCATAAAGTGTGTAGCCCAGTCTTTCAAGCCCATCAGCCAGATCAACTAACTCCGGCTTATCCGTATCCCGAACAGTAAACAGTATTCCACTTCCAGGTTCAGGGAATTTATAGCCCGCAGCAACAAGTCCCTTCAAAGTTGCCTCATGAAGATTCTTTGCTATTCCCAGAACCTCACCTGTAGACTTCATTTCAGGACCTAACCCGGTATCTACTCCATGGAGCTTTTCAAATGAGAACACAGGAACCTTAACTGCGATATATTCACTTTCTTTGTACAATCCGGTGCCATAAGGAAAATCCGAAAGCTTCTTCCCCATCATTATTCGGGTTGCCATTTTAACCATAGGTATTCCAGTAACCTTGCTTATGTATGGTACTGTACGACTGGAACGGGGATTTACCTCAATTACATATATCTCGTTATTAAACAGCACATATTGAATATTTACAACTCCGATAACCTGAAGGGCTTTAGCTAGCTTCTGGGTATAATCAATAATCTTATCCTTAATCTTAAAGGATAAGCTTTGGGGAGGATACATGGATATGCTGTCACCCGAATGAACACCGGCACGTTCTAAATGCTCCATAATTCCTGGAATAAGTATGTTTTCACCATCACATATGGCATCCACCTCAAGTTCCTTACCCATCATGTATTTATCTATGAGGATTGGATGCTCCTGCTCTTCCCTATTGATGATTTCCATGTAATCTTCTATATCTCTGTCACTGTATGCGATTTCCATTCCCTTACCGCCCAGAACGTAGGATGGGCGGACTAAAACCGGGTACCCGAGTTTATTTGCAGCTTCAATAGCTTCTTTAACAGTTCTTATGGTTGTACCCTTCGGCCTTGGAATATTAAGGCTCTCCAATATAGCATCAAATTTCTCTCTGTCCTCGGCTGCATCAACATTCTTCGCGGCAGTACCAAATATTTTGATTCCTGCATTAGCCAGAGGATTGGTAAGCTTAATAGCAGTCTGTCCTCCAAATTGTGCGATTACTCCATCGGGAGCTTCAAGCTCTATTATTTCTTCCACATCCTCCGTGGTTAATGGCTCAAAGTAAAGCCTGTCAGATGTATCAAAGTCTGTAGATACAGTTTCCGGATTATTATTAATAATTATAGCCTCATAGCCCTCTTCCTTAAGGCCCCAAACAGAGTGAACTGAGCAATAGTCGAATTCTATGCCCTGGCCTATTCGAATAGGCCCTGAACCCAGAACAATCACTTTCTTTTTATTGGTTGGTACAGCTTCGGTATACTCATCGTAGGTTGAGTAGTAGTAAGGGGTTTGGGCCTCGAATTCTGCAGCACAGGTGTCGACCATCTTGTATGCCGGTCGTATGCCGAGTGCTTTACGCATTTCTTTTATATCTCTTTTTGTCCCCTTGGTATATGATCCAATAACCTCGTCCAAAAAGCCCATCTTTTTAGCTTTAAGAAGTGTTTCCCTATCAATAGTATCAACTGTAAGGGTCTTTAAATGCTCTTCCATCTCAACTATTTTCTTAAACCTATTTAAAAACCAGGTATCAATCTTTGTGACATCGTTAATTTCTTTAACCGTGATTTTTCTTCTCATTGCCTCGGCAATTACCAGTAATCTGTTATCATCAATATTTAAAAGCTGTTTCCTTAATTCATCATCATTCAAATCCTTACATAAGGGTGTTTCAAGGGTCTTGATACCCAGCTCAAGTGACCTGAGAGCCTTCATGAGAGCTCCTTCAAAAGAATTACTTATAGACATAACCTCGCCTGTGGCCTTCATCTGTGTTCCCAACGTACGTCTGGCTTTTACAAACTTATCAAAGGGCCATTTTGGTATCTTGACCACACAATAATCGATAGTAGGCTCAAAACAAGCATAAGTCTTGCCTGTAACCGCATTAATAATCTCATCAAGACCATATCCTATGGCAACCTTTGTAGCTACCTTAGCTATCGGGTAACCCGTAGCCTTTGAGGCTAATGCTGACGAACGGCTAACACGTGGGTTCACCTCTATTACTGCGTACTCAAAGCTTTCAGGGTGAAGGGCAAATTGGCAATTACATCCCCCCTGTATGCCAAGGGCGCTGATAATATTCAAAGCGGCCGAACGAAGCATCTGGTATTCCTTGTCACTTAAAGTTTGGGTTGGTGCCACTACAATACTGTCACCGGTATGGACACCCACAGGGTCAATATTCTCCATGCTGCATATAGTGATAACATTGCCTTTTGCATCACCCATAACCTCATACTCGATTTCTTTCCACCCCGAGATGCATTTTTCTATCAAAACCTGGTGAACACGGCTTAAGCGAAGACCATTTAAGCCGATATCATGAAGCTGTTCCTCATTGTATGCTATGCCTCCCCCGGTACCTCCAAGGGTATAGGCAGGCCTTACCACTACGGGATAATCTATCTCAGCAGCAAAATCCAGAGCATCTTCGAGGGTATTTACTACCTTGCTGGGGATACAGGGTTCACCTATGGATTCCATGGTATCCTTAAAGGCTTGCCTGTCCTCAGCCTTACGGATGGATTCCACCTTTGTGCCCAGAAGCTTAACCCCAACCTCATCTAGGAATCCTGTTTCAGACAGTTCCATAGCCAGATTTAATCCGGTTTGCCCGCCCAGTGTGGGAAGAATGCTGTCGGGTTTCTCTTTCAAGATTACCTTCTTTAATACATCAACATTCATTGGCTCAATATATACCTTATCTGCTATTTCTGTATCGGTCATAATTGTAGCAGGGTTACTGTTTACTAAGATGGTATAAATGCCTTCTTCCTTTAAAGCCTGGCAGGCTTGAGTTCCGGCATAGTCGAATTCAGCAGCTTGTCCTATTATTATCGGACCTGAGCCTATAACTAAAACACGCTTTACATCTTGTCTTTTTGGCATACTATTGTTTCTACCTCCCAATCAGGCAATTCTTTTTATTAGAAAGATTATTTGATTAACATATTAAGCAAGCAATTTATTCAAAATTATAAATTCTCAAGGAACTTATCAAAGAGAAATTGAGTGTCATTAGGCCCCGATGCGCCCTCCGGATGAAATTGGACAGTAAAAGTCGGGGATTCCAGATACTTAACCCCTTCAACGGTTCCGTCATTCATGTTAATATGACTGACAATTGCTTTTCTTTTGTCTAGGCTGTCTGCCAATACCGCATAGCCGTGGTTTTGGGATGTTATGTAGGTACGGTCCTTTTCAATATCCTTGACAGGATGATTGCCTCCTCTGTGTCCGTACTTAAGCTTTGCCGTTTCACCACCATGAGCTATTGCCGTCAACTGATGGCCAAGGCATATGCCAAAGATAGGCTTTTTGCCGATAAGCTCTTTAATGACCTCTATCTGGTACACGCAATCCTTGGGGTCGCCGGGTCCGTTAGTCAGCAGTAGACCATCAGGATTAACAGCCAGTATTTCGTTTGCAGTGGATATGGCCGGAAATACAAATACTTCACAATTACGTTTCTTCAAACATCTTATGATATTTTCCTTTGCCCCATAATCAATAACTGCAACTTTTTTACCCGTTCCCTCATAGTGAAGGATCTTTTTGGTTGTCACCAGTTCAACAGGTTTAACCAGTTTATAATCATGGATTTTTTGCAACCAGTCTTCTATTTTAAAGTCCGGATCAGTTGAGACAACTCCGTTCATTGTTCCTTTTTCTCTTAAGATACGGGTCAAAGCGCGAGTATCAATACCTTTTATTCCAATAACATTATGGTTAATCAAATATTGATTCACGGTTTCTTGGGCCCTAAAATTACTGGGCTCGTCACACAGCTCCCTGACAATAAATCCATTGACATGTATTTTACTCGACTCGCTGTCTTCGTTATTTATACCATAGTTCCCAATTAGGGGATATGTCATTACCACAATCTGTCCTACATAGGAAGGGTCAGTTAAAGTCTCCTCATAGCCTGTCATTCCGGTAGCAAAAACTATTTCACCCAAGCTTGAACCCGTTGCGCCAAAGGATTCTCCCACAAACTGAGTTCCGTCTTCTAATGCTAAGATAGCTTTCATATGTTTTCCCTTTCTTTGTTAATATCGTCTCTCATACGTTGCGCCTCTGCTCTGGCTGCTTTATCAAATTCATCAAGGGTGAATTTATCCTTCCATGCATCGAGTTTGTATGCGCACATCAGGCTTCTTGACGCATTTATTACAGCTCCCATACCGTTTTTATCAAAAGCTTTTGTCACATCGGCTGCCGTTCCGCCCTGAGCTCCATAGCCGGGAACTAAAATCCACGCTCTTGGCATCCGCTTTCTCAGCTCTAAAAGCTGCTTCGGATATGTCGCCCCGACAACGGCCCCTATTGATGAATAACCACATTCACCTACGGTAGTACTACCCCATTGCTCTACTAAATCAGCCATGGCTTCATAAATTAATCTCCCATCGGCCAATTCCAAATCCTGAAGCTGCCCGGAGGAAGGGTTTGAGGTCTTAACCAGGGCAAAAATACCTTTATCGTTTTTCTCACACATATCTATGAAAGGTTTTATTCCGTCAATTCCCAAATAAGCATTTACTGTGAGTGCATCACACCCAAAGGACTCCGTCTCATTGCCATATATATCAGTTTTCCCCAGATATGCGGTGGCGTATGCCTCAGCAGTGGTCCCTATATCGTTTCTCTTACCATCTGCTATTACAAGTAACCCTTTTGTCTTTGCATATCTCACCGTTTCATAAAAAGCCCTGAGACCTTCTATACCATACATCTCGTAATATGCCAGTTGGGGCTTTATTGCCGGAATGATATCAAAGGTTGAGTCTATAAGCCTCTTGTTAAACTCTATTATACTATCTGCAGCGGCTTTTGAAGACTCTCCATTATTTATATTATGCTTTTCTTTTATTGATACCGGGATGTATTCCAGCTTCGGGTCCAGCCCCAAAATAGTAGGGTTTTTCTTTAGATTTATTTGTTCGGCAAGCTTATCTGAAAAATTCATACAATTAAACCTCCAACCTTTATCTTTGTATAATGGGGACAGCCTGATACACTATCTTACCGTTTACTATGGTTGTGATTACTCTGCCTTTTACCTTATAGCCGTCAAAGGGTGAATTCTTACTTTTAGAAGCGAACTTAGATACTTCTATTTTATACTCGGTGTTAAAATCAACTAGGATTAAATCAGCGGCCTTCTCGCATTCCAGGCTTCCTTTATCTATTTTAAGCATTCTGGCCGGATTTACTGCCATCTTTTGAACCAAATCAGAAAGGGTTAAGTGCCCTGGTTCCACTAAATATGTATATCCTAATGCAAGCGCTGTTTCAAACCCCACTATCCCGTTGGCTGCCTTTTCAAACTCTACATTTTTCTCATCTATATGGTGAGGTGCGTGATCAGTTGCAATAACATCTATGGTTCCGTCCTTTAAGCCTTCTATTACAGCTTTTAAATCCACTTCACTTCTGAGGGGGGGATTCATTTTGGCGTTAGTATCATAGCCAAGGCAAGCTTTTTCAGTTAGCGTAAAGTAATGGGGACATGTTTCGGCTGTAACCCTTACTCCCCGTTTTTTTGCCTGTCTGACCAAATCCACCGAGGTTTTTGTCGATACATGGGCTATGTGTACAGCCACATTTGTATATTCAGCCAGCAGAATTTCTCTAGAAACCATGACATCTTCTGAGGAGGACGGTATCCCCCTGAGCCCCATTAATGTTGAGGTTTGACCCTCGTTCATGCTGCCGCCGTCAGTTAAGTTTATATCCTCGCAATGTGATATTACAGGAAGGCCAAACTGTCCGGCATATATAAGGGCTTTTTTCATTACATCGCCGTTCATGACCGGCCTACCGTCATCAGAAACAGCTACTATTCCGGCTTCCTTCATAGTCCCCATCTCGGCAAGCTCTGTTCCTTCCAAACCCTTTGTTATTGCTCCTATAGGATATACATTCACAACACCTGTTGACTGGGCTTTATCTTTAATATATCGAACTACTGCAGCATTATCGATAGGTGGATTTGTATTCGGCATACAGGCAATTGAGGTAAATCCTCCCTTAGCCGCACTTTTGGTCCCTGTTTCTATGTCTTCTTTATATTCGTAACCTGGGTCTCTAAGATGACAGTGGGCGTCCACAAGACCGGGCAACACATAAAGGCCGGTGGCGTCAATTATCTCATCAACCTCAGTCTTGGTTTCAATGTTTCTTCCCATTGAGACCAGTAGCTCATTTTCAATTAACAAGCTTATCCCACTCTCAGTTTTATTTCCATTTAAGACTGTTGCGTTAATTATTAAGGTTCTCATATCTATTCCCTCCCTGTCAATAAATATAAAAGCGCCATTCTCACTGCTACTCCATTGGTTACCTGCATATTTATAACCGAGTTATCAGCGTCTATTATTGATGATGTCATTTCAACCCCTCTATTAACCGGTCCGGGATGCATCCACAAAGCATTCTTCTTTGCTCCCTTAATATTGTCCGGGTTCAGCCCAAAGAATTTTGAATACTCGCTGGTGGAAGGGAATAGGGCCTTTTTCTGCCTCTCAAGCTGAACCCTGAGTCCCATTATCACATCACAATCAGCAACCGCATCTTCAATAGTTGGGCAGATTCTGGCCCCCATTTGATCTATTCCGGGAGGCATAAGTGTTGAAGGTGCAAAGAGATTAATTTGAGAACCCATTTTTGTTAAACCGATTATATTGCTTCTGGCCACCCTGCTGTGTGATATATCACCTATGATAGCTACTTTCAACCCTTTTAATGTCCCGAAGGCCTCTTTCATAGTCATCATGTCCAGGAGCGCTTGGGTAGGGTGTTCATGCATACCGTCACCGGCGTTTATAACGGCGGCGCTTACATTCCTTGCAAGAAAATGCGGTGCACCTGATTGACTGTGTCTCATTATTATAATGTCTGTTCCCATTGCCTCAAGAGTTTTTCCTGTATCAAGAAGGGTCTCACCTTTTGCCACGCTACTTGTGGACACAGATATATTAACAGCCTGAGCCCCCATATACTTAGCAGCCAGTTCAAACGAAACCCTGGTACGGGTGCTGTTCTCATAGAACAGGCTTATAACTGATTTACCCTGAAGATAATTCACTCTTTTCATGGAACTTGTTACAATCTTCTTCATATCTCTGGCAGTTTCCAAAATCAAATCTATATCCTTTGCTTCAATTTCTGCCATTCCCAATAAATCCTTTGAGGCAAGTTTCATTTTTCTTCCGCCTTTCGCACTATGAGGATACCCTTATATAAAAAAATAGTAAGACCTAAGTCCTACTATCTATTAACGATAAATATGTTATGCGATGGAATTAAAGGAAAAAATGTCACCTGCGAGGTTTTCACCGTCGCCACAGAAAAAATTTTTCTTTTTTTTCCTATACAGTGAGTCATATTTTTTCCCTTTCTTTAAGTTCTCAAATATTTTAACATAGGAAAATGGACTTGTCCAGAAAAAATAAAATTATTTTAATTTAAGTGAAATGAAAAGTTAAAGTCTGACTTTAGTAGAGCATCACCTGACATTAGTCTGTCACAAAATTGCAAGATTAAAGTCTGTCAATTTGTTATCATAAATGCCAACGTGAAATCTATGGTGTATGATAACCATGCAGTGTCAGGAAGGAAGGTACTGTATGAAAAAGATACGCCATTTAACATTACAAGATCGTCAAACCATCCAGTCCGTAATTGAAGAGGGCAAAACCAAGACTGAAATTGGACGCCTGTTAGGAAAGGATCCCTGCGGAATAAGCCGCGAGATTATCAGACACCGGGAATTCAGGGAACGCAATGCCTACAACAGATCAATACTCTGTGCTAAACGTAAGGATTGCAAAATACGCAGATGCTCAAAGTCATGTAAGGAATACAAGGAACCTGGTTGTGTCAGGCGCGACAGACTACCAGGCGTTTGCAACGGTTGTGAAAAACGTGCAAAATGCCCTTTGGATAAGTACTTCTATCATGCAGCCAGGGCGGATTTCAAATATCGAGAACAACTGGTTTCTTGCAGAGAAGGTATAAACTTGGAAGAAACTGAACGGAATCTGATAGGAGAGATCATATCGCCACTGCTCAAGCAGGGTCAGTCAGTGTATCAAATTCTGGCGAATCACCCTGAAGTGCAGCCCTCCGACCGCACCTTGTACCGTTACATAGAGACCGGGGTGTTCAAGAAATTCGGAGTGGACAATTTTTCATTGAAAGAACAGGTCGGTCGTAGGCAGTTCAAGGAAAAATACAAGAAGCGTAAAGAGCCTACTAACTACAATGGGCACAAGTACAGCGACTACCTCGAGTTCATTCAACAGAATCCTGACGCTGTTGAAATGGATACCGTGTATAATCACCAGAGCGGTCCATTTATACAAACATTCATGTTCCCTGAAATGCAGTTTATGATCGGACGTCTCCATTTTGAAAAGACCAGCGAAATCATGTCTTCAACTTTGAATCACTACCAGGAAAAACTCGGAGATGAACTATTTTCAAGGCTCTTTAAGCTCTTGCTCACCGATCGAGGCAGCGAATTTGAAAAAGTCAGCCTATTTGAACAAGGGATTGATGGAATACAGCGGCTGAACATTTTCTATTGCGATGCTATGCAATCTGCTCAAAAACCACATGTTGAAAACAACCACAACTATGTTCGAGACATAGTCCCTAATGCTAAGCCATTGGACAGACTCACTCAGGATAGCATAAATATCATGTTCTCACATATAAATTCAACCCCAAGGAAAGCGCTACATGGTAAGACGCCTTACGAGCTCTTTGTATTTTACTTCGGGCGCTATGCAACAGAGGTTCTTGGCGTCAGTGAAATCCAGAAAGATGACGTTGTTTTAAAGCCATCACTAATTTTCGGAAAGTAACATGAAACCTCCGATTCACCCACCCCACCAAACTGGGAAAATGAATCGGAGGTTTCAAAAGACATTAATCTGGCACTGCAACCCACATATACGTGTTTGAGTCGCCTGATTTTAGTCTGTCACACGTGAAGTAAAGTCAGTCGGTTTAGCTTTGCTATACTCATTTTTAACGTCTCGTGTCGGTCTCAAGTCTACAAAGCTGAATTTACCGTGTCATTCTAAAAAAAGTCTATTATATCTACTACTTTATTATAGACATTACTATAGCAAATAGACTTTACTTTGTCCACCAGACTTTAACTTTTCAATTCACCTTATTTTAATTTATTATTTTAAGGGTTGTAATCTGTCAAGCTGGCTTTTTACACTTTCTATTTTCTCTTCAAAATACCATTTTTCATTAGTCAGCTCCATTCTTTGGACTTCATCAGTATCATTATTGATATAGGCTCCATAAAGTCTGTTAGTATTATTATAAAGGCTTAAAAATGATTCATAGCTAAACATTTTGTTTTCAGGGTTGATTAGTTCTTCAAGTAAAGCAAAATATTTTGCTCTGTATTCGTCAATACTTAGTATTTTTTCGACCAGAGGACGGTCAAGATTCTCTCCTGTCATAAAAGCAGCCAGGTCTTTCCATTCAAGTATATCTGACCGGGCAATCCCCTCATAGCCTCCGAAATAGGTTCCATCCCATCCCGAAGCCAGACAATGATCATAATCGTAAGGTATAAATTCAATCTTTCCCGTATTGTTAAAGTATAAATAATAATTGTTTCCCATAGCCCAATAATCATCAGGCATACCAACCAGTAGATTACAGGCAAGATAGCTTAAGAAAGAATCGACTTCAAAATTTTCGTCCAGCCAAACCTTAAGCTCTTCGCCGTTTAATGTGTTCAACTGATAAATAAAATTAGTAAGTGCGGAATGATTCTGCTCTTTTTTATTTGTTTTAAGGTCATAAGCTGGTCTGTAATTCTTTGTCCAATCCTTCACTCCAATTGCCTTCATATCTCTAATAGGTGTGAGAGTTGCCGGACCATAGCTCTGCCACAGGCATTTATATAAATTGCCAATACTCTCCGAGACTTCGTATCTTCTTTTAATAAACTCATCATCTATAGGTTCAATCATGGTATATATGCCATAGTCCACTATCTCTCCGTCTATATCAAAGACTAACCGAATAGTGGTCACGACCGGAGCCTTGGCCCCTGCGCGGGCAAGCAGATCATATGCGAATTTCTCATGGACATAGGAAGAGTCGTTCATGCATGCTTTTAAGATTATACTATCCAAACCGGCATATTTGCGTCCCTTATTATCATTATTTTCCTCATCTTCCTGTTCCTCATTAGAGGTCATATTAAACTTGATTTTGAAATTTGCCCGGTGATAATTATTGCCCTCCTGAGGTAAAATTCGTGTAGTATTACCTTTAGTTCTGATGCCCACATCTGTCAGAGTAAATGTTCCATCGCGGTCCTCATATACCAGATCAGCCTTTCTAAAGTTTCCGGTACGCATTCTATCATCAATTATGGAGTATACCTTCATATCGGTAATTATGCCATTCCATTCATTGCGTGGGATTTTTACTGTTAGGGTTTTAACACAATCATCCCTGAATAAACGGTTAAAACCTCTATCTATAGATTCAAAATTCTGCTGTGAAATTGCAGATTTTACAGAAAGATTTTCGGGATCGTCATCGGATAAAAGATGTCCTGATCCCATAAATACAGAAATCAACAGCATAATGCATGCTATTATTAATATGAAAACTAATCGCTTCACAAGCCCACCTCAACATTTTAATATAAACCTACTTATTATAGTTAATATCAGAGGTAGTTCTGTGTTTTGAATCCAACCAGAGAAACACTATCAACACCTGGAGCCGCGGATAAAACATCAGTAATCTCTGCTTTGCTCTTACCTAAGCGAATCTCATAGGTGAATTCAGTTGATGATGCGTGGTTACTTTTTGCCTTAAATGAGTACCGTTTTACCTGATTCTTTAATAGCGCTTCAATATTTGTTTGACTGACCTTTCCACCTGTTGCTATAACGAGTACATATGTATTATCACTGCTTGTTAGCTTACTCAGGATAAACAGAACCGCACCGATTAGCAGGCTGCCGACAGTTGCGATAAAATAAAATCCTGCCCCCACAGCAATACCTATTGAAATTGCCCAAAACATATAGGCAATATCGATAGCTTCCTTAACTGCTGTTCTGAATCTTACAATACTCAGCGCTCCAACCATACCAAGAGACAGCAGAACATTCGATGTTATGGTTACAATAACCAGAGTGGTTATCATAGTAATAGCCACAAGCGTCACACCAAAGCTATTTACAAACATTGCCGTACGATTGGCTGCCCTGTAAATCAGATAAATAAACATTCCTGCAAAAAAAGCGAATAACAAAGCTATCAATATCTGGTCAAAGGTAACTCCTTCAAACTTCTGGGTTTCAATAAAATTCTTCTTAAAAATATCCTGAAAGTTCAATATTTTCTCCATGTGCTACTCCTTATTTATAATAAATTTTATAATACACCTGATACCCTGCTTATAGCATATTTTGAAATGGATTGAGCAGATTGTGCATCGCCAAAAATACCACGTAAATAGTATGGAAAAATTCCGGTATACTTAACTTCCAGAATGGTATGATGATTGGGATATACCGAGATGAATCCGTTTGGTTTGAAAAGATCAGGTCTGGTACTAATACTTGCCCTTATATTGGTATCAAAGGTTATTCGTACTTTCCCCGGCTCACAGACAAAAGCTGTACGATCATAGGAGACGATTACCTTTGGTTTTAAAAGCTTCATATGAAGCTCGGGATAATTCTCGGATAATAATTTAACACCGTTAACCAGCCCATTATATTCGTCTTTTTGGATGAGAATGCTATCCTTCCTGACAATATCACCTTTTTTTTGTTTTCTTTCAAGCTTTATTAAGCTGTCATCATCATTATAGATACGAATTCTAAATTTCGGTGACTTATCTGCTCCATCCAATTTTTCCTTTAGGGCTGTGTCATAAGGGTCGTCAAAATAAAGGGATTTGATATTATATGTACCGTCAATTCCATTTGTATCGTATTTCAAAAAGGTATGAAGCTTTCTTTTTAACATCTCTGCAGCTTGAGCTGGAATCGAGAATTTAAGCTCACGTCTGACCGTTTCCAATAACATCCCCCTTTATAACTTTCACTCTTATTCTATAAACATCCGACCCTTATTTAAAATATCTTCAACATAGGCTCTCAAAATTTCGCCCACACTCCAGGCCTGTGCATAACAACCTCTTGGAACAATTGGCTCATCACCGTCAAAAATTTCAGAAATAGAGCCGACACATCGGTCATAAAGATGATCTTCGATTGGTTCCAGTAGCCGTCTTGCCGTTGCTATACTCTCCTCACTGTAGTCATTTACCTTGATATATGCCGTAATAAACCCACCTAGAGGAAAAGCCCAGACAGTCCCCTGATGATAAGCCCCATCCCTGTCGATGAGCCTGCCCTTGTAGATGCCCTTGTATTCTTCGTCATAAGGTGAAAGGCTCCTCAATCCGTATGTGGCATAAAGATGAGTAAAAACTGTTTGTACTACGGCTTTTTCCTTTTCTCGTTCTAATATCTGATAAGGTAGTGAAACTGCCCATATCTGATTAGGTCTTATTTTATCATCATTGCTGTCCACAACATCATATAAGCAATTAAGGCCGGGATTCCAAAATTTTTGGTTAAATGAGAGTTTTACTTTTTCAGAAAGCTTAGAATATTGCTTTCCGTCTTCCCCAAACCTTTGTGCCAGATTCTCCATAATTTTGAGGGCATTATACCACAGAGCATTAATCTCGACCGGCTTTCCATGTCTTGGAGTTACTACCCACTCTCCGACTCTTACATCCATCCAGGTCACCTGATCAAGTCCTGAGCCCGCATGAATTAATCCGTCATTATCCATAAAAATGGAAAAATCGGTTCCAGCCCTATAGAATTGAATTATTTCTTTAAGCTTAGGATAGATGTCCTTCCGTACAAACTCATAATTCTCATCATTGCCGGTATATTTAAGATAACGGTCTATTGCGTAAAAATACCATAGCGAAGCATCCACAGTGTTATATATAGGTGGTGAGCCCTCATCAGGGAACATATTAGGTACCAGGCCATTTTTTACATAGAGGGCAAAGGTTTTAAGAATCTCAGCACAGGCATCAAATTGCTTGGTACACAAGGTAAGTCCGGTCAAAGCAATCATGGTATCCCTACCCCAGTCAGCAAACCACGGCAAACCTGCCAGAATTGTTTTAAGGCCGGTAGACTTACGAAAAGCAACGAATTGATCAGCAGCCTGTACTAGGCTTACAGCCAGAGAATCCCTCAAGTCTGATTTCTCAACCAAATGCCGGACTCGCTGACGGGATTCCCTGATAATCTCAAAAGCTGAAGACGGCTTTTCATTTTCTATTGTGCAAATAATTGAAACATTAACTTTTTCAAAGGGTTTAAGGCCGATTATGATATCATAAGGCTTAAAATGGTTATCAATGGCGCTTGATCCTGTTTCTATTTCTGTGACATACTCCATATTCCGCTCAAAGATTTCTTCACGTTTAATAAACTCACCATGGCTGGTAAAGAGCCTGATGGCAACGTCACGATTTTTATTAGGAATCAGTCTAAGAGAGTCTCCATCTTGATTACAATCAAACTTAAGATCGGCTGTTTCACTGACATCACTATGATCTCTATAGTTAAAAAGAGGTGTTAACTTAAACCGGCATTCCTTATGTCCATTGTGAATTTCATAGCCCACTGCAGATGTATTCTTTCCATATTCCAGGGCAATCTGCTTCCTTATTAGGGTATCCTCCACCTGATAAGAATACTCCGGTATTTCCTCATAGACGAATCTCTGAAGATGAAGGTGTCCATCGGTGGTCCACCCGGGCTGACGGCTTGCATAGATGGGAATACTGTTCCCTCCAACAATTATCTCTTCATGAATTTGTGATAGAATCAGTACACGTTCCACAGGAGGATGCAGGCTGGCAATTAAAAGCCCCTGATGTTTCCTGTTGTGTGCTCCGATTATGGAACTTCCGGCATATCCACCCAATCCGTTGGTAATGACCCATTCCTTTCGCAGACCCTCTTCAAAAGTACGCCAGTTGCTTTTGCCAAATTTCATTATACCTTCCTCCTATGAAAAACAAGCGAAACGAACCCTCTTTTTCCCATAATATCTTCCTCTTTACAATGTTACAGAACGGGACGTCTCAATATAAGTTTTGAGACGTCCCAGTTAACACATATTAACCTTATTCTATTAAACAGAGACTATTAATACTGGAATGGCATATCAAAATCAATAGGCAATGTGTTAATATAATCCATTACCACATCTTTTAATACGAAGTATAATATAATCATTAATATTATAACTATTAGGGTCATCAAGAGGGTAGCTTTTGCATAATTCTTCAAGGAACGGGCTTTAGGTTTAGCGATTGCCCATATCAACAACAGTATTACATAAAATACCGCAAACGCTAAAAACGCTATCCCAAGAGGATTTGCTTGATCTAAAGTTGAAAGCGTAGAGATAATAATGGCTATAGTGTAGAAAACTCCGAACGAAAAGGGAATAATATTCAAAAAGTGAATTCCCATCCATGTTCCAAACGATACTGTCTTACTAGTCTTCTTGTTCTCTTCAGCAACCGGTGCTTGATTGTCTATTGGTGCATGCCCTGAAGGGGGGGACTGGGTAAACTGATATGTAGGCTGAGCCGGGGCAACCGGTGGTGGAGTAATCGGTGGTGTTGAAGGATTTTGAGCAACTGGTTGTTCAGTTTCAGCAATCTGCTCATTTTCTAGCTTTCCTCCACATGTATCACAGAAAGTAAAATCATCTGAAAGAGACTTGTTGCAATTTGGACAATACATAATATCCCTCCGTTTTGACCAATAAGGTCTTAAATTAATTGGATAAATATTCAAGTCTTATAGCGCAATTGTACCTATTAATATTACAAAAGTCAAGAAAAGGTCATTAATAGGTCATATTTTGTATTACTTCCAATATTTATAGATTGTATTTGTTTTGCCCCTATGTTACCATAATGTAGTCAATTTATTTTATTGGGGGGTCAATCATGAACGAGAAAAATAACATCAACAGGTTTCGTTCCTTAGTTAATACTGCAAATAAAAAGTTATCCGGCCTTAACAAGGGAAGCAAGGTTCTTCTTGGTATAGGTAAAGCCGTTTTGTTTATTTTTCTGTTAGCAGCGTTATTCTTAGTAATAATGTTTATGTCCAATCCTACTTTCCTTGGCGGACAAGTTAAGTTAGTCGAGTGGATTGTCCTCTACTCTTTCAGGTTTTGGGTCATTCTAATTATTGGAGCACTGATAATGGATATATTGATAAAGAAGAACTAATAATCTTCTATAAGGGGCTGTCTCAAAATATTTATTTTGGGGTGGCCTTATGTAATAATCTACCCCTTCGGAAGATTCTGGTGACGACGTCAGTTGCCGCCTGCTTTTGCGGCAACAAGAATCTTCTAAAGGGGGCTGTCTCAAAATATTTATTTTGAGACAGCCCCTTATACCCTTTAATCAATTTGTGAATAATTATCAAAACAACCTTGGATATAGATTATCGGTGTGCCTTTATCTCCGCTTCCCGACGTCAAGTCACATAATGACCCGATTAAATCAGTCAACCTTCTAGGAGTTGTGCCTTGGGATTCCATTTGTCCCACCAGATCATTATTCTTATTTTGAATATAGGTGCTTATTGCCCTTTTCAGTTCTTCACCCTGCAAATCGGCGAAATTATTGTCAGCCAGATATTTTAGCTTTACTTCATTAGGAGTTCCTTCGAGCCCCTTTGTATATCCGGGGGAAACAACAGGGTCGGCTAGCTCCCAGATCTTACCTACAGGATCCTTGAATGCACCATCACCATATACCATAACTTCGACAGTTTTTCCTGTTCTGTCCTTAATATTCTTCTGTATGTTATCAACCAACCGCTGACAATCTCTCGGAAAAAGCTTAACACTATCCTCTGTTGCCTTATTGGAGCCTAATAAACCATAAATCTCATTAAAGCCACTACCATCAATTGATGATGATAGGATATTATCCAAGCTGTATATTTTTTCTCCCCCATTTGCCTTAAGTATCCTTTTTGTCCTGTTTCTTGTGTGAATATCACAGGCCAATACGCTTTTCGTAAAGTTTAGGATTGTTTTAGGGTTATTGGAGAATATGACATCGCATTCACATCCGGATTCGATAACCAAAGATTTATAATAGTCAATATAATCCACGCCGGTAAAGGTGTGTTTTTGATATCCAAACAATTCTCTGTACTGCTTTTCGTTTAAAACATCGGTCCAGGGATTAACACCTTTTTCATCCAGAAGATCCATATCTATAAGATGGTTGCCTACCTCATCAGAGGGATAACTTAACATTAATACTATTTTCTTAGACCCCTTAGCAATTCCGCGAAGGCATATTGCAAAACGATTACGGCTTAATATGGGGAATATAACACCTATGGTGTCATCCCCAAATTTATTATGAATATCCTTAGCAATAGCATCAATGCTGGCATAGTTACCTTGGGCGCGGGCAACAACTGATTCGGTGACCGCTACAATATCCCTATCCTTAATCTGAAAGTTTTCCTGAGAAGATGCATTTATCAAAGTATCGGTAACTACTTGTTCTATACTGTCACCGGTTTTTATTATAGGAGCCCTAAGGCCTCTTGATACTGTACCGATAATTCTTTCCATAAACATTCCCCCAAAGTATAAATCATACCCTTGTATTATACACACTTATATGTTATAAGTAAAATCAATACGTGTTATATTGGGTATAAGGTGTACTTATATGATTACAAAGCTTGATTCTTATCGTATTTTTTCTCATGTGGCAAAATACCAAAGTTTTTCTAAAGCGGCAAAATCCCTTTTTATGACTCAGCCGGCAGTCAGCCAGGCAATATTGAGTATGGAGCGGGAGTTAGGCACAAGGCTTTTTACTCGAACTTCCAAAGGGGTTATACTCACAACTGACGGACAACTTTTAAACGAATACATCAGCTCGGCACTTAATTTGATTGAGGTAGGAGAAAAAAAGCTATCAGAGTCATTGGATTTACTTACGGGTGAAATGAAAATAGGAGTCGGCGACACCATTTCACGTTATTTTCTTTTGCCCTATTTAGAGAAATTCCACCGAAACTCACCCAATATAAAATTGCAGATTATTAACAGAACAACTTTGGAATTACTACATTTACTAAAATCAGGTGAGATAGATATAGCATTATGCAATCTTCCCGTTAAGGATTCGGCATTGGAAATACAAAAATGTACGGACGTTCATGATATATTTGTATGCGGTGAGAAATTTAAAAGTATTTGTAATATTCCGATTAGCATGGATGAGTTGATTAAATATCCAATGATTTTCCTTGAACGAAAGTCTAACTCCAGACAATATGTTGACAGATATCTGCTATCAAAGGGTATTAAGCTCCAGCCCGAAATTGAGCTGGGCTCCCATGATTTACTTCTTGAATTCGCTAAATATAACTTTGGTATTTCATGTGTAATTGAGGAGTTTTCAAAGGACTACCTGGATAGAGGCGACGTCTTCAAATTGAAACTGACAGATGAAATCCCCAAAAGAGCTATCGGTTTTTGCTTTTTAAAAAGTGTTTCAATGTCAGCCGCAGCTCGTAAGTTAGTTAGTATAATTATTAATACAACTTAAAGAAAACAAAAAAGGATTTCTCAGTTTTAAAATAATTAAAATAATTAGTCATCTACAATTTAAAAGTATATAATTTTATTAGTTACTAAGAGTTTTTACTATTTACTAAATTTATAAACTATCGGGGGAGTTATTATTATGAAGGAACTGATTAAGACCAACACCATGCTCTGCCAAGGTTGTAATCGTTGTATACGCGTATGTCCTATAGAAGAAGCAAATATTGCATTTATAGACGGAGAAAACAATCGGATTAAAATTGATCCTACCAAATGTATTCACTGTGGCGCATGTATTAAGGCTTGCACCCATGGTGCAAGGTATTATGAAGACGACACAGAAAGGTTCTTCCATGATATCAAAAACGGTGAAAAGATTTCTCTTTTTATAGCACCGGCCAGCAGAACAAATCACGGTCAGAATTTAGGCAGAATAATATCTCTTATGCGCAAGCTCGGTGTTAAAGATGTTTATGATGTTTCCTTAGGAGCTGATATATGTACCTGGGCTCATATTCAATACATAAAAAAATATAAACCAAAAGCTATTATCACACAGCCATGCCCCGCCATTGTTAACTACATAACCCATTATAGAACAGAAATTATTGATAAGCTCTCACCTATTCAAAGTCCTATGCTATGTATGGCACAGTATATGCGTAAATATAAAGGAATAAATCACAAAATAGCTGCCATTTCACCTTGCATCGGCAAATCTGACGAGTTTGAAGAGACAGGGCTGGTCCAATATAATATCACCTTTAAGAAATTGGAACAGTATCTTAATGATAATAATATAGCTCTACCCAATGAGATTTCTTCATTTGATGATATTGAGGCATCTCTTGGCGGTATATACCCTATGCCGGGAGGATTAAAAGAAAACATTGAATTCTATATGGGTAACAGTCTGAGAGTTGACAAAAGTGAAGGGCAGTCAACCGTTTATATTGCTTTAGATGAATACGCCAAAGAAAAAGAAGAAAATCTTCCTGATATATTTGACGTTTTAAACTGTACGGAGGGATGTAATTACGGAACTGGTTGTGATAACATGTTTTCCCATCTGGAAACTAATAGAATAATGTATGAGACAAAAAAGAAAGCCATGTTAAAATATAACAAGACACTATTTGCCAACATGACTGCGCTTTTTCAAAAACTGGATAAAACATTGACCCTTGAAGATTTTTTAAGAGAATATAAGAAATCAAAAGTTAAACTTATTGATTATACACCTGAGCAATTAGAAGAAGCATTTATTAAGCTTAAAAAAACTACCACATCTCAGCGTGAGCAGAACTGCTTTGCATGTGGCTCCAAGAGTTGTCTTGAAATGGCCGAAAAAATCGCAAAGGGTGTCAACAACGAAAATAACTGCATTGAAAAATCCAGAATGGATGTCAAGGAAGAGCATAAGGCTTATATGGATTCCTATCACGAAACCAAAGATCTTTTAAAGAACAATACTGATCTTTCCAAGGAACTTGTAGCCTATGCAGAAAGAACCATACATGCATTTGCCGAAATACGGGACAATATAGCTGAAATAGCTAGTAACAACGATGGTAATACACATGGAATAGGGCAATTGGTCAATGAACTGACAGAAGTGAAAAAACTGTCTAAGACCGTTCTTGATTCTATTTTGTCCATTGAAAAGGCTGTTGACAATTACATCACCATGTCAGATATAATTATAGAAGTGGCTGACCAAACCAATATGTTGGCGCTCAACGCCTCCATAGAAGCAGCACGTGCAGGTGAACACGGGAAAGGCTTCTCAGTTGTTGCCGAAGAGATTCGTAAGCTTGCCACCAGTTCACAGAAAGCAGTTGAGGAGGCTAACCAGAATCAGACCTTTTCCGTCGATTCTATCCAGGCCATTAAAGCTGCCGGTTTACAAGTGGATGAAGCTGTTAAAAATGCAAACAACTACTTGGAGCATATCTTTGTATCAGCGCAGGAAACCTCGGCAAAAAGCGAAGAAATTGCCTCAAGCTCCGATGAATTGCTTAAAGAATCAAATGATATTAATCGCATAATTTCTAGTATAGGTAAATAAATAGTTCACCTAAGTCATATCTCATTGTTTAATATCAGTTATAAACTAAAAGAGGCTTTCTCAAAATTAACTTTAAGAAAGCCTCTTTTTTCTAGTGTAAATATCCATAGGATATTTGATTACTTTATAGTAGCATAGTCGAGCTTACGGATAATCTCTATCCATGTTTGTCCGCGATTCAGTACCAGCGGTTTCCCATCCTCTGTGGTTATCTGTGTTTGAGCTTCTCTAGTACTCTTTGACCATTTTAAAGGGACAGATATACCTCCGGTAATATAATAACCATTACCCGAACCAATGTTAACTAAATTTCTGCGTCCATATTGATCGCCCTCAATAACCGGCGCCGACATTTCCAATATAATAATATTGGCAGTAGTAACTTGCGCTTGGGTATTGCGCTCAATATGAGGTTCTCCCATTCTTAAACGGGCATATTGTTTCGTTTCCGGATTGTAAATAAAACCGCAATTGCTACTGCCCTTTGATGTATCAAATTTTATGCTGATTTCCTCAGCTTTAACGCCATTATCTGCTACAGTAAACTCATCATGGTATGTAAATGGAAACGAATTTTTAGGCTCGGTCCTGTATTTTTTATCAGCAACAAATTTTTCAATTCTTTCCCTTGATGTATAGGAATCCTGCCAGTTTTTCTTGTCTGTCGTTAGATCCCAAAAAGCTGACCCATGGACCTGATAGTCGATATTCTGAATTTTTAACTTCGGAATATCTTTATATGCATAGGTACTTCCACCTGCATGGGTATAGATGGCATCATATTCCAGAACATAATCCAGAAAATAGTGCCTTGAGCTTCTGACGGGGCCCACCATATCGGGTAAAGTATCCCAAAACAGGGCCATATAACGTGAAATATTGTATTCAACAATTATTTCATATATGATTTGGGCTTGACTGATACCTCCCTGGGGCAATACTTTATCACCTTGATTGTCTATCATTACAGCCACAGGCCTAATTGATGAGTCAGGTATCTTAAAGTCAGGATTAAACAATAAATTATCTTCAGGCTCGGTAGTAATCGGCGGTTCGACAGTTTCAGGCGTACTTTCAGAGTTGCTAGGTGTTTGAGTGATTTCGTCCACCGGAATATTTGTGTTAGAGCCGCAAGCAGAAACAAATATAAGCACCACAGATATAAGAAATATTAGAATTGATTTCTTTAGCATAACCTGATGCTCACCTCTTTTCATTGGTAAAGAACCCGCCGGCCAACATGAATAAAGTTTGCCGACGGGTTCTTAAATATTTAACTTGCCGAAGACAAATTATCTGCTAGATATCATCATCTTCATCTTCTTCATCGATTTGATCCTGGAAAGCTTCAAAAGCTCTTTCAAGCTCTTCATCATCTTCTACCGGAACGAGGTATTCCTCTTCGCCGTTCTTTTCGATTTTCATAATGATAACTTCTGCTCCGCATTCATCATCATCACAACCACAAGAATCACAGCTGCAGGAATCTTCATCCAATGGTAACAGAACAACATATTCGCTGTCTTCAACCAATACGGTATCAAGATATTCACATTTGATGGAGTCTCCGTTTTCACCGGTCAATTCAATGATTTCATTTTCGTAGTCCATGGTATTCTCCTTTCAATTTGGCACAGGGGTTTTTATTTTTTTGAGTCAAGATACCCCTGCAAAATAAAGGCAGCAGCCATCTGATCTATTCTGCCTTTTTGGTTCTTCGCCGCAATACCCATATCATGCATGGCCCGCTGTGCCATTACTGTTGTAAGCCTTTCATCCCAAGGAATAATACGGATTCCGGGAAGCTCATCTTCCAATAACTTAATAAAGTCATTTGTTTTTATTTCCCTTTGACCCACCGTCCCGTCCATGTTCCGTGGTATACCAACAACAACCGTTTCACAATTATTTGCTTCAACAAGCTGGACAATTCGTTGCAGAGGCTTACTAATGTCGTTCTTCCATTTTATTGTTTCCAACATCTGGGCAATTAAACCCAACGGATCGGTTATAGCAATGCCTATTCTGGCATCACCGTAGTCGATACATAATATGCGCATAAAGTGCTCCATTTATCGCTTTTATTATTAAAAAAAGCAGGGACTTTGCGCCCCTGCCTCAATAATACCCTATACTATTTTAAAAATCAACATTAAAGAATATCAATCATGGAATCTTCCCACATATCCGGTGCTTCATAGCCCAGAAGGTTTACAACTGTAGCTGCAATATTGGCCAAACCAAAATTTCCGTCCTTAAGCTTATATTTCCCGGAGTTAACAGGATCATAAACAATAAATGGAACCTTGTTCAGTGTGTGGCTGGTCTTTGCTTTTATTCTTCCTGTGCTGTCTGTTTTAGCCTTTCCGGATTTATCGGTTTCATACATCTCGTCAGCATTACCATGATCCGCAGTTACAAGAAGTACACCGCCCAATTTCTCAATAACCGGTATAATTCTTCCCAAGCAAAGGTCAACTGCCTCAACAGCAATCTTAGCTGCCTGATAATTGCCGGTATGGCCGACCATATCACCATTTGGCAGATTAATTCTGACAAATTTGTAATTTCCGGTGCTCATCATTTCAATCAATTTATCGGTTATTTCAGCAGCTTTCATCCAAGGTCTCTGCTCAAATGGGATAATATCCGATGGTATCTCAATGAAGGTTTCCAGAATATCATCAAATTTCCCTGAATTATTTCCGTTCCAAAAATAAGTCACATGACCGAACTTTTGTGTTTCGGAAATAGCCAGCTGGCTTATTCCGGTTTTAACAAGATATTCACTCATAGTATTTTTGATAGATGGAGGGTTTACCAGATAACGGCTTGGAATATGGAGGTCTCCATCATATTCCAGCATACCGGCATAAGTAACCTGCGGCCATCGTTTTCTGTCAAAATGGCTAAAGCCTGTTTCTTCAAAAGCTTTCGAGATTTCTATAGCGCGGTCTCCACGGAAATTATAGAATATTACGCTGTCGCCATCCTCAATAGCTCCGACAGGTTTACCGTTCTCACCTATTACAAAAGCAGGAATATCCTGATCAATAGCTTTTGTTTCTTTTCTTAGCGTTTCAATTGCCTCGGTTGCCGAGTCAAAAAAGCGACCCTCACCTAATACATGAGTATGCCAACCGCGCTCAACCATGCTCCAGTTAGCCTCGTAGCGGTCCATTGTTATAAACATACGTCCGCCACCACTGGCAATCTTCGCATTAAAGCCTGCTTCGTTAAGCTCATTCAAAAATTCTTCAAAGGGAACAACATATTCAAGGGCAGAGGTTTCACCTACATCACGGCCATCCAGAAGAATATGAACTCTTACTTTGCTGACACCTTCTTTTTTAGCCTGTTTTATCATGGCCTTAAGATGATCAATATGTGAATGAACATTACCATCACTGAAAAGACCTATAAAATGAAGAGTTGAACCCTTAGAAATACAGTTTGCACGAATTTCTCCCCATCCTTTGGCTTTAAAAATATTTCCGGAACTTATGGCCTCGTTGACCAACTTGGCTCCCTGAGCATAAACCTGTCCGGCTCCAATGGCGTTATGTCCAACCTCTGAGTTCCCCATGTCATCATCGCTGGGCAGGCCTACAGCGGTACCATGAGCCATCAGAAGGTTATATGGATTATCCTTCATCAATTTGTCCAGATTCGGGGTGTATGCATCTTTTACAGCATTACCCACTGTTGCATCGGTGATTCCTACACCATCCATAACCACAAGTAGAATTGGACCTTCACTGGGTATATAACCGTTCTTTTTTAGCATAATCTTTCATACCTTTCTAAAGATATGCCCTCCGGAACAATAAATACCAGAGGGCATAAGCACATAACATTACATACTTTTTATGCGTAATGTTTAACAATTTTCTCAAAAGCGTCAATCTTCAAGCTGGCTCCACCAACAAGACCTCCGTCTATATTGGGCATTGCGAAAAGTGCTTTTGCATTTCCTGCATTTACACTGCCACCGTATAGTATACGGGTTTTCTCGGCAACATCATCACCGTATAACTCAACAAGAAGCTGACGGATAATGGCACAGACTTCCTCGGCCTGTTCGTCGGTAGCTGTCTTACCTGTTCCTATAGCCCAAATAGGCTCATAAGCGATAACTAAGTTAGAGACCTCTTGTGCGCTAAGACCAAGCAGAGCTACTTTAATCTGATAACGAACATGCTCAGCGGTAACTCCCTGCTCTCTTTGGGTAAGAGTTTCTCCACAGCAGATTATCGGTTGCATTCCTGCATCTATAATTGCTCTTGCCTTTTTATTTATCATTTCATTTGTTTCAGCAAAATACTCACGTCTTTCAGAATGCCCTATAATTACATAATCAACTCCAAGTTCTTTAAGCATTCCGCAGGAAATTTCGCCGGTATATGCACCATTTGCTTCCCAGTGAACATTTTGAGCAGCTACTTTTATATTTGATCCCTTGGCAGCGTTAATAGCTGCAGGAATACTTACAAAAGGAACACCTATAACGACCTCAGTCTCGGTACCGGAAGTAAGACCTTTTAAACTGTTTACAAATTCAAGAGCCTCATTAGGGGTCTTATTCATTTTCCAGTTGCCTGCCGCCATAATAATACGTTTTGACATTTATATTTCCTTCCTTTCAATTAACTATTTCTTCTCATTAAGCACTGCTATACCGGGAAGTTCTTTTCCTTCCAAGAATTCCAATGATGCGCCGCCACCTGTGGAGATATGTGTAATCTGATCGGCAAAGCCCAATTGCTCAACAGCAGCTGCGGAATCACCGCCACCTACGATGGAGATAGCCCCTGAATTTGCAAGAGCTTCTGCTATTTTCTTTGTTCCGTTTGCAAATCTCTCCATTTCGAATACGCCCAT
This sequence comes from Bacillota bacterium, assembly GCA_023411795.1. GTDB lineage: Bacteria > Bacillota > Clostridia > DSM-8532 > DSM-8532 > DTU059. The sequence continues at coordinate 252,489 of JAEYOK010000035.1, forward strand.
AGGTCCGTTCCATACAACAGTTTTAGCATCTTTTATTGCGTTTGAAAATAGTTTAATTGTCTCTTCTCCGATATCAAGCCCCATCCAGCCATCAGGTATTGAATCTGAATCAACTATCTTTGCTTCGGTATCTTCTTTGAATTCTTTACCTATAACATTGTCAACAGGGAGTAACAGGTTTACTCCTCTTTCCTTTGCCTTATTAAGCAGGCTGCTAGCCAGATCAAGTTTATCTATTTCACATATTGAGGTTCCAACACCATGGCCCTGTGCCTTAATGAAAGTATAGGCCATTCCGCCACCAATTATAAGGGTATCTACTTTGTCTAATAAATTCTCAATAACGCTTATTTTATCAGAAACCTTAGCTCCGCCTAATATAGCTACAAATGGTCTTTCGGGATTATCAAGAGCTTTGCCCATGATATCCAGTTCTTTCTTTATAAGGTATCCACAGCAAGAAGGGAGATAATCTGCTAGGCCTGCTGTGGAAGCATGAGCTCTGTGAGCAGTTCCGAATGCGTCATTTACATATATATCAGCAAGTGTTGAAAGTTCTTTTGCAAATGCGGGATCATTCTTTTCCTCTTCCTTGTGGAAACGAACATTTTCCAGCATTAGAACTTCGCCTTCCTTAAGATTCGCTGCCTTAGCTTTGGCATCTTCACCAATAACATCCGCCGCTAAAATAACTTCCTTGCCTAATAGCTCACCAAGGCGCTTAGCTGCAGGCTTCATACTGAATTTGGCTTCAGGTCCGTTCTTCGGTCTTCCCAGGTGGGATACTAAGATAAGCTTTCCACCATTATCAATTATATAACGAATAGTGGGAAGGGCTCCTTGAATTCTCTTGTCGTCTGTAATGTTGCCTTCGGCATCCAGCGGAACATTAAAGTCAACACGTGCGATTACTCTTTTTCCTTTAACATCCATATCTGAGACGGACATTTTATTCTTCATACTCATTTAATAAAACAACTCCTTTAGGACACTAATTTATTGGCAAATAATATTATCTTCTGATATTAGAATAAACCCGTAACTTCGAGCTATTTGTAATATCCTGCCGATATTATATCGTAGTTAATGATTAACAATCAATATAAGAATGTAAACTTTTTCTTGTAATCGATAAAAGCGGCCAAAAGGCCGCTTTTATTTAATTATTAACATATTTCAGTATTTTCATACTGTTTTCTTATTTATTATCAACTGTTGCCATATAAGAAATGAGATCAATTATTTTATTTGAATAACCCCACTCATTATCATACCAGGAAACCAGTTTTACAAAGTTACCATTCAATGAAATGCCAGCCTTTGCATCAAAAATAGAGGTGCGGGGATCTGTGATAAAGTCAGAAGATACAACCTCTTCGTCAGTATATCCCAATATTCCCTTAAGCTCATTTTCTGAAGCATCTTTTACAGCTGCACATATTTCTTCATAGGTAGCTGCTTTCTCAAGACGACAGGTAAGATCAACAACAGAAACATCCAGTGTAGGTACTCTGAATGCCATACCTGTAAGCTTGCCGTTAAGAGAAGGAATAACCTTGCCAACTGCCTTAGCAGCACCGGTAGATGAAGGAATAATATTACCTGCAGCAGCACGTCCGCCTCTCCAGTCCTTCTTTGAAGGGCCGTCAACGGTCTTCTGTGTAGCTGTGGTAGCATGAACAGTGGTCATAAGACCTTCAACAATTCCGAACTTATCATGGATGACCTTAGCGAGAGGAGCCAAGCAGTTTGTTGTACAGGAAGCATTGGATACAACGTTCATATCCTTTGTATACTTATCATTGTTAACACCCATAACAAACATAGGAGCATCGGATGAAGGAGCTGAAATAATTACTTTTTTAGCTCCGCCCTGGAAGTGAACGCTTGCCTTCTCAGTTGTTGTAAAAAGACCTGTTGATTCAATTACATATTCTGCGCCGCAATCCTTCCACGGAATCTCCTCGGGCTTCATGCATGCATAAACACAGATTTCTTTACCATTAACAACGAATTTACCGTCATTGGTTTCAATTGTACCATCAAATTGACCATGAACGGTATCATACTTAAGCATATACTTCATATACTCAAGATCGATGAAGGGGTCATTAATTCCTACTACTTGTACGTTTGGGTTATTAGCTGCAGCTCTAAATGCGAGACGGCCAATTCTACCAAACCCATTAATTCCAATTTTTACTGCCATTGTATTTCCTCCTGAAACTAATATTGAAAATTGTTAACAAAATCACAAATTCCACAGAATATTCTATATTAAATAATAATCTTTTTCAAGGACTTTAGCAAATTTTGTTTACAATAAGACAGGGGGATATTACAAATATTCATATTAATAACCCTTCTATTGTTTCATGCGAGAAATTTCTGATAAGGCTTCTGATGCTTCCATATTAAACCTGTTGTCAGTTGCTATATCTCCCAATGCAACCATGCCGACTATCATATTATTATCAACAACTGGTACCCTTCTGATTTGTTTAGAAGCCATCATTCCGCTTACTTCATCCACCTCCATATCGGGTGAAGCAGTAACAACCTGACCTGTCATAACATCCCTAACCGGAGTGTCTTGGGGACTCTTGCCATGAGCAATATTTCTAACGATTATATCTCTGTCTGTTATGATTCCGATAACACCTGACTGGTCACAGACTGGTATGGAACCTACATTATGCTTTTGCATCATCTGAGCCGCTTCTACTACTTTTGAATCAGGATTAATAAAAGCCACATCTTTGGTCATAATATCTTTTACTTTCATATGTCTTCCTCCAAAAATTTTTTGCAAAAAATGATTTGCATTTATAGTTTTTGTATCAGACACAAAAGTAAACAAGAAATTCTATCCATTAAAATGGCTCGGTTCGTTATATTTACTTTGCACAGGTCAGGACAAACGTGATTTATAATCCTCATAACCGAATCTTTTTATTACCGTAATCCCATCTTTCTCATTAAAAGTAACAATTGATGGCAGATTTACTCCATTAAACATATTGTTCTTAACCATAGTATAATGAGCCATATCACAGAATACCAGCTTATCGCCCGGTTTAAGAGGTTGTTTGAAAGAATAGTCACCAATAACATCACCAGCCAGGCAGGTCGGACCTCCGAGCCGATAGGAGTATTCATACTTGCCGGGTATTTCTGCACCAATAATATTTGGTCTATAAGGCATCTCAATGACATCGGGCATATGGCATGCCGCAGACGTATCTAAAATCGCTATATCCATGCCATTATTAACTATATCCAGTACTGTTGAAACTAAGAATCCGGTATTGAGGGCAATAGCCTCTCCCGGTTCAAGATATACCTCTACACCATATTTATTTTTAAAAAACATAATTGACTTAACCAGGGTTTCAATATCATAATCATCTCTGGTTATGTGATGACCTCCGCCCATGTTAATCCATTTCATTCTGCTTATATATTTTCCGAATTTTTCATCAACAACTTTAACGGTGCGCTCAAGGGTATCTGAGTTCTGTTCGCACATAGTATGGAAGTGAAGGCCATGTATACCTTCCAGCTCTTCCTCCTTAAAGTTTTTTAGAGTTACTCCTAATCTTGAATTCTGATAACAGGGATTATATATAGGGGTCTCAATCTCAGAGTATTCCGGATTGATTCGCAATCCGATTTCAACCTGTCTACTGCTCCTTGCAACTCTTTCCTTGTATTTATTCCATTGATTAAAAGAGTTAAAAACAATATGGTCACAATATTTTACTATTTCATCGAATTCTTCATCCACATAGGCAGGTGAATATATATGTACTTCCTTTCCCATTTCCTCGTACCCGAGCCTTGCCTCAAATAACGAACTGGCAGTAATGCCTTTTAAATATTGAGCCACCAGCGGAAATACCGAAAACATTGAAAAACCCTTAAGGGCAAGTAAAATACTGCATCCTGTACGTTGCTGTACAGAATGCAATATTTTAAGATTTTTTTCTAGAAGTCTCTCATCAACAACATAACAAGGTGTCTGACATTGGGAAAAATCTATGTTCATCTCTTACCTCAATCCAATAGTATAGGTTCAAAACTTTCTTTCCACGGAAGACCATATTTATTTAGAGCGTCCATAAACGGGTCCGGATCAAATTCCTCAACATTATATACGCCGGGCTTTTTCCAGAGGCCTTTTAATATCATCATTGCACCAATCATAGCAGGAACACCGGTTGTATAAGATATAGCCTGCGAACCTACCTCATTGTAGCATTCTTGATGATCGCAAACATTGTAAACATAATAGGTTCTCGGTTTTCCGTCTTTAGTTCCCTGAATAATGCAACCGATATTTGTCTTACCCTTGGTTCTTGGCCCCAATGAAGCCGGATCTGGCAGAACAGCTTTTAAAAATTGTATGGGTTGAATCATCTTGCCTTCAAATTCTATAGGCTCTATTGATGTCATACCCACATTTTGGAGCACCTTGAGGTGATTCAGGTAATTATCCGAGAAGGTCATCCAGAATCGTATTTTCTTTATTCCCTTAATATTTATTGCAAGAGATTCCAGTTCCTCATGGTACAAAAGATAAATATTCTTCGGTCCGATTTCAGGGAAATCATAGGTTCTTTTAATTTCTAATGGATTGGTTTCAACCCACTCCCCTTCTTTAAAATACCTGCCCTTGGCTGTTATCTCTCGAATATTTATTTCCGGGTTAAAATTGGTCGCAAAAGGATAGCCATGGTCTCCCGCATTGGCATCCAGAATATCTATGGTATGGATTTCATCAAAATAATGCTTTTGAGCATATGCACAGAAAACGCCTGTGACGCCGGGATCAAATCCGCTTCCTAAAAGAGCTGTAACTCCGGCCTTTTCAAACTTCTCTCTATAAGCCCACTGCCACTTGTATTCAAATTTCGGAATTTCAGGGGGTTCATAGTTTGCCGTATCCACATAATGCACACCGGTAGCGAGGCAAGCGTCCATAATAGTCAGGTCCTGATAAGGCAGCGCTACGTTTATAACCACATCGGGTCCAAAGCTTTTAATAAGATCAATGACTTGATTTGTATCATCAGCATCAACCTTTGCAGTATGAATTTTTGTTTTGCCCCCGTCTAATTTACGTTTGAGAGCATCACATTTTTCAAGGGTTCTGCTGGCTATTAATATTTCTTCAAATACTTCAGGATTTTGCCAGCACTTGTGAACAACGACACTTGCGACTCCACCGGCTCCGATTATTAAAGCTTTTCCCATTAAACTATGCCTCCACATTATATATTGCTTTTCAATTAGAACGATTATACAAAAAATCGGATAAATAATCAAATAGTTCTAATGGATTTATTATGAAATAAAATGACATTATCGATTGCACTAAAAATAAGCTAATGATAACATAAAGACGAGGAGGTGATTAAAATGAAAACAAAGATTTGGGCCCATAGGGGAGCCTCGGCATACGCGCCGGAAAACTCCATGGAAGCCTTTATTATGGCTCACAAAATGGGAGCTGACGGAATTGAAATTGATATTCATCTTTCAAAGGATGGGCATCTGGTTGTTGCTCATGATGAGACTGTTGACCGTTGTTCAAACGGCAAAGGGCTAATTGTCGAAAAAACCCTCAAGGAACTTTTGGAATTGGACTTTTCAAATGGTAAAGAAAATTATTCCAACACCCGTATTCCGACATTAGAACAGGTTCTGGAATTTATAAAGACATCCGGTTTAACATTAAATATTGAAATAAAAAACGGTATCGTTTTATATGAAGGTATCGAGGAGAAAACTATAAAACTCGTCTCAAGTATGGGGTTAGAAGATAAAGTTTTATACTCATCCTTTAATCACTATAGTCTAACTATTGTCAAAAAGCTCAATCCAAATGCTCCTATCGGGATTTTATCCAGTGATGTGATGGTTGACCCATATCTCTACGCAAAACATTTAAATGCCGTAGCATTTCATCCTTACTTTAAAACTCTTATGGTACCCGGCACTATTGAAAACTGTAAAAAACACGGTGTTAAAATAAACACCTGGACTGTTGATAAACAAGAGGACCTTAATTGGTTGCTAAAAGAGAATATTGATGCTATCATAACCAATCGTCCTGACCTTGCCGTGTCGCTTAGAAATACTTTTGAAGGGTAATTATTATATAATTCAAATGTATTTCTAAAGATAAAAAAACAAAAAATAGAAAAATCCAAAGGAGAATATTATGAAGCTGAATTACAAGCAAACATTTTTGATCGGTTTTGGTTTTTTCGCAAGCTCAATTGCATGGTCCATGTATAATGTTTATGTACCCACTCTCCTGCAAAAATACATGGATAGTACTTTTCTAATCGGTATTGTCATGACTTTTGATAACATTTTCGGTGTTATCTTTCAACCTCTTTTTGGTGCCATTTCTGATAAGACCCAAACAAGATTCGGACGGCGAATGCCCTACATATTAGTCGGCCTTCCTATTTGCGCCGTAGCTTTTTCTTTGATTCCCTTTACATGGTCACTGGCTACATTGATGGGTGTTGTCATAATTTTTAATTTTGTTATGTCCACCTGGAGAGCTCCTGTTGTTGCGCTTATGCCCGATATAACTCCTCCCCAATTCAGGAGCAAGGCAAATGGCGTTATTAATTTTATGGGTGGCTTAGGTAGCCTGTTTTCCTTCTTCATAGGAGGTATATTGTTTAAGATAGGCGGAATGCCTCTACCTTTTATCGCAAGTGCTATTGTAATGCTACTTGCTTTACTTGTTCTTAAGCTATTTGTACATGAAGAAAAATACAAGGCTGAGGCCGGTGTAACAGAAAATAGTGAGACTGTTGAAGTCAATGATAATAGTTCTGAAAAAGGAAAAAAGAAAGCCAGCCTTATCTTTATATTATTCGCTATTCTCTTTTGGTTCTGTGGATATAATGCAGTGGAAACCTTCTTCAGTCTTTATGTAATCAACACTTTAAAAGATACTACCGGTAATTTCTTGACAGAGGGCGATGCATCACTTCTCCTCGCGTTTTTCTCAGTAACTTTTCTCTTTTTCTCCATACCGGCCGGATTTATCGGTTCTAAAATCGGTAGAAAGAACACTATAATGATAGGTCTTGCAGGAGTTACAGTACTGTTTATAGCCATGATATTTACCGGGAACATTTGGGTATTAAGAATTTTACTCTTATTGGGTGGCGCCTTCTGGGCCTGTGTTAATATCAATTCATTACCCATGGTCGTAGAGTTGGCACAATGGAAGGATATAGGCAAATACACAGGTTATTATTACTTCTTCTCCTTCAGCGCTGCTATTATAAGCCCCATATTGTTCGGTTGGATACGAGATTTAGTGAAAAACTATGACGTACTTTTCATATATGCACCGATTGCATTTGCTTTGGCCTTTATTTCAATGCTGTTTGTTAAACATGGTGAGGTAAAAAAGGTTGAAGCCGGGGCCGTATCAAAAGCATAGTTGTCCAAAGACGGCTATTTTTCAAATCGGCTTAAAAACATTTGGGTACGCTCATTTTTAGGGTTATTAATCACCTGATCGGGCGTACCCTGCTCTACTATGACTCCGTCGTCCATAAATATTATATGATCAGCCACATCCCTTGCAAAGCTCATTTCATGGGTTACTATTACCATGGTCATGTGTTCTTGTGCCAAACCCCTTATAACTTTGAGAATTTCTCCTGTAAGCTCTGGATCAAGGGCTGAAGTTGGTTCATCAAAGAATAATATCTTGGGATTCAGGGCGAGTGCTCTGGCTATAGAGACTCGCTGTTGCTGACCTCCCGACAATTGAAAGGGATATGCTCTTTCTTTATCAGATAACCCCATTTTCGCCAACAGACTACGTCCGATTTCAAGGGCTTCTGCCTTAGACTTCTTCTGGACTGTGATGAGAGCATCGGTTACATTTTTTATAACCGAATAATGGGGAAACAAATTAAAATTCTGAAAAACAAGACCATAATAGGCTTGGATTCTTCTCAAGTCTTTGGTATCAGCGTATACTGCTTTCCCGTCGGTTGTTTTAGCCGCGTACTCGCCCATATATATCAAATCGCCTGAGTCAATGGTTTCCAACATTGTTGCACATCTTAGCAAGGTAGATTTCCCCGAGCCTGAAGGCCCGATTATGGCCACAACTTTACCTTCCTCAACATCGAAGGAAATATCCCTGATAACCTCAAGGCCATCAAAATTCTTCATTAGATTTTTTACTTCAAGTATCTTCATTGTCAGTGAAAGTCCTTTCGAAATTAAATAGCAAATATTTATCTTATTTTGAGACAGACCCTTACTTATAGTAGCTTACTTTCTTCTCCACCGATTCCATGACAAATGCTACTATATAGTTAAATACATAATAGAACACACCGGCTACAATAAAGGGGGTGGCCGTAGTTTGGGCCGATGCTATAGCCTTTGCTGCCGTGAACATTTCTGATACAGATATAACAAAGGCAAGGGATGTATCCTTAATAAGAGTAATAACTTCATTAGTAATAGATGGTAAGATTCGCTTGATAACTTGAGGTAGTACTATTTTTATAAATGTCTGGCTCTTGCTGTAGCCTAGAATTTTCGCAGCTTCATATTGACCAGAATCAATAGATTCAATTCCTCCACGATATATTTCTGCAAAATACGCAGCATAATTAATTACGAAACCTATAATAACCGCTAAAAAACGGTAATATCTAGGAAGAGTAATGCCAAATATATAATATGGACCAAAGTAAACAACCATCAATTGAAGCATTAACGGTGTTCCGCGCATTATAGATATATAAAGCTTAATCAAATTTCTCACTATGAAGTTTTTTGACATTCTCCCAAACGCAACAAATAGACCTAAGGGCAGAGAGAAAATCAATGTAAGCGCAAATATTTCAAAAGAAACAATCATGCCTTCGCCTAACTTAAGAAGCAAAACAGATAATTTCACAGAAGGCACCTCCAATTAGCCTTTTTTATAGAACAAAGGGCTATCTCATAAGGGACAGCCCTTCTATAATGTTGATGTAACTATAAACCAATCACTATCATTCTGAGCTTAACCTATAGTTGCGAAGAATAATAATTAAAATTACTTACCGATTATTGTTACATCTTTTCCAAACCATTTTTCTGAGATCTTAGCGAGAGTTCCGTCTTTAGCCATATTATCAAGAGCCTTTTGTACTTTATCTCTCAGAGCCTCATTACCGAGGAGGAACCCAACTCCGTATTCTTCCTCAGCCAGCTTCTCTTCAAGAACAACCAGCCCCATTCCTCTTTTTTGGATCTGATAGTTAGCAACAACCTCGTCCATGGCAACCGCATCAACAGCACCGGCTTCAAGATCCATAATAGCGGTGTTGTAGTCAGCCGCCTTTATGTAATCACCGAAAGTAGCAACCAATTCGGCTTCTTCCTCTAGGGCAGCTTCCGCACTGGAATCAGACTGTACTACAACAACCTTTCCCGATAAACCCGCAAGAGTTTTAATTCCTGAATCAGACTTTACAACAAACACTTGGTTATTTGCCATATAGGGCTCAGACCAAGTATAGTCATTCTCACGATTATTCATAGTAAATCCGTTCCAGACACAGTCAATGTTTTTTGATGTCAATTCCATATCCTTAGAAGCCCATTCAATAGGCTGCAAAGCAAGCTCAAGTTTTAAACGCTTTGCAACTTCTGCTGCAAGCTCCAAATCAAAACCTGTATATTCTCCATCATCATCAACAAATCCCATAGGCGGGAAGTTCTGATCGAAACCTACAGTTAGGGTACCCTCTTTACTTGTTGCTACATTCTTTGATGAACATGCGGCAAAACTGAATGCCAACATCACCATTAATACCAATGCAATAATTCTTTTCATCTTTTACTCCTCCACTTTAATAACGTAACTCATCACTATTTTAATACATCATCGTACTAAAGTAAAGAACAAAGTATGAAACTTTTATCCTTTAAAAGCCTTTGCCAGTTCAAACTCTTCTTCTATTTCGGATGAAGGCTTTCTTGACAATAAGGAAGTTATAACTATGAAAATACAGGATACTATAAATGCAGGGAGCAGTTCATATATTCCGAATACTCCTCCAATAGGTCTAATAAGCTTGTTCCATGCAAATACCATAATACCGCCTGAAACCATGCCCGCAATAGCACCAGATCTTGTTACTCTCTTCCAGAACAAGGAGAACAGCATTATAGGTCCAAAAGTCGCACCAAATCCCGCCCATGCGAAGGATACGACTTCAAATATCACACTGTTTTCATTAACTGCAAGCACCATAGCCAATGCTGCTATTACTAATAAAGTTATTCTTGTCATCCATAGAACCTGTTTATCATTAGCATCTTTTTTAACAATGCCATGATAAATAGTCTTTGAAACGGCTGATGCGGCAATAAGCAAATAGGAGTCAGATGAGCTGATTGTTGCAGCAAGTATGCCTGCCATAACAAAGCCGGCAAAGATCGGAACAAAAAAGTCCATAGACATTAGTACAAATATACTTTCCGAACTGCTCTTAGTTAACAGTGCGTCAGGATATAGCACTCTTCCGATTATACCTATAGCAACAGCAGCGGTAAGAGATATAGCACACCAAATAGTTGCCACTCTTCTGGATAGTTTAAGTTGCTCGGGCTTTTTAATAGCCATAAATTTCAACAATACCTGGGGCATACCGAAGTATCCTAAACCCCATGAAAGGGTTGATATTATAACTAAAAATCCATATTTACCTGCTTCACCGAACAATGGCTTTCCTGTAGCCTCAAGCTGCTGGACATCATTAACGAGAGTTGGTTGAGCTATACCAAAGAAATCAAAAAAGCCCGGTATATTTTTTGCATTATTTATTACTGTAGAAATTCCTCCGGCAGCAGTTATACCTACTCCTAGAACGAGGACCAGAGATATAAACATTACTATACCCTGCATAAAGTCAGATGCGCTCTCTGCAAGAAAACCACCTACGAAAGTGTAGATAATAACAAATAATGCACCGGCAATCATCATATATAGATACTTCGCACCAAATAATGTGCTAAAAAGTTTACCTACTGTAATAAAACAACTTGAAGCATACGCTGTAAAAAATATCAGAATAAACAAGGCAGCAATTGTTGCAATAATCTTTTTCTTTTCTTTGAATCTGTTACTTAAAAAATCCGGAATAGTAATAGAATCTTGTGCTATTACCGAGTAACCACGAAGCCTCTTTGCTACAAAGAGCCAATTAAGATATGTACCGATGAGTAATCCTATTGCTGTCCAAATTGCATCACTTAAACCAACCCAATATGCAACTCCAGGAAGCCCCATCAACAGCCAACCGCTCATGTCCGATGCTTCGGCCCCCATGGCTGTGACCCAAGGACCTAAAGACCTTCCTCCTATAAGATAATTATCACTGCTGGCACTGGCTCGCTTTGCATAATACAACCCTATACCAATTACTGTTGCTATATAAATACACATAGCAATGAAGATTTGTAGTCTTTCCCCACTCATAAAGCTTCTCCCCTTAATTAATTATTTAATGCATAATTATACCAAATAAATTGTAATTATGCAATTTGTTTGGAAAAGCTTTTCATGCTTAATCAAAACTACTCCGAAATACCATATAAAGAATTACACGCAATCCAAATAATATACTATAAGGGTCTATTTTTCACCCCATAACTTTTCCGGATAAAGACCATCCGTCTTTAGCTTTGCAATAGCTTTTACAACTCTGTCCTTATCTTCCTTGTAAGTCACGCCATACCATTTATCATGGGATTTTAACACCCTTACCGTAGCCTTATCTTCCTTAAGAAGTTCTCCGACTACATCCGGCAAAAAGAACTCAGCCTTCAATGGATTGGTCTTAATATTCTTGTCCAGAAATGCTTCAAATCTATTATTCAACTCTCCCAGAATGCTATTGGTAAAGCCCCACATATTCATGGAGACTATGCTTCCCGCGGGAATTGAAATCCATGTATTACCATCGTCCAATGTATATGCTGCACCATTTTCCTTCTTCTCAATTCTTGTTCGTTCAATGATACCGGCAAGATTTCCATCATCGTTAACAGTACATACCCCCCGCGCTACATGGCCGTTTTCTGTCAAGGTATTTTCTACGTTATAGCCAACCATGGCATAGCTATATTTTTCTTTGTCCTTTTCATTATTAAGGTAATCATAAATTATGGAGAATGCTTTTCTTCCGTAATAATCGTCTGAATTTATTACTGCTAATGATCCATCTATTTTACCTAAGCAGCTTAAAACCGCGTGGCCTGTGCCCCAAGGTTTCACCCTTCCTTCAGGTACACTGTACCCCTCAGGTAAATTGTCAAGACTTTGAAAGACATACTCTACTTGAACATGCTTTTCTATTCTGTTTCCTATTTTTTCTCTGAAATCAGATTCATTCTCTTTTTTTATTATAAAGACTATCTTTTCAAATCCCGCTTTTATAGCATCATAGATAGAAAAATCTATTATCATGTGTCCTTGGTCATCAATCGGATCAATCTGTTTTAATCCTCCATATCTGCTGCCCATCCCAGCAGCCATTATCACTAGTACTGGTTTACTCATATTTATCCCCTCGTATATTTTAATAATTATAATTTAGTTCAAGCATTTACCATTATAACACTTAAACAAGAGGCTGGCGCACATTACTCATGGATACTGATTTTCTTCTCCTTAAGTTTGCGGTTTGTAATACGTCTAACAATTGTGTATAGTACAGCAAAGCCGGGAATCCCTATAAGCATGCCTGCGAGCCCGAAAAAGCTTCCTCCCACGATCAATGCAAAAAGCACCCACAAACCATCGAGCCCTATTGAGTCTCCAACTACCTTTGGATAAATCAAGTTACCTTCTAATTGCTGAAGAATGACAATAAATATAATAAACCAAATCGCCTTTTGGGGCTGTGCCATAAGTATAATAAAAGCACTAGGGATAGCTCCTATCCATGCTCCAAAGATAGGTATAAGAGCCGTAATGGCTATTATTACGCTACAAAGCAAGGCATACGGAAATCCAAAAATCAACATGCCTATGAACACTAAACCGCCAAGGATAAGAGCCTCAATTGCCTGCCCTGAAATAAAACTCTGAAAAGTCTTATTTGCTTGAACACCCGTATCATACAGTTTATTTGCTGTTTTTTCAGGAACGAAGGCATACATGAGTTGCTTAATAATCTTAATCATTTTCTCTTTCTTAGCTAAGAGATAAATAGATATAATAAGTCCCATGACAATGTTTATAATGCCACTGGTCAGGTTCTTAGTGAAATTGTAGATTTGTGGCAATGCAGCAGTTATAAATTGACTGCTCTTTGTAATAATTTCATTCCAATTAAGGGTGATATCGTTCCAAATATCCCCCGAGAGGCCGAACCTGTCGTTTATATTATTAATAAACTTATTTATCGATTCAATATAATTATTCATATTTGATGTAAATGTGGATATACTCTCTTCCAACTGAGGTATTAGGAACAAAGCTATAACAGTAAAAAAGACGATTACCAAAGTAAAGGTGGCAAGTATTGATAAAGGACGGAGTGTTTTTCTGACGAAAGTTTTTTTAGAAGTCTTCATCTTACGAAAAAGTTTCTTTTCAAATAAGTTCATTAAAATATTCAAAACATAGGCAAAAATAACGCCTAATATAAAAGGACTTAAGACTACAAGGACTGATCCTAAAAATGCCAGGACTGCTTTAATATTAGAAACTGCAAGGTATAACAGTATTGCATAAGTAACTAAGAATAAATATCCTTTTAACTTGCTTCCCATCTCATTAACCTTAAATTTATCATCATTATGCATGTATCTGTCTCCTTAGCGATTACTGTTTTTTGATTTTGTTACTAATATACTTTTCTAATTCTACTATAGGTATGATTGATATAGATAGTCCTATAGCAATTAATAAATCCATGGCAGATAGTGCGGTAAGCTCAAATATCGTGTTCAAACCTGGAATATAGATTACTGTTAGGGTTAGCACAAAGGATGCCAGCATAGCTATTAGCAAAAACTTATTCTGTCCCTTAATAGTAAAAATTGAGTGCGTGCTTGACCTTAAGTTAAGAGAATGAAAGATTTCACATAAAGATAATGTCATAAATGCCATAGTCATAGCTGTGGTTTGCCTTGTTGGGTCCGATAAATAATTATTAGAATACCCTACCATGAATGATATTAATGTAAGAATTGCAATTATTACACCCTGATAAATAATCCTAACTCCCAATTTGTTCGCAAAGATGCCTTCCTTTGGGTCTCGGGGAGGCTTTGCCATAATATCGTTTTCAGCCTTTTCCATACCAAGTGCTATAGCCGGAAATGTATCGGTTATAAGATTTATCCAAAGAATATGGATAGGAGAAAACAACTTCAGGTTCATTAAGGTTGCAACAAATAGTGCCACAACTTCGCTGAGATTTGAAGATAATAAAAATTGAATAGATTTCCTTACATTATCGTAAATTCTGCGTCCTTCTTCTACAGCATATACGATAGATGCAAAATTGTCATCGGCAAGAACCATATCTGAAACACTTTTGCTTACGTCGGTTCCGGTTATTCCCATCCCGACCCCAATATCGGCTGTTTTAAGAGCAGGTGCATCATTTACACCATCGCCTGTCATAGCGGTTATTTTACCTTTTTTCTTCCAAGCGCTCACAATACGAACCTTATGTTCAGGTTGAACACGGGCATAAACAGAATACTTATCAATTTTTCCTTCAAACTCTTCATCTGACATTTTTGCTATTTCAGCACCAGTTATAGCTTGGCTTTCATCAGTTATTATGCCAAGGTCTTTAGCGATGGCTATAGCTGTATCTCTATGATCTCCTGTTATCATAATGGGGCGTATGCCTGATGACCGGCATTCTTCAATTGCCGCTTTCGCTTCAGGGCGAACCGGATCAATCATACCGGTTAGTCCAATAAAAATTAGATTCTTTTCAAGATTTTCAGGAGTAGTGTCTTCTGGTACCCTGTCCCAGTACCTCATAGCCGAACCGAGAACTCTTAATGCTTTCCCGGCCATCTCCTTGTTCTTGTCTAAAATTTGCTGACGAAGTTCGTCATTTAAAGAAACCTCTCCTTGAGGAGTAAGCATGTGGCTGCATTTTTTCAACAACTCATCAGGGGCACCCTTTGTATATTGAATAAAGCGGCTCTCTGTCTTGTGAATGGTGGACATCATCTTTCTCATTGAATCAAACGGGGCCTCTGCTACACGGGGTAGCTTCTTTTCCACATCATTCTTGTTTTTACCTGAGTCAAGTGCAAATCTGACAAGTGCGCTTTCAGTCGGTTCTCCAATTATATTTCCATCTTCTTCTGACAAAGCGGCATCATTGCAAAGGGCCATTGACAATACAAGCTGATTTTCACAGCCAAAACTATCTACTACAGTCATTTTGTTTTGTGTTAGAGTGCCTGTCTTATCTGAGCAAATCACTTGGGTACACCCAAGGGTTTCAACCGCGGTAAGCTTTCGTATAATAGCGTTTCTCTTGGACATTTTTGTTACGCCTATGGATAAAACAACCGTTACTACTGCTACAAGACCTTCAGGAATGGCAGCGACTGCAAGACTTATTGCCAACATAAACATCTCCAGTACATGGCCACCGGCAAAACCACCATTTCTTAAAACACTGAATATAAAAATGAAGACGCTTATTCCCAGAACGCCTATACTTAGCACTTTACTAAGAGACGCAAGCTTTTTCTGTAATGGTGTCTTCTCATTTTCGGTTTTTGATATTATCCCTGCTATTTTTCCCATCTCAGTGGACATCCCAGTACCCACAACAACGCCTTCGCCTCGACCATAGACGGTATTAGTTCCCATGTAGGCCATGTTCCGGCGATCGCCCAAAGGCACATCATCGTCAGTTGATGAGGTAATAATCTGGTGAGACTTATCTACTGGGACAGATTCTCCTGTCAATGAAGCTTCTTCAATTTTTAAACTGGATGAATTTATAATCCTCATGTCTGCAGGAATTGCGTCTCCGGCTTCCAGCAATACGATATCACCCGGTACTATATCCTCAGACTTTATTTTAATAATACTTCCATTTCTTCTTACCCTTGAATATGGAGATGACATTTGCTGTAGAGCTTCGATGGCCTTTTCAGCCTTCCCCTCCTGAACAACTCCGAGAACGGAATTAAGCAGAACAACTGATAAAATAATTATCATATCGGCTATTTCAGAAACAACTCCCGATATAATTGCGGCTGCTATGAGAACTAAAACCATGGGATCGGTCATTTGCCCTAGAAAACGGGCAATAAGACTTTTTTTCTTTCCTTCAGTAAGTTTATTTTTACCGTATTCGTTCAATCTTTCAACAGCTTCGGATGAATTCAGACCATTACTAGAGGTTTTTTCTTGGCTTAGCACGGTTTCAATGCTTTCAAAATAGTGCTTCATATAAAACAAAAAGCCCCTTTCCATACCCTACTTATTTACAAAACAATTAATTTTTACATTACAAAAGGCATTATCATATTATATAATAAATGATAGCTATCAGTTAAGTATATACCACATTTTCGCTGTATTATTCTACAGTTTTAATATCATTAATCCGACATATCTAGTAGTGGATAACATATCACGGGGGAAATACTGATGAAAATTATGGGTAAAGCACTTTTACATATTTTGATTATATTAATTTTAACTACTTCATGCAGTCCGAAGTTCATGAAGTCAGGAGAAGTTACTTATAATTTTGATTCCGATAATATGTTAAGTACTTCTGAGGAGCTTTTATCATCATACAAGGAAAATATAGTAATAGCAGCTGTACCTGAAATACTTTCACCTCTTCAAAACGAAACTGACGGACTTAGATACATTCTTGGGTCTTATTTGAATCCCCATAATTCTCTGTTTATCGGTGAAAATAACAAAGAATTCCTCGAATCTAGTCTGCTTAATAGTCAAAGCCCTTACATCCCGGTTACCGTAGAAAACTGGGAAAAAATTGTACAAATTATTTTTTCATTTGAAGGTAATGAAAAAAATTTTTTAAAGAAATATATTCTTGATTTTGCGACAGAGGATAAGATTGAAAGACAATACGCAGTATCAGGTTTAATGAATCTATTATCATTAAAATATCCTCTCTCTTTAGGTGGGGATAATATCAGCCTTCAAAAATCAGAAGTTATATCCGACCTAAGCGATATTGATGAGGTACACAGAGATCTTATTCGCGAAGCCTTTTGTCTGGGATTCACAGATTTTTCAGTAGATAAAGACAGACTTTTCAGGCCTTCTGATTATTTAAGTAATGGAGAAGCGGTCTCCATGCTTTATCGCA
The DNA here is from genome assembly GCA_023411795.1 of Bacillota bacterium. Classification (GTDB taxonomy): domain Bacteria; phylum Bacillota; class Clostridia; order DSM-8532; family DSM-8532; genus DTU059. Next base: position 269,888 of record JAEYOK010000035.1, read on the forward strand.
TTTTATCCAACTTGGGAATACCTGTTTTAGAACAAACAGAAGCCTCCGGTGAGAAGCAAATATCCACTGATGAGAAAAAACCGTCAGAAAGTGATTCAGATTCCTTCGGTATTGAGAGCATATTACTTGAATACAACAACTATAAAACGAGTCTTGAAAAAAGTAATAAAGCATCAAATAAAAAAAGGCTGGAAATGCTGCTCTTGTCAGAAGATATTATTGGATTATCTAGTGATGAACTTCAGCTTCATACCATAGATAAACCATTGTCCATAGAGAAATGGGCAAAAATATTGGAGCAGGTATTTGGCCTGAATCCTGAGATGATCAATCCTTATTTAAGCTTCGAAACCGACGGTACACTACCCTATGACATCGCAGCAATCAGTATTTTTAAGTTATCGGAAAAATTGGTCGGGTACGACCCCAGGGACGCGACCGAGAAAGAGCTTATGGATGCCCGAGCTGCTATTCCTCAATTTGAAACTGCAAGAGACACTAGTAAATTTGCTCAGATGTTCTCATCGGGCTTACTGGAAGGGTTATATGATATACCCGGTTTCACTCCCCAAAGGCCAGTAAACGAAACTGAGGCCTTACTACTTGTTAAACGTATGACAAAAGGTTTTACACTGAAATAGGCTGTACGGTTCTTTTAGCAAAATCTGAAAAGGTTTGGTTTATTAACTGATGACCCTCTTCATTCGGATGTATGCCATCCTCACACAAATAATTGTAATAATCGCGCTTTAGTAAAAAAGGGAGCCTTACATCAATTAAATCACAGGAAAGGCTTATTGCAATGTCTGTAATAGCAAGGCTATATGTCTCATGATGGCGGTAAATTAGTTCTTTTTCACCAAGCCATTTAAGTATGGCATCGGCATTAAGCCCTTTAGAAATCCACTCAAAATATTTCCCTGAATGTATCGGTGGCAGAGTCATTAATATAGGTCTAACACCATGCTTTCGCAAGGTTTGAACCATTTCGATTATGCATTCCTTAAAAACCTCCAGTGGTGTATTTGGCTGATGCTCTTTCTCCGGGTTTTCTGATACATCCGCCCATTTGAAATCACAATCATTTCCGCCAAACTCTATAATAGCGGCTTCTGCTTCAGCTCCTTTATTAAGGGCATCTACCATAAGGTTTCTGGCCTTAGGAGCCGTCATACCGAATTTTGAATTATTCTTTACCGATAACCCCATTTCAGCCATCTTTCCTAAAGTCATATTCATGTCAAGATGCTTGTATTTCTTACGATTTGCATCATAAATAATACCTTTGAGAACCGAGTCGCCCCAAACTTCTACGCGCTTTAACATTCCTATCATAATTACTTCCTATGATTTTATTTATTAGTTTATCTAGTTTTCAAAACTATATTATATTAGTTATCCAATTATGTCAACTATGTTTTATATTATATTGAATAGTTTATATCTTTATAATATAATGATTAAATATTGATTAAAAATAATTATATATGTATGAGGTAGTTCTATGGATTCTTTAAAAAATGTTCTATTAAACTGGATAGATGAATTGGAGAACTACAGGATTCCGGAGTGGGACTCCCTTCCTGACATAGATTTATACATGGATCAAGTTATAACCTATTTAGAAAGGCAATTATCAATCTTTGCCAAATCCGAAAGCGAAAAATTCATTACTCCGGCAATGATTAATAATTATGTTAAAAATGAAATTATTCCCCGACCTTCCCATAAAAAATACACCAGAGAGCATATTGCCCAACTGATGACAATTTTATATCTTAAACAAGTACTATCTTTAATTGATATAAATAACTTAATCTCTCACGAAACATCGGACAAGCCAATTAATATTTTGGTTGAACAGCTAAATTCCATACAATTTGATGCCTTTAAAAAGACCTCCGTCAGTGTTAGGGAAGCCCTAAAAAGCTTAGATAGTAGTTCCGGTGATAATATAAATGCTGAAAGTTTAAGCCTTTTAGCTTTAAAATTCGCATTAGAAGCCAATGCAAACCGCATTGCTGCAAAAAAAATATTGGATGAGCTTACGGCATATAAATCTAGAGTGCATGAAAATAGTGCATTCGAAAAAGAAAAAACCAACGGAATAAAAGAGAAAGAAAAAGACAAGAACAAGGACAAAAATAAATAGTACTATCTCGGTAATATTACTTTAAAGCTGTTTTGCTTTATTAGATTTATGAACTTAACTTTTCCAATCCCCTCGAAGGATTTGCGTATCCTATTCATACCTATGCCTGTTTTTATGAAGCGCTTTTGCTCATCAATAGTTATAAGACGCTGATAAAGCCAAGGGTTACGCCTCTCTGGTGAACATCCCTTTAAGTGAAGATTCACATTACTGCTTTGGGATATGGCACCAGGATTTACTATTTCAATCTTCTTATCGGTGATATCAATTGTAACACCTCTTGAAAGGTCTAAATAATCTCTATGGACTAGAGCATTGGCTAAAGCCTCTTCAAAAGCGTCAAAAGGATAGTCTTCCCGGTTAATCATATCTTTGACCCTGTTCATTACCTGATCCATAATGGACAGAATATTCCCGGATATCATTTCCACTTTATTTTTACAGGTAATTCGTATATAAGAATTTGGTAAAAATATCTGAGGGTTTTTGCCAAAAAGCAACAAACCTCCTATAGTTGGTGAGTATTCACCATCACTTCTTAGGCTGATAAATCCAAAAGCATCCAGAATAATACTTTTTGGTTCATTAATAGAAATGTTTATACTATTAAAATATTGATTAATCCTACCAAAATCGAGATCCTCAAGAGATGCATTTTTAATCAATACTGTCTCGAAGGATAAGAGTCCGTTTTCCTGCATCATAGAAGCCAGCTCGGCACGTCTGGCGAAATCAGTGGTTGATCCTCTGCGAACATAAAAGGCTCCTGTTTGAATCATTTGATGAGGAGCATGACGGCTTCTGAATATAGTTAGCACCGCAACAGTCTTATCGTTAATTTGAACGAAATCCACATTGACAGGCACCGGAGGATCAGTTCGATTGTAAATTATCTGTTGAATCTGTTCCTCCTGAAAATCGCTGGAATTAATACCTATAATATGTTTGGTTTTATCCTCCACACCATAAATAATATATCCGCGCCCACCACGGGAATTAGCTATAGCCGTAACATCCTTTACCAGTTCTTTTTTCTCACCTTCGGTGTTAAGCTTTAGCTCTGCCTTGAAATCTAGTTTTTCACCTTCTTCTTTTGAGAGAAGCTGTTTCAACCTTTGAGTATCCACCTATACAATACTCCCCCCTTTAGGTTTTAACTTTATAGACCTATTTCAAGTATATTATAACTTGCCCATTCAGCTAGAAAAATGTCAGATTGCATTAGTATTCCAAAATTACTCCTGCTTTTTATACCCTCAAAATCATAATGCGCGAGAGTGAATTCTACTTTTACCTCTTTATTATTTAACAAACCTGTACAAATAAATTGAGTATCCGGCTCAACATTTTCAAATTCAAGATATTTTCCTTCAAGGGATCCCTCCGGCAATTCTCTTGTGTTCTTTTTGTACATTATTTCTCCGGAACTAAATAAATGCTTCATTTTTTCCCCGACCTCACTTGTAAAAATCAATTTAACTCAAATTCCTTTAATATATCTAGTTTTCTATAGGATTTATCATGTTGCAGGCTTATGTATCTGAATGCAATTGTGGAAAACACCGATAATAATTTATCAGACAGCTCAAAATTAAATATTCCACTCTTTTCGGCGCACAAAACATATAAAATGCCCTTTGCAGCTCCCACATCAACCATTATAGCATCAGTATCCTGTTTTGAACATTTCTCGCATATAAATCCACAATTCTTAAAGCTGAAATATATATCCTCAATATCGCATGTATTGCAGACTGAACAGCAGCACACATTGGGAGGATAGCCTGTTATTTGCATTAGCTTCAATGCAAATGCCGAAGATACCAGCAGTGGATTTCTACCTTTTTTCAGTGCTTGAAGGGCATATAGTAATAAGTTAAGAATATGGGATGATAAGGTGGCGTCCTGGGCCGCATCCCCCGCCATCTCAAGAATATGGGCAGCGTGAGTAAACTTTGTCAAATCTGAAGCTAAATCATAATAATTTATCAGGACATCGCAGTTATTTAATGAGAAGCCTGAATTCCCTTTAAAAAGAACATATTCACCGTAAGTGAGAACCTGTGTTCCATATGATGCACGGCTACCGTTCTTTTTCGCATTCCTGGCTGAAACAGAAATTTTTCCTAAATCCTCTGATATTACTGTGAGCATTTTATCAGTGTCATTATAGGATACTTCCCTTATTACAATACCCTTCGTCTTAATTACTGCCATTTTCCTAAAAACCCGCTAATCTTTATTATTATAGCCCAGTTCATTTAGCATAAAATCGCTGTTACGCCAATCATCCTTTACCTTTACCCAAAGCTTCAGGAATACCTTTGAATCGAAAAGTCGCTCCATATCCTGCCTTGCAAGCATACCGACTTTTTTCAATATAGCTCCGTCCTTGCCTATTATAATGCCCTTATGAGATTCCTTCTCGCAATAGATATTGGCATCAATCTCGATAATATTCTTTTCCTTTTTTTCTTTAAACCCTATGACCTCAATTCCAATGCCGTGAGGGACTTCATCACTTAACATGTCAAGTAGCTTTTCTCTTATCATCTCTTGAACCAGAACTCTTTCATTCTGATCCGTCAACATATCCTCGGGATAAAACATCTCTCCTTCGGGAAGGAGCTTACTTATTGCATCGAGAACCTGAGCCTTCGTATTTGCCTTAGAAGCACTGATGGGTATTATCTCTTCAAAGTCATATGCTTCATTGTATTGAGCTATAAGAGGAAGTAAAGTACTCTTTTCAACCAGGTCAATTTTGTTAATCAGAAGTATTACAGGTGCTCCTGTCTTTTCAAGTTCTTCAATTATCATTGCATCGCCGGGTCCGATTCTCTTATCGGTTGCCTCTACCAGATACAGAATCAGATCGACATCCTCAAAGGCATTAAAGGCTTCTTTCATCATATATTGCCCGAGTTTGTTTTTTGGCTTATGAATACCAGGGGTGTCAACAAAAACCATCTGGTACTCATCTGTTGTCAAGATGGTACGGATATTGTGCCGGGTGGTCTGGGGCTTATTTGACATAATTGCCACCTTCTCGCCTGTTAGAAGGTTTAAAAGGGTGGATTTGCCAACATTCGGCCTCCCCACTATTGCTATAAAGCCTGATTTAAATGCCATATTATTTAACATCCTCCATGTCACTAGGTTTAAAAGAATGAGGTAAAATCTCTTCAAAGGAATATGTTTCATATTCGCCACTATGATTGCTTAAATACAGTGGCATATTAGGCAAGCAAAACTCGCCTAAAAACTGTCTGCATATACCGCAGGGCATTGTAAAGTTATTACTGTCACTGGAAACAGCTATGGCTAATATTTTCTTAGCTCCGTCTGATATCGCCTTGACAGCAGCTGTTCTTTCTGCGCAGATAGCTGCTCCATAAGAAGCATTCTCCACATTGCAACCGGTATAAACCTTACCGTTATCAGCATAGAGAGCAGCTCCTACATGAAAACCGGAGTAAGGAACATATGCATTTTCTTTTGCTTCAACGGCAAGTCTAACCAAATTTTCGGGTTTCTCAAAGTCTATACTATTTATTGATTTATCCCCTGACATTTAATTTCCCCCTGTATAGGTAGACTGTAATCTTTAAGACCATTGTACCACTTTGCAGCATTTTGGGGTAGCCTTACAAACCAATGAAAAGTTAATATTATTTTTAATAACCTTAGTTAGCTTTTCAAAACATTTCATAAAATTTCCGATAAACCTCTTGTTTTTTTTGTTATAAATGTTATACTACATGTGAAGTTTCATATACCTATTGGATTCATACTGCTTTATTGTACTACCCTCTCCTTGGATTTTGGATTAAGGGTCATGTTCAAGAGAAAGTATAATCCAGAATTTTAAGGAGGATATTATAACCATGGGAGACAAGACTTTAAAATGTAAGGACTGCGGAGCTGATTTCACTTTTACAGAAGGCGAACAAGCTTTCTACAAGGAAAAGGGATTTGAGAATGAGCCCCAGAGATGTCCTGAATGCAGAAGATCAAGAAAACAACAGAGAAACAACAATAGAGGTCCAAGATTTTAATTGGAAATTAAGGAGAGCATAAGCTCTCCTTTATTTATTTCATATTTTATAAAGCGGCATGCCTGTGAACGATTTAAAACGGAGCATGGATGCGAAGTCATACGACTCATTACATGAGTCGTTTCGCGACATAGAAACAGGATGTTGACCCGGAGCGCTAAATCGTTGTAGGCTATAGCCGCTAAACTTAATTTCGCTCAGTCTGTCGTCAAACTTTTTTAATTACGAGCTCTTCTCCATCAGAATCCACCAATACGCTATCCCCTTCACCAATTAATCCCTTTATAATCAGTCTACCAAGCTCGGTTTCAATCTCTTTTTGAATGTAACGTTTAACAGGCCTTGCGCCATATTCAGGATTCCATCCGTTTTGAACAATGAAATCAAGAGCTGCTTCAGAGATCTCAATCATCATTTCTTTTTCTGCCAGCCTGTCTGAAACGTTCTTTATAACCAGCTTAGATATTTGCTTAACTTCATCATGGGTTAGCGGCTTAAATAGAACAATATCATCGATACGGTTTAAAAATTCAGGCTTAAAGCCATATCGCAGTTCGCTCATTACCTTATCTCTGGTTGCTTCATCCAGTTCACCGTTCTGCCCGATATTATCCAGAAGGTATTGGCTTCCAATATTTGAAGTCATGATAATAACTGTGTTCTTAAAATTAACTATCCTACCCTGGCTGTCGGTAAGCCTTCCGTCATCCAAAATCTGAAGCAGAAGATTAAATACATCAGGATGGGCTTTTTCTATCTCATCGAAAAGGATAACACTGTAGGGCTTTCTTCTAACGGCTTCTGTCAGTTGACCTCCCTCCTCATAACCCACATATCCGGGTGGAGCTCCAATAAGCCTTGCCACAGAGTGCTTTTCCATGTACTCGCTCATGTCAATGCGAATCATGTTATCCTCAGTGTCAAAGAGAGCTTCTGATAAGGCTCTTGCTAATTCCGTTTTACCAACTCCAGTAGGTCCGAGGAAAATAAAAGATCCGATAGGACGCTTATTATCTTTAAGCCCTGCCCTTGCACGTAGTACAGCATCCGAAACAGCTGTAACAGCTTCGTTTTGCCCTATAACTCTTTTATGAAGTTCTGTTTCCAGATTAAGCAGTCTCTCCTTCTCTTCCTCCAAAAGCTTTGTTACCGGGATGCCTGTCCACTTTGATATAATCTCTGTTATTTCATCCTCGGTGACCTCTTCCTTAAGCATACGCCCTGAAATATCCGATTGATTCTTCTTTTCATCAAGCAGGGCTTTTTCAAGCTCCGGAAGCTTGCCATGCTGCAGCTTTGCCAGGCTCTCAAGATCATAGCTTCGCTCAGCCTGTTCAATGGAAAGCTTTACTTTTTCAATCTCTTCCTTGATTTCCTTTTCACGTTTTATATTCTCTTTCTCAAGCTCCCATTGTGCTTTCATCCCATTGGCCTTGTCCTTGAGCTCGGCTATTTCAGCCACTATGGAATTTAAACGTTCCTTCGAAGCCCTGTCATTTTCCTTACCAAGAGCTTGCTGCTCTATTTCAAGCTGCATAATTCTTCGCATTATCTCGTCAAGTTCGGCCGGCATGCTGTCAATTTCGGTTCTCAGCATAGAGGCAGCTTCATCCATAAGGTCTATAGCCTTATCAGGTAGAAACCGCTCAGTTATATAACGATTTGAAAGAACTGCACTCGCTATGATAGCCCCATCGGTAATACGTACTCCATGGTGTATTTCAAATCTCTCTTTCAGCCCTCTTAATATAGAAATGGTATCCTCTACCGTAGGCTGATCAACCAAAACGGTCTGAAAACGTCTTTCCAAAGCGGCATCCTTCTCAATATGCTCTCTGTACTCATCAAGAGTTGTCGCTCCAATACAGTGAAGCTCTCCTCTAGCCAGCATTGGCTTTAGGATATTGCCCGCGTCCATAGCTCCATCAGCTTTTCCCGCGCCAACTATATTATGAAGCTCATCAATAAAGAGTATAATCTGGCCTTTTGAAGCTTCTACCTCTTTTACTACGGCTTTGAGCCTTTCTTCGAATTCACCCCTGAATTTTGCACCCGCAATCAAAGAGCCCATATCAAGGGAAAACAAAGTTTTGTCTTTCAGGCTGTCAGGCACATCACCCTTTAATATACGTTGAGCAAGCCCTTCAACAATGGCTGTCTTCCCCACTCCCGGTTCACCAATTAACACCGGGTTATTTTTTGTTCTTCTTGAGAGTATTCTAATTACCCGTCGGATTTCTGCGTCCCTACCTATAACCGGGTCCAGTTTTCCTTTTCGAGCCAACTCCACCAAATCACAACCGTATTTTTCTAGAGCCATAAAACTCATTTCAGGGTTTTGGTTTGTCACTTTCTGATTCCCTCTTACCTTTGTCATAGCGTCAAGAAAACTGTCCTCGGTTACTCCAAATCCTTTAAGCAAATCTGAAGTGAAAGTTCTATTCTCTTTTAGGAGTGCTAAAAAAAGATGCTCTACACTCACAAATTCATCCTTCAGTTTTTTTGCTCTATCCTCGGCAGACAAAAGAATCTGGTTAAAACGTCTTGTGGCGTAAACATTTGAGGCCGCGCTTCCATAGACCTTTGGCAAACGTTCTAATTCTTTTTTAAGCTCTGTGGCTATATCATTAGGATTTACCCCCAGCACCCACAGTAGCCTGGGTACTAAGCCTTCTTCTTGTTCCACCAGCGCTAGAGCTAGATGTTCTCCATCCACTTGCTGCTGATCCAACCTTATACCCCACTGCTGTGCCATGACAACAGCTTCCTGAGCCTTTTCTGTAAATTTCTCCAAATTCATTATATCACCCCTAATTATTCGTACTATCCAATTTCTTAAGTTCTTTATAGAGCTCTCTTTGCTTTTCGGTAAGATGCTCAGGATTATTGATCTGAACCTGAATAAACAGGTCTCCTCTTCCTCCTATAGCATTATGATACCCCTTGCCGGGAATACGGATGTTTCCACCTGTCCTTATTCCCTGAGGTATGTTCACAATTATCTTGGCTTCGGGGGTAGTGACCTTGACCTCACCACCTAAAGCAGCTATCCACGGAGTTATCTCTATTTTCTTATATATATCGTAACCTTTTAAGGTATACTCATCCTCTTTAAACCTTACAATGAGGTATAGGTCTCCGTCTGTACCTCCATTACTTCCTTTTCCGCCCTGACCAGCCAAACGGATCTTTCCTCCGGGCTGGATTCCCTTTGGTATCTTAACCGACAGGGTTTTTCTACCGCCGGGAGATTCTAGGGTTATGTGCTTTTCAGCGCCGAGCAGACCATCCACAACAGAAATCTTTATTTCCGCTTCCTTATCTTCGCCTCTTAGATTTTGCTTAAATCCTCTTCCGCTTCTTTTACCTCTGTTTGTGAACAATTCATCTAGATTGATACCGCCATCGCCAAAAAACATATCAAAAAAATCGCTGAATCCTCCTGATCCTCCGTCCCCATTGGTTCTATACTCATATCGAATATTACCGTTATTAAATCCGTATTGGGAGGGATCAAAGTCATAACCATTAGAAAAATTAAATTCACTGCCAAACTGGTCGTATTTTTTTCTTTTATCTTCATTTCCCAGCACTTCGTAAGCTTCATTTATTTCCTTGAATTTTTCCTCTGCACTTTTATTTCCCGGGTTGGCATCAGGATGATATTGTTTGGCAAGTTTACGGTATGCCTTCTTTATCTGGTCCTGATTTGCATCTTTTTTAACTCCCAAAATTTCGTAATAGTCTCGGTATTTCATTTGCACACCTCCCGTCGCAAACTTTGACCTTCTTTGACCTTCATAACTATTATATCCATTCCCCTTTACAATTTCAATATTTTATTTTTAGTAACAATTGTTTTATTATAACTAATGGGGTATATAATAAAGAGAACAATTTTTAAGGAGGATAAAATATGACTCGAAAAGAAATTGTTGCGTTGCTCCTTGCCGGTGGACAAGGGAGCCGTCTGGGCGTCCTTACACAAAATCTTGCAAAACCTGCTGTTCTGTACGGCGGAAAGTATCGCATCATCGACTTCACTTTAAGTAATTGCATTAATTCGGGAATAGACACTGTTGGTGTACTTACACAATACCAACCTCTCAAGCTTAACTCACATATTGGAATCGGAAAGCCCTGGGATTTAGACCGAGTTAACGGTGGTGTAACTATTCTTGCGCCTTATATGAAAACAGAAAAAGGTGAATGGTATTCCGGAACCGCTGATGCTGTATACCAGAACATTCATTATGTCGATGAAATGTCGGCTAAATACGTCATAATTCTATCCGGTGACCATATTTACAAGATGGATTATTCAAAGATGCTGGATTTTCATAAACAACAAAAAGCACATGCAACAATTTCAGTCATTGATGTTCCCCTTAACGAAGCGAGTAGATATGGCATAATGAACACTGATGAAGACGGAAGGGTCTATGAGTTTGAAGAAAAACCTGAAAATCCAAAAAGTACTTTAGCCTCAATGGGTATTTATATATTTAACTGGGATACTCTGAGAGAATACCTTCTTAATGATCATCAAAAAAATATGTCCCATCACGACTTTGGTAAAGATATAATTCCTGCAATGCTTGCTGATAATAAAAAGATGTATGCTTACAATTTTGAGGGTTATTGGCGTGATGTAGGAACAATACAGGCATTTTATGAATCCAATATGAATCTTACCGAGCTGATTCCTGACTTTAATCTATTTGACCCCAACTGGAGAATTTTTTCACCAAACCCTATTTATCCGGCTCACTATGTAGGAGATACGGGCCATGTTGAAAAATCAATTATTGCTGAAGGCTGCATGATTCACGGGACAGTTAGAAGATCGGTTATTTTCCCCGGTGTTACTATTAACGCAGGAACGGTAATTGAAGATTCAATCATAATGTCCGATTCCCTGATTGGTTCTAATACTGAAATATACTGCACCATAATAGGTGAAACAAGTGTCATCGGTAATAATGTAAAATGCGGTATAGGTGATTTTGCCCCAAACGCGTATAATCCAAAGGTATACGACTCAGGTATAAATGTAATCGGCTCAAACACCGTCGTACCCAATAATACTGTTATGGGGAAAAACGTGGTTATAGATAATTATATTACCCCTCATGATTTTGAAACTAATTTCATTCCTTCAGGGGGATATGTTATAAAAGGAGGCGGTGAAAAATGAAATCAACAATGGGTATAATTCTGACCGGTGGAAAAAATAATCGGCTTAAGGAACTATCATTGGAAAGATCCATCGCCGCAGTTCCTATTGGCGGTAAATATCGCGTTATTGATTTTACTCTATCCAACATGGTTAATTCGGGTATTACAAATATAGGTGTTTTGACACAGTATAATATCAGGTCCCTAATGGATCACTTAGGTTCGGGAAAAGAATGGGATTTAGACAGAAAGAATGAAGGTCTGTTCATTTTTCCTCCCTACCTCTCGGAATATGGAACCGGCTGGTATAAAGGTACTGCTGACGCCATGTATAACAACATAACCTTTCTCCAAAGAAGCGATGAGGAATTCGTAGTTATCGGACAAGGATATGCTATTTATAATATGGATTTTGAGCCAATGCTGGAACATCATATCCAAACCGGGGCAGATATAACTATTGCCTGCAGGAACATGTGTGATATCCCCTATGCGGAGCAGAAGCTGCTTGGAATGATTCAAACTGATGTTGATGGGCGCATTACCGATTTTATGGAAAAGCCGTTGAATCCCAAAAGTTCAATAGGCTCAATGGGTGTATATATAATACGAAGGGCCTTCTTAATCAGCCTTCTACTGGAAAGCGCTGCAAAAGGGTTAACTGAATTCGTCAATGACATAATAGTGCGTCAAACAAAGGAGCTTAAGATTTATGCTTACATCTTTAACGGCTATTGGAGACCTCTTAGCAATATTCAGCTTTACTATCGAACAAATATGGAGCTTCTTAATCCCAAGGTAAGGCAAGAGCTTCTTATGGACCGCAGAAAAATCTTTACCAAGGTTAAGGATGAACCGCCGGCAAAGTACAATGAGGAAGCTAATGTCCATAACTCAATCATAGCTGACGGCTGTATCATTGAAGGAACCGTGGAAAACAGCATACTTTTCAGAGGCGTAAGGGTAATGAAAGGTGCGGTAATAAAAGATAGCCTTGTCATGCAGGGAACGGTTGTCGGCCAAAATGTGCATCTTCATAATTGCATTCTGGATAAAGGGGTTACAATATCGGAAGGAAAGACATTGTATGGAGATAGCGAATGGCCTCTCATAGTCGGTAAAAATGTTAGAGTATAGCAAATAATGTTTGAATTGAAAGCAAGGGGGCAGCTCCTTGCTTATTTCTTCGAAACAATTCTCTATTTGTATAGCGAATCATGCTATAATATCCGGAGGATATTTCGAATGAACAAGTTGGCGGTAGCCATACTTGTTCTATTATATAATAATTCTGATTTTACTTCGGAGGAACTTTGTGACTAAACTGATTGTTTACTTTAAAGGATATATTAAAGAAAGTGTACTCGGACCTCTTTTTAAATTATTGGAAGCTACCCTTGAGCTTTTTGTTCCCCTTATAATAGCAGCTATCATTGACATAGGAATACCTAACAATGATAGTACTTATATAATTAACATGTCCATATTATTAATCGTTCTTGGTGTTATTGGTCTGGTGTTTTCCATTACTGCTCAATACTATGCAGCCAAGGCTGCAGTCGGTTTTACTAAAAAGCTGAAGCACAAACTATTTTCACATATTCAAAGCTTTTCTTTTACAGAGCTTGACCTTATCGGCACCCCCACATTAATTACAAGAATGACAAGCGATATGAATCAATTACAGATGGGGGTGAATCTTACTCTCAGGCTTTTGTTAAGGTCACCCTTTGTTGTGCTGGGTGCAATGATTATGGCCTTTACCATTGATGTTAAAGCAGCATTGATATTTACGGCCGCTATTCCAATACTTTCTGCTGTAGTGTTTGGAATTATGGTTTGGTGTATCCCTTTATATAGGAAGGTTCAGGAAAGGCTGGACAAGGTTCTGGGGCTGACAAGGGAAAATCTCACCGGAGTCCGCGTAATACGGGCTTTTTGCAAGGAAGAGAACGAGATTAAGGATTTCAAAAATAAAAATGAAGAGCTTACAAAAATGCAGAAATATGTGGGGCAGATTTCTTCCTTAATGAATCCTGTAACATATGTAATTATTAATCTGGCGATTATTGCGCTTATCCATACAGGAGCAATTCGTGTAGAAGCAGGCATCATAACTCAGGGTGCGGTAGTAGCACTATATAACTACATGTCTCAGATTCTAGTAGAGCTAATTAAGCTTGCTAATCTGATTATCACTATAACAAAATCAGTTGCAAGCGGTAACCGTATTCAGGATGTTTTAGAAATTGAGCCAGATTTTGAGCAGACAGATGTAAGTCCAGCAAGCATTAAAACAAGCCATATCTTAGAATTGAGAAATGTTGATCTCAGATATAAAAATGCCGGAGCTAACTCTTTGACAAGCATAAATTTTAAAGTAAAGCGTGGAGAGACTATCGGTATTATAGGCGGAACAGGTTCGGGTAAATCATCACTTATCAATATGATTCCGCGATTTTATGATGCCACATCGGGTGAGATTCTTGTAGAAGGTGTTAATGTTAAAGATTATCCTATTGATGAATTGCGCAAAAAAATCGGTATTGTCCCTCAAAAAGCAGTATTATTCAAAGGTAAGGTGAGAGAGAATATCAAATGGGGTTATAACGATGCCTCCGATGAAGAAATCTATGAAGCCCTTGACATTGCACAGGCAAAGGATGTAGTGGATTCAAAGGGAGGATTGGACTTTGTAATTGAGCAAGGTGGAAGAAATCTGTCAGGAGGACAAAGACAGAGGCTTACCATAGCAAGAGCCTTGATAAAAAAACCTGAAATACTAATTTTAGATGATAGTTCATCGGCTCTTGATTATGCGACAGATGCGTCTCTGCGCAAAGCTATCCGGGAAATGCAGCATTCTCCGACTATTTTAGTTGTATCACAAAGAACTTCGTCCATTCAATACGCAGATAACATTATTGTTCTGGATGACGGAGAAATAGTCGGAACGGGCACACATACAGAACTTTTACAATCCTGTCGGATATACCGTGAAATCAATAATTCACAGTTTAAGAAGGTGGGTGAATAGCTTGAAAAATACAGAGAAGAAATCCTTAAATAAAGGCACTATTAAAAAAGTTCTTAAATATATAAAGCGCTATCGAGTTTTGCTTTTGCTATCTGTTATATTTGCAGCTATTACAGTGGCCTTGACCCTTTATATCCCTGTTCTTGTTGGTAAAGCTGTTGACTTGATAGTGGGTAAGGGTGAGGTTGATTTTCCTGGCATAATCAATATTCTGTTGAAAATCGGGATAGCTGCAGGGATAACCGCTCTTTTACAATGGATAATGAATATCTTTAATAATAAAATAACATTCAATGTTATCAGGGATATTCGTGATGAGGTCTTTAAAAAAATCCAGGTTCTTCCGCTAAAATATATAGATAAGAATCCCTATGGCGAAATAGTAAGCCGTGTAATAGCCGATGTAGATCAATTTGCTGAAGGCTTGCTCATGGGATTTACTCAACTGTTTACAGGGGTTGTTACTATTTTGGGAACCTTGTTGTTTATGCTTTCTATTAACTGGAAGATTACATTTGTTGTTGTTATTCTAACACCGCTGTCCCTATTTGTAGCCCGATTTATTGCAAATAAAACCTACAGCATGTTTAAGAAGCAATCAGAAATAAGAGCAAAGCAAACAGCCTTTATTGACGAAATGATAAGCAATCAAAAGATTGTTAAGGCATTTAGTCATGAAGATGAAGCACAGAAAGATTTCGATGAGATAAATGAAGAGCTGGAGAAATGTTCCCTGAGAGCAATTTTTTATTCATCCATTACCAATCCAAGCACTCGTTTTATTAACAGTGTTGTCTATGCCAGTGTTGGTCTAACCGGCGCATTGGCCGCAGTAAACGGAGGTATTTCGGTAGGAGGACTGACCAGCTTTCTCAGCTATGCTAATCAATATACAAAACCCTTTAATGAGATTTCAGGTGTTATAACAGAGCTGCAGAATGCCCTTGCATGTGCTGCAAGAGTTTTTGAGCTTATTGAAGAGGAACCTCAGATCCCCGATGCCGATGATGCCGTTGTTCTTCGTGATGTTAAGGGCAGAATCAGCCTTGAAAATGTTGATTTTTCATATTCGCCGGATCGCATGCTTATCCGGAATCTGAACCTTAATGTCAGGCCAGGGCAAAGAGTTGCCATCGTAGGACCTACCGGAAGCGGCAAGACCACCGTTATTAACCTTCTCATGCGTTTCTATGATGTGAATGACGGTAGTATTAAGGCGGAGGGCATTGATATACGTGACATTATTAGAAAGAGCCTCAGAAGTTGTTATGGAATGGTGTTGCAGGAAACATGGCTAAGATCGGGAACTATCAGGGAAAATATTATTATGGGCAAGCCTGATGCAACAGAAGAAGAAATCATTGAAGCGTCAAAGGCCGCCCATGCCCATAGCTTTATAAAACGTCTTCCAAATGGATACGATACTGTTATAAATGAAGATGGAGGAAGCCTGTCACAAGGTGAGAAGCAGCTTCTTTGCATTACTCGTGTTATGCTGTGTCTGCCTCCAATGCTAATTTTAGATGAGGCTACCTCGTCCATCGACACCCGGTCGGAGCTCAAAATTCAACAAGCCTTTGCAAAGCTTATGCAGGGTAAAACAAGCTTCATTGTTGCCCATAGGCTCTCCACAATAAGAGAAGCCGATGTTATTCTCGTTATGAAGGACGGTTCAATAATTGAACAGGGCAAGCATGACGATTTACTGGCTAAAGACGGATTTTATGCAAATCTATATAACAGCCAGTTTTCAAAGTAAACTATGAATTTACTAACTGTATTCACCAACCCGTATCCTCAGATTCATGCTTGCGGCTTCTGGTCATAAGGTCATAGACAGCTTCTTTGCAATCTTTCCCCTTAAAAAGTATATTGTATGCTTCCTGTGATATGGGCATGTTTACTTTATACTTTTCCGAAAGCTCTTTTGCTGCGCGGGTTGCAGAAATTCCTTCTACAACCATCTTAACCTCCTCTTGGGCATCATTAACCGAAAAGCCCTTGCCTATAAGATTACCTGCGCGCCAATTCCGACTATGACGGCTAGTACAGGTTACAATTAAGTCACCAATGCCTGTTAACCCTGAAAATGTTTTTGAGTTAGCCCCCATGGCTGTTCCGAGACGAGCGATTTCTGTAATTCCCCGGGTCATAAGCGCCGCTTTGCTGTTATCTCCATAGCCCAAACCATCACAAATACCGGCGCACAAGGCAATGACATTCTTTAATGCAGCACCTATTTCGGCTCCTATAATATCGGAGCTGGTATATACACGAAAAGTCGGCGACATGAAAGCATCCTGAACTCTCATTGCCGCTTCTTGATTTGGTGTAGCAGATACAACCGTTGTAGGAATACCCATGGCAACTTCCTCAGCGTGACTTGGACCATACAGAGCAACAGGCTGAACGTCAGGAAGCTCCCTTAGAACAACCTCGCTAAGCCTTAAACCTGTATTCTCTTCAAGCCCTTTGGAACATATAACGATGATATCATCTTTATTAACATATTTAGATAAAAGTTTACAGGTAGCCCTTACAGTTTGAGAGGGAACTACAAGCACTATATATTCATGATTATAAAGACAGCTTTCCAAATTGGTTGTAAACTTAATTGAATCAGGTATTGTAATTCCTGGAAGCTTTTCTTTATGTTCTCTTTCCCTATTTAGCATGTCTATTTCATTCTGAAATAAGGACCACATTCGAACATCATGGCCATTCTTAGCCAAATGTACTGATAGACTGGTACCCCAACTGCCCGCTCCGATGATTGATACTACTGACATTTCCTAAATTCTCTCCTTGCTTGTTTTAAAGCTTAACTTTTTTTCATTTCCCGCGATTAATCTTTCTATATTGGCACGATGTCTCCAAATAATTAAAGTTACCAATGCTATACCGATTAAAACCATGGGCAAAGGCTCATTAAGTATGAGTGCAGCTATGGGAAATATTATGGCACATACCATAGAACCTAAAGAAACATATTTTGTGATGGCAACTATAATTATAAATCCTACAAGACATGCAAGGGCGGCCAAGGGTGATAACATTAGTGCAACCGCAAAGGAAGTCATAACTCCTTTTCCACCTTTAAAGCCGAAGTATACAGGCCAGTTATGCCCTACTACCGCAAAGAAACCCGCCATATACTGACCTAAGTATACCCCGTCTCCAGGGTTTAATTCGCCAAATACATAGCGTCCGACTAAACAAGCCAGGACTCCTTTAAGAAAATCCCCTATAACAACCAAAATAGCAGCACCCTTTCCCAATGTTCTCAGGGTGTTGGTTGCACCTGCGTTACCACTTCCGTGTTCTCGTATATCAACCTTGTGCAGAAGCTTTCCAACAAGAATGGATGTGTTTACACTGCCGAAAAGATATCCTATAATCGATGAAAAAAGTATAACAATCACTATCATAGTCTACTTTTTATCTCCCTTTTCCTTTATAGTAAAGCGTATCGGCGTACCTTCAAAACCAAAGTTGCTTCGTAAGGTATTCTTAATATATCTTTCATAAGAATAATGCATAAGCTCTGCGTCATTGACGAAAACCACAAAACTTGGTGGCTTAACACCTGTTTGAGTCATATAGTATATCTTAAGCCGTTTTCCCTTATCGGAAGGAGGTTGTACCATGGCCACCGCATCATTCAATACATCGTTAAGAACGCCCGTCTGTACCCTAAATGAAGCCTGGTTATTAACATAGTCAATCAATTCAAACAAGCGCTCGACTCTCTGGCCTGTTTTAGCTGAAATAAATACAATGGGTGCATAATTCATGAACTCCAAATTCTTTTGGACATTCTTGCGATACTCTTCCATAGTCCCGGTCTCTTTTTCAATTAAATCCCATTTATTAATGGCTATAATAGAAGCCTTTCCTTGTTCGTGGGCATAACCTGCGATTTTGGTGTCTTGTTCGGTGACACCGTCATTGGCATCGATCATGATTACACAAACATCGGCGCGGTCAACTGCCGCCCAAGACCTTATTATACTGTATTTTTCTATATCCTCGTCTATCTTGCTTTTGCGCCTGATTCCGGCTGTATCAATAAACATGTAGCGCTTGCCGTCAACTTCATAAAAAGTATCTATCGCATCTCTGGTTGTACCCGGTATATCACTTACAATAACACGGTCTTCCCCAAGTATCTTGTTTATAATAGATGATTTTCCGGCATTGGGCTTTCCTATTACCGCAACCTTTATATAATCATCCTCATCACCTTCCAGGGTTTGAGTAGGAAAATTATCGTATATTGCGTCAAGTAAATCACCCATTCCCAGACCGTGGATTGATGAAACAGGATATATTTCCCCCATACCTAAATTATAGAACTCATAAGCTTCGGGAGGTGGATTGCCAATACTATCAGCTTTATTTACAGCTACAACAACAGGCTTTGTAGATTTTCTGAGCATAACAGCCACATCCTCGTCTGCCGCTGTCAGACCGGTTCTAACATCCACCAGCAAGACAATGACATCGGCAGTATCAATAGCAATTTGAGCCTGCCTGACCATCTGCTGCTTAATATAATCTTCGGAGTAGGCCTCAATTCCCCCTGTATCAATAAGGGTAAATTTTGTCCCCCTCCATTCACTTTCTGCGTAAATTCTGTCACGAGTAACACCGGGTGTATCCTCTATTATCGATATTCGCCTTCCGGCAAGGTAATTAAAAAAAGTGGACTTGCCCACATTAGGTCTTCCAACTATTGCAACTACAGGCTTTGACACGCTTTTACCCCCATTTTCTTTCAATATAAACATTGTACCCGCTTTTTGTTAATATATCAATGATAAACCCTATTCACCCCCCTTGTACTTAATCATATCTTGTGATATCATTATCTTATTGTGAACGCGGTTTCACAGGCATGTACTAAGCATTTCAGATTATTCGGGGGTAGAGGATATGATAGAGTTATCTGCTAGAAAGCTTAATGTTACTGCTATTGATATTTCAAAAAAAACATTTGGAGAAAACTTTGATATTACGACTGGTAATGCTTGTTTTTTGGACACCTCCTTTACTAATACTCTGGCTGTTACAGGTTTGCATTTCAAAACTCCTATCGCTATTGAGCTTCTTAAAAATAAAAAAATATTTGAATTTATATCATCTAATACACAGGAAGGACAATCCCTGCTATTTCAATATGACAATATAAATCAGAGAATAACAGTTCTGTCGGCTAATGAAATCGGTATTAACAGGCTTGAAACATCCGATGAACTGAACCTGGAAGTTGGCAATATCCTACATAATGCTTCTCAATGGGCAGGCAGTATTAACGATAAAGGTGAACATGAGATAGAGCTTCGCACCCCTTCACCCGGCCCTCATTTTAACGTAAATCTTCTCCTTGGGAACCGTATAGGGCTTCCTCATGCTCTTCAAACAACTCCAAAGAGTGTGGTTGACAGAATTGGTGGAGGTAGTTTTCGCTCTCACGCCGACACTCAGGTTTTGGCTACCCGTTGGGATATGCGTCCAGAAGAAAATGGTTTTCCCGCCAACCGTCAGTTCTATATTGTAGAGAATAACTCAAAAATATTTTATTCGGCAGATCCGGGACAGAGCAATATTATATCGGCTAAATGCATTCATGGCAGGAATCACACTAGGATTATTTATAAAACAAAATGCGGTCTTACAATTAATCGTCTTATTTTTATCCTACCCCAGTATAATGGACTTCCGTTAGCTACAGAAGTGCAAAGAATCGAGATAATTAATAATTCTGACAGAGAACGAAATCTCAGAATAATCTACACCGGAATGTTTGGAAACGCACAGCCTATGGGGCAATGGGAGGATGTTATATATACCAATGTAATTATGCAGTCGCGGATTCTGAAGGAAAGCGATGGCTCCATTCTAGCTGTCGGGCCTGATTACTATCCCTCTTACACAAAGGGTAACCAGCGTTTCCATAGTCTTTTAGTACGTACGGGAGATAAAGTAACTTTCCCGAAAGAGTTTTGCATGGACTACAATGAATTTGTCGGAACTGGAAGTCTTCAGGAGCCACAGAGTTTGTATAAATTATCCAATAACTTTTCTCGTAAGGGTCCCGGTTTTTTTGCCATAGCCGCCGATATTAAGATATCCCCCGCAAGTAATTGCTTTATTGACAATTTTACCGGGTTGGTGTCAGAAAAGACAAACCCCTCCTACAGTCCGGAAGAAAGCTATGTTTCAGAGATTACGGCTCTTATCAATAAGTTCAGTGTAGCCGGAGCAGTAGAAGAAGCCTTCTTAAATAACATGGTCTTTCTTGATCAATATTCAAGCTTTCTTCAGAGTAAATCATCTGATGCTAAATTTAATACATACTTTAATAATAATCTCCCTTTTCAAATTCTGTATCAAACCTTTGTATCCCGCTCCTTTGCTCAGACTCAAAAAGGATACAGAGAGCTTGGATTCCGGGAAATACAGGATATATATGCTTCAATGTACTATTTTTCAGCTATGGGTATGTCGGATTTTGTTAAGAAGCTAATAATAGAATGGTGTAGCATGGTATTCGAGTTTGGATATGCCTATCATAACTTCTTCTGGATAGGTAAAGAACCCGGAAAATGGTCTGATGACGCACTATGGCTTATACAAGCAGTTTATCGCTATATTAATCTTACCGGCGATATTGATTTTCTAAATGAAGATGTTTCTGTTGCCGGAACTCAAGATCAAAAAAGACCTGTCTATGAAACACTAAAATCAATTATTCGTTATTCCGCTCAAATATCAATTGGGAAACATGGACTGCCACTGATTGATAGCGCAGATTGGAACGATTGCTTAAAGGTGGATGATGATTTTATTGATGGACCCACCAAAGAAGCACTCTACAAAAAGCAGCTTACAGATAGTGGTAAAGTCGACCAGCCCCTTGAGAGCGATTATTCAGAAAGCGTCATGAACGCCTTCCTACTTAAGATCGCTATCGATGAAACCATCTCTCTTGCTGAGAAAATTAAAGATGAAAAATATATTAATGAGCTTAACATTATTAAAGAAAAGCTTAATGACAATATTAATAAACATGCCTGGAAGGAGGATTACTTCGCCAGAGTTCTTATCAATAGATACAAGGATGGCCGCTACGCATACTTAGGCGCTAAAGGGGACGGTTTTTCCACCGACCCTGAAATAGATGGAGTATTCTTTCTTAATTCATTTAGCTGGTCATTACTTTCAGGTGCCGTCACTGATGAACAGATTGAAAAAATGCTTGGTGTAATAAACCGTACCCTTAAAACCCCCTATGGCTTCAAGTTAGTATCTCCCTCCGACTTGGGTCCCATAACAAAAATAAGTGCCACCGACCATTACTTCCCCGGTGACAGAGAAAACGGTGCCGTTTTCAAGCATGCCTGTATGATGGCTACATCTGCCATGTTCAAAGCTGCTAAAACTGTAAAGGATACCAATCTTGCAAAACAGCTTTGCGATACCGCATACTGGATGCTGGATATAGTTATGCCTTACAGAACCATGGATAACCCTTATGAGATCTGCGGTAACCCGAGATTCTGCACCCAATATAACAACAGTGAGACAGGAGAAAATATAGGGCCTTTGCTATCCGGTACCGCTACCTGGCTTATGCTTTCTCTTATGAGTGCTTTTGGTATTGAGTATTCCAGAGAAGGAATCCTTTTAGATCCGATTATGAGATCTTCTGAGACAGAGTTTAGCTACATAATTAATACAGGAAAAGCACGTTATATTGTAAATATTAAAAAAGACAGTAATTTCCGCCGCCTGATTGATGGTAAAGGGGACATAATCCTTGACGGTGTTGCACTTAAGTCTAATTTGATTCCTATATTAGAGGATGGAAAAGACCACAGCATTGAGGTTAGGTTTAATTAAGAAACATCATTTAAGCCTATCATAGGATTTCCTGTGATAGGCTTTTCATATTTTATCAGTTCGTATATATAATATAACTATGAAGCTTTACCCCTTGGATGGTATTATTATGGATTTGCCTCTTTATGAAAGCACTCCTTTTCACTCAGAAGAAAATAACCCCGAAAGCATAGAATCGATCAATGATAAGAAAAACCGAATTGAATTAATACGCGTACTAAATAATGTTAACTACTTTTTTGATTCTGAGGGTACCAACCCTAATCAGACTTCCATTGTGCTGGGCACCTTTAATAAAAGAATAATCTTAATTGCGGGGGGTTATGATGATAATGCTTCCTACGATTCAATGGGTGAAGCATTAGTTGAGAAAGTGAAACACCTTATTTTGTTCGGTCAAACAACAGCAATGATAGAGATGAGTCTTATGCGCAGGTTAGTTGGGAAAAATCAGGGTATTGACATACGCGTAACTCATTGCTCCACTTTGAAACAGGCTGTGGATTGTGCCTCACTTTCTTCCAAATCCGATGATATAGTCCTTTTATCTCCTGCAGGATCCTGTATTGACATATACAGCAGTATTGAAGAACTGTGTGAAGTATATAAACAATATGTAGCTGCACTTTAGTAAAATAATGTATAATTAAAAATATAAAAAGCGACCTTGAACTTTTTATCATCAAAGGCCGCTTCACCGATAATTTGATACGCTTACGCGATAGCATCTGATTAATCTTCTGAGAATAATACTGTGGAAAGATAACGCTCTCCGGTATCGGGTAGGATAACTACGATTTTTTTACCCTTATTCTCAGGTCTCTTCGCTAGTTCAGTAGCCGCATGCAGCGCGGCACCACTTGATATGCCGACCAACAGACCCTCAGTTTTAGCAACCTTTCTTGATGCAGCAAAGGCTTCTTCATTTTTCACCTTAATAATTTCATCAAAAACCCCTGTGTTAAGTACCTTTGGAACAAAACCGGCACCTATCCCCTGTATTTTGTGGGGACCTTTTGTTCCGCCTGATAATACGGGAGAGTCAAAAGGCTCTACAGCAACCACCTTAACAGAAGGCTTCCTGGATTTTAGAACCTCGCCTACACCGGTAACAGTGCCTCCGGTTCCGACTCCTGAGACGAAAATATCAACCTCCCCGTCGGTATCTCGCCAAATCTCTTCAGCCGTAGTCTTCCTATGAATTTCAGGGTTTGAAGGGTTCTCAAATTGCTGGGGAATAAAGGAATTCGGTATCTCCTTGGAAAGCTCTATCGCTTTATTAATTGCTCCGGCCATACCCTCTGCGCCCGGAGTTAATACTAATTCGGCACCTAAAGCTTTCATAAGGTTTCTTCTTTCTATGCTAAATGTATCTGGGAGAGTTATAATAAGTCTATACCCTCTTGCCGCTGCGACAAAGGACAGCGCAATGCCTGTGTTTCCGCTTGTAGGCTCAATTATTACAGTATCTTTGTTTATTAATCCATTATCTTCGGCATCCTTAATCATGGCATATCCAATTCTGTCCTTAACGCTTCCCGCAGGATTAAAATATTCCAGCTTTCCTATGACTGTGGCTTGCAAATCCTCAGATTTATTGTAGTTCGAAAGTTCCAATAAAGGAGTATTCCCTATGAGATCGGTGAGACTTTTAGCAACTTTCATAAATAACCTCCACTACATCGCGTAGTATTCTTATATGTATTATATGTTTTAATGATAATACTATTTTACTTCTCTGTCAAGAAATATTTTTAACTATTCCTATATGTTTCATATGTTTTATTTGATTTGCTTATTTAAAATGTTTCGGTAATTATGCCACCACCAACAACAAAGTCCTCCTCATAAAGGACCACTGATTGCCCGGGTGCTACAAAAGGTTGGCTGGTATCGAAAACTACCTTGGCTTTATCATCATCAAGGGCGATAAGCCTTACCGGAAACTCCTGCTGCGAGTATCTGGTTCTGGCAAGAGCTCTTATTTCCTTAGTAGGTTTATCATATAGGATATAGTTCATATCCCGTGCAATTAAGCCTGTCACCATAGCCTCTTCCCTTGTTCCTAATGTAACGGTATTTTCTTTACTGTTCTTGCTTATCACATATTTAGGTTCAGGAAAACTCATGCCAAGGCCTTTTCTTTGCCCTATAGTATAGTTGACCATTCCCTTGTTTATGCCTAACTTTCTGCCGTCCTTAGTGACGAAAGTACCTTTGGGTATATCAATTCCTTTATAATCTTGAATAAAATCTATATAGTTACCATTCCGAACAAAGCAAATGTCCTGACTGTCAGGCTTTCTTGCGTTGACTAAACCCTTGCTCTCAGCAACAGCCCTGATCTCTGTTTTTTTATATTCACCTAATGGCAGAAGAAGCCTTTTCAGCTGATTTTGGTTTAGCATATAAAGAACATAGCTTTGATCCTTGGATAAATCCAGAGCCTTTCTTAAATTATACCTACCGGTTTCTTCATTGTATGTTACTCTAGCGTAATGCCCTGTGGCTATATAATCCATATCCAGCGCAATTGCCTTATCAAGCATAGCTTGAAATTTGACAAACTTATTACAAGCAATACATGGATTGGGAGTCTCCCCTGCTAGGTAAGAATCAACGAAATAATTGACTACCTTTTCTTCAAAAAGCTGCTTCATATTAAGGACATAAAAAGGTATGCCCAGCTTAAAGGCCGAAGCCCTCGCATCCTCAACATCCTCGAGAGAACAGCATGTTCTGGTTCTTACTCCTTCACATACATCCGGGGCATCCCACAGCTTCAAAGTTGCTCCGTAGACATCATAACCCTCATCTAAAAGCAACGCGGCAGCTGTACTGGAATCTACACCACCGCTCATTCCTACCATAACTTTTTTCTTATTTATTTCATTCATCTATTTTATATCCTCAGTTCTAGTCAAGTCATCTAATCTTTAATTAAATATAGTACATTATAGATTCCAAATCATTAAGACGTTTGTAATCCTGGACCAGGTCCCCTAACGTAATAGAATCTACAACAGCATTGATACTTTCGTCAATTTTATCCCAAACGTTTAGTTTGAGACAATATTGTATGCTTTTATTATCAATATTATATGTTTCGCTCTCATCAATGACTGACAGGTTGCCTTCAAGGACTCTAAGAATATCTCCCACCTTAATACTTTCCGGCTTCCTGGCAAGAGTATATCCTCCCTGAGCACCTTTTACGCTCTTTACAAGTTCAGCTTTTCTGAGCCCTGCAAAAACCTGTTCCAGATAATTCATAGATATATTCTGCCTCTCAGCTACTGCATTTAATGCTACATGCTCAACGCTAGCATTAATTGCCAGATCTACCATTGCGCGAAGACCATATCTTCCTTTTGTAGAGATTTTCATACCAATGCTCCATTCATATTATTCCTATAGGTTTAATTATAATATATGGCCATATTACTGTCAATTTGAGTTACTCTTAATGAGGTCCTTAACCACTTCACCTGCAATAATTAAGCCCGCCACTGATGGTACAAAGGACATACTTCCCGGTATTTGATTTCTTATAGTACAGGTTCTTGTTGTGCCTTTGGGACAGACACAACCTGTTGCACAACTATTACTTGCTTCTTCTACAGGCTTTATCGGCTGTTCGGTTGAGTACACAACCTTTAACGATTTGATACCTCTTAGTCTTAATTCTTTTCTCATAACCTTTGCCAGAGGGTCCATTGATGTTTTATAAATATCGGTAACCTCAAACTTTGTTGGATCAAGCTTGTTTCCGGCACCCATACAACTTATAATCGGTATTCCTCTCTTATTAGCCTGCATCACCAAATCAATTTTAGCTGTTACAGTATCGACAGCATCAACAATATAATCATAGTCATCCTTGATAAGTTCCTGAGAATTTTCCGGAAGATAAAAGCTTCTAATGGCTTCAACCTCTGCTTTAGGGTTTATCTCAAGTATTCTTTCCTTCATAGCCTCAACCTTTACCTTGCCTAAGGTTTTCCGGGTAGCATGTAGCTGACGGTTAATATTGGTCAGGCAAATCAAATCATCATCCACCAGAACAAAATGCCCAACTCCTGCCCTGACGAGTCCTTCAACTACAAACGTGCCTACTCCTCCGATACCAAACACAGCTACTTTACTATTTTTAAGCCTTTCAAGGCTTTCCTTTCCAATTAAAAGTTCTGTTCTTGAAAATTCATGTAACATATATTATCCTTTCCAATACATTGAAATGTACATTATAACCATATAACCATTTTATCCTAACTTATTGTCCCTTTTATTATGTTTTAGCAAATAAAAAAAATCAACCACATTTAATAATGGAAAACTTTCTAAGCACCTTTGCATACCTTTCTGCATACCATAAAGATGGCTATTTTATACGCATAACGAAATTTTTTTTTATGTAAACTTACATTTGATTAAAATTTACCATTGTAGTAGAATAGATAGGAAAATGTCAAAATTCAAATAGTCCTGCAAGGGGGTTCTAAAATGTTTGAAATTACTACTCAAATGATCCAAATCTTTGCAATCTTAGTTGCATTTCTGGCTCTTGGCTTTGCAGCATGGTTGTACACTTGGGTTAAAGCCCAGCCTTCTTCCAATAAGCGAATCGCCGAAATTGGTGAATACATTCGCAGAGGTGCCAACACATTTTTAAGACGTGAATATGTTGTTTTGGCACGTTTTACAGCAGTTGCCGCAATAGTATTATTTGTATTGCTTCCTCATCCGGTATGGAAGGGAAATATCACAGATAATATTTGGATGGCTATTTCTTATATCTTCGGTACTGTTTTGTCAGCGCTTGCGGGCAAAATAGGTATTCAGGTAGCTACAATTGCTAACAAGAAAGCTGCCGAAGCTGCACAGAACGGCATTAAGCCTTCATTTATGTCCGGCTTCCGAGGTGGCGCAGTAATGGGTATGGCAGTTGTAGGAACAAGTCTTTTGGGTGTAACACTTGTATTGATGCTTGTTGGTGATGCCACATCCCTCCTCGGCTTTAGCTTTGGTGCCAGTTCATTGGCTCTGTTTGCTAAAGCAGGCGGCGGTATCTTTACAAAAACAGCTGATATTAGTGCTGACTTAGTTGGTAAGGTTGAAATGGGAATTGACGAAGATGATCCCAGAAACCCTGCCGTTATCGCTGACAACGTTGGTGATAACGTTGGTGACGTAGCCGGTATGGGCGCTGACCTTTTTGACTCAAATGTTGCTTCCATGGCAGCTGCTCTGGTTATGGCAACAGCTTTAGGCGGAATAACCGGTATAAACGTTATAATGGTTTTTGCCTATGCAGCAATCGGTCTTTTATCCTCTATTATAGGTGTCGCCACCGCACGTATCGGTAAAAACGGCGATCCCACCAAGGCCCTTAACAGTTCTACCTATGTTACAACTGCTATCTTTGCTGTTCTGACTGCAGCAGCTACCTGGCTTGTACAAGACTTCAGATGGGAAATCTGGGGCGCTACAGCAGTAGGTCTTTTTGTAGGTACTATAATCGGTATTGCTTCTGACTACTTTACCAATGATAATAAGCACCCTGTTCAAGCAGTTGCAGAAGCTTCTAAATCCGGTCCTGCATTTACAATTCTTTCTGGTTTCTCTTACGGATTATTAAGCTGTTTACCTGCATTGATCGGTATAGCTGTTTCTGCCTTATTGGCATATAACATCTGTGCTCCTTTAGGAGATGGCTACGGTATGTTTGGTATATCAATGTCAGCTCTCGGAATGCTTTCAATAGTTGGTATGATTATATCTAACGACGCTTACGGACCAATCGTTGATAACGCTCGTGGTCTTGCCGAAATGGGCGGATTAGGTGAAAAGGTTATTGCGGTTACTGATGAGCTTGACTCAGCCGGTAATACAGTTAAGGCTGTTACCAAGGGCTTCTCAATCAGTGCTGCCGGTCTGACCGTTATTGCTCTTTTAGGTGCATTCATGAGTGAAGTCAACACAGCAGCTCAAGAGCTCGGTCTTGTTGCCGCCGGAGAAACTCTGGTTAAGAACTTTGATATTATGAATCCTACCGTTTTCTTCGGACTAATTATCGGCGTTGCTATTCCTGCCATATTCTCAGCGATGTTGATGCTCGGTGTTGACAAAAACGCTCAGAGAATGGTTACTGAAATTCATCGTCAATTTGACACAATCCCCGGCCTCAAAGAAGGACGCGAGGATGCTAAACCAGATTATGACAAATGTATTGATATAGCAACATCAGGTGCTCTTAAGGAACTGGTTCCTGCAGGTGTCGTTGCGATTATCTCAACTATTGCTGTCGGATTAATAGGCGGTGTACAGGCAATCGGTGGTTTCTTGACAGGTAATATAGCTTCCGGTCTTCTCCTTGCTCTCTTAATGTCCAATGCAGGCGGAACCTGGGATAACGCTAAAAAGTATGTTGAAGCTGGTAATTGCGGTGGTAAAGGATCTGTAGCTCATAAGTCTGCGGTTGTTGGCGATACAGTCGGCGATCCATTTAAAGACACAGCCGGACCTTCCATCAACACACAGATTACCGTTGTATCACTTGTATCTTCACTATTAGCAGTAATATTCCTACAGTTCTCAATTTTCTAAGATATATATGAAAAGAACAGGCTTGGCTAATGCCAAGCCTGTTTTATTATATATATCTTATTACGAATGGCTAGAAGATGAGATCTTCGGGTCATTACTCTTCTTTTCTTTCAGAATAAACCTGTCATAGACAGACAGCAGAAACGCTGTTACATAGCTTAACAGTACTGCCATAATCAGCTCCTCCAATAACCTTGGAAGAAGGAACAGGACGAAAATACTTTTGAGGTTAGTATAATAAAACGTTAGGATATAGCTGTTTAAAATTGTTATGGGTATTCCGGTAATTAAAAAAGTCAGAACCACTTTTAAATAATATTTACTTACAGAGGCTTCTGGAGATTTCTTTCTTAAAACAAAATCCAAAGCCAGAAGCAAAAGCGCTATGACCGCTACTACCAGCAAGCCCAAAAGCATATAGTCCTTCTTATTTCCCATAGACTCAAGCGCCAAAGCTATTGAAGAACTTGGAAACAGGCCGGTTACGGCAATGTTGAATAATCCAATACCTCCAATTGATATAAACAAAATCCAAATGCCTTTTTGTATACTCCTGCTGCTTCGATCCTTCAAAAACCGCCATACAAAGGAGGATATTAATCCGTCAACTACGGCTGTAAGAGTCAACCAAGGCATATACGGACCCTGGGGTTTCAGTAAAAAGCCTATGATATCAACAATGCCCCCTGCGATACCGCCATAAAACGGCCCGAACAAAATTGCAGGCATTCTGAAAAAAACAGGTGATAAACTGATCCTCAGGCTGGGCGCACCCATAATAGATAGCGTTGGGCTGACCAGCTTAAGTACTGAAGCCGCTCCTATCAGAATCGCCGTATAGAGGATTTTTTTTAAGTGTGTTTTAACTGCTGAAAATGATGTTGTTGGAGTTGGTGTTGGTGTTGATGATGATACTTGATTCATTTTGCCTCCTTTCTTATCCATTGTTACCATAAGAATGAAGACATAGTAACAGTGGATGCAGTATTGGCACCGCGAGCTATTATGCCCTTCGTTTAGAGACTCTACTCCCATTCCCTAACACTTTACGCGCCAATACCTGTTCTGTTTTTTGATTTTATTACTTTTACCAGCAATGTGATAAATTATATAACAACCATTTATAAATGTCTACATAGTTTGCTTTGCGTTATAGTGCCGCTTAAACGTTAAGCGTTCATTCATTACTCCGTTTTCTTGGTCCATTCTCGGGTACAGTTTTATCCTTGTTACGAACATAAATATGTTTAATTTTGCTATTACTCGAATCTCTCTCGTCTATTTCAAAGCACTTTAATGTCTTAATTAATGGGGTTAGCTTAGCAAAACCATAATTTCTTGCGTCAAAATCCGGACGCTTTTTCTGAATCAGATTTCCTACATCTGCAAGAAAAGCCCAACCATTCTCATCGGCAACATCCGATATTGAAGTTGCAATAAGATTAATTACATCTTCACTGATTTTGCTGATTGGACTACTAGTAGTTTTCTTTGGTCCTCCTACCCTTGGTTGATCCTCTATTTCAAGGGCCTGACGGCTATTTGCATTAATGATCTCAAGGTAAGTAAATTTATCACATGCCGCAATAAATGGATTGGGAGTTTTCTTCTCTCCTATACCAAAAACTTTCATACCGGCTTCTCTGAGACGTATGACCAAACGTGTAAAATCACTGTCGCTTGAAACAATGCAAAAGCCTTCAACTTTTTCATTATATAAAATATCCATGGCATCAATTATCATGGCTGAGTCCGAGGAGTTTTTCCCCGTAGTGTAGCTATATTGCTGTATGGGAGTAATAGCATTTTCCAAAAGCACATTCTTCCAACCGCTAATATTTGGTTTTGTCCAATCACCATATATACGCTTTATTGTAGGAATACCATACTTGGCAATCTCCTCAATTATCCCCTTTACATTACTGTACGGTACATTTTCCGCGTCAATCAATACCGCTAATCTGAGCTCCGAATTATCCTTCATACTCTATCCTCTCAAAAATAAACTTCTATCTATTCATTATACATTTTCAGGCTTTGAATTTTATATATTAATCCATATTATAGCCCGGTTTTTTATATAGTGTATTTTCCTTAGAGACAATATCAGGCTGATAAACTGCTTCTTTCCACTGCTCCCTCGGAATTTCTTCAAATGCTACCGAAATACTTTTATCTTCGGCTCCTATAGACTCAATGATGGCTTGTGTTATTTTCTCTGCGCAAAGCTGTTTTTGTGACTCGGTCCTTCCTGGATATAGCTTAACAATTACATGGGGCATCTTTTACTCCTCCTAAATATTATAATAAGCTATTAATTAGATAAGAAAGCCTTCACCTTTTCATTAAACTCCGTACTATTCTTATATGCAATAAAATGATCCCCTTCCACAAAGCATAAGTGTGAGTTTTTAATAGCCTTATGGATTAAGATTGTATGCTTCTCTTTTATCATATCATTTTTTCCGGCTATAACCAATGTGGACACATGGATTTTTGAAAGCTCCTCTTCTTTGAAGTCAGGCTGATTAACCATAAGCCCAAGCATTTCTTTCTTAACAATAGCTTTTTTATCAAATAAGGAAACAAATGAAACAAGACTATATGCAATAATGATTGGAATTTGATAGATACCTTTAACTCCCTTGGGATTCAGGTTTCCTCCATTAAGAATCAGTTTTTCGACATAGCTTTGATATTTTAAAGCAAATGCAATGGCAATATTTGCTCCGTCACTAAAACCAAGGATATAAGCTTTTTCAATTCCGTGTAAGTCAAGGAAATCCTTTAAGTCGTCAGCAAACTGCTCTATGGTAAAGGGCTTTACTCCTCGAGGGGATTTTCCGTGTCCTCGGGTATCTACTGCTAATACTCGATAAAATGCAGAGAAATACTCAATTTGGTTCACAAAGAAATCATTATTTTCTCCATTACCATGAAGTAGGACCAAAGGCATACCTTTACCCTTTTCGATGTAATTCATTTGTATATCCATAAGTACTTTCCCGCCCTTTTAGTTTTCAATTTACAGGTATTTCTCCGGATTATCTAATATCTCCTGAAGCTTATTAAAGTACATGCCGACATGCAAGCCATCAACCAGGGCATGATGTGCTTGAACAGACAATGGTAGCTTTATCTTGCCATCATCCTCAAAGTATTTTCCCCACGTTATTCTCGGAATGCAATCAACCGGATTCATTTGAATAGGATGATTTATACTGGTAATGGAAACCCATGGAATACTGGAGATGAATAATAGGTCATCGCGTCCCGGTTCATCTTCTATATTTATACTCTTTTTTGCTTTTTCCAGTCTGGCTGAAGCATCCTCTTTGAAGTTGCTAAATTCATTTACATATTTCACTGTACAAAAACTGAAGGCTTCATCCTCTGTCATTACTGTAAATGAAGGGTCCACAGTCTCATGCTCAACTACTTTCTCTTCTCTTATACGATAGCGAAATTCTTTTATACTGTTTGCCGTCTTTGTAGCAGCATACAAAATAGTTATAAAAAACGGAAGGTCCATATCTTTAATGTACTTATGAGTCTTAGTAATATCAACATTCCCACAAATGTTAAAATGCGGGTAGCTAAACTCCTTAAAATAATTATAATGGTCTTTCCTTTTCCAATTATCTATATGTATATACTTCATACCTTTACTTCGCTTCCTTTTATACCACTGTGTTTGAATTATGATGATTTGGTTGCAACATTTATTTGAAATCCTCTTTCACTGAGTATTTCTCCTATTATACCGCCACTATTATCATAAAAATCCGTACTTATTTTTAATTTTTTAATTAGTCGCTTTTTTGTTAGTTCTAAAACATAAGTCCGACTTACTACTCTATCTCTGTACACCCTCTTAACAAGGTTTATACTAACTATATCTTCCCAAGGTATAAACCTAAATTTGGTAAATACTCCCCTATTTCGTACATCTATAGAAATAAATGCATCCATAAATAACATTATTGAATATGTTAGGTAACATATAAGAACCGAATAACTATAAATATTGTGTTTAGCATCAACAATAAAAAGTAATAGAAAGAAAAGAGGAAATAACAGATCCGATCTGGCTTTTTTTATCCCTAAGCCTGTTACCGGTTGCAGCCTGTATATCAGATCTGATTCTTTATTTCTCTTTATTAAAATCACCGATTTAATAATGATTAATGTAAAACCTACTAAAAATGATGCTATTGCCAGAACAAGAATAAAATCATTCATGTTACTTACCTCAAATCAGCTTCTCTAAAATCTCAATTAACTCATTCCAATCATGTATATGTAAATTTTCGCAATCAGGAGCTTTATTATTTTTATTCCATGGGTTTTCAATCAATAGATTATCATACCATATTGGAAACATACCTGCATTCGCTGAGCCCTCAATATCAGCCCGCGGATTATCCCCGCAAAACCATACTTTTGATGCGTCAATTCCGGCTTTCTTGAGCGCCAGGTCAAAAATATAACGATTGGGTTTTCTGAACATATAGTCACTAGTCGCAATTATAAATTCAAACCTATTGTTAGGTAATAAACGGTTTATTCTCTCGGTCAATGCTTCACCAGAAAAAGAAATATTGCTTATAACCGCACTTCTAATATTGCATGAGTTTATGTAATCTATAATCTTGTCAGCGTTTGGCATAATGTCCCCCGGTGAGGTGTTATACCAAAATATACGTTCTGCTTCAGGTAATGAAATCGATAACTCAATTCCAAGGTATTCATATAAAAATTTTTGAAATTGCCATTCATGAAGTTCAAAACCTATATCCCTTACTACACTGATTTCTTTAAATATCTTTTGTGAAAAGTCATTTATTTCTTCAGCTGTATAATTATTTTTGTTAGTCTTTACATACTTCATCAGTGCTTCCTCACCGTGTAAAGTATTGAAGTCCGGCTCATAAAGCAGGGTATTACCATAATCAAAAATAATCATTTCAGGATAGACCATATTTCCAACCCCTCGCTTAACATTTTATTATCTGCCGATGCAAATCTGGCGTTCATATACTGCAACAAGTAAAGTAGTAGTAACAGGTTATTGCATTTCTTTTCAATATACCCACTCCAATATTACAGTATAATATTTTTTATATCCGAAACAGACTGAACAATAAAATCTGCTCCGGCCTCTTCATGCTCTTTCTTATCGCCATATCCATATAGAACACCAATTGATTTTATACCTAGCTTTTTTGCTCCCAGTATATCATGCTCTCTGTCACCAACCATTACTACCTTTGAAAAATCGGTTATATTGCAGCTTGCAAGAGCGTATTTTATTACCTCGTCCTTTTTTACCCTTGATCCATCTAGATTGCTACCGGCTATAAATGAGAAGTATTTGCTAATGTTAAAGTGCTCCAGAATTTGCTCTGCAAATACCTGAGGTTTTGAAGTAGCAACGACAAGAATTTTTCCATTTTCATTTAGTGTTTTTAACAGATCGTCAATTCCATCATAGACAATGTTTTCAAATAGGCCTTTAACGCTGAAATACTCACGATAATACTCTACTGCTTTTTTTGCCTCTTCTTCTGAAAAACCGTAATATTTTATGAAAGATTCAGTTAATGGTGGACCAATAAATTTATATAACTCGCTTCTGTCATTTACAGAGATGTTATACTTTTTAAGGGCATGGATTATTGAATTTGTTATGCCAATAGCAGGATCAGTCAGTGTTCCGTCTAAATCAAATAAAATATAGTGAAATTTACTCATTTTTCTCCCATTTCTTCATATTCGTATTTATTATTTATCATCCCTTATATAATAACACTATTATGTAACAGATAACTCACGAAATATTGATTTTCTTTACCCTTAACCTTTTGGAATCGTGATTTTATATGTAGGATACTCTTTATCAAAATGATAACCAAGTTTTTCTGCCAGAGCAACAGACGCCTTGTTTGCTGCATCCCAGCTAGGATAAAGGTTTCTGTCCAAACATTCCAATACTAGCTTCGACGCACAAGCCAAAGCCAGCCCTCTTCTCCGGTATTCTTGCTTTGTATCTATTTCAATTTCTATACCACCGTCATAAACAGTATATGAAGAAGCACCGCTGACAACGCATCCATTACAAAGTGCAACAAATCCTAAACCATGCTCCTGATAATCCTTATAAGTCGTAAACTGAGAGCATAAATCACTGGACCATTCATCCTGATTCACCTGGTTAAATATTTCTTCATCAATTTCCTTTATTGTGAACTCAGAAGAAATGTTATTAATATATTTTTGCAGTTTTTCTCTATCAAATATACCAGGCTCCTTTTTAATTGAGTAGCGCATAAATCTGTTGAAATTATCTTTATGTTCCTGTTCAATCAAATTACACCATGCTTCATTAGGAGGTATCATATATATACATTCCGATTGTGTGTTTTTTACCAGTTCAGCATTTGGTTCGCCTGAAAAGAAGCAGAAGTCGGCTGTTATTATCTGAGCTGATTTGGGATTGTCGATATCATCTGTCCAAGCGTTTCCCATATAGCCCTGTAAACATGAGAAAATAAGAGTATCGCTATAACCACTGAAAAGTGGGGCTATCCTGTTCATTTCTTCTTTTTTCAAGTGATACATTTATGTCTTCCTCCAATCAAAGCTTAAAAGCTCTTATTATTTCTTTTGCCTGAGTAAATCCAAACCATTCTTCTCCATCAAATTTCCCTGGATATAATTTGAGCAATAGCTTTTTTTCTTCGTCTGGTAATTGTGAGTAATCATTTTCTTCACGTTCCGGCAAAACAGCCAGCAGTTTGTTATCACCATCATTTCTAATAAATACACCTACAATTTTTACACTAACTATCTCACCCAACATATATTTCTTGTCAGATATCAGAAGAATATCCAGATGCCTATCCGGTGGAGCCCCAAAGCCCACTAACCATCCATAAGGATAATGAACATTCCTTACATAAAAAAGGGAATCCATTTTAGTCTCTATGAAACGATTTTCGCTCTGCAGATATTTCATTCGTTTAGGATACTCAATTGTTTGCTCTACAACCATATCATATAGATTCATTTAGACTCTCCAGTTTATTTTTTTACTACTATGTGTAAATGCTCTGTTGCATCTCTGTACTGCGGAAGTTCACAATATTCAGAGGCTTTTTGCAAATAGTTTTCATAAGCTTCCGGCATTTCTTTCTTAAGATTATTCATTTGCATATTAAGCCCCGATAAATAACTTTCAGCACCGGCATAACTGATTATATTAAAGCCTGCATCACGAACCTCCTCCAAAGCTTGAACAGGTGTTGTGAAAAAAGTGGCTGTAAAGCTTTCTTCCTTTGAAAACTTCAGGTCCCCATTTATGTACCTATCAAAATGTTCAATATCTACAAAGGATTCGGGGAACTCACTAAGACTGGCTTTTAAAACTCCCCACGTGTTAATATACGATATTATGGCTACTCCGTCCTTTTTAAGAATCCTATATGAATCTACTAATACCTTTAACCTCTCCTCTTTTTTATGGAGGTGGTACATGGGACCCATGATTAATATTCCATCATAAAGGTTATCGCCAAACTCATCTAACTCTGAAGCAGATTTGTGGTAATAATTATCCGCTTTTAAACCTGTTTCTTCAATATTTTTGCGAGCGAAATTTAACTCATTTAGTGAAATATCAAGTAATGAAACAGAGTATCCCATCTTTAAAAGACTTAATGAATACCTCCCCGGACCTGACCCTATATCAAGAATCGACCCTTTACCGGAAAAGTACTTACGTATTAAGTGCATAGTACTATTGAACTCAATTATAGAATAAGGATTATTCAATCTATTCCATTCATACTCTACTGAGCTATCATAATAGTCTCTTATTTCATTAATCATAATTTCCTCACTATTATCTATTTTTTTTAAATCATTATGTCAGCTTAATTATTGTCCTATTTCAATTAAAGCTTTATGTAGTCTTTCACCACCATAATTCTTATATAGTTCAGGCTTCCAATAATATCGCTCCAAAATGTCCGCATCCTTTATAATTTCCTCATAAGGGCTCCCAATTTCCAATTTATACATATGATTTCTTATGGCATTACATATAATCTCAATTTCATCTACCGAGAACTTTTCACTATCTTTCAATAATTTAAAGGCCTCTTCTGCCCCTATTTTCCCATGTGAGTCATCCAATAAATTATATAAAATTCTCCCTAAATCGTGTAAATGTCCTATTATTGCAGCAAGTTCTATATTTAACCCACGCTTACATGCTAATATCTGGCATAACATAGATACACCGTACGAATGTGTTAATTCATTTCTTTTTATAGAAATTATATCTTTATTAGGACTGACTGTTATTTTATCAATTAAAGAATCAACGTAATTTCTTATGTATTCTAATCTTTCCATCATATTCTCCATTGTGAAACTCAAAATATAAGTTTTGCATATTTAAATCATCTCACTGATATAATTCAATTTACAAAATACGTGCCCCTATTAGTTATAATAATTTTATTTTTATTATCTTTTGAGATTTCTTCATATCTTTTTTCTTTTATCAACTGGCCTATTTGCTGACATTCGTCAAGTGTTCTTACGAATCTTCCGCCATTTTTTACAACTTCTCTTCCGCCTCCGAACCAAAATCGTGGATTTAAATATGATTTTATCTCACCAAATAATTCATTTTTTTTAAAGTCATCTACATAATATAAGACGCCATTTCGATAATCTTTAATAAATCCACGCTTATTATCCCTTATGCTTACTCCTAATCCATTGTTTTCTACAATAACCCTACCAATATCTTCTCCGTAAAAAAAGTGTATGTACGTTGAGTCATCCACTTTTTCTTCAAAAATTGATATAGGCTCAAGAGTTTCGTATACTAAGAGTAAATCATTACTTTCCACATTAATACTCCTGTTCAATAAATAAAATCCCATGCTTAATGCGAAAAGAAGTATTATAATACTTGTTATTATCATTATTTTTCTTGACCGTTTCATTTTGATTCTCCTTTTTATGTATTGATTATAAATCAGTTGCATCTATTTTCATTCAACTGCAATTTATTCTAACTACTACATAAAATGCGTCAAATCCTAAAGTTTTTTAAGAAGTTTAACGTATTCACCACCTTCATCTTCTCCACGAAAGATGATATCAGTGAAACCTTTTTTCTCATATAAATGCCACGCAACCATATTATCTATATCGACACCAAGGGACATCTCTTTGTATCCTAATTTTTGGGCGTAGTCAACTACATAATCAATGAGGAACCCACCAATTCCACGATTTCGGAATTCCTTTTTAACAATCATACGTGATAGATATATACGTTGTTGGGGTATTGTATAATCAGGATCACCTCTATCGAATAGCAAGGATACCTCACCAACAAACTCCCCATTCTCTACGTATACAAAAGTAATTCTATTGCCACTTATTAATTGATTGTACCATAATTTTGTCTTATCAGGATATTTCTTCATATCCCAAATACTATTACATTTTTCATAATCCAATGGGTTAAGCTTAATAATATTACTAAAGCTCATATTGGTATCTCCTAACCAAAATATAACCTCTTCAAAGAATCTATTCATTCTTGATTTCTTTTAAGTGTCTATCCAGTTATTTTACGTTCTCCAGCAAAAGCATAACTTGATCACCA
Organism: Bacillota bacterium; assembly: GCA_023411795.1. Taxonomy (GTDB): domain Bacteria; phylum Bacillota; class Clostridia; order DSM-8532; family DSM-8532; genus DTU059. The sequence continues at coordinate 308,515 of JAEYOK010000035.1, forward strand.
TTAGGATATTTGTAATAAAGCTCTTCACCTGAAAATACATCAAATAGTTTTGGCCTCTATCACATTAATTAGCCTCATATATCTCAAACCATGCTTCATGCAACACATTGAATCTTTCCGGTGCAATTTCTCTTAATAATTTATCATGCTGACGGTCAAACTCTTCAACTTGGGTTGATGTTAATGATGCTCCAATGCCACGACAAGCCCTTATCCTACCGCGCCATGATTCTCTTGTGAAGGGAATATTGAGTCTAAACTTATGATATGTATTTAAACTGAACTTACTATCTAAGTAATCAGGTATACTAAACATATTCCCTTTGAACCCAAAACCTTTCCAGTCGGGATTAAACTTTAAAACAAGATCCTCTGTTTTTGCAGCGATCTCATCTTCATATGGTAGCCAATTCATATATAACAAAGCAAGCTTACCCTGTGGTTTTAAAATGCGAATGGCTTCAGGAATTATTTTAGATTTATCAAAATACCACCAACACTGACATGCGGTTATAACATCAAAACTATTATCAGGAAGACCAGTATCCTCAGCCGGGCATACTTTCCATTCTATATCCAAACCTTTTTCTTTTGAAAGCGCAAATGCGGCATTGATTTGCTCTCTACTAATATCAGTACCAACAAACGTAGCTCCAAATTTAGATAATGTTCTGGGTATGACACCTGTTCCTGTTCCTAAATCTAAAATTCTTTGCCCTACAACACCAATACCTAGAGTATGTAATTTATCGTAGAATTCGTTAGGATATATATCCCTGTATTTTGAATAATCTCCCGATGTTTTCCCCCAATCAATTTCTTTTCCATTATCAACAATAGGTTTACTCATAAAAAACCTCCTGATTTTATTATGGTTTAGCTTTAATCTTGGACATTATAAGATTTACTTCACTAAACCACCATGAAACATGCATTCATAAATTACTTGATTGCCTTTAAAGATTTTTTCAAGCCCGCTAAACCACTCAAAATCTCCATCAACCGTACATTTATATATGTAATCTCCCTTTTTGTACTCCTCCGGCCCACGAAAAGGTTTATCCGCCATTACATTGGCTAATGCTTCTTTTAAGAAGTCTCCATCGAACCCTATTCCAATCACACGTCCACAATAGTTCATTACCCAAATCGGTTTTTCATTCTGCCATAAGGCTTCTTCACCTGCAAATTTTTCTCCACCCAAATATGTATCAATATATAGCAAACCATTCTCCGCATATTTTAGATCATGGGAATCTGGTCGCCAGGGTTTCATCTCAGGACCCTTGCCTGCATATGTCGCTTTTTTAGCCTTTAGCAAAAACTCAATAATTTCATTATGGTTCATTTGTATACCTCCATTTAACAGCTCTTTAATAATTAAATCAATAAAGCCCTCTAAATGAGCATAATTATTAAATTTATGTAAACAAAACTGGTTTTTGAAAATCTGCTTGCTTAATCCCTTTTTCAGTAAGCTCAAGTAATTCATGATTTTTATCATTATCCTGCAATTGATAGCTAGACCTTACTATACTTTATTTTTCTTTGTTTTTGTTTTCAATTTCAATAATGGTCATGATAGAATAATTGGCTAAATCCAATAGAGTGTCTATTATACTCTCGTCTTTTACTTCAGCATCTTGTTTGATTAATTGTTTATATCTTCGCAACTTATCTTCCAATCTAATTGCAGGCATTGTAAGTCCATATTCTTGAAATCCTTCACTAAAACTGTCACCATAATCTTTGTTTTTTGCGGAATATATCTTATTTAATCTTTCACATATCTCTCTATGATGGTCAATTTTTGTCATATAAAGTGCTCCTTTTTTATTTTATTTATTTTTATCCGTCTCCCATAGTGAAGCCTATTTTTAAGCGGTATATGTCATTCAGGGTCAGAGACATAATCTTTATAAAACGAATGACACTTTTCTAGTGTGTATGGCGTCAAACATATCTTCTCACCCTGTAATTTCATCTTAACCCCTAGCCCCTATTCTTTGTAAACATTTTCCTTTATTTTACATTATAAGCTTTGAAATAATAATATGCAAACAAAAAATTAGAGCTATTGCGTAACCAAAGCTCCTAGGCCATACTGATTTTATAAGGAACATATCAACAATTTATAATATAAATATTCCAAGAAGCACTGACATTGTTAGCACAAATACTGACATAATAATGTGATATAAATCTGGAATCAACTTAATTGATGAGGGTTTAACCAAATATATACATGATGAGAAGCATTCGTTATAGCCTTTCAGTTTCTTCTCCGTTGCACCAAAAATAGTATATCTCCAATGAAACATAAACATATACACTGTTAATAATAAATAATATCCCCAAAGCAGCCATACCCCGATTTTTTCATTGAAAGAAAACAATAGTAAACAGATAAGAGATATAACAAAGCTTATAAATTCAGCGCTTTTAAAGCCCATACCTTCAACAAAATACTTTTTTCCAAACTTATATCCGCATGTACACCCAAAGTAAAAAACTTCAAATAAGATTGCAAAAGCAATAATTGTAACTCTCATACATTCACCAAGACTTTCATAATTTCAAACTCATATTTTAGATTATAACATGAAGCAGAAAGGATTACTAATTTTATCAGTACCGCATAGCTTGGTAGCCATCCTGTACATTGATTTTGCGTGAATACGGTTATGCCATACCGACGCTGTCAGTATACACTATATTTTCTAGATAAATTGGTTGCAGCTCTAATGCTTCGAATGCTTTTGCTCTGCAGCTAAAAATATCTGACTCATTATCAGTTAAACTAAAACCTACAAACTCCTCATATTCTAATGATAATTTCCTGGGTTAACCCATTTTCGAATATTTTTTATACCAATCGGTAAAATGCTCCTGTAAAAATAGAATTTCATTTTGATAATGCGATACATGCCCTTCGTCTATCATTCTTTGATAGGCAGCATTTCCTTTGGCTGCTCCTGTTATTAAGGTATCACATAATGCAATAATACGCTTTATAACCCACTGTTTTAAGTCATCCGGTACTTTGAGCCCATAGGATTGGAAGAATAAACTTATGCGTCTATGCCTGTTTTCAGCATGAAGTTCCGGAATGTAGTCCATTGTTAATGATGTATTAAGATCTGGCTCGAAACTTGAAAGTGGAACAGTTGTATAAAGTGTATATGCTATATCCCAATAACGTGGACCCGGACATGCAGTATCGAAATCAATCAATGCTACAGGTAACTCATCTCTAAACACAAAATTATATAAGGCCGCATCGTTATGACAAATAACCTCATACTCATTCTCTTCAATATATGGATTAAGCCATTTAGCAGCATTCGCAATAGGTAGATAATCCTTAGTGACATCATGAAGCCCTCTTAAATACTTTGCGACAAGTATTAATGTATTATCAGACCATACATAAGGTTTGCAATTAGGATAATCATTTCCGGGTACTTCCCCCGGAATAAATGACAGTATTTCTCTACCTTCCTCATCAATCCCTATGTATCTTGGCGCCCCTTCAAAACCTTTTAACTGCAAATATTTTAGTAAGCTATGAATGTTTGCATTCCATTCAGCCGAGCGATGAACGGTATCACCTACACGTAAGATTTCATTTACATTTCCACCATGTAATTTTTCTTCTTTTCCCATATATCTCCTCTATTAGGTTGATAACTAATCAAAGCATGGTAATATTATTTTAGTTGGATAGGAATTTCGGTTACTTTATCAGCTTTATATACACTATAAACCGACATTATTACATCGTAATATTCAATAACCCATTCATCTGATGAAAAGCCTTTTATCTCATACACTTTATGCTTTTTATCACCATCAACAATTCCTATTTGCTTACCTCTACTCAGATCACTTGGTAACGCACTATAAAATGAATAAGTTACATTACCTCTCTGTAAACTCAAGCCGTTATTAAGCTCTTGAAAGTTATCATACTCTTTAGTAGAACAAGCCGTAAATAAAGCCATTAAAGCAATAATATTCAACAGCAAACACAATTTCTTCACAACAAGTTACTCCTTTAATTGTATCAATATATTTCCCACTATAAAACCTATGGCTGTTATAGCCTATCAATAATCAAAACACCAGATCTTCTCACCATTTTGATATAGCCTATAAGTCAACGTTCCCGTTCCAAATCCTAAATCTAATATTCGGAGTTCTAAATGATTGCAATAGATATATCTTCAGCCCATAGATCGAATCCAGCTTTACTTAACATCATATATGTTCCGCCCTGAATCATTCCAATGATTTGCTGTCTTTATCATCTCTGTGACATATTTTTGTTTACCTTGGTGGTAGCTGCGATAGTCATTCTTATTTTCTTCTGCTAGCCGCAATTTTAATGCTTCATATTCACGTGCGGCGGAATGAAATGCGTTCATATAGTCGCGGAAGTTTATATAATTATCCCACTGCTGGCTGCCGACCATGACAATATGGATGTAGTGGGTTAATACTCTCATATCTTTTTCTTCAGGTATGTACTCTCCGCATTGAAAAACTGGTTGTCTTTCTTCATTGCCTTCCCAACCACGAAAAATTAACCCCTCTTTTTCTAAAACAGGTATTTGAGTCAAGATATCCTCAAAACTCCACACCAATGCTGCGATATCAATGACTGGTTTAGCTTTAATATGGCGTATAGCCGAACTACCGACATGTTGAATGTCTTTTGCTACTGAGCCTAAAATACCCCAAAGACGTTTTATAGTATCTGCAGCATTTGCTTCCCATTCTGGGTCATGGTCTAAGAGTTCCGCCATACCGCGTTTTAAGCCTAATACCATTTCATTTGCCTCCGATATGTTCCTAATATTTTTTATCAGTATAGTTCAACATCCAACTTTTGAGTTCTTAACTCACTTTCATTATTTTCACAACAACGCAAAATGTTCACTCTCGATAAGTGATTTCATTTGACATAAGCAAAAAGGATGTCCTGCAGGATCAAGCATAACTCTCCACCCCTCAGAAAATTGCTCTTCTGCGATTGTTGCTCCACATTGGATTGCATATTGAATTGCTTTTTCTAAATCATTAACAGCTAGGTCTAAATGAGCCATTTGCTGTTGAGCTTCAGGCTTTTCCGGCCATACAGGTGGTTCATACTCAGGATTCGGTTGAAACAATATACAAGGATATGTTCCCTGATTGGTTCCTGGAGCGTATACACATGCCCATTCTTCATCCCAAAACATTACTTCCCACTTTAGCAACGCTGCATAGAATTTAGCTAATTCATGCGGGTTTTTGCAATCCAACGTAAATGAGTACATTTTAATTTTCAACTCGTCATTCATAGCACTAATACCTCCTTCTGACTAAACTCAGAATTAGAGTTCCATAATGAAATGTAAAATCAAGTTAAGCTTAATAGCTTAAGTGTGTGCTTTATAAGGTCTAACCCACCCCAATTTCCATGTCCAGGTATAACAACTTCCGCATCAGGATACTTTTCTAATACTTTATTTACTGAATCCGGCCATTGTTTAACATTCGCATCTGTAATACTTCCCATATTCTTTGAGTCTACAGACTTTATTAAGCATCCACCAAATAGCACTTTATTTTGTGGAAACCATACAGTTATATTATCTACTGAATGTCCTTCTCCTGGATAGAAAACTTCAATATCAAGATTTCCGACAGAAAATGTCGGTTCTTCATCCAGACTTGGCTGTGGTTGTTTAAAATTATTTTTTTCAGCTTCTTTAGCGGTGAGGCCAGTACTTCTGACATCAACTTTATTCTCAAGTAGTGAATTAATTCCACCTATTCTATCTTCGTGAGCATGAGTTATAATCGCAAGTTTTATTTCTTTTTTAAATACACTCTTTGTTAAATTAATCAGTTCTTCTGTTTGCTCATTATTCCATGGCGTATCTACTAATACTAGACCTTTTGATGTAACTGCAATGATGCCATTTGATGGGGTCCTATATCCATTATAATCTGAATATGTGGTATGCACCCAGATATCATCATTAATTTTATTTATTTCAACATAATTCTTATCGCTTGAACCACTTTGATAAAAAATCTCTTTAACATCGGATTCTTGAGAATCATCAGTTGTACAAGCAGAAAGACTCAATAAGAGGATAATGATTATAAACATCAGTAAGCAAACTTTTTTCATAATTCCACCTCAAATATATGATATATTCCAGAACCAATCATTTGATTCTGGAGTTGTAAATCATGATGCAGCCATGAATTTGGTTATGTTGTAAAACTGAATCTTT
>JAEYOK010000023.1 GCA_023411795.1 Bacillota bacterium
TCTCCTGTCTAGACAGGAGAACCGTCCCCGTGTCTATTATTGCTACAACCAAGGTTCAATGTATTTTTGAATAAAATCAACCCGATCAAATATTGTAGGTTTGAAATAGGATGTAACGGCTACTACGGTTCTGTTGGCGGGATTGATATATATGATATTTCCACTGTTACCGATTGCTGCATATATATTCTTTTTAGTATCAATAATCCACCAAAGATAACCATAAGTCATACCGCGGAACTCTTTTCCGCATACTTTTCTTGGCTCGACCATTTCATCTATCCAAGCCTGAGATACAATCTTTTTATCATTATATAAACCGTTATTTAAACATAATTCACCGATTTTCGCCATGTCCGATGCTGAAAAACACAAGCCATAACCGGCAGTGCCAATCCCTTGCGGATCAGCAAACCAGACATTTCCTTTCGGTTCTTTTGATATTGTGAAAGTTTTATGTTCTTCCGCAGTTTCGGCAAAAAAGTTTTTATGAGGAGCAACACTGATAGATTCAAAGAGATATTTATTAGCAAATTCCACTGTCTGCTTCCCGCTGACTTTTGCTAAAATACCGGTAAGAATATGGATTCCCAATGTAGAGTAACGAAATTCACCTGTTAGGCCGCTTCTACCTCCGAGTAAATCCAAGGCTGCAGTGGTCCAATCATCGCTGGTACAAACTTTCGTCCAAGGCTCACTTTGGTACTTATATGGAGCTGTCATGGTGAGCAAATGGCGAACTGTAACATTTTGAATTGTCTTTTCGCCCCTTTTTACTTTGTAATCAGGAAAAAAAGACAAAACTGGCTGATCAACGTTTTGGATCAGGCCATTATCTATTGCAATTCCTATCAGCAAAGAGACAATGCTTTTTGTAACGGACATCACATGACAAGTGTCGTTCTTTTTGTAGCCATTCCACTCGTCACTATAAACTTCAACACCATTTTTGTATCCAACAATCTGGCAAATATTTGGTTGTTGCTCTGCAATGAAAGAATGTAAGCCTGTTTCATTCACTTCTATTTCTCCTTTGCTAAACCAAGAACATTCTTACTTAACTTTAACACATTTTATGCCTTCGTTGGCTGCACAAAATTTTATCTTCTCCACTGCTTCTTCTAGGTATTTTATGTATTCCTTCGATATCAGAATATCTCCGCTATAATACAGACCGATAGTCTCTCCCATAAGAGTCAGCCGTATGACTTGTCTTTTCTCTACAGCATTCCGTAATAGTTCCTCTGTTTCCATGGGCGAAGGTATCTTTGTGCCGTATACCCTTTCCTTGGCAATCAATTCATAAAAATCCTTCAAATCATCTTCGTCAGCAATTAAAATCCCCACTTTCGGCTGGTCTGTCAAGGGAAGTGTCATCACAATTTCATCATCTTCCTTCTCACCGTTTTCACGAAATCCTAATGAATAATACAGTTCTCGCGCAACAGTATTCCCTGGTACATAATCCAAATGAACCATATCAAATTTTCCGGTTTCGCGGATCATTTCCAAGGCTTCGGTAAGAGCCGAACGGCCATATCCTTTCCCCTGATAATCCGGTCCGATCATCATCCTCCAGATTCCGACCGTACGCTCTTCTTCATCCCAATCGAGCATCAGGAAACCGACTACAATGTCATCATTTAAGATGGCAAACGGCTTTGCACAGTCATAATTCAGCCAAGCCTGCGCAAGCGACATCAGATTCGATGCTACAAATTTATCCTGTTCCGGACTGACTTTCATCCGCACAACGGGAAAAAAAGTTTTCTCCGATACTTTCTCCAAACGCACCATAAGCTTTATCTACCCTTCCTTCTTTTAATCTTCCTCATCGTCTCTCGGACTTTTGATCGCATAATTCATACAGAATGAAGATTCTTAATTATCGCTATATATTAGGTTCATTTAAAGTAGGTTTACTTTTCGTTAACTAACTTACCGGTCATATGTTCAATATTAATGGCAAAAAGCTGTACTCTGCCAATGCCCCGGGTTAATTCTTCTTCAACCTCTTCCTTGGTTGGATAGTACTTTAAGGCCAGTTTACGTGCTTTATCCTCTGTTATTTCCCTATCTTCAACAAGATTTGCTCTTCCAAAAACTATGACACTTGTAACATTCCATTCCCAACAGCCTTCTTTTTTGAAGCCCGTGTTCCATGTGGTAAAGCAAACCTTATCGCAATTATTTATGGCATCAACCTTATGACCTTCCTTAGCACCATGAAAGTAAATACGATTATCCTTTTCATCATAGTAAAAATTAATAGGAAGAGAGTATGGATATCCATCGTCACCTATAACTGAAAAGGTCCCTCTTTTAGCTTCAGTTAGTAGTCTCTTGCATTCTGCCTCAGAAACAGCCTGATTAAATCTTCTCATTTTACGGAACATCTTTTCCACCACCTAAAATAAGACACAGGGACGGTTCTGCTGTCTTGACTGGCAATGTTAGTCAAGACAGCAGAACCGTCCCTGTGTCTAAAATTAATCATTTTGAAATCTGGACAAGGACTTAATAGCCATAAATCCTAAGATAAATGCAGCAAGAGACATAAGACCTGAACCAATCCACCAAAGTGCATCCGCACTTTGAGGAATTGCGGGTAATATTTTGTCCCTAAAAATCTCAGTTGTGGAGCCAAGTACAAATCCTATAATCATACAATAGGTCTGATGGGGAAATGAATTTAATGTCCATTCAATTGGTTTAGTAATAAGGAAAACTCCAATTAATGTCGCAACCCCCAATATTCCGATGTAAACAACATCAAACTTCGTTATTGCTTCAAGCATTGTATCATACATACCCAGTACCAGCAGCATATGGGAGGTACTAATGCCTGGAAGCACCAAAGCCAAAGCAATAACAATACCGGTAATCAGTATCATCAAATAATGAATAACTCCTGAACCTGAGCTAACATTAATGCTTCCTGCCGGAATAAATCCAATGGATATCACAATAATGAAACCCAGCAAGAAATAAATACCCGAAGATATTCTTAATGAGGATTCCTTTGTCTTCTTATACAGCGCAGGAATGCCACCGATTACCGCACCTAAGAAAAAGATGGATACAGGTAACGGAAATTTCTCCAGCAACCATTTAATTAAAAATGAAAGGGAACAAATACCTAAACCTGCTCCAATACAAAACTTTATTAAAAATAATATATTACCTTTAATATCCTTAAAAAAATTACTGATTGAACTAATAAGTTTATCATAAATGCCTAACAGAATGGCCATGGTACCGCCACTCACTCCGGGAACGCTCATAGATGAGCCTATTGCATATCCTTTTAATACTATGGTTAAGTCTTCTTTAAACTTACTCTTCATCTACATAAATACACCTTTTATAACGATGTATACTCCTTCTCTTAATCTATGCTTATTGATGAAAATTATAGCACCGTATATATATGACTGCAACTCTAACTCATTGTCTATGCTCAATTAAATGTCTTGATAATCAAGATGCTTATTTTTAACATGGAATCAGTCCTGCGCGTGCCATCCCTGAATCGAGAGGGGAACCTCTAATCCGCATTCATCCAGCAAGGCTGCGTTTGTTAAAATCTCCAGTGTGGTGCCGTTTGCGGCAACCTCACCTTCTTTTATGACAATAATTCGATCACATGTTTCCATAACCATATCCAAATCATGGCTTGTAATGATTTTAGTATGGCTAAAGCTTTTCAAAATGTTAATAAATCTGCGCCTTGACTTTGGATCCAGACCGGAAGTCGGTTCATCCATAATTAGTACATCAGGCTTCATTGATAGAACACTAGCGATTGCAGCAGCCCGTTTTTCCCCACCTGAAAGCTTAAAAGGTGCTCTATTTTTTAAGTGAGGTATGCCGACCATCTCCAACGCTTCCTCAACTCTAGTCTTTACTTCATTTTCGTCCAGATTATAGTTTCTGGGTCCAAAAGCTACATCATCAAAAACAGTTGTCATGAAGAGTTGATCATCAGAGTCCTGGAATACCATTCCGAGTCTCTGTCTAATCATCGCCAAAGTTTTTTTCGTAACAGTAACATCTCCGACTTTCACTTCGCCCTTGTCGGGGAAATGGATACCCATAATTAATGACAAGAGCGTTGATTTGCCTGAGCCGTTTGCACCTATGATACCAACCGATTCACCATGATATATCGTAAATGAAATATCTTTTATGGCTTCATGACCATCCGGATAAGAAAAGTGAAGGTTCCTAGCTTCAATTTTATGATGACTCATTAATCGCTCACCCCTCAAACAACATACCCAAGAATGCAGGTATATTGTAAATCCTTCCTATAATAAAAAACAGACCCCATGCTGCTAAATATACAATATCATTCCACGTTACATTTGATTTGCCAAAGGAATGGTACTCCCCGTTAAAACCCCTCAATCTCATGGAATCATAAACTCTCTGCGCCCTGTCGAAGGTTCGGAGAAGAAGCTGCCCAACAAATGATCCGCTGTCTTTCAATTTAACACCTTTTTGCTGAGGTGCCCTCAGGCCATATGCCCTCAACATTCTTGCAAGTTCTTCAATCAGCACAGAAATGTAGCGATATGTCAGAATCAGTTGTAGCACAAATATGCTCGGTATCTTCAATGTTCTAAGGGCTTGTGCGATTTTATCCATGCCGGTCGTTGAAACCAATACAAGGCAGGTTGTTATAGTTAATCCGCATTTGATTATGATTGAAGCGAAGGAAATCCACCCTCTTGAATCAAATAGCGGATTTAAAATTCCCATTCCGATTATCAACGGCTCTACCATGAGTAACCTTTTCAAAATTGGCATTACAGGCAATTCCGCTAAAAGAATAAGCACCATCGGATATATGATATAAGGCAATAGTCCGCTTATTTCATACCTATCAAACGACACAATTGCTATCAAATACACAAATGTGGCTAGAATCTTCGAAACAGGATGTATTTTGTGTATGATAGTATCTTTTCGAGCTAAATCGTCCAATAGTCTTATGTTGTATATTGAATCAATGATTTTTGACATACTCTATCCTTATCATAAAAGGGGCGGGCATTTTCGCCTACCCCTTTTATAACTTCTAAATAATTAATATTGCTCGGTAATTCTTTGCTTCTTCTTTTTAAAAATACTTATTATCACTCCGATTAATCCGGCCAACCCCAAAGTTAATACGCCACCCACAATTCCCGACACACTTGTTCCGGCATTGCCACCTGACTCATCTTCAGAAGTCAGCTTAAAACCGTAGTCCGGTAAAAACGCAGTTTTACTTTGTATATTTGCAAACGCCTCATGTACACTACTTGAAGCATCTAACTCAGCAGTCCCGGCAGTTCTTTCTATTGACCATTCCAACCCGTCCGGATTAGAAGATGCGAACCATGATACAAATCCACCAATAATTATTGTTGCTACTATAATCACCACAATGACTTTTTTTATCGAAATACCGCCGATAGTATCACCGATTGCAGCACGCTCAATAATTTCCGGTCTTGCCTTCCATACAAAGGTTACCACCGCTGCCGTTATAAGTCCCTCTACAACACCAATTCCCAAATGTATTGGCTGCATCAGAAGTACAAAAGTACTAAAAGGCAACTCTGTCTTTCCGGAAAATAAAGTTTCCAGTACAACGCTAAACGAACCCATTTGCAAACCTATGATAGCCGAAACCATCGAAGCTCTAAAAATCCTACCTGAAGTTAATCCTTTTCGGGTCATCCATTTATAAATTAGAGGATATGAGATAAAACAAGTATAAAATCCGAGATTGATAACATTACATCCAAAAGCAAGCAGTCCCCCATCTCCGAAGAACAACGCCTGTATAAGTAAAACAGACGCCATAGTCAGAAATCCTGCGAATGGTCCAAGTAAAATTGCCAACAACATCCCGCCTCCCAGGTGACCGCTTGACCCGGTTGCAGGTATAGAAAAATTAATCATTTGGGCCGCAAATACAAATGCTCCCATTACTCCCATCATGGATACTTTCTTATCGTCTAAATCGTTTTGAACCTTTTTTATCGAGTATGCAGCCATACCAGCGGTGGTTGCCATCATCACTCCGCCAACTGCCGGTGAAATTAGAGCATCTGCCATGTGCATAATACTTTCTCCTTGAATTAAAGCTGAAAAACGATGTTAGCAGCATTTTAATTCTAATTATATTATGCATTTATTATGGCGCAAGCCCGGGGGGGGGATATATAGTTTGCTACTGCTTATTTCATTAAACCGTCAATTGCCTGATTAAGATTATCAATAGCTTTTCTGTCGCCTGATTCTACTGCATCAACAATACAGTGTTCTAAATGATCCTTCAAAATCACTTTACCGGTATTTTTAAGGGCTGAAATTACTGCAGATAATTGAATAAGCACTTCGCTGCAATCTCTGCCCTCTTCTACCATTCGTTTAACTGATTCAAGATGCCCACCAGCGCGAGACAATCTGTTAATCACCATTTTTGTACTCTCATGGCTATGTTTATGTTTATGTTTATGATTATCCTCATGAACATGTGTATACTCTACACCTTCAGAATTTATATGTACATGGGCTTGCTCTTTTGTTTTATCTTTCATGCAAAATTAACTCCTTTAAAAGCTATGTGCAAAATGATTTATGCTACTGACGTCCCTGTGTCCCGCTTGATTGGCTTGATATTTTATTTATTATTTAAAATCCAATCCAGTGCTTCGTCCTTCCCTTGCTTTAATGCCTCCAAATCAAATGGTATTGCAACATTCGGAGCTATTCCTTTTCCCTCTAGCATCGTACCATCATACCAAAAGAAACGTTCTGTTGACATACTGTACTCAAAACCATCAGGCAGTATAAATGGTATCGCGTCTGAATAATAGCCTGCCGTTGTCTCTCCAATGACTGTTATTTTCTGTTCCGGGTTAGCTAACATATCACGAATAAAGGTCTCACCCGCGCTGATAGTATAGCCACTGGTGATGATTATCACATTTCCGTCATAATTTAACTTGTTTGGCTTTACGGAAACGTTTTGCAGAGGTGTAAACATACCGTTATCATATGCTTGCTTGGTATAGGTTGGATACTCTTGCTTGGTAAAGTATCCTGCAATCAAAAGTGCTGCTTCATCGTATCCACCACTGCAAAATCTCATATCGATAACGATCGTTTTCTTATCGGCGAAATCCTTTAATATTTTTTCCATTGCTCTCTTTGTAGTGGCTGATTTATTCAGTTTAGCCATACCGATTGCCTGAAAAATAATATATCCGGTATCTTCCCTCAATGTTCCATATCGAATATAGCAATCATCGAAACGATAATAATCTTTAATATAGTTTTCTTTAATTACATTTACTAATTCCTGTGCATAATCTTTAAACCAAAGCGGCTTATAATCAGAGGGCGTATATTTTTTATCCTTCCAAGACAATTCAACATGACCATCGTCCAGCTTTTCTACCATCATACACATATATTCAAATAAAGTTTCATCAGTCGTTTCCTTTGTTACAAGCGGAGCATATTTACTATATTCTTTGTCAAAATCCACTTCATACAAATCAGCAAAAGCATAATTTTCTTTTAGCATTTCATAGAACATACGTAATTTACCGACCTGATCCCCTTTTATGACCTTATGTAACTTATGAAAATAATCTTTTGCCTGCTTATCAGCCGAGTATACATATCTGGATCCATTATCAATCAACTTTAATGTATCCTTACTTTTATCCAGTTGGAACTTACCGATACCACTATATAAGGTTCCGTTTATGATCACTCCATCGTAAATGCTTATTCTGGTATACGAATTTTCTGTTACAACATAAGCTTTTACTATCCCTTTATCAGTTTTTAAGCATAATCCATATGCCTCCAGTTTCCAAATACCATTAAATCGAGATGCCAGAATCACTAGAATCACTATTGACAGAATTATAATTCCAGCACATACACTTAGGCCAATTCCTACTCCCATAATCCACTTTTTCACCAACTTCAGTACCTCAATTACTTTGTATAGTTCCTCTCTTAAATAGTGTTTTCTATCTGGTTGCCTTCATAAATATATCCCCTTATTCAAAATTAATTATATCATATAGTTATCAGAGTGTTGGAGCCTCGTTGAAGGTAGAAGAGAAATATGGTACAATCAGCGCGGAAAACAATCTTTTTTTGAAAGGTGACATAAATGAAACAGGAACGGCAGTATCCCAAAGTCATGATATCCCCCAAAGCGGAGCGTAGTGTTAAGAATGGGCATCCATGGATATACGGGGAAGAGATTGGCAAAACAGATGGAGTGCCCCAAAATGGCGAGTTGGTTGATGTTTATGCAGGAAACGCCTTTATGGGTACGGGCTTTTACAATAATGCCAGTAAAATTACTGTTAGACTTATTTCACGCAACGCCAACGATGTATTTGACGCACGCTTTTGGCGCCGCCGTGTGGAGTATGCCGTTCATTACCGCAAAACCGTTATGCCTGGTGCAGACTTCGCCTGTTGTCGCCTGATTCATGGTGAGGCCGATCAGATGCCGGGACTAACAGTGGACCGCTACGGCAGCATTCTGTCGGTGCAGATTGCTTGCCTTGGTATGGAACTTGTTAAGGCTACGGTTTACCGCGCCCTTTGGGATGTTCTTACCGAGATGGGTGAAAATATCACCGGTATTTATGAGCGCAATGACATTGCCCTGCGCACACTGGAAGGGCTACCGGAGTATAAGGACTGGTACCTGTCCGATGACATACCTGCGCCGGAATCCGCCGTGACGGAGATATGCGAAAACGGTGTAAGATACTTGGTAGATGTGGAAAACGGGCAGAAAACCGGATTTTTCCTGGACCAGAAGTATAACCGCGCTGCTGTGGCACGAATTGCCAGTGGCAAGATGGTACTGGACTGCTTTACTCATACAGGTTCCTTCGGTCTTAATGCTGCGTTGGGTGGGGCAGAGCATGTAACCAGCGTAGATATCTCACAGTCGGCCATTGACATGGCAAAATCAAACGCCATACGCAATGGGTTGGATGGAAAAATGGATTTTCTGTGCGAGGACGTATTTGACCTGCTGACAAAGCTGGCAGACCACAAATGTCGGGACTATAACTTTATCATACTTGACCCACCGGCCTTTACCAAATCCCGCAAGACGGTTCAGGACGCTGCCCGCGGATATAAAGAGATTAACCTAAAGGCTATGAAGCTACTGCCCAGGGGCGGATATCTAGCCACTTGTAGTTGCAGCCACTTCATGACGGATGACTTATTCCGCAAAATGCTGGTAAGCGCTGCAATGGATGCCTCCGTATCACTCAGGCAAATTGAAGCCCGCCAGCAGGCCCCGGACCATCCCATACTGTGGAATGTTCCAGAGACCGACTATCTTAAGTTTTATATCTTCCAGGTCGTATGACTTGTATTTCGGAGATGAATCAGCATGGCGGGATTAATTTTCCTTTAATTATCATTCCCATCTAAAAAATCTTAAAGATACACCAATACAAGCAATAGCAAGTGCAATCATAACAATAGCAGGAATAAGTATGCTTTCAATCGGAAGTCCTAAGCATGCTGCTTTCAAAATTTTAATTCCCTGTGTTAAAGGTAAAATATTTGCTATCTTTTGCAATACACTCGGCATTGCTTCGTATGGTAAAGTTGCTCCTGAGAAAATTAACATTGGAAAATACAATAAACTCGCAATAACGCTTGCAATTTGTGAGTTGGGAGAAATCCCGCCAACCATAATACCAATACTAAACATCGACAGCATTACCAACAAGTACCCCCCAAGAAAGGTTAACAGAGAGCCACCCATTTGAAATCCGAAAAATACATCTGCAACTAAATAAAGCAATATCAATGAAACAACGGAGTAAATTATATAAATCACAACTTGTACCGCTAAAATTATTGCGGGGCTAACGGGTGTTACCTTAAATCTCTTTAAGATTTTTTTGCTTCGATAATCGGAAATTACTAAGGGAAGTCCCATTACACCACCTGCACAAATTGCGATGGTTGCCAAAGCTCCGAAGGACTGTTCCAAAAAAGTATACTCCGCACCCGAAAAAGCAGGTTTTCCCCCGTAAATAATGCCAAGTATAATTAAAACCACAAGAGGCATGCAAATAGCAAATATAAACATATCCATACCTCGCAGAGATAACTTTAACTCATTTTTAAGCATCGTTCTAAATGTTTTCATTGTCAATTACCTCCACATCAGAATACCATAAATACGCATCTTCAAACTTATCAAAAGGACTACCTGCGATGGCCTCCTTTACCGTTCCATAAAAGACTATCTTCCCTTTTTTTAGTATGCAGATTGTATCACACAATGCCTCTACCTCATCCATAAAATGAGAGGTCAAGAAGATTGTCAATCCTTTTTCTTTGAGGCAAGATAGGGTTTTCCACACCTCTCGTCTGGCTTTTGGATCAAGCCCTGTTGTCAGCTCATCTAAGAAAACAACCTTTGGATTAGGTATCAGAGCCAAAACAATAAATAGTTTCTGCCTTTGCCCACCGGAAAGATCCTTTACGAAACTCTTAGACTTATCGGAAATACCAAATTGTTTTAACAGTTCTTGATAATCTGACACACTTTTATAAAGTGACGCTGTTACCTCACACAATTCCGATACAGTAACCCTATCTTGGTAATTTGCTTCTTGAAACTGTACCCCTACATCCTCAAATAGCTGTTTTCTTTGTTGTAGCGGATACATGCCTAAAATTGAAACGTCTCCTGTATCTGCCTTCTTCGTACCCAAGATACATTCGATTGTCGTACTTTTACCTGAGCCATTCGCACCAAGTAGCCCGAAGACTGTTCCTTGCTTCACTGACAAATCCAGGTTTTGAATTGCTTTCAATTCGCCATATGATTTTGAGAGTTGCTTTACTATGATGATATCAACCATCCAATTATCCTCCTTTTGCTGTTGTTTTTACTATCTTAACAACTTAAAGAAGGCTGGTGTTAAAGTGGAGTGTTAAGAAAATTTATTTTTCATGTCTTTAAGAACATCAATCATTTCTTCAGCGTTTTTTGCTGCTTGCTGCAAAGAGATAATTAGTTTATCACAAACAGAAATAATATCTGTATCTTCATTGGGTGTGTTAAGTACTTGCTTAATATTTGCTTTCGGATTGTCTGAAAGAGTATTTAGCATGCGCAAAATCGCTTCCAATGAATAATTGGCACACCGTAGTGACCTTATCATTTTTAAGCGTTTTATATCTTCGCTTGAATAAATGCGGTATCCGTTTTGATTACGTTTTATCCTCAGCAAGCCGTTTAATTCCCAATTGCGGAGTGTGTCCATAGAAATGTTCAGATACTCCGAAACTTCCTTTCTCTTTAAGGGAGGAGTATCCAATGCATCTTTACCATCTAAAATCTGTCTTGCTATGTCGGCTGCTTCTTCTGCATTCTTTTGCTCCGTATGAATCTTGTTTAGATACTCTCCCACCAAAGTAAGAGCTTGGTCGAAATCTGCATTTGCCGAAACCTTTACCGCCTCGATAATCATTTTTCGGAGCCCATTCTGAAGTACCTCGATCTGAAAAACTGTACGGGCAAGTCGCAGTTGTTCAATATGGAAGTCGGTAAATACTCTATAACCATTTGATTTACGCTCTGCTTTCGGTATCATTCCCCATTCTTCATAAAGACGGACAGTATTTGGATGTATTCCAATAATCTTGGCAACTTCCGAAGTCTTATAAAAATTCATACCTATTACCTCCATTATGATAATTATACGATACTTTATAAGTCTGGTGTTATAATGGAGGGTTTTCGAAAAAATAGTTCGTTCGTGTGACAAGGGGACGGGGTTACTGTCACATTTCTGATGATATATTGTTATTGGTTCTTTATTTGACATACCAAGTTGGAACAGGGTTCTGCATATTATTATACCAACTTAGCACATCCTTCGCTTGATTAAGCATGGTATTTACTTCGCTTTCTCCAAAAGGAATAGCCCATGGTATAGAAGAAAGCATATTGCTGCTAATGTATAATGCAAGCAGCTTCCAAAACTCAATCGGTATTTCATTATCAAAATAACCATTTATTATACCTGAAGCAAATATTGGCGAAGATTGAGCACACCATACGATACGATTAAATTCGTCCCATGGATTACCAAAATCATAACGGTCGAAATCAATAATTACTAATTTATTATTTTCAATCATCATATTACCGATATGGAAATCACCGTGTTGAAAGCATTGAGGTCTATTCGCAAGCAAATGCCGGTTAGATTCTATATAGGCGATGATGTTTTCTGCTCCGTCAAATTTAATGGGGCACTCATTATACATTTTGATTTTATGATCTATTTTTGTATTGAATCGAGTTTCCCAATCAGGCTGATTTTCCGGAGCAGGGATCGAATGAATTACTTTAAGTATTCTGCCTGCTTCAAAACCATAAGTATACTGATCTGAGTCAGAAAGATTAGGAATGATTTCTTCAGCATCGTTGCCATCAACCCAAGTTAAAATAGTGTAAACACCCTCATCACACTTTCCAAACTCTACAGGTTTACACATAGAAACACCAAGAGATTCTACCTGTTGCAGCATACGAAACATATCTGAACGAGTAGTACTTTTTTCTTCTGGAGTAACTCTCAAAAGATATTTAACACCTTCAGCTGTTGTAATACAATATTTTTTGTCGCACGACCAGCCTTTATTAATAGGTTCTTTAGAAATTAGATTTAGTATTGGCATTTTCTATTTCACTCCCCTAAGAACCACTCTTAATAATTCTACCACACAGGCTTATAAGCAATATGATATTATTCAGCCATATGGGACAAGATACTCAAGTCCTGCACTCAAGAGCATTTTTATTTATCTTTGACTTCCTGAATAAATTGAATTCTAAAAAAGTTCATCCAAAAGCATATAATACCGAATCTTATCCCAATTGGGTTCTATTCCTAACTTTTCAAACAGCATATCTGCATAAAACCCCTGATATTGCTTTCCAGTATACTTTCCATCAAAATTATGAAGCAGGCTACGATAACACAAAGCAACATCCTGCCATTTATCTGCTATCCCTGACTTTCCTAAATCAATATATCCTGAAACTTTCCCCTTTGCAAAAAAAATATTTGGAAGACAAAAGTCTCCATGGGATAGCGTAAGCTGTTCCTCTGGCTTATTATTGTTAAGCCATTCAAGGAGGTGGTTTGGATTTCTAAATCCATTTTCACCAAAGGTATCTGGCTCCAAATTACTCATATCCACAAGGTTATTTTCCACTATATATTTTGCCATCTGCAGTTTTTTCTCAAGAGTCCAAGTGTAAGGACAATTACTGATATCTACCTTCCATAGCTTTTGCAATCCTTCTGCTAACATGGTAGTTAATTGCTCTGGGTTTTTCATATATTTATCTGCACAAGCCATTTCTCCATGCACTTTTGTCATTAAGAGATAGGTCTTTTTTTCATCTGTTTCATATCCCAAAACCTTAGGTACTGGTAGTTTGCCCTGCAACCATTCTATAATATGATATTCATTCTCTGCTTCTTCACTTATAGCTTGTATTTTAAGAATTTTATCACTAAACAAAACAACTGTAGAATCTGACATCCCTACATCGTCAAAAGAATACTTTTCTTCATTAATAAGGCTCTTTATTTTATCTGGTAATTCAAACATTTGTCACCATCCAATCTTATTGACAATTATTGATATATCATTGGTTCAGTCATACCGGGATAACCTTTTATCCTGCGACCCATCATTGCAGCAAATAATAAAAAAGCATTAAAAAATCTTCAGGAATAAAATGCATAATCCATGTCGAACCTATTCCCAATTCCCTAGCTTCAAGCATCATGTGAGCGGCAACTATGTTGTTGAGGGGACGGTTCTTTTGACATACTACCTTTATATTTCTTCTATTTCTCAACCCTTGACATTAATACTACCGTCTCAACGTGGCTCGAGTTTATGTAATTAATGTTTGCGGGCTAATTATTATAGTATCTGTTTGTGGAAACAAGCCCCGCTGGCTATACGCATTCATATTCTATATTAGCTTCTTTACCCAATTAAATAAATGCTCCGACATTGTATCAAATTCTACCGTGGCACCATTTCTCAGGGCAATAAAGTCATTTAATACCTCTTTCTCTTCATTGTTTACCGCTTCAAGCAAGTCTTTCTGGTGCTTTATATATTTGCCTGTATCCCTAAATACAATAGCTTGTATAACAAAAGATGATGACTTATATAACCCCCGCATGATATCATCGCTTTTTTCATATAGCATATTGTGTACACATCCGTGGTAGATGTTACAAGCACCTATTTTAATAGCACGATCAACTGCTTCATTATCAATTTTTGTCAGTAACTCATCAAGAGTTCCTATAATCGGTGTGGTATCATAATAAAACTGAAATAAATCTGAAGGTTCCCAATTAATTAGCTCATCCTTCCCTGATAGAAATCCACAAATCATTTCCCGATTAGGAAGTTTTTCAATCATGCCTCCATAAGTTTTTAAATCCTCAGCCGTCAGCTTATCTAGAATAACAACCGTATCAATATCACTTGTCTCAGTTGCTTCTCCTCTGCCATAACTTCCTTGTAGACCAATGAAATAAATACGTTCACCGAATGTCTCTTTAAGTAATTCTGTAAAGCGCTCCATCCATAATTTTATGTCTTTCATAGAAAACCTCCATATCCTTACTTGTGATCTGTTAACTTAAGAATAAAATGAGACATGAAACGCCTCTGGTAGTCTTCTAAAAGCCATGTCTCAAGCTCCTGTTTCCCCTTTTAATTGATTCCATAACGGGCTTTCTTTCATTTTTATCTCTGAAATCAATTTCAATATCCCATTCAGCATCATTTTCAATGTTGGATAGATATGTTCAAGATGTTCTCAAAGATTCGTTGCCCAAAAACAATAACTTATTCTTATTTAGGTAATAAACTATAAAGTATCAATGCCATTTGCGCTCTTGTTGTGGTATCGTTCGGGTGAAGCCTGCCATTACTGCCGCTTACTATGCCTGCTTCCACAAGGCATGTCATTGCTTCTCTGGCCCAGGTCGCAATATCCCCCGCATCGGAGAAGGACGAAAGGGTTTTGCCCGAAGAGCCCTCAGGAAGTCTGCCAAGGACCATGAGGGTTCTGTACAGGAGGGTAAACATCTCCTGGCGGGTTATCTCCAGCTCCGGTCCGAACATGTTGTTTCCTATACCGCTTGTTATACCCAGACGTTTTGCTGCTGCAAGGTATCCTGTATAAAAAGTGTTTCCGGCATCCTTGAAATTGTCCCTGGCATCCATATCGGGTGCTATGTCATATGCCTTCATCAGCATTACTATGAACTGGCCGCGGGTCAACCTTCCTTCAGGGCTGAAATTGCCATTGCCAGTACCCTGTGTGATACCCCTTGCCGCTATAAAAGCAACTGCTTGGCTATACCATGTGTTCTCAGGCACATCTTTGAAGCTAATCTTGTTATAGCCTACCGCATACATTGAAAAATGGTCTGTGGTAAAGCTTATGGTCCCTGTTGACGGGTCATAGACACAATTGTTTAAAACCTCTGGCTTACCTTCCGCATTGATGTAGTAGATTACTATGGCATTTATATCCTCGCCTGCTTTGGGGGTATAAGGAACAGAAACCGTTACATTCCCGCCAAACCGGGATATAACCTTATTTCCGCTGGTGACACTGAAATCAAATACAGGTCTGTCGCCAACTAACTGTCTTGCTTCTTCACTGAAATTTTCCGTGCTTACTCTTGACATATTAATCCTGACATCACCCACTGCCTCTTGTGCTATGGTGTTCAGCGCATCTTTACCAAAGGTAATTGTAGCAATAGGAGTTGATATAGTAAGGGCTTCTATCCTGCTATCTCCAACCGATTCCATGGCTCTTTTGGGAATACTGGCTTCCACTGATGCGGCATCCTTCGAAGCCTCTACCCTAATCTCGACCCTTGAGATATTATTGCTTTTCTCAGCTTCTGCGATAGCTGTACTTATGGCGCTATTCAACTGCTCCTGTGGAATTTCGGCTTTTGCCTTGCCGCTTTCGTCAATTGTCGATGAAATTGGAGATATGACGACTACAGTATCGTCGGAAACAACCACTACGTTTATTCCACCGAGGGTCTCACCTCCGCCAGGTGTCTCACCACCGCCGGGTGTCTCACCGCCGCCGGGTGTCTCACCACCACCAGGAGTGTCTCCTCCGCCAGGGGTCTCTCCGCCGCCCGATAAAGGAGCCCATACCGCTGATGCGACTATATCCTCTGATCCAATAACTACGGTCTCACTGGGCTTATAAATTCTATCCTTGATGAACCATCCGACAAAAAGGTGGTTGTTCCTAGCCAGGTTGTTCACATTGTCTAGTATGGTTATGGTCTCCCCTATTGCGTAAGGGATTGTTAGATCCGGAACAGAACCGCCGGTATTCATGTTGCCGTCGTAGGACATGTTTCGGGCAGGAAGCCATACGGCATGAAGGGTTAGATTTAACACAGAGCTACCAACATTATATGTCTGTCCGGACTTATAAATATTTATATTGTCAGTCCAGCCTCCAAACACATAGCCTGTTTTGTTAAGGTTGCCTGTATTCTGCGGCAGCACTATGTTTTGTCCAAAAGAACATGTAATGCTGTCGGGCACCGTTCCACCGGTATTCCCGTTGCCGCTGAAGGAAATTTTCTTATCTGTGTCCGTGTTTATCTCAGCAGGTATCCAGGTTGCATAAGCAGTAAGCGAGTTGTTTTTCATTATAAACTCAGCCCCGGGGAAATAAAGCTTGTTCTCAATTAACCAGCCGTAAAAGAGATAACCATTCTTTCTGAGATTTCCGCTGTTCTCTTTCAAAATCACAGCTTGTCCCGCATTATATTGATTACTGTCAACAGGAACCTCTCCACCGTTGCTGCCCATACTCATATAGGTTATAGAATAAGTCTGTGGTGTACTTGTTATGTCGGGAGGAAGCTCCTTCCATATGGCATACAGCACTATATCCTCAGAGCCTATGGTGAGCGTATTTCCTGGCAGATAAGTCGTACCTCTTCCATCTGCACTGGTATTCCAACCATGAAAGTAATAGCCCTCACCCTTGGTAAACGTATTTTGATTCTGCACCGTTACGTTTTGCCCAGGAATATAATACTTGATCCCTGAAGGAGGTTCTCCACCGATGTTTTCATTTCCTTTATATTCCAGTGAGTAACTCTCCTTCGTAAATATGGTATACAAGGTAATTTCACCATTCCCAAATGTAATTTTCTCTCCGGGGAAATAGGTTTTGCCGCTGCCATCTAAATTCGTATTCCAGCTCAAGAAATCCAGTCCTGAATGCTCTGGCACTATCGAACTCACGGTGGCCTGATCTCCTGCCTCGTATTCGCCGCTGTCCGTCGGCATGGTGTCATTATTTATCCCACTGCCATTCTGCCCCTTTTCGTAATGCAGCTTATAATATGTTGCACCGGGAACCCATATAGGATCCAAATTCGTATCAGTATTTTTAATTTTGCTTATTGGGACCGACTCACCTATCTGATATACTTTACCACTACTACGGTCTTTCCAGCCTGTCATGGTATAACCCCTTTTAAAAAGACTGCCTCTGTCGGCAATAACCAGCCATCCATCTATTGGATGATCAGAGATTTTACTTAAAGTTCCTCCATCGGCTCCTGTAGAACGATAGAAAACATAAGTGCCTAATTCTCCTACATTAGGTATATTACGAACACTAAGCGGAATATTAACCAGTGTATTCTTTTTCCACATTGCAAATAATACAATTTCATTTTTACTCGGAACGGTTATGATATCATGTGGCCAAATTTTAACTCCGCTGCCGTCAGGTCTGGTATTCCAGCCATCAAATGTATAGCCCTCTCTGTGGAAATTGAATTTATCGGTATTATCCTTTATCTTCGCAGTGGTTCCTGTGATATAAGCTTCAGGCTGCAAAGACGGATTTCCCCTTTCGGCCATGTTTCCGTTATAGCTTATCCAGCAAAAATTAAAAACCGGTATCACAGGATCAGTAATAATTACACTTGAATAAATAGCATACAGTGTCATATTAGACCCGATGACAAATTGATCTCCCGGATTATAAGTTGTTCCACTGCCGTCCGATTTGGTGTTCCAATAAAGGAACTGACCCAATCCCTTAAACAAGTTCCCTGAGTTGGACATTACTGTAACCGTCATTCCCGGCATATAGGCTGTATAATCCACCGGAGCCGTACCGCTGTCGCCATTGTTTGCATCATAAGTAACATGATAAATATTCATCCATCTGGCATAAAAGGTTGTGTCTACACTTATCTGCACTGCTTCACCGGCAGCATAATCATGGTCAATATCAGTAAACCAACCTAGAAAAACATATCCATCCTTTTCAAGTGTCCCTTGCCCTGGAAGGTAAATTTTATCACCTGAGGCTACTATGCGCATATGGGGCGAATGTCCTTCTGTATGTCCATTTCCATTAAAAGTTACAATAAAGCCAGGGCTTGTTGTCAATATTGGAAATAGTGTTAAGCTTGAATCCAGTGTCAGTATATCACCTGGCATAAAAGTGTCACCGGTTCCGTAAGAATCGGTATTCCAGCCCAAAAACGTAGCATCCCGTGCAGGCCCATAGGCTGCATCAATATAATCAACCAGCTTCACCTTTGCTCCTGATGGATACTGAGTAGAAAGGCTTGGTTCTGTATCATTTGTCTTTGCCATATAGGATAGAGAACAGATAGGGCTCCAAAGAGCATATATGTTAAGAAGTTCATACTGATTATGAACATCACCTGGTATATATGTTTTACCACTGCCATCGGGCTCCGTATTCCAGCCGGCGAACACATACCCATCCTTGCATAGACTTCCCGCGTTATCGCTTATAGTTACCGGTGAATACTGTGATACATTATCGGGAGCGAAGCCGTGGGTTGCTCCATTTGCATGATAAGATACCTGATATTTGTTTTCAATTACGATAGGAGGTATCTCTGTCCAGTACTCTGCATACAAGGTTATGTCGGAATTACCCATAATTATAGTCTGGCCCGGATAATATCTTGTTCCGTTGCCGTTTGGTTGGGTGTTCCAGCACATGAAACCTAAATATTTACTGAGGCTTCCGCTGTTGTCCAAAACAGTTACACGCGCTCCACCGGGATACTGTACTGTGTCTATGGGTGCGCTGCCGCTGCCTGCATTATTGCCTTCATAGATTACCCTGTAAACAGGAATCCAGACAGCAGACAGGACAACATCGCTGTTTCCCATTTCAAATGTATCCCCGGGTTGGTAAATGGTATCCTCTGTCATCCAGCCCCCAAACTGAAAGCCTGCCCTGTTCAATCCGTCTGTGTTGGCCTTAACCTGTACTAATGATCCTTGTGTGTATGTGTTGGTATCCACCGGAGCCGAACCTGAGTCAGCACCGTTGTCCCCATATGTAACAGAAAAAGTTTTAGAATATGGTGCTAATTCGGCATTCACAGTACAGGGACTTAAAACAATTGATATCAACATTACCAAAATCATTGCAATAGATACTAAGCGCCACTTGCTTCTTGCTTCCATCATGTAAGCCTCCTTATTTTAGAGCTCTATTAATCATTTTTACATTTCTTTTCCCTATTGCGGATGCACAGCACTGTAATCACCACTGCCGAGCTGAAGGCAAGCACACCTGTCAGCACATAGCCGCCCGCATCCTCTAAAAGCATTGTTGAGCCGTACAGCCCGGGAATATGGCCTTTTCCTCCGGCAACCAAAGCGCTGGTCACTCCGATGAGGCTGACCGTTAGTGTAAGGCATAGTATAGTCAGCATAGCAGTAAGTCGCATGTCCTGTTTCCTGCACAGTACCTTTACACGATGTTCCACCATTATCATCCGTGTTTCCGCATCGTTCACGGATACCCCTCCTTTATTAATAAGACATAAAAACTCCTACATTTACTTAAATACCTAAAATGACAAAACTCCCCACCCAAAAGCAGAAATTTTTACAAATTTCCTGTAAAAAATAAGCGGCCTTTCGGCAGCTTCGAGGATGCTTTATTTATTTTTGTTGCTTTGACCTTTTCAGTCTTGTGATAACAGCATAAGCAAAGGCAGTGAAAGCAGGGATGAGAAGCCCTACAGTCTGCACAGTTCCCCCAACACTCAGAAGCAGATTATAAATGGCGTGAAAGGTAATAGCAATGCAAAAAAGCCCGAAGACTCCGGCCACCTTCAGCCACGGTTTTTTCCATACATACAGGAGTCCATAACCCACAATAGCCCCGCAAGCAATATGCATCGCGCCCGTACCGAATCCGCGCATGAGCAAATATAAAAGCTGGGATGAGCCGTTTTCGATGAGGTAACAGGTATTTTCAAAGGTAGCAAAGCCAGCTGCCACAAAAAGGATGGCGCTTCTCGCATCCCTCTGCTTTGGTTCATATACCAGCAGGAAAAAAAGTATGGGCAGAAGCTTCATTGTTTCCTCAATAACTGGTGCCAGCTCAACCGTAGCCTGTATTATGTCAGCATCATAATAGCTTGCAAAAAAGGTATTTATATAGGCCGACAAAAGACACATGCCCATTCCCGCAATGAAAAAAATAAAAACAGGCCGGCTACGTTTATCAGCGCACAGCATGGCAATAAGCAAAGGGGCGGCAATACAGATAAATGCATTCTCGATATAAATCATTCTCCCACCGCCTTTTTCAAAGTGGGCAAGAATGTAAAGAACGTGGCTGTCAGGAGAAGGTCAAACCAATAATATGGGTTGGAAAGGCTGATTTCATTCCAAAAACAGGAGGAAACCCACAGACAATATTCCACCAGGATAAATGCCAAAACCGCCAAGTGGAAAGATTTACTGCTGTGCATCTCATTGCTGTGACGCTTTGTGAATAACAGCCCACGTAGTGCAGAATACCCACACAATCCCATCAGCAATGCCCACAGGATATTCAGGAAATAGTCGCCCCACCTAAAAAAAAAGAGACACATGATTGCGCTTAAAACAGGGGCAGTCCATGCCAAAAGAGGTTGATACATACTCTCTTCAGTCGTACTTAGGGTGTTTTGAAGCACCAACAGGAATAGCACACCTGCCAGCCAGCTTAAATCTGATACGGGAGATAATTCTGGAGTCCCCGCGCGGAACATAATGAAAAGCAGCCAGTGAATATGTCCAAGAGCAAATGCTCCATAAAAGCAGGTAAGCAGCAACCAGACCTGTTTTTTATTCCGTATTGATAGAATTGCAGAGTAAAGACAGCAGCCTGCCAGAACCGCAAGCTGTATTGCATTATCAATAATTTCTATCATTTTTCTGCTTCTCCTTACCCCGCTGTCTCCCAGGCTGCAGCCGAAAACACAGGATAGTCAGGCACACACCCAAAGCAAACGCAAGCAGACCAATTAATACATAGCCGATGGCTTTTCCCTCATAAAAGATGCTTGCCATCATTAAGGTGTTGTTATAGTGACCTCCGGAAAACCCCTCCAAGATATCAGGCATGGAAAAACCGATACCTACTATAATAATCAGGCAGGCGGCAACAGCCGACAGACTTATATAGTAATACTGGCGCTGACTCTTTTTCTGTTGCAGTTCTTTAACGCGCCTTTCCACCGAGAATATCCGTTCATCAGTAGTTCGCATCGATAATCCCCTCCCTTTCCAGTAGCGGACGCAGTTTTTTTTTGCCACGCTCAAGCAAATGATCGATTTGCTTTATGCTTTTTCCCATAACCTGCGCCGCATGTTCATAGCTCAAATTCTCAAAATAAAGTAAATACAACGCCTCACAGTAGTCGGGGCTGAGCTTTTCCATGCATTTTCTAATGATGCGGCTTTGTTCCTCGGATTGTACCACCGTTTCTACCAGAATTTTGCTTTCTGGTTCGTTTTCCAAACCTTCAAGACTGAAAATGCTTTGACGGGGATGTTTTTTCATATGACGAAGAGCAAGATTCCGGGCGGTTTTATACAGATAAGCCTTAAATCCGGTTTTAGTAAACCGGGGCCTGGCAAAAATCATGCGTGAAAAGGCCTCGATCATTAAATCCTCGGCTTCATAAATATCGTGTATGTAACCATTAATATAAAGTGTTAAAGCATCCCCATGGCGTTCCATGAGAATGCGCATAGCTTTCCCGTCACCACTGAGGTAGGAGGTGAAAAGCTCTTCATTTGTTGCTGCCATTGTCATAACAACACCCCCTGTTCATTTGCACTTACTCGGGGCGGATATCATTTCTGTTTTTGTCGAAAAATCTCATATTATGTCAATAAAGATATCACATCCGACTCACTTGCTCAAGCTAATAATGAATTGTATTTTTTAAACCGTCCCCTTGACAACATGCACAATATCCCTAGTATTTACCACATTAATATAATTTTCTAATAAATCTTTGGCCAAGTATTCCTATCCATACAATGTGAATCACCAGAGCCGGAAGCATAAGCAGGACGTTTCCTTTCATGAAAAGTTTCGCTGTCCAAAAAGAGGGAAGAAAAGCGACAAGATACTGTGAATCTGACAATACAAAAAAGGGCACACCGAGCCCGACAAACATAAGCCCCGACATTTTTGCCATCGCCATGCCTTCCACTCTGTTGCGAGAAAAGGAGAAAATAAATAGCGCAGCGGCTATGCTCGAAAAGCTCATAAGCAGAGAGACTGCCGAAAGTATCAGAAGATTCAAATCAGTGAGCGAGGAAAAATAAGTAAGCAGAATAGAAAAGGGAAAGGCTATAGCGGCCGGGAATATCAGTCTTGAAAGCACATAGCCGGTTTTTCCCACAGGGGTGACCGACATATAACCAGCCATATTCTCATCCCTCTCGGTAAGCATTACCATGGCAGAAGCAAAGCACAGCATGTATGAAGGCATGAGGCACAGCACAAGATCAAACAATAAATAATAGTCGGCAAGTATTGTCTCCCTCTGAAAATAAGTACACAGCAGGATTTCTGCGTACGGTATCCCAAAGCGGAAAAGGAGTGCGGTCATCAATGGAGCAAGGCACACCGCCCAGAGCATGTTGTCTCTAGTAATCTGTCGAATGAATATGCTAAAAGAACGCAAAATAGGCTTCACATCTTGTCACCCCCTATCTGCCTGAACATGCCTTTGACCGTCCGGTTGGCCATCACAGTGGCAAGCAAAGTCCAAAATGCTAGAGTTATAAAAGCCGGTAGCACATGCTTACCGTTTTCGCAAATCTCAATCATACTAACACCCGGATGTAACAGCAGCCAGCCCGGTCTCCAGCCAAACAGCCAGGCAACGGTGGGAATATTTATAATTAACTCAGCCGGTATGGTAAAAATAATAAACCCGTTCAGACTGGTACTTTTTGCAGCGATAATCAGGCCCACGGCTGAAAAAAGGCAGGAGCACAAAAATAATCCCATAATAAAGTGTATAGTTATGTTTACCGCCTTGCTGAAAAATCCTATGGTAAATCCGACGATTACGGAAATCATGCCAATTGAGAACAGTTTCGATAGAATGTATTCATATGGCATTGCGGGTGAAATAGCGATACTGTCCAGCACCCGCTCACTTTTTTCAAAAAGCACGATTGCTCCCATAAAGAAGAGTCCCATCGTCGCCGGATCCGAAAAAATCATCAGGATAGTCGCCTTTTCCCTCCATGCTTCAGGAAATGCAAAAGTCAGGCTGATATAAAGAACTGATAAAATTAGATACAAATAGTAAAATCCATATTTATACTGAAACCTAATATCGCCCTTCAGCAAAGGCCATAACCTCATTGCAGTCGCCTCCCCGTAATCTCAACGAAGATTTCATTTAGCGTAGGCTCACTGCTGTGAATAGACAAAAGCTGGTTCTCCTTCAGCAGTCTTTGCAGGTGCTCATCTTCTCCGGTGCGGTTGATTGCCACTTCCCGCTGTTTTTCTTTGCCATCTTGCAAATATGTATACCTAATTATGGAGGCTCCTTTTTCCATGATCAGATTGCGTGGCGTGTCCAGTGCCCGCAGGCTGCCGTCTACAATAAAAGCCACCCGATCGCATAGCTCGGTGGCGTCATACATGTTGTGAGTGGTGAGCACTATGGTTTTTCCTATTGCCTTTTGCTTTAGGATAATGTCCTTCATCAGCCTTGCGTTGGACGGATCAAGGCCAGATGTCGGTTCATCAAGAAACAGGAGTTTTGGATCGTGGATCAAAGCCTTAATAAAGTTCAAGCGCGATTTCATTCCTTTTGAGAAATCAGATACGCGTTTATCGGCATCTTGCAGCAGCCCCACGCTTTTAAGCAATTCGTCGGTATTCAGGCTCCTTTTATAAAGGGAAGCAAAAAAAACAAGGTTTTCCCTGGCCGTCAGTTTCTCATACAGGCTAGGAAACTCGAAATCAACGCCAATATCTTCATAGAAGCTTTTATTATAATTTTTAACCTCAATTCCATTCACCTTAACGCTGCCTTGATAATTCGTTAAAAGCCCGGTAAGTATTTTTTGCAGGGTACTCTTTCCCGCACCAGACGGTCCAAGAAAACCTAATATCTCGCCCTTCCTTACATCAAAACTCATGTTTTCAATAAAGGGACGTTTTATATAGCTGAACCTCAAATCTTTAACGCATATCATTTCGAACCCTCCTCAAACATCTGTATCACAACACCGCGAAGCATCAGCCTTAATGCGTCTTCAAATACTTCTTCTCCGATTTCATGTTTGTGAAGCATTGACAGGAATATGGCCCTCATAGCAGCACTGAGCGTTTTGATGTTATCGCTGCTTATGCTTGGAATGATGGAAACAAGCTGTTCAATACTGAAATCATCCTTCTGGGCGTGTGTTTGTGCCACCTCCGGGGGCAGCTTGCGTATGAGCAGTTCCAAATCGCCGCTTGTGATTAGTTTATACAGAAATGACTCTTCGGTTTTTTTGTATAGTCCAAGTAATATTTCAGTTATTTGATCAACGGATAAAGGCTTGTCAAGAGTCTCAAGTTGGCTCATAAAATCAGCGTGTAGTTCATCGTGAGACAAACAGAGAACCTCAAAAAATAAAAGTTCTTTTGACTCATAAAAGAGATAGAATGTACCTTTGGGTATATTTGCCCTCTTTACAAGCTCATCTACCGTCGTTTTCCTGACCCCGTATAGCTTAAGGCAATCCCGCGCTTCTTCTATCAATCTCTCTTTGATATATTCTCGCTCATTGTCTGTAAATGTCTTCGGCATGTTATCCCTCTCCGACTATTTGACTATATATAATATTTTAGTCAAATAGTTTTTGATTGTCAAGAGAAATTGACACAAATTTGATCCCGCATACAGCAAAAATAAGGGCTTCCTGATATTATCATCTCAGGCAGAACAGCCAAAAGAAATGATTATGTCTGGAGACCCTTTATTTAGAAGTGACGATAATTATTTAAATAGTTATTAGGATTCTAGTCTTTTTTGTACCCCACCAGCTCAGAAAGATCATTGTCTATTATTATAGTGACATTCTGATGTAATTTTAACATGGTAGATGGATTTCTGCTGTCTAACTCATCGCCAATAATCAGACCACGAATGGCTTGAGCCTTTTCTTTACCTGTGGCAACCAAAACAAGACATCTAGCACTCATAATATCTCTAATGCCCATTGTAATGGCCTTATGGGGAACTTCGTCAATATTACTGAAAAAACGTGAGTTGGCTCTAACCGTGCTTTCATCTAGTTCCGTAACATGCGCTTTCTCTTTTAATACACTGTTTGGCTCATTAAAAGCTATGTGTCCGTTTACGCCTATGCCCAGAAGCTGTATGTCAGCAGGTTCTTCCTGCAGTTTTCTCTGAAATTCTGCCACATTCTTTTCAATATCCCCTACACCGCTTACGACATATGTATTCTTCTTATCAATATTCACATGATTAAAAAGGTTATGATCCATATAATAACGATAACTTTGGGGATGATCCGGAGACAGCCCTATGTACTCGTCTAGGTTAATAGTGCTAACTTTTGAAAAATCAAGTTTTCCTTCTTTGTAGTCCCTTATGAGACATGTATATACCGCTCCGGCAGTACTTCCTGTAGCCAGTCCAAGCCTTGCATCCGGCTTTGTCTTTATTACGTCGCCTATCATCTTAGCGGCGATTTCACAACTACGGTCATAATTTTCAGTGACAATGATGTGCATTTATCGTCCTCTCCTTTAGCATATATTTCTAGCGTCAAAGTGGTTAATTATTAAAACTAAAATCACATATGCGCCAAGATCTTAGATTTTTGAGATGTTTTTTTGTTTCTAACCAATCTAAATAATGATGAAACAATCATGATACCAAAAGCAATGGCAAATGCTTTAACAACTGTATTAATACCGTAAAAAATAGCATCTTGAATCCTATTTTCAACAATACTCTGTATGGTCTGATATGCTGCTATACCTGGTACCAATGGATATATTCCCGGTATACTGAAAACTGTTGCGGGTGTTTCTTTATACTTAGCCATTAATTCACTATATAAACCAATTATTAGAGCACCAGCAAATGTTTGTGCTATACCATAAGAAGCATAAACATTGAATATGTATGGAATGCAATAACCAAGGGCTCCTCCAAGACCTGCCCACAGAAGTAATCTTTTTTCAGTATTCATTATCATCGATGGGGCTAAACTGCCTAAAAAGGATAGAAGAAAATATTTGATTAAAAGTGGAATCATGACAATCCTCCAAAGTGCCATAAACTTAGAGCAACACCCGTACCGGCCGCGAGTACTGTCAAGACCATAAACGCCTCACCAAGCTTTGCAAGGCCACTTACATAATCTTCATTCAATAGATCACGAACACCATTTATTAACGCAACCCCCGGAACAAAATTAGCCAGAACACCTATTATAATGATGTATACATTCGTATTCTCAAATATTAATGAAAAAACAGAACATAATATTACAGTGCTAAAGCTTTGAATAAAATATTCAATAAAAGGAAAACTGTTATACTTAGGAAAAGAAATCTGTAATCCCCCTAGAATCCCACCTACCAAAAGGGCTGAAATAGCATCGTATATATTTCCACCAAAAAGCATGGAAAAGGCGATTGCCAAAAAAGCATAGCCGAGCACTGTTGAGATTTGAGAATATGGCTGGCTTTTTTCAATATTATCAAGTTCAGTTATAACTTCTTTTATGTCCGGTTTCATTTTTTCTATTTGTCTTGAGAGAGCATTAACGCGAGCCACCTTTTGTAAGTCAACTGCCCTTAATGGAATCCTCTTGCATACTGTTGTTATCCCCTTTTCCCCATATATACTAACAATTAACCCCGTAGGAATTGCAAATGACTCACATTTCAATCCATAGCTTGAGCATATTCTATTTATTGTTTCCTCGACCCGATATGTTTCACCACCAAAACGCAATAATATTAAACCTGCTCGTACAGCCATCTCGAGTACTTTCTCTTGCTCCATAATCAGTCCTGCCTTATTTAACTTAAAAACCTAATATCATGAAATCTGTAAGGTGGTTATAACGAAGCAGCACCTACTATACCTGCATCGTTGCCCATGCTAGCAACTCCTAATATAGGCAAGCCTTCCTCTCGCGTGTCAAAACAATATTCCTTTATATATTCCCGTACAGGATTAAGTATAAGGTCGCCCTCACGGCTGATTCCACCGCCAAGAAGGATCATTTCAGGTGCAAGTGCGTTGACAATATTGGATATGCCAAGGGCCAGATACTCGCAGTATTTTTTTACTACTGCTTTAGCTGTTATATCGCCCTGTTTGGCCGCATCAAAAACACTTTTCCCTGTAATTTCAGGCAAATGGTTCAGTACTGATTCGGGTCTGCCTGATGCAGCCCTCTTAGCCTGAACAATCAATGATGTGGCTGAGGCATAAGCGTCCCAGCAGCCTCTGCGGCCACAGAAACACAATTCTCCATCATAATCTATCAGGACATGACCCATTTCGGTCCCATTACCTTTGAGCCCTGAATAAATAATTCCGTTTATTACTATGCCAGTTCCTATACCTGTGCCCAGAGTTACCAGCACAACATTTTTATATCCTTTAGCCGAGCCTGCCTTTACCTCTGCAAGGGCCGCGCAGTTTGCGTCATTATCCAAGCGTACCGGAATTCCAAATCGCTTCTGTAACATTGAAGAAAGTGGTACATGGTTCCATGACAGACTATAACTGCATATCACTATACCTTGCTCTACATCGCAAGTTCCGGGTGCTCCCACACCTATCATGGAACAATCGGCAATGGTTACCCTTCCCTTTTCCATTACACAATCTATGGCATTACCTATGCTATCA
Organism: Bacillota bacterium; assembly: GCA_023411795.1. GTDB lineage: Bacteria > Bacillota > Clostridia > DSM-8532 > DSM-8532 > DTU059. Next base: position 28,395 of record JAEYOK010000023.1, read on the forward strand.
ACTACCTGTTCAACAGGACGACTTGCATCTGTAGGCACGCTGACGGCTTCTACAATTTGATACTTATCATTCACCAGTCCTACAGCGATATTGGTGCCACCAAGGTCAACTCCAATCCGATACATATTATAACTCCCCCTAATATACTGTTTTATTTAGTTATAATCTGGTTCCAGCAACTATAGTAAAATCGTCATGTGCATTTCTGTTGGGGTCCTGACCATTAAGCTCCGGGGCATAAACTGACATTATCTGTATGACCAATGTTGCAAGCAACACTGATTGGGAATCAACAAATGAGGGTATATTCAAACGGTTTGATTCCCCTGCTCCTTCTCCTGTGGAATCAATGATCCAAACATTGTGCGTCAAACCTTTCAGATATTGATATGATTGCTCAATTAAATCCTTCATATCATCATCACTTTTTATCAATAGCACACTGCTTTTTGCACTAATTGATCTGTGCATCCCGTGAGAAAACTCCCCTATGTCGTTGAACATGGTAGGTATACACATAGTTTCCATAAGCTTAAGCTGGCCTTCCTGAGCAGTTCCAAAATTCATTCCGCTTCCAAGAACATAAAGATCCAACATATTCTCCCCAAATTTTGACTTTTTGCAAAAATCATACGCCTTTCCTAATACCTCGGGGATACTCTGATTCATTCCGTGGATTTCGTCAATACCCGCCTGTTTTTTAGCCAGATCAAGTGTTCCATTTTTGAATCCTATTGATAAAGCAAGCAGCAACAGCAGTGTAAGAGTTGCGCTATATCCCTTTGTTTTTGCGTTACTATTTTCTTCGCCACATAAAAGATTTAGCGTATCATCAGCTTTAAGTGCAACAGGTGAACCACTGACGGCTGTTATTGAAAGAGTTTTTAAGCCCAGACTACTTGCATATTCCAACGCCTTAACAGCACCGGAACTTGTTCCAGTTTGGCTTATAACAACTACTAAAGTCGAAGCAGGATCCTCTTGTGCGACGGACGAACAACCCGAACAGAAATTCCCAGGTGTATAAGCGTAAGCCCGTATATTTGCTTTTTTTGCAAAGTAGCTCAAAGTGCTGACGGCAGCGTTGAATGAGCTTCCGTGAGCTACAAAATATATAGCCCTAAGTTCTTGGCCTTTTTTAGCTGCAAAATCATCTGTCTGGGAGGATCCAAGCAGCTTAGAAAGTACCTCCGGTTCCTGTTCAATATAGTGCCACATAATACTGGATTTCATATTTTACCTCCGTTACAGTTTAAGCAGATGCTTTGCGTTTTCTCCCAGCATCATGTCTAAATGCACGGGGTTCTTGCATACATATTCCAGCTTTGCAATCTCCTGAATAGGTGAGCCAAAGGGAGCGTCGGTAGAGAAAAGTACTTTCTCAGGACCAGCTACTTCATATGCCATTTTCATTGCCGGTACCCATGCACCACAAGTGCTCAAATAAAAATTGGGGATTTCTTTAGCGAGTTTACAGGATTGCTCTACCATCATTGGAACACCTATATGGAATAGGACCACAGGAACATCGGGATATGATCTAGCCATTTCCGCCCACTTATCAGGGATAGAAAACATATCTGACTGTCCATGAACAACCACACACTTTTTATACTTTCTGCACAGATCAAAATATGGATCCAAGACACTATGTCTGTCCGCACTGTATCCAAAACGAATTGCATTCAACTTGACTCCGTAGAAATTGTAGTCTCTGAAACAGCGCTCCAACTCTTCTTCCCCGTCGATATCCCACGGGTTTATTACTGCGAAACCAATTGTTCGGTCGGGATATCTCACTGTGCAGTCATAAATGTAATCATTATCTATGGTTTCAAGCTGAGAACAAATCATGAACTTATCTATCTTAGCTTCGTCCATCAACTCTATAAGCGATTCAATCTTATAGTTCTCACCTTTGCGTTTCCCTATATGTGTAAATATATCAATTATCATTTTTACACCTCCTCCAGATTGAAAATCCGAACGGCATTTTTATAAAGTACCTTGTCCACGCCATCAGGAAATTCCTTTGCCGCATTACGGACCTTTAGCAACTCAAGTTCAAAATAGCCGCATTCAGGTGTGCCCGTTCCCAGAAGAACTTTATCTATTCCAGACACTTTCATTGCACGGTGTGCATTAAAATCCATACCTGCTGATGTGTCCAGATATATATTGGCGTGTTTCTTTGCGATTTCTACCGCACTTGCATTATCATACTGCAAGCCCATCCTTCCCATGATTATGTTTACATCAGGAAAATCTTTTGCAATTGCGTTAAAGAAAACAGGGCTGCTGAATACCTCAGCCGCGCCATAGCACCATACTACGGCGCTGTACTTTCGGCAAACCTCAAGAAGAGGATAAAATATTTCATGCTCGCAAAGCATGTAACCATGCCTGAGGGGATTCATATAAAGGCCTTTGAAGCCCTTGTTTTTCAACGCATCCTCTAGTTCAGTTGCAGAATCATTCGCCCAAGGGTTAACAGTGTACAGGCCAATGAACCTGTCAGGATACTTATGTATTGCATTATAAACAGATTCATTATCCAAACTCTCTGCATAGCAGTATATAACTGCCTTGTCAATTCCGGCTTCGTCCATCTGCTTTAATAGCGATTCAGCCGTAATTTCCGGCTTGAACTTATGCCGTCCAATTACGTTAGAGACATCAATAATCAAAGCCAATACCTCCTATATTCAAAATTAATTATCCAGTTAATCTAATTTTTAAATATTTACATTAATCAGTGATCTTTAATCCAATCGGGACCAAACAGCATACCCAGGAAAGTTTCTGCAGCAACGCTCTCTGCAAGAGGTATGAGTGTTTCTGGAAGCTTGGGCATTTTTACAACATGAACACGTTCCCTTTCAGGCATCTCAGTTGTGGTATAGAGCATTACTCTTCCGCCGTGATCCAATATATAATTGAACATTTTCATTTCTTTTGTGTTATCTTCAAATACCGGGAAGAACATCTGGGCCAGATACTTGTCGGCCATCTTACTGCTGTGATATTGACCGTGGGCATAGTCAGCACATTCCCATACTGCCGTACAGTTATGCAGACCTTCTCTGTATGCCAGTGAAAGCTGCCTGGCTGTTGCCAAAGAGGTATTATTAGCCAAAAGATCGAACAACTCAACTCCCTGCGAGAAATCGTACATAGCCTTTGAAGGAGCTTCCCAATTTGAGAACCATTCACAGCACCAATCTGCAGTAGCCTCGGCCTGTTTCCAGAATTCATCATTGAGTTCGCCTGTGAGCTTCCTTGCAATAATGTTAAGTATAAGCATGGTCATCTCATAGGTTTTACTGGTTATTGAAACCTCTTTACCCGCACATATGGGTAAAGAAATATCTGCCAAATCCTGAAGCTTACATCCGTCATTATTGTAAATGCCAACGACCTTTGTTACCTTTTTAGCCTTTTCTACCAGTTCCACAACCTCCGCTGAATTACCGGATTGGGATATAGCAATAATAAGAGTTTTATTTGTTATATGCTTGAATTGATACCGTGATAGCTCATGAGCACTAAAAGAAAGAGCAGGAATATCATGTTCTGTCAGATAACTGCGAATGCAATCCATTGAATATAGCGAACTTCCCATTCCAGAAAGAATAACGCGATCCATTTGATTATTTTCGAACACCTCTCCGATGGAGTCAATTAATCGCATTCCTTCCCCACGGTAAAAATTGATGGCTTTTTTAAGCAATTCTCCCTGTGTCAATACTTCCTGTAAGAATCCGTTCATTATAATGTCTCCTTCATATATTACTATTATTGATTCTTGTTTTTTTCATTATAGTTGTGTCTTGCATGAGCATATTAAGCGCTTGTGCTATTCCGCCCCTGTCTGGTGGCGGAATTATATAATCGGCCGCATCTCGCACTTCTTGAAAGGCTGTTTCCGGTGCAAAAGTGATATCAGCATATTTGAACATGGAAAGATCATTAGGGCTATCACCAGCTACAGCGATAATGTCAGGCTTTTCCGAAAGGCTTTCAATAATAGTTTGTATCGCAATACCTTTGCTAGTAGTGGGTGAAAATACTTCAGCAGCTATAACAAAGGAATAATGCCAATTGTATTGCTTCCTGTCCGAAAACAATCTATCTATGGCTGATTCAATTTTTCCCGTATCCTCGCAGCAAAGGCCGATTTTAAGTATCTCTTTGTCGGCCAGATCTTCAATTCTGGATATTCCACATGCAATTTCCTCCGATATCCCATTTTTTTGAAGGAAGGGATTAAGCCTTAAATTGCATAGACCGGAATCAGTAAAAACTTGTATGCCTATTTCAGGGTATCCTTCTAAAAGCTGTTTTAATAGTATTTTGGTATTTTCGTGCACCGGTTTCGCATTAATTAAATTCTTCGTTATAGGATCATACACGGCAGCTCCTGTGAGAACGATACAGGGCGCATTTACTTGAATCTGATCAATAATCCACTGAATTCCAAAAGCATGGCGACCGGTTGCAAGGGAAAAGTAGTTGCCACAGCGCACATACTTGTCCAACGCTTCTTTAACCTCCGATGCAATGCCTCTGTCATTCACAAGAGTGCCGTCAATATCGCTTAAAAATAAAATACTCATGTTATTTACCAGATTGCCCTAGCAGCAGGTTCAATTCAGACAGAACCTCGGAATACATACGTGGCACATGGAATGGTCCTTTGAAAATATTTCCCTTACAAAGAGGTTCTGTAGGATTGCCATCTCTGCGAAGATAACCATACCATTCACCATGTACATCATCACGGAAATACTTGAAGGCATAGTCAAGGAGTTTTTCGAAGTTATTCCAATATTTTTCTTTGCCTGTCATCCTATACAGCTTTATCGATGCGACAATGGCCTCATTATGAACCCACCATAGCTTCATATCGTGCTCATATGCTTGGGGCGCACAACCTGTCACATCCACAAAATACAACAAGCCCCCGTATTTTTCATCCCAGCCGTACCGAAAAGCTCCCTCATATATTTCTTCAACACGCTCTATTAACGAATTGTCACCCAACTCTTCCGCTTCTTGTAGCAAATACCATGAGGTCTCAAGGCAATGCCCTGGATTAACAACCCTTCCAGACGAATAATCTCCTATATATTCACCGTTAGGGCCAACGCCTTCCAGTAATACTCCAAACTTTTCGTTAAAATGATATTTAATAATTTCATCGATTAACGTTTTTTCTGTTTCAACATATTTCGCACTGTTAGTAGGATCACATTTTCTCATGGCCCTCGTCACTGCCATCATCATAAGCGTATTAGCCAAACCCCTCATCTGTGGTGCTGTATCCAGGAATTTCGGAGTTATTTTGAAAGGATCTGTATTTGGATCATCATATATGTTTTTAACCAGGTTGTAGTATTTACGTGCCTCATTTAGGCTCTCTTCGTCTCCAGTAACTGCATGATATTCAGCACTTGCTAAAATATAAAAATATTCGCTAAAGACATACCTGCGTTTTCGGAACGGTGTTCCATCATCCCCAACAACAAAATATAAGCGGCCATCATTTTGGTCTATACAATGATTTTTAATGAAGTCAAGACTGCTTTTTGCTATTGAAAGCCATTCTTCCCTGTTACCGTAGATTCTGCACAGATGAGCAAACATCCATCCGCCACGGCCTTGCATCCATACACTCTTTTCCTTTGAATACGCTTTTCCTTCACGATCTAGGCAAGTTTTAATGCCCCCATTCGTGCGGTCATACCCATGATTTTCCCAAAACGGTAATACCAAATTAAAAAAATCATCACTTATAGTTTTTTTATATTTTTCGAAAATAGTTTTATCCATATTTATCCTTTCACAACATGGACTAAATTGCCCCTCTTTGTTAAATACCGTGCGTCCGCAGCAATATGTTGATGGACGCACGGTAGTCGAAATTACTTAACCTTATTCAAACAACTCTGGATATTGTGCTTTAATCTCTTGAACATTTTCCTTTGTTACCAGAATACCGGGCACCTGAATCTGATTTGTAGAAAGCTCGTTACCTTTAAGCTTATTAAATACCTCATTGACACAAATGCCTGCAGTATCGTCCCAGCTTTGAATAACGGTCGCATAATATGCGCTATTAGGATCCGCAATTTCTTTGAGTGCTTCAGGTTCACCGTCTACACCAACAATAGGCATCTTACTCTCAAGTCCGGCTTCGCGTATAGCCTGCAGTGCAGCAAGACCTACACCGTCAAAGGTTGCAAAGACACCGTTGATATCGTTGCCGCTGGAAAGAATTTGAGCTTCCATCTTCGACTTTATGTCAGGGAAATAGTCAGGCCATGCATAAACCATTTGATAAGCAATTTTTACATCCGAGTTCTGTGCAACAACGTCAGCGGCACCGCCCTTGCGCTTTCTGTCCATTGATCCTATGTCATTATAGATCTGAAGAATGTTTCCCTTTTTACCCATCTTGTCAACTAGTGCAGAAACAACCTGCTCCCCAATTGAATAGTTATCAGAAGATGTATATATATCCACTGCATCTACAAAGCCAGCATCACAGCTCCCTATAACAATACCCTTCTTCTTTGCTTCATTTAAGCTCTCTTCGCACTCGCTAACATCTCCAGAAAGGAGGATAATCGCATCCACGCCCTGAGAAATAAAATTTTCGATAGCTTCGGTACGGCTCATGGTGTCAGTAGCAACATTATCAATGAATTTCCCGCCCATTTCAGTGACCTTCTTCTTTAGCACTTCACGTGCATTTCGTGAGAATACCGTTGCTGTACTATGGGTAGTAATTGCAATAACAAATTCTTTTTCACCTGGATTATTAGAACCAGGAGCGGGTTCATTCTTCTGCGTACACGCAGCAAGGCTGAACAACATTAGTGTAGCTAGAATTAGTGCAAGTAAACGTTTCATAATTTTCCCCCTATTTTTTATTATTAACCGCTAAAAATCCAAAGAATCCTTATCGGTTTACAACTACTAATCTCTTACAAAGAGAACCTTAATTGCTTTGCTCACATCTTTTCCACGTGCTGCTTCAATAGCTTCCTTATAATCTTCGGGCTTGAATCTGTGTGTAATCAACATATTGTGATCGACTTGCTTGTGTTTGAGCATATCTACTGAAATTGCAAACTCATCCCTGTAGCCGGACATTCCATAGCTGTTGGATGACAACAGGTTTACTTCATTCATAAACATTTTGTTTAGGTCTATGCTATGCTTGCCTGTAAAGACGCCCATCATGATGATTTTACCCTGACGAGTTGTGAAACCGATAGCTTCATCAATCGCATTTGAATTGCCACCGACACATTCATAAACCTGATCTACGCCATTACCGCCTGTCAGCTCCATCATTTCTGATACTATTGTATCTTTGTTGTAAAGAACCACTTCAGATGCGCCGCATTTTTTTGCCAGTTCCGCTTGGAATGGGTATTTACAAATTGCAATGAGGTTTGATACGCCGCGTGCGTGCAGCACTTGCAGGAGGCTCAGGCCTACAACACCACAGCCCAGCACTGCGCAAACATCTCCAAGCTGAGGATTGCCAATACGAGCAGCATGTACGTTTACCACAAGAATATCCAACAGAGCAGCTTCTTCCAATGAGACATTATCCGGAAGCTTTATCAGCTTGGATTTATGCACAGAAGAGTAGTCACCGTATCCACCAGGCAGCATACGTACATAAGGCAGACCTATGTGGGTCATTCCTTCATCGCACATATGAAACTGTCCGCTCATGCACCGTGGGCATGTCTTTCCAAAGTTAATACAGGAATGGATTGCCTCCACTGCAACACGGTCTCCGGGTTTAAACCCGGTAGAAGGATCTGCTTCTACCACAGTGGCAGCATTTTCATGCCCCAGAATAGCTGGCAGATGCTTTTCAGGGAATTTCCCCTTAAGCCCTCCTGAAAGAAAATGCAGGTCTGATCCGCAAATTCCGCATACATTGTTGTATACGATTACCCAGTCTTTTTCAGCTTCTGGAACAGGAAAATCTCCATATGATAATCCTTCAAACCACGGCTTACCATCCCATATAACTGCTTTCATCATCTTAGACATATTCTCCCCCTCTTCTATAAACTTAATCAATATCAAATTATATTGCTGGAAAATTACTTACCTTTCTTTGTTACGACGACAGACATTAATACCGCGAGTATAACAACTATACCGGTTGTTATGTCTTGGAAGTAATACGTCATGCCGAGCATAGTGAGTCCGTTGCTCAGCATGCTTATGATAAAGGCACCTACTACCGTACCCAATATGGTAGGCTGGCCCTCGCCAAACATGGTAGTACTTAAGTAAACTGAAGAAATAGCATCCATCAGGTATCCTTCTCCAGAAGTGGGCTGAGCGGAATTCAGCCTTGAGCAAAGCAATATTGCAGTAAATGCTACCATTAATCCGGATATAACATACGTAATAAACTTATAAAGCTTTATATTAATACCGGAGAAAAGAGCCGCTTCACGATTTCCCCCTATGGCATATATTCTGCGCCCAAGCTTAGTCTTTTCCATTAATATATAAGTGATGCCTATAAATACGAACATAATAACAACCATTATGGGAATGAAATCAAATAGCATATACGAATTTAAAGATCTGAAGAAATTGATGGAAGGCCCCTCAATACCCTTAACATAAATAGGATTACCTTCTGTCATCATCATCTTAATGCCGTATATCACCGAACCAACAGCAAATGTGCCGATAAAATCCGGAAGTCCCACATAAGATACGAGTGTGCCGTTAACACAGCCGATCAATATACCTACCAGCAGCGATACTACCATAGCTAATAAGAAGTTATTTGTAGCCATGAGCAATTTAACAAATACAATTGCAACCAACCCCGTGGCATAGCCTATGGACATATCAAAACCGCCAACTGCCATAACAAATGTGAATCCAAGAGAAATAATAGTAAGTAACGACATCTGCTTCAGCAGTAACATTACATTATCCATGGTAAAGAAATTAGACGCACTTAACGAGAAAAATACAAATAATACTAGTGCAAAAAATAGTGTTCCGTATTTTTTCAATGTACCTGCTGTTATGCTCTTCCAGTTACCCTGCAAGGTGCTCATTCGTTTTTCCTCCTAACATTGCATGTGTTATTGTTTCCTTGATTTTAGGACCTGTCGAAGGATATTCGCCCACTATTGAACCATCATTTATAACCAATATCCTGTCACAGAAATTAAGAAGTTCGGGCAGGTAAGATGACATAAACAATATCCCTTTGCCCTGGAGTGCCAGATCATGTATTAGTTTGTAAATATCTCGCTTAGCATTAACATCAATACCTTTTGTTGGTTCATCCAGCATAAGTATACTAAAATCGCCGCTAAGCCATTTAGAAAGGACTACCTTCTGTTGGTTTCCGCCACTTAAATATTTTACAATTTGCCGTGGCCCCGTAGTCTTAATTGAAAGCTCTCCAATTCTCTCTAGTGCGGTTTTATTCTCCAGGTTTTTTCTCATAAGCATCCTGCCAGCAAATTTATTCATATATGCTAGCGAGATATTATCCTGCACAGTAAAATTGGGAACAAGCCCTTGTATGCGCCTTTCTTCCGGAACTAGTGCTAAACCCCTGGAAACCGACTTTGTACTACGTGGCTCATAGAGATCACCTTTAATATAGAACTTACCTTCTTGCAACTTATCTAAGCCAAAAATCGCCCTAGATATCTCTGTCTTTCCTGCACCGATAACTCCTGCTATACCAAGTATCTCGCCACTCTTTAAAGAAAAATTGATGTTTTTTAGCTTATTCGTACGAAGGTTTTCAACCCTCAGTATTTCGCCACGACTTGTAAGGTCAACTTCGCCCTCCCGCTTAAATACTTCGTAGTCCTGACCTCCGACCATCATACTGACGATTTTATGGCCATTGATTTCATCTTTTTCCAATGTGCCTACATTAAGTCCGTCCTTGAATACAGTTACACGGTCTGATATAGCCACAATTTCTTCAATATTATGAGATATAAAAATTATCCCGATTCCCGTCTCCTTAAGCCCAATAATAATATCTAATAATTTCTCTCGTTCTTCCTCTCCCAGCGCTGTTGTAGGCTCGTCAAAAATTAGAATGTCAGGCTCATATATCAACGCAGAACAGATTTGTACTATACGCTGCAACGACGTATTAAAGTTACTCACCGGTTTAGTTACATCTAAATTAATATTTAGCTTAGCAAGAACCTCTTCAGCCTTCTTCGCCATTCCCTTCTCATCTAATATTCCAAATTTACCTTTTTTCTCGTTACCAATAAAAATGTTCTGATATGCATTAAAATAGGGAACAAGGTTTATTTCTTGGTGGATGGTTAGAATGCCTGCGTTCTCACTTTCTTTTACCGTTTTAAAAGCAACTTCATTATCCCTGACTTTAAAACAGCCTTCGGTGGCTTGATACACACCCGAGAGTATTTTTACAAAAGTGGACTTACCTGCTCCATTCTCTCCTATCAAAGCGTGGATTTCCCCTGCACGCAGAGAAAAATCTACACCAGAGAGCACTCTAACACCATTAAAGTCTTTACAGAGTTGTTTTGCTTCTAAAATACAAGTTTCATTTTTCATCTGCTTTACCTCATTTTTGTATACACAGTAATGTTCCGTTTGCACCCTTTTTTACCTCGAATCCTTCTTAGGATTCATAAAGTCATGTCGGAATTTCTATTATGTTTATGTTTGTTTTTGCGATTTTTGAAAGTTGCTCACTATCACCACCGCTGCCGGTAATAAGCGTATCCACATCTCGAAGGGCAACTGCTGTAAAATTTGAATTCTTACCAATCTTCCAGTGATCCACAAATACTACCGTATTGTTAGCAATCTCCGCCATTTTCATTTTAGTATGCGCTTCTTCAAGATCCGTTGTAGTTAATCCGTGTTCATATGTAAATCCTGCTCCTCCAATAAATGCATAATCGACATGGACTTGATCTAAAAAGTTAGCAGTCGTTACCCCAAAAAAACACATTGAGGATTTTCTAAACTGACCCGGAAGCGAGAATACTCGAATATCGTTACCGGTTTGAGCAAGTACGTTTATTACTAGAATTGAGTTTGTGAGAACTGTGATATCTGTTTTTGAAAGCAATTCAATGGCTATGTCCTTAATTGTGCTCCCTGCATCAAGCAACACCGTTTGTCCCGGCCTAATAAGCCCGGATGCAATCTTGGCCATTTGGCGTCTTTCATCAATACGTTTTTGCTTTATATCCTCAGTGAAAAACTGATCCTGCATGGTTCTGTTTATTATAGCTCCGCCATATATCGTTGTAATCAAGCCTTTTTGTTCAAGAAAGTCAAAGTCTCTTCGTATAGTAACCGGAGATACTCCGAACATTTCCGACAATTTGTTAGTTTCAACGCTTACGTTAGACTGGAGCAATCTTATAATCTCTTTTTGTCTTTCATTGAACACCATACTTACTTCTCACAATTCTACAAATTTTATTCAATCAAACATTTCAAATGTTCTTTTGTATACTTTAATTATATCATAATACATCAATTTGTCTATATCTTTTTCGCAAACAAAATTCTTGTATTTATTTGCAATTAATATAAAACTATTATTTCTGGCTGGCAGGCCCAGTCATCATTCCCATCAATGTACCACATGGAATGATCTCCGCAAGAGGAAGGAGAGACTTCCTTACTTCTGGAAGAGATACAACCGCCAATCCTTCTTTAGCTTCAACCTGGCTGCCGGTAAAGAGAATTACCTTTCCTCCACGTTCTAGGGCTTGATCAGCCATTCTTTTAGCTGTCGAACCTTCTACATAATCAGGAGCGAAGATAAGGCTAAGATATCCCTGTTTAACACAACCGTACCAGCCGTGAGCATAATCGGCACATTCTTTAGCAGCTGTGTATACTTTGGGAAATTCTCGCATAACCATAGCAGCCTGATTAATAGTCGATACTGCTTCTCCATCGCCCAAAAAGTCATACATTTGGGCACCTTTTACTAATTCATAAAGTGGTTCAGTGTTTTTAATGTAATCTTTGTGCCAATTCTCTAACCATCCTACAACGTTGTTACACTCAGCTTTAAATTCATCATTAATTTTACCAGCAAGAGCATGAGCAAGAATGTTAAGTACAGCCGCCATACAAAGAAAGGGCTTATTCGCAACCACTTTCCCGTTTCCCAAATATAGAAACAGACTGTAATCAGCGATTTCATCTAAAGGACTGCCTTCCTTGTTAAAAACCCCAACAATTGTCCCAATTCCCTTAGCCTTATTAGCAAGTTCAACAACTTCTTTAGTGCTTCCGGATGAGGAAATGCAAACGAGGAGTGTCTTATCCGTTATTTGATTAAAGTTGTTCTGGGATAAATCAAAGGCGTTAAAAACCGAAGCCGAAATTCCTTCACTATTTAAAAAACCACTCACACTATAAGGAGCATAATACGAACTCCCTACACCTGCGAATATAACTCGATTAATTCCTTTTTTATCGAAAGTCCTTTTTATCTCATGAAGGGTTTCATTACTACTCTCGAAATACTTGTTAAAGCATGATTTTAACACTTCACCATGTTTAGAGGCTTCTTCAATAATAGCGTTCATAAATTTCTCCTTTAAATTATTTCATCTTAAGATTTGTCTCTGAATTGTTTTTCCAGAAAAAACATTCTAATAAACGTTCATAGTTAATGTTCTTTTATTCGTTTTAATTATATCATAATACATAGATTTGTCTATACCAATTAAATGAAAAGAATGAGTTGCAGTGCTAAGAGTAACCTTCGTTAAGAAGCAACACTTCATTTAACCGTTAACCTTTAAATTACAAAAATAAAACCCCATTCAAAAATCAAACACTTCCTCCTCACCGAGGGAGAAGAATCTGTTTTTTTGAATGAGGCCAATATTAACATTAATGAAGCTACACGGTTATACTCTTACTTCATATTTCTTTAAAATATCAATGACTTGATCGTGGGGAAGTGCAGGTAAGTAGTTTTTGTCTTTTCCTGTCATGCTTTCCGCCGCTACCAGAGCGTTTAGAATAGCTTCCTCGACACATTCTGCAGCCGCCTTGTACAACATGGTCGTCATTTCATCAGAAAGCAATTCTACTGTTGATATATTATACGAATACGCATTCTCATTTGCAGTGGAGAAAGCTATAAATATATCTCCTGAACCATTTTGGAATCCCCCTCCTAACTGGCCCATACCAATAGGAGCTCTTCTACACAATTTGCTTAATTGCCATGGCAAAAGTGGGGCGTCTGTCGCAAGCACTACAATAATTGATCCATCTCCAGGCTGTAAAGCAAATTCATTTATTATAGGATCACAATTAGTTATTAGTTTACCAAAAGGTATCCCACCAATTTTAAAATGCTCTCTTCTTCCATGGTTAGCCTGTACCAATGCGCCTACAGTATACCCACCGTCTTCCTCAGAAAGAATTCTTGAAGCCGTACCAGTTCCACCTTTAAAGCCGTGACATCTCATACCGGTTCCGCCACCTACATTACCTTCTGCGATAGCGCCTCCCTTTGCACTCTCCAACGCTTCGAAAACATGTTCTTCCTTAACTTTAAATCCGTTAACATTATTAAGCACCCCGTCATATGTCTCGCCTACAACCGGGTATAAAAGAAAAGAGTCCTTCACCGCTACCCCATTTTTCATTATTGGATAGTAATAATGATTTTTTAATACCCATTTCATTGTTGCATCTCTTACAACACCTACGCTATTGGTATTTGTAATCATTATAGGCCCATGTAGAAAACCTGAATCGTCTATCCAATGGCAGCCAGTCAATTCACCATTCCCATTGAGATCATATCTTCCTGCAAAAACAGCACTTCGGTTTTTCCCACGAGGCAAGATTGCAGTTACTCCTGTTCTTGCGAAGTTAGAATCTGGCGTAGTTTTATCTTCGGGTTCACCGATGATTATTGTACTATATCCTACCTCGACGCCCGACACATCAGTAATTGAATTGTATTCTCCACAATGACCTTCAAATGGAATACCAAGATCTCTTGCCCTTACCTTTTTTAGTCCACTCATCAAAAACACTCCTCCACCAAGATAGTCATTTTCACAGTACCTCAATAGCAATAAAATACCTATAGATAATGGAATCGATTATAACAAAGCCAAATAATAATGTCAATTTACACAAACCGCTGAGATCTTGTGTCTCCGCAGAAATGCGTACCCTTCCATCCTCACTGCCTTCCTTGACGCCGCCATCATCTATATCCTGCGTTTTTATTATCCGATCAACTTTCGCAGCAAATCTTCAACCTTGCGAATATCTGCCTTCCCGCCGGTTTTCTTCATAATGTAGCCGAACATCATATTGATGGCTTTGTCCTTACCACTTCTGACATCAGCTACCGCCTTGGGATTGGCATCGATGGCTTCCTTGCATAAGCTTTCAAGCACCTCATCGGAGATACCCACAAGATCCTCCGGCTTAATCAGCTCCTCTACCGATTTGCCGCTTTCCAGCATCTTTTGCAAGATGCCCTGGGCAACTCCGATGTTGATTTTTTTCTCATCGGCAAGTTTAATGAGGGCAGCATACTGAGAAGCAGAGATGCGGACAAAAAAGTTTTCCTTGTCCTCCTCGGTAGCCATGGTGGCAAAGATGGTGCCGACAATCAGGTTGGCTGCGTTCTTAAAGCTCGCTCCCTCAGACAGTGCCGTTTCGAAAAATTCCGCCACCTTCTTGTACCTGAAAATCTGTTTGGCCGCTGCCTCAGGAAGCCCAAGGACATCAATATATCTTTTGAGCTTGTCAAAGGGAAGCTCGGGCAGAGACCTGCGGATTTCTTCTACCTTCTGGTCCTCGATGTTGAACCGCAGAATATCGGGATCGGGGAAATAGCGGTAATCATCGGAGTTTTCCTTATCACGCATAGGGGTGACGCTATTGGTTCCCTCGTCGTAACGCATAGTCTGTTGAATAATGGTTCCCCCCAAATCCAGGATATCAGCCTGCCTTTCAGCTTCGGCCAGGACGGCTTTTTGAATGAAGCTTAATGAGTTGATATTCTTTGTCTCAGTTCTTACGCCGAAAGGATCACCGGGCTTACGAAGGGATAGATTGACATCACATCTCATGGAGCCCTCCTGCATCTTGCAGTCCGAGATACCGATGTAGCGCATGGTCAACTGTAGCTTTTCAGCATACTCCCTAGCCTCTTCTGCGGAGGAGATATCAGGCTCGGAAACGATCTCAATCAGTGGTACACCGCCACGGTTATAGTCGATATAGGTATACCCGTTCTCATGGATGAGCTTTCCGGCATCTTCTTCGATATGGATGCGGGTTATTCCTATGCGCTTGCCACTGTCCAACTCGATATAGCCCTTTTCACAAAGGGGCTCATCGTATTGCGAGATCTGGTAGGCTTTGGGCAAATCGGGATATACATAATTTTTTCGGTCCATATGGGATTTGGTATTGATTTTGCAGTTCAGCGCCAGGCCAGCCCTTATGGCATACTCCACCACTTTTTGGTTCAAAATGGGCAGGGACCCTGGCTGACCGGTACAAACAGGACAGCAATGGGTATTGGGCTCTCCTCCGAATTCGGTGGTACAGCCACAAAAAATCTTGGTTTTGGTAGCCAGCTCAATATGCGTTTCTATGCCGCAGACGATTTCATATTTCATACCCCGGCACCTCCTTCGCTAACGTCCGCTTTTCTTCCAGCGGTTTGCTCATAGAAATAGGCCATTTGAAGAACCTTCGCCTCATCAAACTTCTTGCCTATGATCTGCATACCTATAGGAAGCCCCTTGGCATCCTCGCCACAGGGAACCGAGATGGCCGGAATGCCTGCGATATTGATGGGTACGGTACAGATATCCGACAAGTACATCTCTACCGGGCTTGCTCCCTTATAATTTAACGGGAACGCGGTATTGGGCGCCGTGGGTGCAATGAGCACATCACATTTATCAAAAACAGTGTCAAATTCCCGATTAATTTCTTCACGAATCAGGCAGGCTTTCTTATAATAGGCATCGTAATAGCCGCTGGACAACACATAGGTTCCCAGCATGATACGGCGTTTAACTTCGTCGCCGAAGCCCTCGCTTCTTGTCTTTACAATCATATCTTCGATGCTGGTATAAGATAATGCGCGATGACCGTAGCGAATGCCATCATATCGTCCGAGGTTGGAGGATGCTTCGGCACAGGCGATGATGTAATAGACGGGAAGCGCAATCTTCAAGGCCGGCAGTCTGATACTTTCAATGATTGCACCATTCTTTTCAAACAGGGTGATTGCTTCCATAATCTTTGATTTGATCTCCGGATTGATCCCGTCAAAGAACTCTTCGGCCACACCGATGCGTACACCCTTGACATCCCTATCCAAAGCTTGGGCAAGATCTAAATCTATACTGGTCTGATCTCGTTTATCGCCTCCTTTGATAGCATCGAAAACGATGGCAGCGTCCTTCACGTTTGAAGTCAGGGGACCAATCTGGTCCAGAGAGCTGCCGTAAGCGATGAGCCCATAACGAGATACCGCACCATAGGTGGGTTTTAATCCGACAACACCGCAGAAAGAAGCCGGTTGACGGATGGAACCACCGGTATCCGAGCCCAGGCTATACACCGCAAGATCGGCGCATACTACCGAAGCCGAGCCGCCCGAAGAACCGCCGGTGACATAGGTTGTGTTTATTGGATTCAATGGAGCACCATAGCAGCTAGTCTCGGAAGTACTTCCCATGGCAAACTCATCCATATTGGTCTTGCCCAGAAGCACTACACCATGGGCTTTCAGCTTCTTCCAGACAGTGGCGTCATAATAAGGCCGGAAGCCGTCAAGTATATTGGAACAACAGGTGGTCGGAAGCCCGTCAGTGCAAATATTGTCCTTCAGAGCCATGGGAATACCGCAGAGTAACGGGGCATCGCTTTCCTTGAGCATTCTGTCAGCCTGCTCAGCCGCCTGAAGGGCAGTTTCAAAGGTCAGGTGCACATAGGCATTGAGGGTCGGATTCTTTTCTTCTATGGCACCGATATATTGTTTTGTCAGCTCCAATGCTGAAATCTCGCGTTTGCGAAGCTTAGAGGCAAATTCAAATATTCCCGCTCTCATTTTTTGCTCCTTTCCACGCTAAAGAATCCGTTATACCCTTCGACATTGGAAAGAATTTTATCATCGGGCAGGGACGGCGCTACCTCGTCGGGGCGCAGCGCTTCAAATGATACCATCCTGGCACCGATGCTCCTAATCTGTTCGGTTCCGCCCTCGATGGATTGGTTGATGGTATCGGCAAATGCAACAATTGCATCGAATTCAGCCGTAAATCTTTCGAGCTCTTCATCGGAAAAGCTCAGCTTTGCTAGCCTGGCGAGCTTTTCAATCTCAGTTTTTGTTACTTCCATAATCATCTCTCCATTCT
The DNA here is from genome assembly GCA_023411795.1 of Bacillota bacterium. GTDB lineage: Bacteria > Bacillota > Clostridia > DSM-8532 > DSM-8532 > DTU059. The sequence goes on from JAEYOK010000023.1 coordinate 45,854, forward strand.
GACGCGTCATACTTAATCAATGTCTGATCTTAATATGCACCTCACGCAACTGCTGTTCTGTCACTTCGTTTGGAGATCCGCACATCAGATCCTGTGCACTGCTGCACATGGGGAAGGCAATGACCTCGCGAATGTTATCTTCATTTTTTAGGAGCATGATCATACGGTCAACACCCGGCGCCATTCCGGCATGTGGCGGTGCGCCGTACTGGAATGCATTGTAGAGCGCACCGAACTTCTGTTTCAGGGTCTCTACATCATAGCCCGCAATTTCGAAAGCCTTCTCCATGATATCCATATTATGGTTCCGGACCGCGCCTGAGGAGAGTTCAACGCCATTGCATACGATATCATACTGGTAGGCCAGGATATCCAAGGGCTCCTTCGTGGTCAGCGCCTCCAGCCCACCCTGCGGCATTGAGAAGGGGTTATGGGTAAATTGTGTTTTTCCGGTCTCTTCATCGATTTCATACATTGGAAAATCATTGACATAACAGAAACGATAGGCCTTTTTCTCACAGATGTCAAGGCGCTTGCCCAGCTCATTTCTTATTTGTCCTGCGTACTTGCAGGCTAACTCTTCCTTATCAGCAATGAAGAATATCACATCGCCAGCAATGAGGCCGACAATTTGAGCCAGCTCCCCTTTAAGTTCCTCGGGTATGAATTTATCGATGGGGCCCTTATATGTCATATCCTCTTGAATCTCAAGATAGCCGAGTCCGCCCATACCAATGGATTGCGCGAATTCCAACAGTTTTTCATGGAAGCCCTTGGACATTTCGGCATGGACCTTGATGGCTCTTACTGTCTTGTTGTGGAATGGCTTGAAGGTGCATCTCTGGAAGAAATCGGTCAGATCGATGATGCGTAATGGGTTGCGAAGATCCGGCTTGTCAGTGCCGAACTCCAGCATGGCCTGCTTATAGCTGATGGCTGGGAATGGTGCCCCAGTGATCTCATATCCTTCTGGTGCGAACTTTTTAAAGGTTTCCCCCAGTACCTCCTCGCCAACGCGGAACACATCCTCCTGGGTAGCAAAGCTCATTTCAAAATCAAGCTGGTAGAATTCGCCGGGTGAGCGGTCGGCACGCGCATCCTCGTCGCGGAAGCAGGGGGCGATCTGAAAATATTTATCAAACCCGGAGACCATCAATAGCTGCTTATAGATCTGAGGGGCCTGGGGCAATGCATAGAATTTGCCTTTGTACTTTCTGGAAGGAACGATATAGTCCCTCGCCCCTTCGGGGGAAGATACGGACAAAATGGGCGTTTGGATTTCAACAAATCCTTTCTCTGTCATCTTCTGTCTTAAAAAGCTGATTACCTGGGACCTGAAGAGGATGTTCTCCTTCACCTTCCGGTTTCTCAAATCAAGATAACGATACTTTAAACGCACTTCCTCACGAATTTCCTTAGAGGTAGCCACCTCAAAGGGCAAATCCTTGTAGACCCGGCCCAAGAGAATTACCTTGTGCGCCTCCAGTTCTATGGTTCCCGTTGGAATCTTGGGATTATAGGTTTCCTCATCCCGGATTTCAATCAAACCTTCAATGGACAAGCATTCTTCTTTTCTGATGCCTTTCAAAAGCTCTGTGTTTCTGAAGACAACCTGCATGACACCGTACATATCCCGCAGGTCGATGAAGGACACACCGCCGTGATCCCGGATGTTTTCCACCCAACCGGCAATTCTTTGAACGGTACCGATGTCCTTTTCAGTGATTTGATCCATTTTTTTTGTGCGATAAATCTCAGACATAAAATCTCTCCCTTCTCATCTCTCTTTGCTGATTTCACTGTGTCGGGAGAGCACTTATAGATACAAAAAACTGCCCGCCCGAAATATAAGAATTTCAGGGCGAACAGCACTATCATCGTCCGCGGTACCACCTGAATTACTGCACTACTTTGTGCAATCACTCCTTAGTGTCTGCCGTTGTAACGTTCGGCTTACGTCGCACCTACTCGTCGAGAGACTTTCAGCTTGAAGCTGGTGAAGTGTTATTCGCGTGAATTCACTTTACAGGGTTCTCACTATTCCCCGCTCACTGTGAATGATAATTCATGCTACTTCTCTTCGTCTTTGCTTTGCCCAATATTATAATATAATTAAGCTTAATCTGTCAATAGAAATTTTTATGCGAAAATTTCAAAATGTATCAAATCAGTCTATCTTTGCGAAAGCCTGCAGTCATAAAACGCCATGCCACCTTTCTATTAGTCAACCAAGCGATTTCAGCGTTATTCCTGGTATTGCCAAGTATTTTGGGTATAAAGAATTTGGCGACCGTTTCAGGTTTGTCAGCCAAAATGTTGAATATCTTTCTGAATTTTTTATCTGTGATGACCTCAGACTGTTCCCCATCGGGTGTTTTTGTGATAAAATCGGTCAGCATCATTCCGGGCGATAATCGTCCTGCTGTTATGCCAGTACCCTTAAGTTCCCTAGCAAGTCCTTTCATAAAGTAAGTTAATGCACACTTGGTGGTCCCATAAAGGATTGCTTTTACCTGTATCATATTGTTAGAGCCCAGGCCTTCCATACTGTATATCGCGCCATATCCTTGCTTTAACATTTCTGTTGTTGCAATCTGAGAACCATATATCATACCGAGAATATTGGTTTTTATGACGTTTTCAGTATAAGTTTCACCTGTTTCCCACGAAAACTTGTGCGGCGTGTTTTGTCCCGCGTTATTGATCCATATATCTATACCGCCCCACCGCTCCAAGGAAGCATCCCATAGGTTTTGCAGACTTTCTTTATCCTGGACATTGCATCGAATATAGATATATCTTTCTTTAAATGGCATCAGATCAGTGTGAGCTGTTTCCGGCAGGTCTTCTCCCCTACCAGATAGCGTAACATTACATCCGGCTTGCAGGAACTCCTTTGCCATCGAAAAACCAATGCCATGAGTACTACCGGTTATCACCACATTTTTCACAAAGCATCACTCCTATCTTTTCATTACACATTGACAATTATGCTATCATGTTACTCACCAAGCTATGACATCTAACCTGCTCTATCACCAGACTAACACATTTAATCTGTTCACTCAATTAAAAACTTCTCTTTCTTGGATATATTTCCATAAACCGATAAATCTGATTTAAATTTTGTAACATTAAACCTACCCGGAGTTTTATGTAAAAAAATAAAATAAGCTAGTGAAAAAAGTAAGTTAATACATTCTTGACATAAAATGAATTTTCCCCTATAATTAATAGCATTCAAGATAATGGCGTCTGATTTTCAGGCGCCATTTTTTTATTTAGTTAGATCCCCTAACATGATTTGGAAAGGAGGTGGCCTCATGATCAGGATGGAAAATGTAAATAAGTTTTTTGGGGATCTTCATGTACTTAAAAGCTTAAACCTGGAAGTTGCAGAGGGCGAGAAACTGGTTATAATCGGGCCTTCGGGGTCGGGGAAATCTACAGCTATCCGGTGTTTAAACTTTCTGGAGACTCCCACCAGCGGAAGCGTCTATATTAATGGTGAGAAATTAACTTCAAAGAATAGAACCAAGTTGGTCAGGGAGTCAATCTCTATGGTTTTTCAGCAATTTAATCTTTATCCCCATATGACTGTATTAAAAAATCTGACGCTGGCTCCTTTGAAATTGCATAAGAAAAGTAAAAAAGAAGCTGATGATCTGGCATATCATTACCTTGATATTGTCGGACTAAGGGAAAAGGCTCACGTTTACCCATCTACCCTATCGGGAGGACAGCAGCAGCGTATAGCGATTGCTCGTGCACTGTGTGCCCAGACAAAGATTATTCTGTTTGATGAGCCCACATCTGCACTTGACCCTGAAACCATCCAGGAAGTTCTGGATGTAATGATTAAGTTGGCCAAAGAAAATATAACCATGGTTGTGGTTACACATGAAATGGGGTTTGCACGACAAGTTGCGGACAGGATTGTATTTATGGAGGATGGCCAGATTATTGAAGAGGGCGTGCCGGAGCACTTCTTTACAAATCCTGAGAATGAAAGGGTTAAGCAATTTCTCAGCAAGATCATCCGTTAAGGAGTGTATCAAATCTAAAGAAATGGTGGTATTAGCCGAAAACAGGATATTCCTGATAAACCAAAAATATATTTTTGTGAATAAGGAGGTAATGTAAAATGAAAAGCTCAAAAAAAATTGTATGTTTATTGCTCAGTGTATTAATGCTTATATCCCTCTTGGCAGGCTGTGGTGGTAAGGCCAGCAGTAGTAGCGCAACACCGACACCTGCAAGTCCTTCTTCAGGCGGAGAAACAAAATATTCACCAGACGTACAAGCGATTATTGACCGCGGTGTGCTTAGAGTAGGCGTTAAGAATGCCGTTATCGGTTTTGGTTATCAAGATCTGTTAACAAAGGAATACTCCGGACTTGAAATATCATTGGCTGAGAAAATTGCTGAGAAGCTGGGTGTTGACGTCGAGTATACTGCCGTAACAGCTGCTACTCGTACCGAGCTTTTGGACTCCGGTGATATCGATTGCGTGCTTGCAACCTTTACTATCACAGAGGAAAGAAAGAAGAACTGGGATTTCTCAACACCTTACTATACAGACTATGTTACCGTTCTGGTTGAAGACTCTTCAGGAATTAAGTCTCTCAAAGATATAGTAGGTAAGAAGGTGGGGGTATCCTCCGGTTCAACCTCTGCAAAGGCGCTGGTTAAGGCCATGATTGAAAATGGCGTCGTTAGCGGAGACGGCTTTAGTGATGATACCTTTGATCCTGCAACCTGGACCACCGGTGTTACCTTCCAGCAGTTCGATGACTATCCGACAATCTCAACGGCTTTAAGCGCTAAGGAAGTAGATGCCTTCTGCGTGGATAAGTCCATCCTTGCCGTATACCATACCGAGGGCAGATCCTATATTGAGGAGAAATTCGCACCTCAGAACTATGGTGTTGCAACCAAGAAAGGTTCCGGGTTCTCGCCCTTTGTAGAAGAGCTTATTACTGGATGGTTGGATGACGGAACCATAAGCAGCTTGATTAAAGAAAATAACTTATAGTAATACTGCTGACTAATTTTAGTGGAACATCATCAGGAATCATTGGCATAAAGAATTGAACAGGAGGAAATGGTATGGAGGGTATATTTTCTATAGATGGTTGGGAAAAAGTATGGACTTTCCGTTCCACCTTTCTTCTGGGGCTGGTGAATAGCGGCAGAATGGCATTGTTCGCTTTGCTGCTATCATTGGTTCTCGGGTTAATCTTTGGGTTGATGGCTACCAGCAACAAAACATTCTTAAGGGGAATAAGCCGCGTTTATGTGGAGCTGATACAGAACACACCACTGGTTCTTCAGTTGTGTTTTCTGTATTACGCTCTTGCTTTTTCGGGAAACAGTATGGGAATCATCACTACCGGTACCATTTCTCTGGGTTTCTATCAAGGCGCCTATATGTCTGAGGTTGTACGAGCCGGAATTGGGTCTATACCTAAGGGACAGTTTGAGGCTGCTGAATCGCAAGGGTTTAACTACATAGGAAAAATGTATTACGTTATTTTGCCCCAAAGTATTAAGATAATCCTTCCTCCCATGGCTAACCAGGTTGTCAATTTGATAAAAAACACTTCTTGTCTTTACATCATCGGAGGGGCCGATCTTATCTCTTTAACCTACAGCTTTGTAACAGGCGCTTCAACCGGAGGAGCCTATGCCCCTGCATACCTGGTAACCGGACTTCTGTTCTTCATTGTTTGCTTTCCCCTTTCAACCCTTGCAAGCACATGGGAGAATTCTCTGAAGAAGAGAGAGTTAAGGACGGTTGTTGCGCATAATACGCTGACAGAAGGGATGGTGGCTAAGCAATGAATACATTGGGTGATAGCTTGTCCATGCTGAAAAATCCGACGGTTCTTAGCTACATATTATCAGGAATTGCCTTTACATTAATTATATCCGTCTTAGCTGTCGGAATTGGTCTGCTTTTAGGCTCCATCCTTGCACTTGTCAGAAATTACTGCAACAGTAAACGCAACAGAATAATCAAATGGTTGGCTACGGCTTATATTGAGATTTTCAGAAATACGCCTCTTTTGTTGTGGATATTTATTTGCCTGGTGTTCTTCCCGGTGCCGGAATTTCTATCCAAGAAAATGTTCGGTCTAACTTCGGTAGAGGTAAAGCTGTTGTTTAAAGGCTCCATGGCTCTGATTCTATTCACTTCCTCAGTCATTGCCGAGATTGTGAGGGGTGGTTTGAACTCCGTGGCCCATGGACAATTTGAAGCCGGACATTCTCAGGGCTTTAATACAGTACAGATTATGATCTACATTGTACTGCCCCAGGCTTACAGAAATATTGTTCCCACCTTGCTCAGCCAGGTTATCACAACCATTAAGGACTCTTCCTATCTGGCAAATATCGCAGTTATTGAGCTGATGAGCAGGGTAAAAACCTTGCTGAGTGCGGCAAACAGATACAACGGCACCGGTTCCATAAATGTTTCGGATGTCTTTGTTCTGTTTGGCTTTGCAGCTATTATTTATTTTGTCATTAACTTTCTATTGTCCTCACTGGTCAGATATATACAAAAGCATCCTCGGATTCCAAAGGCTACAACCCGTACGTCCTAAAAACCGCGCAAGGGAGGTTTACTTATGGAGAACTATGTTGTTACGATATCAAGACAATTTGCCAGCTTCGGACGATCAATCGCTCAAAAGTTGTCTAAGGAGCTTTCTGTGGAGTTCTATGACAGAGATATCGTTGAAGCCACAGCAAAGAGGATGGGGCAGCCAATACCGGTCATAAGCAATGAGGAAGAAAACGTACATCCTGTTTTCTTCAGGAGAAAATATCCTTTAGGTATGGGTGTGGCCATAATTCAGGATGAAATATTTAGTGTTCAATCAAACATTATCCGGGATATTGCCCAAAGAGAATCCTGCATTATCGTAGGAAGATGCGCCGGCTACGTATTAAGAGATCATCCTCGATGCCTGAATGTATTTGTTTATTCACCCTATGAGCGCAGACTTAAGAATTGCACAGAAGCCCTGCAAATGGATATAAAAGTGGCAAAGAAAATGATCAGGGATGTTGACAAGGCAAGAGAAAACTATCGTCAACGTTATTGCCCTGAATTGAAAAATGTATACGACGGCTACGATATCATGATTGACAGTAGCCGATTCGGCATTGAAAAGAGCGCAAAAATTCTGGCCGATATTGTAAGGAGTCAACTCCTATAGTACTCAGAATCTGTACAATTTCCTTGTCATGCCTGAAAATCAATTCATTAATTCTTTTTATTATAATGATACGTTATATGCGATTTTAAATCACTATATAAATGGTTTGATACAGTTTGACACATTAAAAAAGAGGAGCCTTTGCTCCTCTAATTACATTTAGCTGATTATTTCCCTTCCGCTCCAATGAAAATCATTCACCAAGGTAGAATTGAAAAAAATACAACAAGTGCTTGACGATAAAGGTAAATTTTGTTATCATTTATTTACCAACCGTTTGGTTGTTTTATTTAAATTTTGGAGGTCTACATTATGGGGCAGGGAGCTTTAACAAAGGAAAAAATCTTTCAGGCAGCACTGAAGGCCTTTGCTTTACATGGATATGAAGGTGCACGTATGGATAAGATAGCTGCCGAAGTCGATATTAATAAAGCTACTCTTTACTTTCATTTTAAAAGTAAGGAAGATATCTTCCGAGAACTCTTTCAGGATATTGTACAGAAATACCGATATGTGATGAAGGCAATCATCACAAGATGCAATGATATGCCATGCAGGGAGCGCTTAAAAACAATATATCGTGAATATCTGGAATACAATTTGGATAATGCTGAAATGGATTTTTGGAATCGGATATACTATTTACCCCCTACCAATCTAAGAAAAGAAATCATATCGATTACTTCAGAAAGCAAGAAAGAATTTGTTGCAAATCTGGCCTGTATCATGGAGGAAGGTATAAAACAAAAGGAGCTTCGGCCAATGAATCCAAGTCATATGGCGCATACATTTTACAATATACTAACCTGCATTGATTTATCATCAGGGTTGATGAGTAAAGAACAGGCTCTACTAGAAATGGATTGCTGCTTTGATGTTTTATGGAATGGAATAAAAGGTATGTAATTACCTTTTATTTTATTACTACTATTCAACCAACTAGTTGGTTATTTTAATGATTAGAATCTGAAGTTTTAAAAATAAAGGAGCATAGATTCTGAGAAATTATTAAATAGAGGAGGTTATTCATATGGAACAAAGAGTTTTGGGGAAATCAGGTATTAAGGTAAGCCCTATGGGCATAGGCTGTTGGGCAATCGGAGGTCAATTTTATATGGACGGTAAAGCTGATGGTTATGGTGAGACCGACGATAATATGTCAATCGCAGCAATCCAGACCGCAATGGATTTAGGTATTAATTTTATTGACACCTCGGATTCCTATGGTATTGGACATAGTGAGAGGTTAATCGGAGAAGCTATTAAAAGCCGTAGAACTCAGGTCGTCCTCGCCACCAAGTTTGGTTACATGGGTAATGAAGCGACAAAAACTCTTCAAGGTTACAACGTAACTCCGGATTATATTGAAAGAGCCTGCGAGGCTTCACTGAAACGTCTCCAGACAGACTATATCGACCTCTATCAGCTTCATGTATGGGAAATTGGGCTCTCAGAGATTGATTCTGTAATCGAAACTTTGGATAAACTCGTCTCCAAAGGGAAAATCAGAACTTATGGCTGGAGTACAGATTTAACTAACGGTGCCAAATTATTTGCAGAGCAACAAAACTGCAGTGCCATCCAGCAACAATTAAATATTCTTGGTGGTAACGAGGAAATTCTTCAGTTATGTGAGGAAAAAAGACTTTCCAGTATTAATCGGAGTCCTTTAGCGATGGGCTTTTTAAGCGGAAAACATAAAAGGGACACTATAATATCCAGGAACGATGTCCGCGGAGCTGGTCATGCATGGGTTGAAGCAATATTCAAGGATGGTAAACCAAATTCCGCTGCTTATGATAAACTTGAGGCTATCCGTGATATTTTAACTATTGGAGGAAGGACTCTGGTTCAGGGGGCACTCGCCTGGATTTGGGCAAAAAGTGGTGTTACCATCCCGATTCCGGGTTTCAAAACCGTAGAACAAATAAAAGAAAACGCTAAAGCCATGGATTGGGGTCCACTTTCACAAGATCAGATGATGGAAATAGACAAAATTCTATTTATCCAACCTTGACATTAAGACAACATACTCAACCCTAGACTACCCTGCCGCGCGCGCGGTTTCTTGCTGATAGTGCGCGGCTTGAGTACGAAACAGTTCACTATATAGATTATTGCTATTCATCAGATTCTCGTGGCTGTTGAATGCCGCAACCTCTCCATCCTGAAGAAGGAGAATTTTATCACAGAAAATCGATGAGCTCATCCTGTGAGAGATATAGATTGCTGTCTGATTTTTGACAAGCTCGTTAAAGCTTTCATAGATTTCTGCTTCCGCCAATGGATCCAGCGCAGCAGTCGGCTCATCGAGGATAATAAGGGACGACGCTTTATACAACGCTCTTGCGATAGCTATTTTCTGCTTCTCTCCGCCGGACATATCCACAGCCTCGTCATAGATGCTTTTATCAAGCAATGATTTTACTCCCTTTGGAAGTCTTTCCATCCTAACGGTCATATCCAGATCGTCTAGGATCTGCTCCAGCCTCCGCGGATCGGTTTGGGCTTCTTTTGTGTTGATATTCTCCTCAATTGTAAACGGAAATAGCTTAAAATCCTGAAAAACTGTGGCAACCTCACCAAGGTAATCCTTATGGCGTAGCTGCCCTATCGGTATGCCATTGATTAGGATCTCCCCTCCAGTGGGCTCAAACAGCCTGCACAGAAGCTTTACAATCGTGGATTTACCGGCATTGTTTAGTCCGACAATCGAGATACGCTCACCCTTGTTGATAGTAAACGAAATGTTCTTTAAAATTGTTTTATCTGAGGCCGGATATTGAAACGTGACGTTCCTGAACTCCACAGAGTGAATTTCATCTATTGCATACCCCTCAGAGCTTTTTATGTCACTTTCAGGAATCTCGATAAACTCCGCGAAGGGTGTCAGATGGCCCAGCTGTTGGTTTACGTTCATAAGGGAGCTAAAGGATGTTCTAAAGGAGTTAATCAACTGCTCGCTTGTGCTAATGTATACGGTGAAGTCGCCAATGCCTATTTGTGCCCCAAATCGGTCTGTCAGAACCCGAAGGCTTGCATACACATAGGTGACCAGATGGATAAGGCCGATGATTGCCGTTTGAATAGAAGTAGAGTTTCCGCCTTTTGTCTCAAGCGTCCCAAGCCATTTTGAAAGGGCTATATTCTTCTCCGCGAGCTTTGAAATAAGCATTTTATCCAGCCGATATATACGGATATCCTTTTGCGGCTCCGGATTGAGCACATTGGAAAAGTAATAATTGTATTGCCGGTTGATTGGAATCAGTTCCTGTAAAAGCTTCTGCACCGTAGTAAGATACCGTTTCTGTACAAAGATAGTAAAAACGGCTATGGAAAGTGATATCAGCATATATACAGGACTGAAGCTCACCATAATTCCCGCTACCGTTCCCAATGTGAGCAAGGAAGACACGAAAGAAATGGCACTCCCAAGCAACATATCCAGCGCACCAAAGTTATTGATAGCGAAGATGGCTCTTTCCTTCATATCCAGATATTTGGGGTCTTCCAAATGTCTGTAGTCAACAGACATAACCTTTTCAGAGAAGGCAAGCTCAACTTCTCTCTTTAGGAGCTGACCTGACGTGTCCTGTTTCTTCTTCAGGTAATTTAACAGTATTTGAAGAATCAGTTTTGCGGCGGCAATTAATAATATCAGAGAAAGAAACCATTTGGCTTCTCTTTGTGCCGCAAAGCCATCCAACAAAAGCTTGGGGATATAAATGCCCAGAACTGAAACAGCAGTTCCCACCAATGCGCTGAAGAAAACCAGAAACACATAGCTCGGGCGTAATCTCATAATCAGTTTACAAAAATGCATCAAAACCTTTTGCTTCTTCATACCGCTTCCTCCATTGGTTCCCGATAGTATTTCGCCTGTGCCTCAAACATTTCCCGGTACAACCCGCCAGATGCCATAAGCGAATCATGGGTACCGGTTTCCTTAATGTTTCCACCATCCAGCAGAACAATCCGGTCGCAAAAGCGTGTACTGGCGATTCTGTGGGATATGAAGATTGAAGTCTTACCCTGCATTATTTCATTCATCTCGCGATATATCTTTTCCTCCGCAAGCGCATCCAGCGCGGCGGTGGGCTCATCCATAATCATCATCTGTGTGCCATGCTTATATAAGGCCCTCGCTATCATGAGCTTCTGATTCTCTCCGCCGGACAGTACGATTCCATCCTCATCCAGAATTTTTAAAAGTGATGTCTCAATTCCTTTTGGGAAGCTGCTTATCTTTTTCCAGAGGCCAACTTGCCTCAAGCACTCCTCAACTCTCACTCTATCGTAGGTCTCCGATGCCGCGACATTTTCAGCCACACTGAATGCCAGGGGCTGAACTTCCTGGGAGACCATGGCGATAAGGCCCTGCAAATCGGCCAGTTTCATATCCAGATAATCAACTCCGTTTATGAGAATCTTTCCCTCTGTCGGCCGGTACATACCGGATAGGAGCTTGACCAGCGTGGTCTTTCCACCACCATTTACACCAACAAGCGCCAGCTTCTCAGACGGTTCAATGGTTAAGTTGAGGTTTTTAAGAACGTAGCGCTCCGTATTTGGATATTTGAAAGAGACATCCAGAAATTCAATCTTGACTGGTGCGGCAGCAGAAAACGACCGATCAGAGTTTTCGGTAATCAGATTTGTATCAATAAATTGGTACATGTCGTCAACATAGAGCAGCTGGTCGCGAATAAAGCCAATATCGATTGCTGCCTCTCTCATCTTTGCACTAAGTAATGTGACCGATACCATATACATTGTAAAATCCGCTATCGAAAGTCCGTTTAGTACACCAAACGTCAATACCGCGTACATTACAAACTCGGAAGCTGCCAATACTAATGCCGGGAGATGGTTCCAGGTAAACTCTCTGTTCACGATTACAGTATACACTTCTTTAAAACTATCGATCTCTTTGCGAAACACCTCAAGAAAACGTGCTTTTAAATCAAACATCCGAATGTCTTTACCAAATTCGAAATTTGCACTGCTCTCATAGAGCCTTGAAACGCGTCTGTCCGCCCGATTGAGCTCCGGTTTTTTTGCATGCCTGAATTGCGACGTCTTTCGCATGGCAAGAACGTTTGTAAATACCGATACCAGCATGACTAATACGATGACAGGATGAAAAAACGAGATTATGAGGGACAACATCAGGATTGAAACTAGTTTGCCCCCGATCTCAAACATCCTGTGATAGATCCCTTCAAGCCCAACATTGTTGCCTGTTACCGCTTCAAATACCGATTCCTTTTCGTTGAAAAAGCTCGGGTTTTCATAGTATGCATAATCCATAGTGAGAATCTTGCTGCAAATGCTCCTTAAATACTCCATCCGAAGAAACGCGAATTTTCCCCAGCTTCTTTGATTCGACTGTGTTGCCATGATTTTAAGAGAGGTAGAAATAAGGATATACGTGAAAATTGTGATGATGACATGGTGGTGAGAACCATTAGCTTTTGTCAGCTGTGAGACAATAAGCTGGAGCGCAAAAACCGAAAGAACAGGCTCAAAGCCCGAGGACAAAGCATTTACTGCAAAATAGGCGAAGATGGACGGTTCGTTTAGCGAGACATTTCGGATCATCTTACTAATGCTATTTTTTTTCATTTGACGCTTTACTCCTCTCCGCTATTTCTGCGATAGATGCCGCTAGGCTCACAAACTCGGCGGTATTTACGCTGTAGTATATTTTCCTGCCATCCATCTCAAACCGAATAAGCTTTTCTTCCATAAGCTGACTGACATGATGAGAAACGGTTGCGGTAGTAATCCCAAGCGCTTCGGACAGCTCCTTGAGATACATGGGCCTTTGGGAGATCAGACGGACAATTTTCAGCTTGTTTCCGTCGGCAAGTGCCTTTAGTCTTCGGAGCAGTTGCTCCTCCATCTTGACTCCGAGATCCTTCATTTCATTCAGTCTTACAAAATCGAGACCAAAGGCGACATAACAGCTGCGGCTATCGGTAAAGGGCACGACTAAACTCAATTGATTGAGAGTTACAATGCCCAGAGAGAGATAAATATTGTCAAAATCCAGACTACCAAACAGTTTAATTGTTTGAGAGAGTATATTCTTAGCTTCCTCAGACTGATTTTTGCTGTAGTTTTCTACTGTTGACACGTATTTTTCCTTGATAAGTTCATACTGCGATATGAGAACCGCTTCTGCCCTCTTCATCAGTTCATGCATGCGGGGAAAATCAGCCTCGGAGCTTTGAAACAACTCCATAATCTGAAGCTTATCAGTATCCGACCAGTTTGTCTTTGTTAGGGCGGCAAATAGATTTCCGACGTTTGGCTCCATTGAAAAATCCAAGTCACTTTCTTCCGTCCCCGTTTCCATAGCAGCAAGCAGGACATGCCTAAAAAGCGCCGCTTTATACTCCTTACAGCTAAGGCTTTCAACACGGTCCAGGTCTGACGCCAGTATGGCAGCGTTAAAGCCCTTACTTCTAAAGTATTTTTCAACATCTTTGTATTCAGCCACCAATTTTCTTGTGTGCGTATAAACAGTCTTTAAATATACGGTAGTCTGTCCCAGTCTCTCGCCAATTTCCTCCCTGCTCATCTGGTATGTTGCCGGATCGTTAATAAAGCTCAGTGGATAAGCAGGGTCATCATCAAAGCCCAGCGTAAGTAGCGATAACGTTTCATAAAGCCAATGTGGTTCCCTGTTCAACTTAACATTCATCTCAATCTAACCTCCGTTATGTTAGAATTATATCTAACATTGGTGACTATGTCAATGCTATGTTAGATATTTATCTAATATTAATTATTCTCGCTTTAATATAACATCCCCGGTAAGCCCTCAGATATGGCTCCAAATCCTTTCGCAAACCTTGACATTTATTCTGCTCTGTAACGCTAAGAAAATCGCTCCATGGATATATTCCCACGGAGCGATAAACCTTCTATTTTTTGTTTATGGGAAAAAGTATGATTACCATACTGGTTGTCGGTATTGCTTCATGCATGTAGTACCTAGTGGTTTAATGACCAACTTATCCAATCATCTTTTAAGAGAACCTCCTTTGATAGTTTACTCGGATATGGAATTTGCGTCAGAAAAACATCGGGCATTGTTCCATAAATTGAAGTTGGTCTGTCATCTACGTTATATGATAATTCTACATCAGAGCGAAAACATAGCCCACTATTAGGCAAGGAAAATAGAACAGGTGATAGATAATGATTCCCCCATCCACCTGTAGGATTTCCAACCAATCTAGCCAAACCAAGTTGTTTCATTGCACTTGCGAAGCTGTCACCAGCTGACATACAGTTTGAATCGATTAATATTGTAATTTCTCCGCTAAAATTATAACTGTTAGCAGGACTTATTTTTTGTGTAATATCATACACGTTCCATATATTCGAATCCAGAGAAGGCTCTTCTACTGCTGAAA